>NZ_JBITSH010000008.1:69170-326886 GCF_044540535.1 Streptomyces sp. NPDC085937 | reverse complement strand
GGGGCCCCCCCCCCGCCCGCCCCCCCCGGGCGCGGCCGGACCCCCCCCCCCCCCCCGGGGGGGGCGGCCGCCCCCGGGCGCCCCCCCCGGGGGGGGGGCCCGGCCCGGGGGGGGCCCGGCCCCCCCGGGGGGTGGTGCGGTGTCGCGCGGTGACGCGTCACCATCGGTACCAGCGGCCGCGACCACCGCCCGCGTTGGTGGAACGCATGACGAAGCCGAGCAGCCAGACGACGAGCACGGCGATGGCGATCCACCACAGGATCTTCACCGCGAAACCGGCGCCGAAGAGGATCAGGGCGAGAAGCAGAACCAGCAACAGGGGAACCATAGTTATCGACCTCCTGCCGCACCGTTTGCCCTCGGTCCGCACCCTCACACCTCACTGTTCCCTTGTTTGTGAAGGAGCGGTGGGGGCACCCGAGGGCCACGACGAGTTCGCCCGAACGCTATGAGGAGGCATGCTCCATGAGCGCCGGTGAGAAGGCCAAGGCGAAGACCGAGCAGGCGCAGGGCAAGGCCCAGGAGGCCCTGGGCAGCGCCGTCGGCAACGACCGCATGGCGGCCGAGGGCCAGGCCACGAAGAGCAAGGGCGACGCCCGCGAGGCCAAGGAAAAGACGAAGGACACCTTCAAGCACTGACCTCGCCCCACCACCCCTGCGGGCCGCCCCGGACATCTCCGGGAGCGGCCCGCAGGGGTGTCCGCGTCAGTGCGGCGGGGGCAGGGGGTGGAGGGCGTTGGTGACGGAGCAGCCGCCTTCGCCGGGCATGCGCTGGATGCGGGAGGGCATCCAGACGTTCGTCCGGCCGGGGCCGACGACGGCCAGGACGCAGTCGACGGGCTCGTAGCGGTAGGACGGCGGGGACAGGAGGATGCCGACGCGTCCCTCCTCCGTCCTCACCTCCGTGGTGATCGCCGGATCCATGTCCAGTGAGGCCAGGACACGGCGTACCTCGGCCTCGTTCACGCGGCCGCCCGCAGGGACGCGCGGCAGCTTCGCCTCGAGCGCCGCGTACGGCACCTGGGGCGGTTCGGGCGGTGGGGGAAAGGTGAGGGGCGGGCCCTCGGGGCAGTCGACGTCCCGGGCCTCCTCACCCCACTCCGCCCTCGGGGACACCCGGAGGGAGAAACAGCGCCGCACGGTCACCTCCTCGACGTCGAACCAGCCGTTGTACGCCGAGCCGGACGTGCGGACGGTCACCTCGACACCGTCGCCGTCATGCGTGGAGTCGCCCTCGACCCGCAGCACCTCCACCCCGTCCAGGGTCGACGCCGAGTGGCCCACCTCGTCGGCCGTGCGCGGGAGTTGACTGGCGAGCCGCTCGCCGGCCCTGGTCGCCACCTCCCGCGCGGAGTCGGTGGCCTCGTCCTCGGAGGACTGGACCATCCCGCAGCCGGCGAGGGCCAGCAACACCGGTGCGAGCAGCAGAAGTCGACGCATGCGGCCACCCTTTCCCATTCCCCGTCCGGTGCACATCCGTTCGGATACTCAGACCGGCCCGGGCGGGAGCCGTAAGGGTTTCGTCATGGCTCATGCGGCCTGGCACGCCCGGCCCTCCTGTTGACTGACGGGACCGAAGAAGGGCGGAGGTGGGGCGACATGGGACGCGTGCGTGACGGGCTGTCCAGGCCGTGGGCGGCCGTACTGCTGGCGGGGGTGACCGCCGTGGCGGGCTTCGGGCTGTACTGGTTCCAGCCGTGGAAGCTGTGGCAGGACGAGACGGTGCGGGAGGCACTGCCTGGGACCGCGACGACCGCCCCGGCCGCGACGACGGCCCCGGGCGAGGTCCCGTCCGGCGCAGAGTCGGCCGCGCCTCCGTCCGGCCCGGTGACCCTGGCGAGCGGTGAACTGATCAGTCATGAGCACGCGACCACCGGCACGGTGAGCCTCGTGCGGCTGGCCGACGGCAGTCGAGTGGTGCGGTTGGAGGGGCTGGACACCAGCAACGGCCCCGACCTGCGCGTGTGGCTGACCGACGCGCCGGTGAAGGAGGGGCGGGCCGGCTGGCACGTCTTCGACGACGGCCGGCACGTCGACCTCGGGGCGCTGAAGGGCAACAAGGGAAGCCAGAACTACGCCCTCCCCGAGGACGTGGACCTGTCCGCCTGGACCAGCGTCAGCATCTGGTGCGACCGCTTCGACGTCTCCTTCGGAGCGGCGGAACTCGCCCCTTCTGCCTGACCCCGCCGGCCAGGCGGCGCCGGGGGGACCCGGTCAGGCGGCCGGGCCGGTGACGAGGTCGCCGTTCTCGTCGTAGGGCCAGGCGTTGGCGACGCAGCCCTGCAGGCCCTTGATCTGCTGCATCATCACGGGAGCCGGCTGCCCCGGGCCGCCGCAGGTCATGTGCGCGTGGCCGAGGAAGTGACCCATCTCGTGGTTGATGATCAGCGCCCGGTAGTCCTCGATCGGCCCGTCGAAGGTGGGCGACCCCTCGACCCAGCGCCGGAGGTTCACCACCACCCCGTCGGGGACCTCGCAGTTGTACTCGCCCCCGGTGTCCTGGTGGATGCCCTCCCAGCACAGGGCGTCCGCCGTCGCCGGGGTGGCGATCCTTATCCGCAGGTCGTGCGGCGATCCCGCGCCCACCAGCTGGAACGCGTTGTCCGGGTCGTGGGTCCAGCCGCGTGGGGCGGCGAGGATGCCGGCGATCTCCTGCGCCGCCCGGGACGGCGAGACGTCCAGTCCGGACTCGACCTCGACGACGTACCGCAGCGGCCGGGAACCCTCGCCCACGGTCCTCCCGCCGGCCTGCGCGGTGACGAACGTCCCGCTGCCCTCGGCCGGCACGTCGATCGTGGTCCGGGTCGCGGAGGGCGGGGCGGCGGCGGAGGGCGCCCGGCGCGTGGGGGAGGGGGTGGGTGCCGGGGGCGGCGTGGGGGCGACGCGTGCGTCCGGCGTCCGCGGCGCGTCTCCGGCGGCGTCGTCCCGGCCGCCCGCGCGCAGGTACCCCGCCGTGCCCAGCAGGACGACCACCACCAGGCCGAGCAGCAGTCCGCGTCCCCGGCGGCGCGGCCGTGTCCGGCGACGGGAGGGCCGCCGCCGGGAGCCGTGGTGAACGGCGCGGGTGCCGGCGGGGGGTGCGGTGTGCCTCTCTCGTACCGAACGCATGCGGTCAATCTGCGCACCCCAGATGATCGCGAGGAGCCCGCGACATCACGGAACGGCAACGGCGTCCGGGTTCCCTCTCCCATGTGATCGTTGTGCAACAACGGTCGGGAAGCGGCCGTCCTCCACTACCGAACCGGTCGTCCGGTCTGCCTAAACTGCCGCAATGCCACGGATTCTGATCGTCGAAGACGACTCCACCGTCCGCCAGGCCGTGCGGCTGGGCCTGCGGCACCAGGGGCACGAGGTCCTCGGGGTGGAGACGGGCGAGGAGGGGCTGCGGCAGCTCGGCCCGTTCCGGCCGGACGTCGTCGTCCTCGATCTCATGCTGCCCGGCATCTCCGGCCTGGACGTGTGCCGACGGATCCGTGAGCGCGACCAGGTGCCGGTCATCATGGTCACGGCGCGCGGCGACGACATCGATGTCGTCCTCGGTCTGGAGACGGGGGCGGACGACTACGTGGTGAAGCCCGTGCAGGCGCGGGTCCTCGACGCGCGCATACGGGCCGTCCTGCGCCGGCAGGACGCGTCACCGCCGGACGGCGTCCGCCCCCGCCCGGAGACGCACGGCGACCTGGTCGTCGACCGCGCCGGACTCGTCGTGACGCACCGGGGCGAACCCGTCACCCTCGCCCCGTCCGAACTGCGGCTGCTGCTGACCCTGTCGGCCTCGCCCGGCCAGGTCTTCAGCCGCCAGCAGCTGCTGGAGGCGGTCTGGGAGCACAGCTACCACGGCGACATACGGCTCGTGGACGCCTGCGTGAAGCGCCTGCGCAACAAGCTGGGCGAGGGCAGGACCCCGCGGTACGTGCAGACCGTACGCGGCTTCGGCTACCGCTTCGGCACCGGCAGCGGCGCCGCATGAACCGCCGGAGCACCGGCCCCCCGGCCCCGGCGGCGGGCGGGTCGCGCACCGGCCCCCGCCGCGCCCTGCGCGCCGCCGTCGCCCGCGTCCCGCTCCCCCTGCGCGGCCTGCGTTCCCGCCTCCTCACGTCCTTCGTCCTGGTGGCCATGCTCAGCTCCCTCGGCACCGGCGCCCTCGCCTTCCGCGAGGCACGGACCGGGGTGCTGCAGCAGAGCCAGGACTCCGTCATCAACCGGTTCCGCGCGAGCGTCGACGCCGTCGCCCCGTACGTCCCGCCCTCCCCCGACGCCACCGACCTGCAGAAGGTGGTGGACCAGGTGCTCTACGCGAACCGTACGGCGGGCTGGCGGGTGATGGCCGCCTACGGCACCCACCGGGCCTCAGCGCCGACCCCACGCTTCACCGAGCCGAGCGACGAGATGCTCACGTCCGTCGCGACGCGCCGGGCCGCGGTGTTCCAGCGGGTGGACGTCGACGGCAGCCCCCGTCTCCTCGTCGGCATGCCCGTCACCTACACCCCGGAGAACGGCAAGGAGTCCCGCCTCTCCGGTCTGGTGATGTACCTGGAGGTCCCGCAGACCGCCGAGGAAGGGTACGTCGAGGCCATGGTCAGCGGCATCGAGCGGGCCACCCTGGTGGCGCTGTGCCTGGCCGTGGTGCTGGCGCTGCTCGCCGCGAGCGGGGTGCTGCGGCCCGTCCGGGCACTGCGCCGGGCGACGCGCCGGATGGCCGAGGGGCACCTCGACGTACGGCTCGACGTCACCGGCACCGACGAACTGGCCGACCTCTCCCGGTCGTTCAACGAGACGGCGGCCGAACTGGAGCGCACCGTCGCCGAGCTGCGCCGTCTGGAGGCGCGGGGCCGCCGCTTCGTGGCGGACGTCTCGCACGAACTGCGCACCCCGCTGGCGGCGATGTCGGCGGTCACCGACGTGCTGGACGTGGAGGCGGAAGGGGAGACGGGTGAGGCGCTGCGGCTCATCGGTGAGGGCACGAACCGGCTGAGCGTGCTGGTGAACGACCTGATGGAGATATCGCGCTTCGACGCGGGCGCAGCCGAGCTCAACCGGGACGAGATCGACCTGGCCGAGTCCGTGCGGCGCACGGTCGCCTCCCGCTGGCGGCAGGAGGAGGTGGAGCTGTGGCTGCCCGGTCCGGGGGAACTGCGCGCACGGGTCGATCCGCGCCGGCTCGACGTGGTGACGGCCAACCTGGTCGGCAACGCGCTGCGGCACGGCGAGCCGCCGGTCCGGGTGAGGCTGGGCGTTCGGAAGGGCGGGCCCGGCGAGGCGGAGTGGGCGGTCCTCGAGGTGAGCGACAACGGCCCGGGCATCGCCCCGGAGGCCATGCCGCACATCTTCGAGCGGTTCTACAAGGCGAGCACCTCTCGGGCGAGGAGCGAGAGCAGCGGGCTCGGCCTCGCGATCACGGCGGAGAACGTGCGCCTGCACGGCGGACGCATCCGGGCGGCGAACCGGCCCGGCGGCGGCGCCGTCTTCACGGTCGAACTCCCGCTGCACTGCGACGACGGAGGCACGACGTGAGGCACGACGTGAGGGGCGGGCGACGGGGCGGACGTACGGCGGCACTGCTGGCAGGGCTGGTGGCGGCCGCGGTGATGGTCACCGGATGCGGGGTGCCCGCCTCCGACGTCATCGAGGCGGGCGCGCCGGCGGGCGGCATGGCCGACCCGAACCCGGAGCCGACGGAGGCACCGGCCACCGTCTCCCTCTTCTTCCTCACCGACGGTGAGCCGACGCAGTACCCCCGCCTGGCCGACGACGCCGGCGACCTCGAAGGCGTCGTACGCCTGCTCTTCGAGGGCCCGAACGTGAAGGAGGCGACCGTGGCCGTCACGGAGTTGCCCCGCCTGAAGGACGCCCCCCGGGTGTCGGTCGCCGGCGACGGCACCGTCACCGTGCGGCTCCCCGGCGAGACGGCGCCGCTGAGCCGCGGGGCGATGCTGCAGCTGACCTGCACGGTGGTGTACGCGGTCCCGTTGGCCGCCACGGCCGTCCCGCGCGCCGAGTCGGGCCCCGTCGAGAACCTCGCACCGGGCGCCGTCCTGGTGAGCGGCAACGACTGGACGATGACCCGGCCCACCACGGACTGCCCCGCCATCTTCCCGACGGGCGGCGGCCCCACCGTCCAGCTCCCGGGGAAGCGGGAGAACTGACCCGCACACGGGTCGGTGCGGTCCGGCACGCCGAACGGCGCGGGTACGGCACCCGTGAGGGTGATCGGCGCGATCGTCGGTTGCGCTTGTTGCGTTCGTTGCGAATAATTCGAATACAACAGTGGAGGATGTCATGGGAACTGCGGCAGGCAAGAAGCTCGAGCCGGGTGTGGTCGACGCCGGTGACGCCCAGCGAGCCCTGCGACGGATCAACGACTACCTCTCGCGTACCGCTCAAAGTGATGAGGACATCCAGGTCCACCTGGAGACCGGAGCCGGTGACGAAGCGCTGGTGCTACCGCGCCCCGTGGCGGAGATGTTCGCTTCCATGCTGGCTGCCCTGGCCGGCGGACAGGGCGTGCAGATCATGCCGGTCGACGCCGAGCTGACCACTCAGCAGGCTGCCGACATGCTGAACGTCTCCCGCCCTTACCTGATCGGACTCCTGGAGTCCGGAGAGATCCCCTTCAGGCGCGTCGGTCGTCACCGCCGCATCCGCTTCGCCGATCTGCATCAATACCTGCGTGAGGATGACGCCAGTCGCAAGGAGGCGGCCGACGACCTGATGGCCTTGGACCAGGAGCTGGGGCTGCTCTGACATGGCATTCGTCGTGCTCTACGACGCCTGCGTCCTGTACCCGAACACGCTACGGGACCTACTGATCCGTGTCGGACAGAGAGGCTTCGTCCGTGCCAGGTGGACGGAAATCATTCTGGACGAGGTGGACCGGAACATCGCGCGCAACTACGACGTCGCTCCTGAGGCACTGGCGCGCCGCAGAGCCCTGATGAACAGCGCGGTACGCGACTGCCTGGTCACGGGCTTCGAGCCCCTCATCGAGGGGCTCAAGCTGCCCGACATGGATGACAGGCATGTACTGGCTGCGGCCATCAAGGCCAATGCGCAAGTGATCGTCACGAACAACCGCAAGGACTTCCCGGCTCACCATCTCACCGAGTGGGGAATCGAATGCAAGTCCGCTGACGACTTCCTGCTGGACCTCATAGGGCTGGACGAGCGGGTCGTCTACGCATGTGTGCAGGAGATCGCCACCTCTCGACGGCGCCCGCCGCAGAGCTTCGACGACGTGCTGGGCCAACTGGAGAGGACCGGACTGACGGAATCCGTGGCGGCGCTACGTCGTGGACCGGGAGCCGTGAGTTCTCACGAATAGGCGGAAGCCCGGCGGTCCAAGTGCCGTCCGCCCGCGCGCCGGCGGACGGCACCCGACCGGTGTCCGCAGCCGGTTACTTGGCCGCGTCGAGTGCCGCGAGGGCCTGCGCCCAGCGGACGTACTTCAGGTTCGCCAGGTCCGCGACGGTCTTCACACCGAACGCCTCCTGAAGGAGTTCGCCGTCACGGTCGGAGACCCCCTTCAGCGCTCCGACGGGAGCGGCGAGGATCTCCGGCAGGCTCTTGTCCGCCCACGCCTTGTCCAGCACCTTGTCCAGGTCGATCGAGGCCATGCGTGTCGTCTCCAGGGGTGTGCGGCCCAGATGCCCGGGCCTGTTGTTTCTACAGGCGCGTAGAAGAATAGAGTCGCCCCGACGGACGGAGGGTGCCTTGTGCCCCACCGCACCGGGAACGGCCGAAATACGCTCCTGAGCTGGCCGAACGGCCCGCCGTCGTGCAATAGACATGACCCCGGAACAAGATCGCCGGCGTTGCGCCGCAAACAACGCAGGGTGCCCGGTCAGCAAGTCCGCGCGACCCGCACGGTGTTGGCCGAGCGGCGCCGGGCCGTCACGGAGGCCCGCCGGTTCGCCGCCGCCGTCGTCGTCACCGTGATCCACCACCCTGCCCGCGCCGACAGGAACCCTGAAGCGAGACTGTTGTGGTCGGTAATCACATGTTCTTCACATCAGCTTCATCGTATGAACACCCTAGGTATGCTCCGGATGCTCCATTCGCACCACTGAGGGGGGAACCTCATGCGCATCCGGCGCACTCTGACCATTGCCGCGACCACCGCGGCGGTCGCCGCGCTCGGCTTCACGGGGGCCGTTCCGGCGCAGGCGGCCGAGTACTCCTCGGCCCTCAAGATCAAGGGCGTGCAGTACGACGCCCCCGGCCGGGACTCCAACAAGTGCTCGGGCGGGAACACCAAGAAGGAGTACCTGACGATCAAGAACTACTCGAAGAAGTCGAAGGTGAACCTGAAGGGCTACAAGGTCAAGGACCGCGCCGGCAACACCTTCACCTTCAAGGCCAACCACATACTCGAGCCGGGTGACTACGTCCACCTGCGCGGCGGCCGGGGCACCGACTCCGACGGCAAGAACGTCGTCTACCGCCAGAACTGCAACTTCATGTGGAACAACGACAAGGACACGATCTACTTCTACAAGCCGGGCGGTAAGCCTGCCGACATCCACGCCTACACCAAGAAGGCGCACGACAAGGACGGCAACGGCTACATCAAGTACCACGGCTGACGGGCGACGACCGCACCGTCGAACGCGGGGCCCGCTCCCGGCCGTCAACGGCCGTCAGCGGGCCCCGGCCCGCGAGGTGCCGAGCCCCTCGTGGCACGATCCGCACGTGCTGAACATCCCTGGCTACGAGGGCGGACCGCTGGTCCCGGGTGAGGACCACCTGGAGAACCCGCTGTTCTGGCCCACGCACCTCGGCGCTTCCCTACGGGGTGAGGACGCCCAGCGAGCCGCGTTCGGGGCCGACTGGGACGCGGCCACGGAGCTGTACCGCAGACTGTGCGCCCCGCACGAGTGGCCGGTGTTCACCGTGCCCCTGTCCTCCGGGCACGTCATCCACGTCGTCTACCGCAACGTCGAGGACGAATACGGGGTGGACTACCTGATCCACCACCCGGCATGGCCCACGGCGGAAACACTCGCCGTGGTCGACGGCCACTTCATGGGCCCCGGCATGTCCTGGCCGGAGCTGCTCTCCGCCGCCCGACAACCGTCCACCCAGGATCCCGACACCCCCGACGGGCGCCGTCTCCTGCTGCTCTTCCCGGCACTCGGCGATCTGTACATCCCCGGCGACGCGACCCCCGTCCTCAGTGCCGCGCTCTCCGCCCTCACCCTCATGGAGGACCCCGACGAGGTGGCCGGCATGCTCCTGGACAACCAGGGCCTGTGGACACCGGCCCACTGGAGTTCGGTGGACGGCGTCCGCGTCAACGACGGAGGACACTCGTACCGCAACCCCGGCAACCCCTTCGCCCTACCCGAGCACCGGCTACGCGAGATCAGCGACGCCCTGAACGACTAGTGCGGTGACCGCGTAGGTCCGCCGGGCTGGTGGTCGCGACGGGTTGGATGTGCGGTGACGTCGTCCGTTCGACCGGTGGAGGCACGGTGGCTGAGCCTCTCCGTGCAGCGAGAGGGGCCTCCGCCGGGACGGACGCCCACTGACAACCGCAGCCTGGAGCGCTCCACTTGGCGGGGGAGCCTCAGACCGCTGTTCATTTCCCCTACTGACACGGCCGCCTCTGTGGTGTCAGGAAGGAGGTCGATCGGCTGGGGGGTCGCAGGTGCTCGGCGGTGGCGCGCTTCGACAGGAAGTCCAGCCCTGGGAGCATGAACTCGGCGTGCCGCGCTGCTCATGGATTCGAACCGAGGCGGACCGGTGACGGCGGTGATGGGAAGAGGGCAAGCCGCTCCTGTGCAGGGCCAGGGGGCTCGGCTTCTCGCCGGTTGCCTGTACTGGTCCACACGGTTACAGTTATTGCAGATGAATTCCTCGCCGGGGCAATGATGGGAGGCGGTCATGGCTCGTTCCAGCGTTCTTGCCCGCGCTGAGAAGATCGAACCGGATCCCTCGCACCAGGGCGCGTTCGCCGCGACTGCTCGGATGGCGCCAGAGTCGGTCGAGTTGCTGGTGCGTACCCCGGACGGCCGGGAACTGGCTCTACCCGGGGAACTTGTCCGCATACTCCTGGCCTCGGCCGGCGAGTTGGCCCGCGGGCATGCGGTTACGGTCCTGGCATCCGAGGCTCAGTTGTCGCCGACTGAGGCCGCTGAGCTTCTTGGCTTGTCCCGGCCGTTCGTCGTCCGCTTGCTCGATGCCGGCGACATCCCCTCGACGAACCTGCCTGGCAGCAGTCACCGTGTGGTCCGCCTGGCGGACGTGCTGGCGTTCCAGCAGCGGCGTGAGCGCCGCAGGGAGGGGCGGCGTCAGATCGCTGATGCCTTGGAGGGCGTCGATCTGCCCTGATCATTGTGTTGCTGGCAGCCGTCAAGGAGAAGAGGGGGAGTGTGGCAGCGCGGGTCTTTGTGGACACCAACGTCTTGTTTCCGTTCTCGGTGATGGACGTGATGCTGGCCCCCACTGAAGACTTCATCCACGAGATCGTGTGGTCCGAACGGCTGCTCGCGGAGTGGGAGCGGGTCATCGTCCGGGAGGGGCAGCGTTCGGCGGAGTCGGCTGCCGCGGTTGCGCAAGCCGTCCGACGTTTCTTCGCCGACTGCGAGATCGAGGTGGCGGCCTACGAGCACCTTGTGGATGAGATGCCGGGCGATGACCCTGACGACCGGCACCATGCGGCGGCAGCCGTGGCCGCCGGGGCCGACGCGTTGATCACGTGGAACCTCGCTGACTTCCCTGCCGGTGAGTTGGCTGCGCGTGGAGTGCGGGTGATCGAGCCGGATTCTTACCTGTGCGGGCTCTGTCGCGAGTTTCCGCATGAGGTGGTGGAGACGGTGGTCAGGCTCGCCGGAGAGAAGCGCAACCCGCCAGTCACGATTGCCGACGCCGTCGCCCGACTCGCGAAGGCTGGTCTGCCCGGCTTTGCCGCCCTTCTGACGTGCCGCCTTGGGCGTCGAATGACGTGATGTGGTGCGAAGGCGTAGCAGGGCGCCTGATTCGATCCGGACACCAAAAAACCCCCGGGCCACTGACCTGGGGGTTTCGCATGGAGCGGGTGACGAGAATCGAACTCGCGCTCTCAGCTTGGGAAGCTGATGTTCTACCATTAAACTACACCCGCGCAAGATCCAGATGCTCCCCATCGGGAGTGATCCGGACGCTCGCTCACTCTACCTCATGGCAGGCCCCCGGTGTCCAAGACCCGGGGGCCTGACCGTGTTTCAGGGTGTGGAAGTGGCTGCGGCGGGCAGACGGCGAGGCGTACCGTGAGGCCGTGGCGTGCGTCCGGGGTGCCGCCTGGAGGGCCGTTCCTTTCATCCCGTAACGTGGCTTTTGTCGTCAGGGCAGCAAGCCAGACGCGGCTCTTGGGGAAGGGACTCTTGGACTTGATGGAGCGCACCGTCGTCCGCTGTGCCGATGGGCACGTGTTCACCGCCACCTCGTTCCCGATGCAGCAGGCCGAGCGCCTCGGCCCCGGCCGGCTGCTGCGGTGTCCGCGCTGTGCGCGGCTTCGCAGCGTCGTGCCGGTGACCTTGCAGAAGCGGTAAGCGGGGAAGGCAGCCGGAAGCGGCGGCCGGCAGGCAGCCGAAGCAGGAGCGGCAGCGGAAAGTCGCAGACAGAGGGCGTGGGCGCGCGGGGCGGCCGGATTCGGCCGCCGCGCGCGCCTTGCGTATTCTCGGGGCGTGCTTCTCTCTGACAAGGACATCCGGGCCGAGATCGACGCCGGGCGGGTGCGGATCGATCCCTACGACGCATCCATGGTGCAGCCGTCCAGCATCGACGTACGTCTCGACCGCTACTTCCGGGTGTTCGAGAACCACCGCTACCCCCACATCGACCCCTCGGTCGAGCAGGCGGACCTGACCCGGCTCGTGGAGCCGGACGGGGACGAGCCGTTCATCCTGCACCCCGGTGAGTTCGTGCTGGCCAGCACCTACGAGGTGATCTCCCTGCCGGTGGACCTGGCCTCCCGGCTGGAGGGCAAGAGCTCGCTCGGGCGGCTCGGTCTGGTCACCCACTCCACGGCCGGCTTCATCGACCCGGGCTTCTCCGGGCACGTCACCCTGGAGCTCAGCAACCTCGCCACGCTCCCCATCAAGCTCTGGCCCGGCATGAAGATCGGCCAGCTCTGCATGTTCCGGCTCAGCTCGCCCGCCGAGCACCCGTACGGCAGCGAGCGGTACGGCTCCCGTTACCAGGGGCAGCGTGGGCCCACGGCCTCGCGGTCCTTCCTCAACTTCCACCGGACGCAGGTGTGAGCGGCATGCGCGAGAACCTCAGCTACGAGCAGTTCGGCGTCGCCGTCCGCGAGCTCGCCCAGACCATCGCCGACGACGGCTACCGGCCGGACGTGGTGCTCAGCATCGCCCGCGGGGGTGTGTTCGTCGCCGGCGGGCTGGCCTACGCGCTCGACTGCAAGAACATCCACCTGGTCAACGTGGAGTTCTACACGGGCGTGGGCACGACCCTCGAGATGCCCGTCATGCTCGCGCCCGTTCCCAACGCGATCGACTTCACCGACAAGAAGGTGCTGATCGCCGACGACGTCGCCGACACCGGCAAGACCCTCAAGCTGGTCCGCGACTTCTGCCTCGACGCCGTCGCCGAGGTGCGCAGCGCCGTCATCTACGAGAAGACGCAGTCGCTGGTGAAGTGCGAGTACGTGTGGAAGCGCACCGACGAGTGGATCAACTTCCCATGGAGCGTCCTCCCGCCGGTCACCCCCTCCGGTGAGGCCCCCGCCGTGAACCGCGAAGCCCTCTGAACCCTCAGATCACGACGACGATCTTCCCGCGCACGTGCCCGCCCTCCGAGTGGGCGTGTGCCTTCGCGATCTCCTCCAGCGGGTACGTCCGCTCGACGCGCGGTGAGTAGCGGCCCTGCTCGCCGAGGGCGGCCGCCTCGGCGAGCCACGCCGAGTCGTTGACCGCGTTGGCCACCCGCGCCCCCAGACGCTCAGCGTTGTGGTGGTCGGTGACCGTCACCACCCGGGCCGGGTCGCCGGCGATCTCCACGAGTGCGTCCAGCGAGCCCGAGCCGGCCGCGTCGAGGACCAGGTCGATCCCGTTCGGCGCCAGGCCGGCCAGACGCTCGGCGAGGCCCGTGCCGTACGTCGTCGGCACGGCCCCCAGCGCGGTGAGGAACGCGTGGTTGTGCTCGCCGGCCGTGCCGATCACCGTGGCGCCCCGGGCCGCCGCGATCTCGACCGCCGCACCGCCGACCCCTCCGGCGGCGCCCTCGATCAGGAGCGTACGGCCGGACAGCGGGCCGAGCGTCTTCAGGCCGCTCAGCGCCGTCACGGCGGCCAGGGCCGCCCCGGCCGCCTCCTCGTCGCTCCACGCCGTGGGCGCCGGCGCCCAGGCCGACAGCACCGCCAGCTCCGCCGTCGCGCCCGTCACGCCGCCGAGCCCGAAGACGCGGTCGCCGACGGCCACCCCGTGGACGCCCGCACCGATCTCGTCCACCACGCCCACGGCGTCACGGCCGGGGATCGCCGGCAGGTCCACGGGGAGAACGTCCCGCACGGCGCCGCTGCGCACCTTCCAGTCGACCGGGTTGACGCTCGCCGCGGCGACCCGGATCCGGATCTCGCCGGGGCCCGGTGCCGGGTCGGGAGCCTCCTCGACGGTGAGCACCGTCGTGTCGCCGTACGCGTGGTAGCGGGCTGCGCGCATGATGTTCTGCCTCCTGGGCCGGAAGAGCCGGAATGACTTCGACTACCGCGACGCTAGGACCTGACGTCGGCGTCAGATGCAAGTCGCACGCCGCACGTCGGGTGACGGCCGTCGATCGGGAGGGCGCGCATGCGGATCGGTGAGGTGGCGCGGAGGGCCGGGGTGAGTGTCCGGGCGCTCCGGTACTACGAGGAGCAGGGGCTGCTGCCCGCCGAGCGCGGCCCCGGAGGCCAGCGGCACTATCCCGGCTCCGCCGTCGACCGGGTCGGCCTGATCCGGCAGCTGTTCGCCGCCGGGCTGGCCAGCCGCTCCGTGCGCCAGGTGCTGCCGAGCGTGTACTCCGGCTCGGTCGCGCCGGGGCTCGTGGAGCATCTGGAGGGCGAGCGGGACCGGATCAGCGAGCGGATCGCGGAGCTGTCCGCGGCCCGCGAACGGCTCGACGCCGTCATCGACAACACCCGTAATCCGCCGCCGGAATGCCGCCACCCCCGGGGGTGAGAGCCCAGCAGGAAGGGGCTCCCCTCAGGGAGCCCCTCGCACCACCGTGTCGGTCAGAACGTGCCGAGCTTCACGATCGACAGCAGGGCGATCAGCTGGATCGACGACGCGCCCAGGGCCTTCGGCCAGGGCAGGTCGTGGGAGCGGCTGACCATCATCGTGAGCAGGGCGCCGCCCGCGACCCACGTGGCCCAGCCGAGGACCTGGACGAACATGGCGTCACCGCCCGCGAACATGGCGAAGACCAGGCGCGGGGCGTCCGTGAGGGACATGATCAGCATCGACAGGCCGACCGTGGGCTGCCAGGCGCCGTTGCCGCCGAGCTGGCGGGCCAGCGTGTGGGTGACCACACCGAGGACGAACGCGCTGAGCACCATCGCGACGGCCGTCGTCAGGACGATCGGCACGGCGTTGGACAGCGTCGCGTTGATGGCGTCCTCGCGGGCGCCGTCGAAGCCGAAGACGGCGAGCAGGCCGTAGAGGAAGGTGACGACGAGGGCGGGGCCCCACATCGTGTAGTCGCGCATCCGCAGGAACGTCTGCTGCGGGGACAGGACGATGCCCTTCAGCAGGTCCTTCCAGTGCAGCCGGGGCCCGACCGGCCCGGCCGGCGCCGCACCCGCGTGGTACGTCTCGCCCTGGCTGTAGGGGTCGTCGATCGAGAACGCCTGCGTGTGGCCGGGGTTGTTGGCCGCGTACGGGTCGTGCGGGGCACCGGGCGGGTAGCCGCCGTCGCCGAAGTACTCCGGCTCGCCGTGGCCCCCGTGACCGCCCTGACCGCCGTAGCCGCCCGGGCCGCCGGGTCCGGGGTGCGGCTGCGGCCAGGGGCTGCCGCCGCCACCGCCCTGCCCGTAGGCGGGCGGCTGCGGGGCCTGCGGGTAGCCGTACGCCGGCCCCGGCGGTGTCTGCTGCCCGTGCGGGGGGTGTTGCGGTCGCGCGTGCGGCGCACCGTTGTTGTTCCGTCCGCGTCCCATCCTGAATCCAGCCACGTCCTTGAAGCTACCTGGTCCCGGGCGGCCGTGTGCCGGGCCCCGGCCGCGGGGCGGGGCATTGCTGCCGAGCTGTGACATCCCCTAAGGGGCCTACTCCGGGGTCCCCTCGGGGCCCGCCCGGGGGATCCCCGGAGGCGGGCCCGGCAGGCGTCAGGTGTTGTTGTTCGAGGGGCCGAAGAACTCGATCTCGGCGATCGCCACCTGCTTGCCGGGACCGGCGTTGTAGGCCGAGCGCAGGACGAAGCGCACGGTCGTCACCTCGCCCACCCGGAACTTCCGGCGCTGGCCGCCCGCGCCCTGGTCGAGGGTGAGGGTGCGGGTGATCTTCTTGCCGTCGGCGAGGGTGACGAGCGCGTCGATCCGGCGCGGCAGCGCCGACTCCGAGAGCTGGTCCGCACGGGTGGAGGTGCCCGGGGTGATCACGAGGTCCAGCAGGCGGGTCGGCTGGTCGAAGGTGACCTCCAGCCACTCGCCCTCCGCGGACTCCGAGATGCCGGGACCCCACCACGTGTTGTTGAGCTTGTCGAAGGCGAGGCCCGCGTCGTGCCCGGTGTAGGAGCGGGACGCCTTGACGCCGGACGGGCCGATCGGGGCCCGCTTGGCGAAGTGGTCGCGGGTGGCCTGGACCATCGTGCCCAGGTTCATGACCAGGGCGATGACCAGTCCGACGACGACGGCGCCGACGACCCAGTTCCATATACGGCCGAATCCCCGGCGCAGGCGCGGGCGTTCACCCGCCCAGGCCGACTCGGCGCTGCGGTCGGCGAACAGCCGGCGCCACCAGGGCAGCCGGGCCGGGGCGTCGTCGCCGCGCGTCATCGACATGGCGCAGCGGGAGCAGAAGTGCCGCTCGGGCCGGTTGAGGGTGGAGCACCAGGGGCACGGGACGCCGCCCTCCGCGTCGGCCTGCGGGCCCACGGCGCGGACCTGGGGGCGCCGGGCCGCAGTGCGTCCGGGCAGGACCGGTGCGACGGCGGGGTCCTCCGGGGCGTGCGGCTCCGCATCGGCGACGGGGACGAGGAGGGAGCGGGCACGCTCGGCCGCCTCCGCGTCGGGGCCCGGGCCGCTGTCGCCGTCCGGGCCGTCGTCGGCGTTCCCGGCGCTGAGGGGCGGGCGCTGCGGGCCGTCGTCGGCATCCTCGGCGCTGTGCTGCGGGGGCTGCGGGTGCTGCGGGTCGGCGGTGGCCGGGACGTGCGGGAGGGGCTCGGTGTCGTCCTCCGGGGCGGTGGTGGCGGCGGAGGGGGAGTCGTTCCCCCGGGCCGTGGCCGTGGCTGGGGCGTTCGTGCGGGAGGCGGTGGCCGCCGGCGCGGAGCCGCCCGGGGCGGCGGAGTCCGCCGGAGCCGCACCGGCCGCCGCGGTCCGCGCGGCCGGCTCGGTGCGGCCCGGGCGGCCCTCGCCGGCCCAGCCGAGGACCGCGCCGCAGGAGTCGCAGAACGACTGGCCGGGCTCCGCCGGGGTGCCGCACTCGGCGCAGCTGGAGGCGGTCCGGCCGGGGCCGGAGGACGGGCTGGTCATCTGTCGGTGGTCCTTTCGGCGGCGGTCGCGGCGATGACCTCGACCGTGTAGGGCATGTGGGCGGGGCGTGCGGCGGCGACCAGGGTGTCCAGCCGGTGCGTGTCGGCGGGGGCCGGGGCCGGCAGCGTGAGCGAGACGTGCAGGTGCGGGCGGGGGTCGCCGGGGACCGGGCCGAGCGGGCGGGCGTGCCAGTCGGCGGCGCCGCTCTCCGTGATCCGCGGGGCCACGCCGAAGACCAGACGCACCGCCTCGGACAGGCCGAGCCGGGTGCCGCGCACCCGGTGCAGCCGGGCCGCGGCGGCCACGGCGGCCCGCAGCCGCGGCTCCACCGAGGGGGCGCCGGCGGGGCTGTCGTCGGTCTCGATGCCGTCGGTCTCGGCGCCGACCCAGTCGGCCAGCCAGCGGGTGAAGTCGAGGGGGGTGAGCGCCGGGTCGAAGTAGGAGTCCAGGTTGTCGAGGACGACCAGGAACGGCGCGAGCACCTCGTCGAGCCCGGCGACGAAGCGCAGTGCCAGATCGTCGTCGGCGAAGATCGCGGGCAGCATCGCGCCGATCGGCGCGGAGGATCCCAGCCCGTCGACGGAGCCCCTCATGCGCCGTCCCCGATCACGCGGACCCGGTGGTCGAAGGAGAACACCAGGGACGGGGCGGACAGGTCGATCCGGTCGGTGGCCTCGCCGCGCTTGCCGGTGATCGGGTCGGCGGGGTGCAGCAGGACCTGGTCGACGAGTTCGACGCCGGGCACGCGCTGCAGCACGGCGAAGATCTCCCCGGCCTGGACGGGCCGGCCGAACGGCCAGCCGGTGCCGTCGGCGCCGCCGGTGAGCGGGTCGAGGTGCCGGTAGAGGGCGTCGTGGGCCTGGCGGCGGACCCGGTCGGTGTCGGTGCCGCGGAAGGCGTGCACGGTCGCGACGACGGTGACGCCCTGGTAGAACGGCGGGCCGACGGCGAGACGGGTGCCGATCAGCCGGCGTTCGTCGAGGTAGCGGGTGATGCGGGTGAGCAGCGCGTCGCCGGGCACGAGCTGTTCGAAGCGCAGCCGCCCGCCCGGGTCCGGCACGGCCTGCGGGACGACCAGGACCCGCACCGCGTAGGCGCCGTGCTCGCTCTCCTCGCCCTCCAGGCAGGTGATGCGGGCGGTGTCGGGGGCGGCGCGGCGGGCGAGTTCCTCGTAGTCGCGCAGGGTGACCGCGCGTTCCTGGGCGCGCAGGGTGATGGGCGCCCGGCGCTTCGCCTCCTCGACGGTCTCGCCGTCGACGCCGCCGCGTGCCGCCTCCCGGTTGACGACCTCGGAGACGTACGGCACGGAGCGGCGCAGGACGCGGACGGCCCCGCGGGCGACGTTGCCGGCCCGGCCGCCGCCGGTGCGGTAGCGGCGGGCGCGGATGACGGCGCCCTTCGGCGGGACGGCGCCGAACTGGCGCAGGCTGCCGTCGGGTTCGCGGACCGCGGGCCCGAAGGCGATCTCGCCGGTGGTGGCGTCCAGGGTGATGTGCCGGTCGTGCGGGCGGGAGGCGGCGAAGTGGGGGACGACGTCCCAGTCGGTCCAGCCGTCGTGCTCGGCGGTCTGCAGCAGCACGGGCGGGGTGTCGCCGACGACGGGCGCGTGGGCCAGGCGCAGCCGTTGCCCGGGCAGGCCGGTGGACTCGCCGAGCGCCTCGTCGTGCACCGTCTCGGCGTGCACGGCGGAGGTGGTGCCGCCGAGGGTGTGGGCCTCGGCGGCCCGGACGGACGGGGAGGTGGTGTAGAAGGGCTGGCCGGGGAGGGGTTCGGTGACCCGGCAGCGCAGCCAGCCGCCCTCGTGGCCGCCGTTGCGGGACAGCACGTGGCCGCCGGGGACGTGCAGGACGACCTCGCCGGGCCGGTTGAGTCCGCCGGTGACGTCCCGTTCGACCTCGCACTCGGTCCAGCCGTCCTCGGTCCACGCCTCCCACACCAGCGGGGGCTGGCGCGGGTCGACGCCGACGCCGTCGACGCGGCTGTCGAGCTCCAGGGCGACGGCGCAGTGCGGGACGGCGGCGCTCAGCCCGAACAGCATGCAGTCGCCGGGCCGGGGCGACTCGTCGAAGCAGAGGACGTCCTTGCCCTCGGTGAGGTCGTCGGTGCGGTCGGCGGCCGGCTCCCCCTGGTGCTGCACGGCCAGCCGGCCGAGCGACGTGGGGACGACGGTGAGTTCGCGTTCGGTGGCGAAGACCACGGCCTCCTCGCGCTCGGTGCGGGTGGTGGCGACCTCGGTGCCCTCGGGCAGCACCACCGGCTCGTCCTGCGGCGCGGACAGCCAGAAGGTGACGTCGGTGCGGGCCGCGGTGGGCGGGAACAGGGTGATGCCGACGAGGTCCAGGAACGCCAGGTGGTTCTTCTCGGGCACCCGGTTGAGGCGGTAGACGATCTGGTCGGCCATGTGCGCGACCGCCTCGATCAGCGTCACCCCGGGGTCGGAGACGTTGTGGTCGGTCCACTCCGGGGCGCGCTGCTGGATGTAGCGCTTGGCGTCGTCGACGAACTGCTGGAAGCGGCGGTCGTCGAGGTTGGGGGAGGGAAGGGCCATCAGCGGTCGCTTTCGGGGTGGGGGCCCCACTCGCCCGTACCGGCCGTGCCGCTCGTGCCGGGCTCGTCGTGGGAGGGGATGACGTAGAAGGGGAAGACGAGGCTGCGCGGGTTGTTGGTCCCGCGCACGGAGTAGCGGACGTCGATGTGCAGCACGCCTTCGCCGGGTCCCGCGGTGACCTGCACCTCCTCGACCTCGATGCGGGGTTCCCAGCGGTCGAGGCTCGTGTACACCTCGTGCTGGATGCGGCCGGCGGTGGCCTCGTTGACGGGGGCGAAGACCATCTCGTGGATGGCGCAGCCGAACTCCGGGCGCATCGGCCGCTCACCGGGCGCGGTGGCCAGGATGAGCCGGATGGCCTCCTCGATCTCCTTCTCGCCGCTGACCAGGGCGATGCCCCCGGTGGGTCCGATGCGCAGGGGGAACGCCCAGCCGGATCCGACGAACTGCTCGGCCATCAGATCACCGGCTTTCCGTTGGCGGTGAGCAGGCCCATGACCGGTACGGTGGCGGCCCGGATGCCCACGGCGGCCGCCGCGTTGATCTGCACGCTGCCCATCGCGGTGAGCGAGGCCAGGCCCATCGCCTTGAGGGAGAGGGCGCCCTTGGCGTCGACGTTCACCGCTCCGACGGACGAGCTGAGGGAGACCGCGCCGCGGCCCTGGAGGGTGAGCGGGCCGCCGCTCCTGATGGTCACCGAGCGTGTGCCGTTCAGGGTGAGGTCGGTGCCCGCCTCGACGGAGACGGAGCGGCCGCCCTTGATGACGACGGTGCCCTCGCTGTCGACGGTGATCTCCGTCTTGGTGCGGTCCAGGTTGATGACCAGCTTGTCGTCGCCGGACGCGACGCGGACGCCCTGCTTGCGGGCGCCGGTGGTCTGGCTGAGCAGGTCCACGCGGTTGGCGTCGCGGTCGGACAGGGTGTGCCGGATCGCCCGCCGCTTCACGCCGTCGTGCAGCGGCACGTCCCGCACCGGGGACGGCTTGTCCACGCCGTTGTAGAGCCCGCCGACGACGAACGGGTGGTCGAGGGCGCCCCGGTCAAACGCCACCAGCACCTCGTCGCCCACGTCGAGCGGGAAGATGCCGCCGCCGCGCTTGCCGCCGAGCTGCACGGTGCGGGTCCAGTCGGAGACGTAGGTGTCGTCCAGCCACGGGAACTTCAGCTTCACGCGGCCTTGCCTCAGCGGGTCCTGCACGTCGGTGACCAGGGCGTTGGCGACGCCGGGCAGCCGGGGCGCGGCGGCCGCGGCACCGCTTCCGCCGCCGCCGGAGGTGAGTCCGAACAGGGAGCGCCACTGGCGGCCGCTGACGGTGATCCAGGTCTCGTAGTGCTTGCCGTCGCCGAACACGTGCCGGGCGGACGTCACCGTGTACTTGCCCTCGAAGGGCGCGCCGACGTCGGTGAGCGTGACGGGGACGCCGGGGCGCAGCTTGGGGTTGCCGCGCACGACGACCTCCAGCTCGGCGAAGGACGAGGTGACGTCGTCGGCGAGGGAGTCCGCCGCGTACTTCACCTCGTTCTGCCGGTCGTACGGCTTCTCCGTCTCGACCAGGGTGACGGTGCCGAAGGCGGAGACGGCCTTCTGCGGGGTGGTGCCGATGTCGATGCCGGGGTGGGCGGCGGTGGGCGCGGTCGCGGTGAGTTCCTTCTTCGCGACGACGTCCCAGCCGCGCGCCTCGACCCGCCCGTACTGGTCGGCGGCGGTCACCGCGGCCCGGCAGCGCAGCACGTCGGTGCCGGCCTGGAGGACGTACGGGCTCTTCTCGCCCGGGGTGCTGGTGGGCGGGGCGCCGGAGGCGGGGTCGGGGCTGACGAACTGGAAGCGGCCCTTGGCGTCGAGGGACATCACCATGTCGTTCTCGTCGGCGAGCCGGGACAGGAAGTCCCAATCGGTGACGTTGGCCTGGCTGATGAACTCGTAGACCGTCTTCGTGCCCTGGACGGTGCCGACGGTGACGTTGTCCTGGGCGGCCAGGGTGCGGGCGATGTCGGACGCCGTCTGGTTGCGGTAGGCGGCGACCCGGCGGCGGCGCATCATGCGGTGCCCGCGGTCGTAGCCGCGGATCACGGTGAAGGTGCCGGTGCCGTCGTAGTCGGTCTCCATGCCGGTGACCTCGCCGGTCAGCAGCGGGTCGCCGGCGCCCTTGCCGTGGGCGACGGGGGAGATCACCACCTCGGTGCCGAACTTGATGCCGAGTTTGCCGAGCACCAGCCCGTGCGCGTCGCGGAACGTGACCCGGAAGGCGCCCGGCACGCCCGCGCCCAGGTCCACCCAGCCGCCGACCAGCAGCGGGGCGAAGTAGGGCGGCACCGGCTTCCCGTCGAAGGTGACGTCGACGATGTTGGAGAAGGAGGGCTTGACCATCAGTACGCGACCTCCCCGGCCGCCGGAAGGATCAGTTCGGTGCCGTTGGGCAGCCGGGACGGGTCGTCGATGTCGTTGGCCTCGGCGATCGCCCGCCAGGCCGCGGCCTCCCCGTACTCCCGCCAGGCCAGCGACTGGAGGGTGTCGCCCGCCACGACCCGGTGCACGCGCCGCGCGGTGAGCGCGCCCGACGTCGGGTTCTGTCCCTTGGTCTGGCTGGGGATCTCGTTCAGCTCCACCTGGCAGGTCGCCCGGACGGGGACGCCGGTGGTACCGAACAGCGTGTACGTCGCCCCGACGCTGCCGATGTACGCGGTGAACCGCGCCGTCGAGAACGACCCCCATTCGAACACCACCCACGGCGTGGACGGCTGGTCCGCCGCGATGCTCTTGGCGGTCACCTCGCAGCAGGAGAACAGCGCCTCGACCTTCTTCAGCACGCTGCTGTCGCCCGGGTCGCCGGAGGAGTCGAGGAAGATCTCCATCGACAGGCTCCGCCCCTCGGCGCCCATGAACTCGGGCAGCGGACCGTCGCGCAGGGCGGCGGACGGGGTGCTCTTCCACTGGGCGCGCCGGGTGAGGGTCAGCTGCCCCGGGTTGAAGTCGAAGTCGAAGGTCTTGATCAGACCGCCCGGTGTGGTGCTGTCGCCGATGGGGGGCTCGTGGATGGCGAGCGTGGCGCGCACCAGGCTCTTGCCCGCGCCACCCGTGGAGCCCTTGCCTCCCTTGCCTGCCATGGTCCTTCGTCTCCGTCCTCGGTGCTGGGGTGCGTGTGTCGTGCGTGCGGGGTGGGGGTGTGGTCCGCCGCGGTCAGTCCGTGAAGCCGTGGTGGGCGATCTCCAGGACCTCCGTGGCCACGCCCGGGTTCGCCGGGTCCAGCGAGGGCCCCTGCCAGCTCACCGGCAGCACGTCGATCAGCCCCCAGCGCGCCACCTCGGAACCGTCGGCGCGCAGCGCCGAGATCTGGGCGGTGGGACGGGTGACACCGGTCGTCACGGACGAGATCCAGGCGGCGACCTTCGAGGTGTCCGGGGTGAGCGGGCGGGTCAGCCGGATGGTGGAGAAGGTGACCCGGGTCGGCAGCTGCCACACGAACCCGTTGTTGCCGCCCTCCTGGTACTGCTCGACCTCCACCGTGGACGCCAGACCCTCGCAGCCGTTGAACGCGCCGAGGCTCTCACCGTCGATGGTGAGGGTGAAGAAGATGGTGGATCCCGGATCGAGATCGCTGGGCATCGGAGGGCCTTTCGGGGCGGGCGGGTGCGGGTGCGGGGTGCCGGTCGCGGGTCAGGCGCGGGGGTCGCGGAGTCTGCCGATGCGCTCCCGGTCCATCCGCAGTTCGGTGCGCAGGAGGCGGGTGAGCGGGCCGACCAGGCGGTGCGTCAGCTCGTCGAGCTGCCCGTCGGTCAGCGCGCGCGGGTCGAACGGCGGCCCACCGCGCGGGCCCCCGGCCCTCGGGTGCGGGTCATGGGCGCTGTACGGCGGGGGCGGCCCCGGGTCGTACGGCGGAGGGGGCCCCTGCGGGGGCGGGGTGACCGGGGCCGGCGGCTTCGGGGCGGCCGGGTGCGCGGTGGTGGGCGCGGAGGTGCGCTGGATCGGGGGTGGTGGGGGAGGCGAGAGCGGTGGGGGCGACGAGGGCGTGGAGGAGGCTGACGCCGGGGCGGGGGGCGTGGGCGTCGCTCGCTGCACGGGGAGGGCGGGTCGTTCGGGCTGTGCGTGCGGTGCGGGCTGTGCGTGCGGTGCCGGGTGGGTGGTGGGTGCGGAGGCAGCGGTCGGCGCGGGAAGCACCGGGGCGGCTGTGACGGGGGCACGGAGGGGGACGGGCGAGGCGGCTGCGGGACGCGGGGGCGTCGGGGCCGGCGTCGGTGCGGGTACCGGGGTCGGGGTCGGCGTGGTGGGGCGCTGGAGCGGGGTGGCGTGGGATGCGGTGGCGGCCCGCTGGACCGGGGTGGTGGTGACCGGCCGGCTGGGGGCGGGGGCCTGCGGGACCTGCCGGGCCGGTGGCAGGGGGTGCTGAGGCGTGGAACTGGGCAGCGGCGGTGCGGACTTCGCCGGGGGCGCGGACACGGGGGCGGTCAGGGCGCTCGCAGGGGTGGGAGTCGGCGCGGGCGTGGGTGTGGGTGCGGGTGTGGGTGCGGGTGCGGTGCTGCGTTGCAAGGGTGCGCCGAGTCCGGGGCGTACGGCGGGGGTGGTGCCGGTGCGTGGGGCGGCGGCGGACGAGGGGGTGGGCGTCGGCGTGTGGGGCTGCACGGAGGTGCTCGTCGTCTCGGTACGGGGAGCCGGGGCGGGGGCGGCGGAGCGCCGGGCCACGGGCGCGGTGGGCCCGGACGGTGCCGGAGCGGTGGGCCGTCCTGCCGTGAGCCGCTGGATGGGGGGTCCGACAGGCGCGGACGTGGAGGCAGGCGCGGCGGGCGACGGGGTGGTGCCGCCCGGCCTCGGTACGGCGACGGAGGTGGAGCCGAGCGGCGGCAGCACGGTACGGCCCGGCACGGGCCTCGGCGCTTCCCCGGAGGGCGTACGGCGTTGCGGAGCCTGGCTGTTGAGGGGAGCCGCGGGCACGGAGGCGGCGGCCTGGGGCCGGGTCCTGGGCGCCGCCCGCTTGGTCACGGCGGGGGCGGCCTGGGGAGCGGTCGTACCGGGAGCGCCCGGAGCCGTGCCCGGGACGCCGGCCCGCTGGACGGGGGCGGCATCGGGAGCCGGGACGGGGGCGGGCCGAGGGGCGCCGGACGCTGCCGGGACGTTGCTCACAGAGGGAGCGGTGGGGAGGGGTGGAACGGGGGGCGTGGGCGCGGCACCCGGAGGCGCGGATGCGTCCATGGCCCGTGGCGCCGGTGCCGTCGGGATCCGCCGCAGTGGGGCGACGGGTGTGGTGGAGCCGGGCCGGGCGAGCCGCTGAACGGCGGTCACGGGAACCGGACTTATGGGAGCGGGCGTCGGCGTGGACACGGGTGTGCCGCCTCCGGCGCCGGAAGCCTGCCCGGTGCTCGCGGGCGGCCCGACCGGCACGCGCTGCACGGTCGGAGTCCCGGCCGACGGCACCGGCGTGACCGAAGGACGTGCCGACGGTGCCGACTCGACAGGGGCCGCTGGGCCACCGGACGGGCCGGAGGGCTCGGGCTGCCGTGCGCCCGGGGCACCCCCGCCGGACCGGGCCGCCCGTCGCTGCACGGCGGGCGCGGTCTGCCGCAGGGGTACGGCCGCGGGTGCGGGCCGAAGATGCGGGGCCACCGGGGACAGGGCGGACGGCGTGGAGGGGGCCAGCGCACGGGTCGGCGTCAGGGGCCGCACCGCAGGCGCCGGGGCGGGAGACACCGGTACCGGTGCCGCTTCCTCCGGAGCCTCCACGGCGCTCGCGTGCGGTTCGGACGTACGGGACGGCGACGGTGCGGACGTGACGGCGGCCCGCTGGACCACGGGCTCCTTCCCACCCGCACGGCTGCCGGACTCCGGGGACGCCGGCCTCGCGGAGGAGGACGGGCGGACCGGAGATCCGGAGGACGCGGGACGAGCGGACGACGTCGAGGACGGCGAGAGGGCCGAGGACACCGGCGCGGACGGGCTCACCGGAGGAACCGGCGCCGCCGCCTTCGGAGAAGCCGAAGAAGCCGGAGAAGGAGAAGAAGCCGAAGAGGCCGAGGAGACCGGCGGCACCGAAGCAGCCGACACCGACGGCACCGACGGCACCGACGGCACCGAGGGAGCAGCCTGCACCGAGGGAGCAGCCTGCACCGACGGAGCCGCCTGCACCGAAGGACCCGTGCTCCCCGCAGCCCTCGAAGCCGCCGTGCCCCGGGGCTCGGCCGACGCCGACGGCGGAGCCGTCAACGGTGCCCCCAGCAACGGCCGACGACGCGGTGTGGAGGACGTACCGCCCTGACCGGACCGGCCGCCCGGCACCTCGGCCGGAGCCGACGGAGTAGCAGCCGCGACCGACGAAGTGGCCGCCGGACCGCCCGGAGTGGCCGCCGCACCGGACGACGCGACAGCCGGACCGGCCGGAGTGGCCGCCGAACTGGCCGGAGTGACCGCCGGACCGGCTGGAGAGACAGCCGGGCCGGACGAAGAGACGGCCGGTGCACCGGCCACCCCCGCACCGGAGCCCCCCGTGCTCCGGCCCGGCGCGACCGGCAGGGACCGTCGCTGCACCGCTGCCACCGGGGCCGGCGTCCTGGTCAGGGACGCGGACCGCCGGGGAGCCGGGGCGGGGGCGGGGGTCACCGACGGGCCCGCGGGGCGGGTGACGGTGAAGGGCACTGCCGCGCGCTGCACCGGCGGCAGGTCCGGGCCGTCGCCTGAAGACCCGGGACCGGGACCCGGCTCGCCGGGAGGCGCGGCGACGGGCAGGGAGAGCGTGGGCAGCTCAAGTCCCGGCGAGGGACGCGCCGAGGTGGTGAGGACGCCCTCGACCAGCCCGCCGGGCGCGCCGTCGAGCACGGCGTGGGAGAGCGTGCCCGCGAAGGCCGGGTTCTGCCAGGTGCTCAGCCTGCCGCCGAACCCGGCGTCGGCGACCGGCCACGACGGCCGGGCGGTGGCCCGCTGGATCGGCGGCAGCCCGGGCCACGCGGCGGTACGCGCGGACGCCCCGGACACGGCCGTACCGTCCCCGGCGTCCCCGGCGTCCACGGAGTGCGAGGACCCCGTGGGCGCGACGGACCCGGGCGACGCGGCCGGAGCGGGCGCGGCATCCGTGCCCCGCCGCCCCGCCGCGTTCGCGTCGTTCGCGTTCCTCCACAGCCGGTCGAGGAATCCCATACCCCGTCAGCCCTCCGCCGAGGCGCGGGTGACGAGTGCGGTGATCTGCTCCGTGTACCGGCGGCGGTCACCGTGTTCGAGGTCCAGGATGTTCTCCAGGCTCCAGTGGAAGTGGTAGGCGATGTACGCGATCTCCTCGTGCAGCCGGTCGGTCGCGTACGTCACGATTCCCCCAGGCGGCTCCCGCCGAGTTCGACCTCGAACGGCTGCTCGCAGTGGGGGCAGGTCACGCCGGCCCGGGTGTGGCCCTCGGCGTTGACCTGCCGGTAGAAGTCCTGGAGGAACGCCAGGTCGGAGGCGAACATGTTCTCCACGACCCCGTCGTGCACCATCGGGAGCGTGCCCAGCCGGGTGATGACCCGGCCGAGCAGCACCACCGACAGGTACGCCGGGTTCTCCTGCACCCGTATGTCGCGCAGCGGCACCAGCTCGTCCCGGGCGGTCGCCAGCCGCATCACCCCGTGCCGGTGCACGGTCCCGGACTCGTCGACGTAGCCGCGGGGCAGCTCGAAGGGGAACTCGGTGCGCAGTGCCTGACCGCCCGCGGGGGCGGCGGACGCCGCCGGGCCCGCGCCGACGGGGCCGGCCGCGGCCTGCTCCGGCTGTCCCGGGGCGTCCGTGGACGGCCCCTGGGCGGCGGCGGCCCCGTCGGCGGGCGCGGGGCCGGCCGGGAGGGTTCCCGGCCGGGCGGTGGTGCGGCGCATTACTCGATGACCAGTTCTTCGAACGTGATGGTCACCGTCTCGGTCAGCGCGGAGGCCTCGCCGGCCTTCACGGTGCTGGTGTCGATCTTGCTGCACCAGGCGTTGCGCATGTTGTACCGCTTGACCGGATTGTTCTGGTAGTCCATCACCATGATGGTGGCGTTCTTGCGGGCCGTGCCCATCGCGCCGTTGACCGACTCGTTGATCCACTGGTTGAACGCGGCGGACTGCGTCATGCCGCGCACGACCGTGCAGGTGCCGGCCTTCTTCACGCCCGGCATCTTCTTGGTGACGGGCTTGCCCTGGGCGGAGACCTGCTGGTACTCGATCACGTCCTGCTCGATGCTGAGGCCGCTGACCTCGGCGAGGTACTCGACCATCACACCGTCGATCTGGAGGCCGAAATTGTGTGACGTGAGGGCGTCACCCGGCTGCAGACTCATCTGTCGTTACTTCTTTCGCAAGGAGGGGCGGAGTTCGCGGGAGAGCGGAGTGCGGGGGACCCCCCTACTCCTCCAGCTCGCCGTTGCCGCTGGAGAACTGGGCCAGCCGGAAGATGACGAACTCGGCGGGCTTGACCGGCGCGATGCCGATCTCGCAGATGACCCGTCCGAGGTCGACGGACTCCGGCGGGTTGGTCTCCTCGTCGCACTTGACGTAGAACGCCTCCTCCGGACGGGCGCCGAAGAGGGCGCCCGAGCGCCACTCGTTGACGAGGAAGGCGGAGACGTTGCGCCGGATCCGGGCCCACAGCTGGTGGTCGTTGGGCTCGAACACCACCCACTGGGTGCCGATCAGGATCGACTCCTCCAGGTAGTTGAAGTACCGGCGGACGTTCAGGTAGCGCCAGGCCGGGTCCGAGGCCAGGGTGCGCGCGCCCCACACGCGGATGCCGCGGCCGGGGAAGGCGCGGATGCAGTTGACGCCCACCGGGTTGAGCAGGTCCTGCTCGCCGCGGGTGATCTGGAGCTCCAGGTCGACGGCGCCCCGCACCACCTCGTTGGCGGGCGCCTTGTGCACCCCGCGCTCGAAGTCGTTGCGGGCCCAGATGCCGGCGATGTGACCGCTCGGCGGGACGGTACGGCTCTGGCCGCTGGCCGGGTCGAAGACCTTGATCCAGGGGTAGTACAGCGCGGCGTACTTCGAGTCGTAGCCGGCGGTCTCCTGGCGCCACACGCGGATGTCGCGGGCGTTGAGGCCGGGCGGCGGGTCGATGACGGCGACGCGGTCGCCCATCAGCTCGCAGTGCGCGATCAGGCCGAGCTGGACGGCCTTGACGGCCTCCAGGTCGATGTCGCCGCGCTGGTAGGCGGCCATCAGGTCGGGGACGGCGACCATGGAGATCTCGTCCACGGCCTCCAGGCCGCCGAAGCCGGTGCGGTCCGCCGAGTCACCGACGTACTGGGCGGGGCCGGGCCGGCCGGCATCCTCGGTGGCGGCCGGGACGGCGGGCGCGGGCGCCGGGGCGACGAGCGCCACGGTCTGGTTCTCCGGGCGCGCGAGCTGCGCGGCGGGGGCCGCCTCCTGCACGGTGATGAGCTTCGAGCGCTCCTTCACCTGCGTGACGACGTAGGTGCGGCTGCTCTTCTTGGCGCTGACGTCGAAGGTCTCGACGGGCCGGTCGCCGTCCTTGACGGTGAGCCGGAACCGCTCGGCGGGGCCCTCGCCCTCGGGGTCGGACACCTCGACGCTGAGCGCACCCGACCCGGCGGCCACCGCGGTCACGGTGAAGGTGCCGAGCTGCTGCGGCGTCCCGGAGGGCAGGGCGGCCCGCGGGGCCGCGCCGTTCACCTCGGCGGGCGCGCCGGACGCCTCGCCCGACACGCCGCCGGGGGCGCCGCCGACGCGGACCACGTAGGCCGCGCTGCCGCCGTTGTTGAAGAAGCCGTAGACGGAGTGCGCCAGGTAGTACCCGTCGGTGAAGGCTCCGAAGGCGGCGACGAACTGGGTCCAGTTGGTGACCAGGGTCGGCTCGTTCAGCGGGCCGGTCGGGGCGAGCCCCACGAAGGCCGCCACCGATGTGCCCACTCCTTCGATGGGGCGCGAGCCGCTGGCCACCTCCTCGACGTAGACGCCCGGCGACAGGTAGGACGGCATGCTCTGCTCTCCTCGGGGTACGAGTCAGGTCTGTACGCACCTTCGCGCGCGCAGCGCGCCGGCCGGAACGGCTGCGAGTGCCGTGCCCGGGGCACGGCCGCTGCCCGGAAGGGCAAGCTGAGCCGTGCCTGCCCGCCCGCTCATGTCCCGTCCCGCGACGGCCCGGCAGCCCACGCACCGACGTGTGTCGGTCCCCGGGGCGGCGAGCCGGCTCTGGCTGCGACTCCGGCACCTGAGCCCGGGGTTCGGTGGTGCCGACGCCCGTTTCGCGTCCGGTCCGGTCCCCAGGGCCGGGGGAGTCGGCTGCGACTCCCGTATCTGACCCGGGGGCCGGCGGTTGCCGACGCGCGGGCGGGGGCAAGAAGTGGGCCTGGCAGGGCACTTGACGCTGCCCCCGGGGCTCCTGACGGTCTCCGGGGAAGCCCGTAGCGTCGATGCGTGAGCCTATGGACTTCTCTTGAGCCGGCGTCGACGACGGTCGACCCCGGCGCCGGCACGACGGTGCGGCTGCGCGTGCGCAACACCGGTGACGTGGTGGACGAGTACCGGTTCGAGCCGGTGGGCGACCTCGCGCCGTGGGCGCGGGTGGAGCCGCCGTCGCTGCGGCTGTACCCGGGCACCACGGGGACGGTCGAGGTGTCCTTCGCCATCCCGCGGACCCCGGACGCGGCGGCCGGACCGCACCCGTACGCGGTGCGGATCACGCCGACGGAGCACCCCGAGGCGACCACCGTCCCCGAGGGGAACGTGACGGTCACGCCGTTCACCGAGGTGCGGGCCGAGCTGGTGCCGCCGGTGGTGAAGGGGCGGCTGCGGGGCAAGCCGGTGCTCGCGGTGGACAACGTCGGCAACACCAAGGTGACCGCGTCGCTCGGCGGGAGCGACAACGGCGACCAGCTGTCGTTCGACCTGGACCCGGGCAACGTGCAGATCGAGCCCGGACGCGCGGCGTTCGTCAAGGCGCGGCTGAAGCCCCGGGAGATCATCTGGTTCGGCTCGAAGCAGGAGCGCCCCTACACGCTGACCGTGCAGCGGTCGGGCGTCGACCCGCTGGGCGTGGAGGGCACGTTCGTCCAGCGTGGCTTCCTGCCCGGCTGGCTGGCCACCGTGCTGGGGATGACGGTGGCGCTGGCCGTCGCGTTCGTCGTGATCTGGCTGACGTACAAGCCGGACGTGCGGTCCCTGGCCACCGAGAAGACGGCGCAGACCGAGGCGGCCGCGATCCCCGCCCCCGACCCCTCGGTGTCCGCGCCGATCACCCTGCCGAGTGCCGGGGCGTCGCAGCCGGAGCAGCCGCCCCAGCAGGAGAAGCCCGCCGACACCGGCGGGGCCCCGGACAGCGGCGGCTCCGGGGAGAAGGAGGAGGAGAAGCCCGCCTCCGGCAGCGGCGGTGGCGGCGGAGGCGGCCAGAAGCAGCAGTCCCAGTCGCAGCCGCTGGTCGGCAACTTCATCGTGGGCGTCGGGTCCGACCGGTGCGTCACCGTCCCGCTGAAGAAGGGCAAGGCGCAGGACGGCACCGGTCTGGTGCTGCAGGACTGCGACCCGAAGGCCCCCAACCAGCGGTGGGAGTTCCTGGACGACGCGAGCGTGCGCTCCATGGGCATGTGCATGGACGTGGCCTGGGGCTCCCGGGACGACGGCGCCCTGATCCAGCTCGCCCGGTGCACCACCAACCCCGCGCAGGACTTCGTGATGAGCGGTGCGGCGGACCTCGTCAACCCGCAGGCGGACAAGTGCGTGGACGCCATGTGGAGCGGCACCGCCAACGGCACCGGCCTGCACCTGTGGACGTGCGGGGGCACGCCCAACCAGAAGTGGCAGGTGCGGACGCCCTGACGCGGCGCCGCACCCGCCCCGGCCGGGGCGGCTACCAGGTGCCCTCGCCCGGCACCAGCCGCCCCGCCTTGCGGTACTCCCGCCGCGCCCCCTCCAGCAGGTCGGCCGTGGTGACCGGCCCGCCCCGGTCCGCCGCCGCGTAGGCGGCGGTGACCACGGCGCTGCGGATGGAACCGCCGGCCAGCTCGAAGTCCCGTGCGACCTGACGGGCGTCGACGTCGTCCGCGCACGGCACGCGGGAGAGGCTGTGCCGCCACAGCGCGAGCCGCTGGTCGGCGTCCGGGAACGGGAAGTCGACCACCAGGTCGAGCCGCCGGGTGAACGCCTCGTCGATGTTGGCGCGCAGGTTGGTGGTGAGCAGCGCGATGCCGTCGAAGGACTCCAGGCGCTGGAGCAGGTAGGCGCTTTCCATGTTGGCGTACCGGTCGTGCGCGTCCTTGACCTCGGAGCGCTTGCCGAACACCGCGTCCGCCTCGTCGAAGAGCAGGACCGCGTCGGTGCGGTCCGCCTCGGAGAAGACGCGCTCCAGGTTCTTCTCGGTCTCGCCGACGTACTTGTCCACGACCGACGACAGCCGTACGACGTAGAGGTCCAGGCCGAGTTCGGCGGCGACGACCTCGGCGGACAGGGTCTTGCCGGTGCCCGAGTCGCCCGCGAACAGACCGAGCACGCCGCGCCCCCGGCCGCCGCCGGCGCTCAGCCGCCAGTCGCCGAGCACCCGGTCGCGCAGCCGGGCCCGCCGGGCCAGTTCCCGCAGCTGCGCGAGGGGGGCCTCGGGCAGCACCAGGTCGTCCCAGGTGACCGCGGGGCGGATGCGCCGGGCGTGCTGTTCCAGACCGGAGGTCGACTGCTGGCGCGCCGCGAGCCGGAGGTGGGCGGGGGTGAGGGCGGTGCCGTCGAACGCGGCGAGGCCCCGCGCGGCCCGCACGGCCCGCGCCACCCGGTCGGTGCTCAGGTGGTAGGAGGCGACGGTCGCGGCGAGGTCGAAGCCGAGGGTGTCCGTCCGCGCGGCGGAGCGATCCGTGCCGTCCCCGTCGCCCAGGGCGGCGGAGTGATCCGTGCCGTCCCCGTCGTCCAGGGCGGGGGAGTGGTCCGCGTCGTCCCCGTCGTCCAGGGCGGCGGCCCAGGTGCGTACGGCGTCGGCGCCCAGCCGGGGGGCGTCCAGGACGAGCGGATCGTGGTCGCACCACTGCGGGTCGTACGGCCGGGGGCCGGTGAACACCACGGTCACATCGGGCACCGACAGTGCCCGCACGAGTGCCCCGGGGTCGTCCGGGAGCGCGGAGACGACCACCGCGAGGTTCCGCAGCCGGGCCTCGCGCACCAGCGCGGGCAGCGGCTCGTCGGCGTGCGGGCCCCTGGGCGTGTAGTGCAGGGCGCCGCCGGGCAGGGCGCGCGCCGCGTGCGCGAGGCCCTCGCCCTCGCGGTGCTCGCGCAGGTAGACGGTGAGCGGTTCCTCGGCGAGCCGCGCGGCGAGCCGCCCGGTGAAGGTGCCGTCGCCGGGTGTTCCGGCGGTGGCCGGGAGGGTGAGCGGGCGGACCCGTCCGGTGAGGGACGCGTCGGGGGTGTCGTCGCCGAGGAGATGGGCGACGAGCCGTCCCGGGACGCGCAGCGAGCGGCTGAGGAAGGGGCGTTCCGGCTCCTCGACCTCCAGCAGGGCCAGCGCGCGCAGGGGCGCGGAGGGGTGGAAGACGGCACGCGCCTCGGGACGGTGCACGGGGGCGCCGCACAGGTCGAGCGCGAGTCCGGTGGTGGCGCGGCGGCGGCCCACGTCGTCGTTGAGGTAGCCGTACAGCGGCTCGAAGGAGCGGTCGAGGTCCGGGGCGAGCGCCGCGAGCAGCACGGCGGCCTCCAGCGGGCGCAGGCCGAGCCGCCGTACGAGCGGGCCGAGCCGGTCGCCGGGGGGCTCGTCGTCGGCGGGCTCGTCGGGGGCGGCCGGGAGGGGGGCGGCGTTCAGGTGGTGCCGTACGGCGTTCTCGTCGAGGTAGAGGCCGCGGAGCGGGTCGCCGGCGGTCGGGTCGCCGGCGGAGCGGTCCCCGACCAGCCGGGCGACGCGTTCGCGGAGCCAGGTGACGCGGGTGAGGAGCGCCTCGGCCGGGTCGTGGAGCGGGCCGTTCACCGGGTGCGCCGCCCCCGCTCGACGTGGTGCGGACGGTGGTGGCGGCCGGGTGCGTCGTCCTGGACGCCGTCGACGGAGCGGACCCGGACGACCGCGCCCTCGGTGACCGGCGGCCCGGCGTCGTACTCGGGGTAGGACGGGAAGGGCACCAGCACCACCAGGTCGAGGGACGGCTTGAGTTCCCCGCCGAGCGCGGACCAGATCTCGGCGAGCGACCGCGACTCGGTCTGCGTGCCGGCCACGGACAGGGAGATGGACAGGCCCAGGGAGGCCAGGGTGGGCGGCAGTTCGTCGGGCGGCAGGATTTCGCGGGGGAGCAGCGTGGCGATGCAGGCCGACAACAGGCGGTGCTCGTCCTGGGGTTGCCGGGTCCAGGCGGTGACCAGGTACGACAGCCGGAACCAGCGCGGGGGCATCCGGCGCTTCACCACCTGGCCGCTGCCGTCGGTGACCGGGACGGTGCCGCGTTCGCGCCGGGAGACCTCCTCGCGGATGTCGTAGAGGTAGGCGTTGAGGGTGGGCGCGTTGCGGCGGGCCGCCCAGTCCCGGGTCGGGGCGTCCAGGGACACCTCGATGCCGGAGCCGGTCAGGGCGCCGCTCGTCAGGAGGCCCTTGAGGACCTCGTCCACCTCGTGGATCACCGTCGTACTCCTGCTCTGCCGTTGCGCGGCTCACCGGCCGCCGGACCGCCGGGCTTCCCCGATGGTGCCCAGGCGCGCGCGAGGGCGTGCCCCGGCCCGTGCGGGGCCGGGGCACGGCGGTCTGCCCGAGGGGTCAATTCGGTTGCCTGTACGGTCAGATGTAACCTTCCCGAAGGGCGTACGCGACGGCGTGCGCCCGGTTGCGGAGGTGCAGCCGGGTGGTGATTCCGTGCAACACGTTCTTGACCGTCCGCTCGGAGTACGAGAGCTTGCCGGCGATCTCGCCCGTGTCCAGCCCTTCGGAGACCAGTCGCAGGACGTCCACCTCACGTGCCGTCAGGCCGGTCGCGGGACCGCCGGAGTGACCCGTCGAGGTGCGGTGCAGGGTGCCCACGCGGTTGATCAGCCGGCCCAGCAGGTCGCCGGGGAGGTCCCCGTCGCCCCGGGACGCCGCGACGACGGCCCGCACCAGCCGGTGGGCGGTGGCCTCGTGGCGCCAGACGATCGCGCCGACCCCGCACTCCACCACGTCGAGCAGTTCGTTCTCCCGGATCGCGCCCACCACCAGCACGGCACGGCTGCCGTCGCTGCGCACGAGCTTGCGCATGCGGGTCAACAGGTCCTCGTCGAGCTGGTCGTTGACGAGCAGGGCGACGGTTCCGGGACCGGGGCGGCCGTCCTCCACCAGTTCGATGACCGGGTGGCGGCGCAGTTCGCTGGCCGCGCCGGCCCGGGAGATGGGGTCCTGGGCCTCGACCAGCACGGGGATGCGGCTGCCGGGCCCGGTGGGCGTGAGCGTGGGGGTGGCCGTCTCCGGGTTCCCGAACGAGCTGTGCAACCGATTCCCCATACCCGACCGTGCGGGCCCCACAGGGGCGACCGCGTCCGACGCTTCGCTCACACACTGCTGTGGCGGATGGGACGCGGGCAATCGTGGAGGACCACGAGACGCACCACGAGATCACGCGGTGCCCCGCGCGCCGGGACGGCGGCCGGGCGGTGGCTCGGCGGGAGTGGATCACGCCCCGGTGCGTCCCGTCCATACCCGTGGCGGGGATTCACACCTTCTTACCGTTTCTTGCCTCAACAGGCCGTCGGCTTCGGCCCGTCGGGGCACCCGACGGGCCCGGCGCGCGTCCTTCAGGAGGGGACCGGCTGCCCCGCCGCCGTCCCCCGACCACGATCCGCCCGGCCCAGGAGGAACCGTTGCCCTTAGTGGACCCCCTCAGCGAACGGGACGACGTCCTGCGCCTGCTGGCCGCCGAGGCGGAACGGGCCCGTGCGGGATCGGGCCGGCTGGTCCTGCTGCGCGGCGCCACCGGCACCGGACGCACCGCCCTCCTCAGGGCCGCGGCGCAGCAGGCGTCGGGCCGGGGGATGCGGGTGCTGCGGGCCCGTTGCACCCCTGAGGACCGGGGCACGGACTGGGGCGTCGCCCGCCAGCTCTTCGGGGAGGAGGCGGACTTCCTCCAGGACGCCCCGGCGGCGTCCGCCCAGGCACCGGCGGCCCACACCCCGGCGGCGCACACCCCCGCGGCGCACAGCCCTGCCCAGGCGGAGCCCGGCCCCACCCCGGCCGAGCGACGCCGGACCCGAGGGGCGCAGCTGTGGCGGCTGCTGGAGACGTACGCACGGCGGACGCCGCTGTTCGTGGCGGTCGACGACGTGCACGCCGCCGACCCGTCCTCACGCCGCTGGCTGACCGAGGCGGCCCGGCTGGCCGACGGCCTGCCGGTGCTGCTGGTGGTCACCGAGCGCAGCCAGTACGACATCGACCCGGCCGCTCCCGGCCTGGCGCACGGGCTGTCCCCGGCCTTCGTGCACACCCACACCCTCGCCCCGCTGAGCGCGGACGCCGCCACGGGCCTGGTGCGGGCCGCCTTCCCGCAGGCTGCGCCGGACCGGGTGGCCGACTGCGTACGGGCCGGGGCGGGCAATCCGCTGCTGCTGCGCGCCCTGCTGCACGACCTGTCGTCCTGGAACGCCGACGACGGCTCCGCCCGGCCGGCCGCGCTGCCGGACACCTGCGCGGCGCTGTACCCGGGCGCCTACCCGGACGTCGTCTCCTGGTGGCTGGCCGGCGCGGGCGGGGCCACGGCCCGGGTCGCCCGCTGCCTGGCCGTGCTGGAGAGCGCGGAGTCGGACGCGGGGGCCGTGCGCCCCCCGGCCGCGGACGGTACGGCGCCCGCGCGGGACTGGTGCCCGGGGTACTGCCCCGACGAGCGCCGCGACACCCAGGCGCGGATCGCGGCCAGGATGGCCCAGGCGGACCCGGCCCGGGTCGCCGGCTGGCTCACCGCGATGACCCGCCTCGGCCTGCTGCGGCGAGGGGAGGACGGCCTGCACCGGTACGCGCACCCGCTGCTGCGGGACGCCGTGCTCAGCGGCTGGACCAGCGGCCGGCGCCGGGAGGCGCACCGCACGGCGGCCGAGGAGCTGATGGGCGAGGGCGCCCCGGCCGGCGTGGTCGCCGGGCACCTGTTCCACGGATCCGCGGTGGCCGAGCCCTGGGCGGTGGACGTCCTGGTCGAGGCGGCGGGGGAGGAGGTGCGGGCGGGCCGGCCACGCTGCGCCGTGGCGTACCTGCGGCGCGCCCTGGACGAGCCCATGGCGCCGGTGCGCCGGGCCACCGTGCTGATCCAGCTCGGTTCCCTGGAGTGCGCCGCGCACCCGTCCGGCGGCCTCGCCCGGCTGGCCCAGGCCGTACGGCTGCCGGGCGAGTCCCGGGACCGGGTGCGGGCGATGGTGGCCCTGGCCACGGCGCTCGCCCGCAGCGGGGAGACCGGGGCGGCGCTGCGGATGCTCCGCGAGGAGGAACAGCGGCTCGCGGGCCGGCCCGGCCTGGTGCGTACGCTGCGCGCGGTCGCCGTGCTGATGTCCGACGCCACCCCCGACGCGCTGCGCCCGGAGCACGAGGCGCCGCTGCCCGGGCCCGAGGGGGACGGCCCGGACCTGCTGGACGCGGCCCGGCGGATGCTGGCCGTACGGCACGGGGCGACGGCCGGGCTGATCTCCTCGCGGGACGCGATGGAACGGATCCGCGCGCTCACCGACGGACCCGCCGACCCGCTCGCCGTGCCGTTCCTGTTCGGGATGGCGGCGCTGGTGGCGCACTGGGCGGACGAACTCGACGAGGCCGAGCAGCTGGTGCGGCGGGCGCTGGATCCGCTGGGGTCCTTCCTGCTGCACCCGATGCACCACATCCTGACCGACGTACGGGTGGACCTCGCGGCGGCCCGCGCCGACCACGACGCCGTGCTGGCCGAACCGAGCGCGCGGACCCCCCGGATCCGCTCGTCCGGGCCCGGGCCCACGAGCGCGCACACGCAGGCCGTGATCGCCCTGGTGGAGACGGGACGGCTGGAGCAGGCCGCCAGGCTCGTGGACGGCTTCGAGCTGCCGACCGCCCCGGACTCCTGGCGCACGCACCGCTTCCTGTACGCGCGGGGGGTGCTGCGCGCGGCGGCCGGGGAGCCGGCGGCGGCACTGGAGGACTTCGAGGAGTGCGGCCGGCGGCAGGCGTCCCGCGAGGCGTACCTGTCCGTGGCCTCCCCCTGGCGGGTGGGCGCCGCCGAGTGCCTGCTGGCGCTCGGCAGGCCGCACGAGGCGCTGGCGCACGCCGAGGAGGAGGCGCGGCTCGCCGAGGTCTGGCACACCCCGCGGGTGCGGGGGCGCGCGCTGCGGGTGCTGGGTGAGGCGACGGGCGGCCGGCGCGGGCTGCGGCTCACCGGCAGGGCGGTCGCGCTGCTGCGGGGGACTCCGGCCGACGCCGAGCTGATCGCCGCGCTGATCGCCCACGGACGATTGCTGCTCGCCTCTCGGGAGCGCTCCCAGGCGCGGGAGACCCTGTACGAGGCGGTGGAGCGGGCGGAGCGCCTGGGCGCGGTCCGGCTGCGCGGGGTGGCCGAGGAGCTGCTGCACGAGGGCGGTGCCCGGCGCGCGGGCGCCCCGCGCACGGGTCCGGCCGCGCTGACGGACAGCGAGCGCCGCATCGCGGGCCTGGCGGCGGAGGGCCGTACGAACGCGGAGATAGCGGCGTCCCTGCACCTGGCCCGCCGCACGGTGGAGACCCACCTGACGGCGGCCTACCGCAAACTGGGCATCACCCGCCGCACGGAACTCCCCACGGCCCTCCCCCCGTCCCCCTACGGGCCCCCGGCCCGAGCGAGCTGACGGCGACTGACCGCCCGCGCAAGGGCACGGGCGGTGGTACCGGGCGCGGCGGGCCGGTGAGCTGCCCGCCCGCCCCGGGGGTGCGGGGCGTGGGCGACCGTGGTGACTCCCCCCGGCCCGGGCGGGCTGACGGAGTCCCGGGACGCCGAAGGGGCCGCCCCTTCCGGGGCGGCCCCTTCGGTGCGTGGGGGTGTTACTTCACCGGTTCCGGCTCGGGAGCCGTCTCCGTCTCCTCCTCGCCCGCCGGGTCGATCGGGGTCTTGACGGACTCCAGCAGGAGCTGGGCGACGTCGACGACCTGGGTCGACTCCTTCGCCTTGCCGTCGTTCTTCTTGCCGTTGACCGAGTCGGTCAGCATGACCAGGCAGAACGGGCAGGCCGTGGAGATGATGTCCGGGTTGAGGGAGAGGGCCTCGTCGACGCGCTCGTTGTTGATGCGCTTGCCGATCCGCTCCTCCATCCACATCCGGGCGCCGCCGGCGCCGCAGCAGAAGCCGCGCTCCTTGTGGCGGTGCATCTCCTCGTTGCGCAGGCCCGGGACCTTGCCGATGATCTCGCGCGGCGGCGTGTAGATCTTGTTGTGGCGTCCCAGGTAGCACGGGTCGTGGTAGGTGATGAGGCCCTCGACCGGGGTGACCGGGATCAGCTTGCCCTCGTCCACCAGGTGCTGGAGCAGCTGGGTGTGGTGGATGACCTCGTAGTCGCCGCCGAGCTGCGGGTACTCGTTGCCCAGGGTGTTGAGGCAGTGCGGGCAGGTGGCGACGATCTTCTTCGACGCCTTCGGCTTGCGCGACTCCTCGGTCACCTTGCCGTCGTCGTCCATCTCCTCGCCGAACGCGGCGTTGAGGGACATGACGTTCTCCATGCCGAGCTCCTGGAACAGGGGCTCGTTGCCGAGACGGCGGGCGGAGTCACCGGTGCACTTCTCGTCGCCGCCCATGATCGCGAACTTGACGCCCGCGATGTGCAGCAGCTCCGCGAAGGCCTTGGTGGTCTTCTTGGCGCGGTCCTCCAGGGCACCGGCGCAGCCGACCCAGTAGAGGTACTCGACCTCGGACAGGTCCTCGATGTCCTTGCCGACGACCGGGACCTCGAAGTCGACCTCCTTGGTCCACTCCAGGCGCTGCTTCTTCGCCAGGCCCCAGGGGTTGCCCTTCTTCTCCAGGTTCTTGAGCATCGTGCCCGCCTCGGACGGGAAGGCGCTCTCGATCATCACCTGGTAGCGGCGCATGTCGACGATGTGGTCGACGTGCTCGATGTCCACCGGGCACTGCTCGACGCAGGCGCCGCAGGTGGTGCAGGACCACAGGACGTCCGGGTCGATGACGCCGTTCTCCTCGGCGGTGCCGATCAGCGGGCGCTCGGCCTCGGCGAGGGCGGCGGCGGGCACACCGGCCAGCTGCTCCTCGGACGCCTTCTCCTCGCCCTCCATGGTCTTGCCGCCGCCGGCCAGCAGGTACGGGGCCTTGGCGTGCGCGTGGTCGCGCAGCGACATGATCAGCAGCTTGGGGGAGAGCGGCTTGCCGGTGTTCCATGCGGGGCACTGCGACTGGCAGCGTCCGCACTCGGTGCAGGTGGAGAAGTCCAGCAGGCCCTTCCAGGAGAACTGCTCGACCTGGGAGACGCCGAAGACGTCGTCGTCACCGGGGTCGGTGAAGTCGATCGGCTTGCCGCCGGAGGTCATCGGCTGCAGGGCGCCCAGGGCGGTCCCGCCGTCGGCCTCGCGCTTGAACCAGATGTTGGGGAAGGCGAGGAAGCGGTGCCAGGCCACACCCATGTTGGTGTTGAGCGAGACGACGATCATCCAGACGAACGACGTCCCGACCTTGATCATGGCGACCAGGTAGACCAGGTTCTGCAGCGCGCCGACCGACAGCCCCTTGAAGGCCAGCACCAGCGGGTACGACGCGAAGTACGACGCCGAGTAGCTGTCGACGTGGTGCAGGGCGCCCTCGAGGCCGCGCAGCACGTAGATCGCGAGGCCGATGGTGAGGATGACGTACTCGACGAAGTACGCCTGGCCGGCCTTGGAGCCGGCGAAGCGGGACTTGCGGCCGGGCCGGGACGGCAGGCTGAGCAGGCGGATCACGATCAGCGCCGCGATGCCCAGGACCGTCATGACACCGATGAACTCGATGTACATCTCGAACGGCAGGAAGTCGCCGATGACCGGCAGCACCCAGTCGGCCTGGAAGAGCTGGCCGAAGGCCTGGGCGAGGGTCGGCGGCAGCGTCAGGAAGCCGACGGCGACGAACCAGTGGGCGATGCCGACGATGCCCCACCGGTTCATGCGGGTGTGGCCGAGGAACTCCCGCACCAGGGTCACACTGCGCTGGTAGGGATTGTCGGTCCGGGTGCCGGCCGGGACCGGCTGGCCCAGCTTGAAGTGCCGGACGAACTGGCCGATCGCGCGTGCGAGCAGCGCAACGCCGACCACGGTCAGGACCAGCGACACGATGATCGCGGCGAGTTGCATGAGGGCTCCTCGGGCCTGCGAGGGGTTCAGGGTGTGGAGTGGGTTGTCGGGGGCTTCACCGGGACTTGCCTTCCGGCTTCCCCGAGATTACTAAGCGGTAACTTATGCAGTCCGTCTGAGACTACCCCCATCTCCGGCCGCACTGTAGCCGGGCACGGGGTGATCTGAATCGCTGAGGGTTGCCTTCGCGGGTGACCGGTGGGCCGGCCGGCGGACGCCCTGGTGGGTGCCCGGGAGGCGCCCCGGCGACCGTCCCGGATGGCGTCCGGGATCCGATCGTGTTATTCACGCCAAATCAGTCGATACGCCCCTAACTTATATCCGTGCTCTACGGGATCGTCGCCGCCGCCACCGCCCTGCTGCTGTCCGCCCTGCTCACGGGGGTCCTGCGGGCCCCCGCCCTGCGCCTGGGGCTCGTGGACCGCAGGCGTCGCCGGCCTGTGCCGCTGTCCGGGGGAACGGCCGTCGTGCTGGCGACCGCCCTGGTCGCGGCGGCCGGGGACGCCCTGGGCGCCGCCCCGCTCGGCGCCGGGATCGGCAGGGTGGTCGTGGCCGCCGGCTGTGTCGCGGTGCTCGGGCTGGCCGCAGACGCCTGGCGGCTGCGCCGGTGGGTCACGCCCGCCGGCACGGCCGTGGCGGCGGCGCTCGTCGTCCCCTACGAGGAGACCGGGATGCCCGGCGGGGTGCTGGCCGCGGCATGCGTCGTCGTCGCGACCGTCGCCTTCCGGGGCCTGGACCACGCCGACGGCCTGGCCGGGACCGTGGGGGCGGTGGGCGCGTTCGCGCTGGCCGTCTGCGCGGCGGCCGAGGTGATGGACGGACTCGCCGCGCTGCTCGGCGCCCTGTCCGCCGCCCTCGCCGGGTTCCTGCTGCACAACTGGTTCCCCGCGCAGGCGGCGCTCGGGGCGGGCGGAGCGCTGTTCACCGGCTTCCTCCTGTCCTCCTCGGCGGTGTTCGTGCGGGCCGGACAGGGAATCGGCTCCGGAGCCGCCGTGTTGTTCGCGCTGACGGCCCTGGCGTGTGCGGACGGCGCCCTGGTGGTACTCGGGCGGCGGCTCGACCGCCGGCCGGTGACCCGCGGACGGCCGGACCACCTCGCGCACCGGATGCGGCGGCTGGGGCTCGCGCCCCGCGCGGCCGTGGCGCTGCTCGGTGCCGGGGCCGCGGGCGCGGCGGTGGTCGCGGTGTGCGTGCACACGGGGAGGCTGCCCGCGGGTGCGGCGCTGTGGGTCGCCGGGGTCGTGGCGGTGCTCGTCCTGGGGCTGATGCGGTTGCCCGTCACCCCTGTTTTCCGGCCGCGTCAACGTTCGGCCAGCGCGTCCTCGCAGGTCAGCGAGCGGTTGCGTGTAAGGAGCGGATAAGAGTTGAGTCTGGCCGACTCAGCTCTGTTGACCCCACGCCGGACGTCATGCATGCTTGAGTCTGTTCCACTCAAGTCAGCTGGAGGAATCGAAATGGCACGTGCGGTCGGCATCGACCTGGGCACGACTAACTCCGTCGTCAGCGTTCTGGAGGGCGGCGAGCCCACCGTCATCACCAACGCCGAGGGCGCCAGGACCACGCCTTCCGTCGTCGCCTTCGCCAAGAACGGTGAGGTGCTGGTCGGCGAGGTGGCCAAGCGCCAGGCCGTGACGAACGTCGACAGGACCATCCGGTCGGTCAAGCGCCACATGGGCACCGACTGGAAGATCAACCTGGACGGCAAGGACTTCAACCCGCAGCAGATCAGCGCCTTCGTGCTGCAGAAGCTGAAGCGGGACGCCGAGGCGTACCTGGGCGAGAAGGTGACCGACGCGGTCATCACCGTCCCGGCGTACTTCAACGACGCCGAGCGCCAGGCGACCAAGGAGGCCGGCGAGATCGCCGGCCTGAACGTGCTGCGCATCGTCAACGAGCCGACGGCCGCCGCCCTGGCGTACGGCCTCGACAAGGACGACCAGACCATCCTCGTCTTCGACCTCGGTGGCGGTACCTTCGACGTCTCCCTGCTGGAGATCGGCGACGGTGTCGTCGAGGTGAAGGCCACCAACGGTGACAACCACCTCGGTGGTGACGACTGGGACCAGCGCGTCGTCGACTACCTGGTCAAGCAGTTCCAGTCGGGTCACGGCGTGGACCTGTCCAAGGACAAGATGGCGCTGCAGCGTCTGCGTGAGGCCGCCGAGAAGGCGAAGATCGAGCTGTCCTCGTCCACCGAGACCTCGATCAACCTCCCCTACATCACCGCCTCCGCCGAGGGCCCCCTGCACCTCGACGAGAAGCTGACCCGCGCGCAGTTCCAGCAGCTGACCGCGGACCTGCTCGAGCGCTGCAAGACGCCGTTCAACAACGTCATCAAGGACGCCGGCATCTCCGTCAGCGAGATCGACCACGTCGTCCTGGTCGGTGGCTCGACCCGTATGCCCGCCGTCGCCGACCTGGTCAGGGACCTGACCGGCGGCAAGGAGGCCAACAAGGGCGTCAACCCGGACGAGGTCGTCTCCATCGGCGCCGCGCTCCAGGCCGGTGTCCTCAAGGGCGAGGTCAAGGACGTCCTCCTGCTCGACGTCACCCCGCTGTCCCTCGGCATCGAGACCAAGGGCGGCATCATGACCAAGCTGATCGAGCGCAACACCACGATCCCGACCAAGCGCTCCGAGATCTTCACCACGGCCGAGGACAACCAGCCGTCGGTGCAGATCCAGGTCTACCAGGGCGAGCGCGAGATCGCGGCGTACAACAAGAAGCTCGGCATGTTCGAGCTGACCGGCCTGCCGCCGGCGCCGCGTGGCGTCCCGCAGATCGAGGTCTCCTTCGACATCGACGCCAACGGCATCATGCACGTCACGGCGAAGGACCTCGGCACCGGCAAGGAGCAGAAGATGACCGTCACCGGCGGCTCCTCGCTGCCGAAGGACGAGGTCGACCGGATGCGCCAGGAGGCCGAGAAGTACGCGGAGGAGGACCACGCCCGCCGCGAGGCCGCCGAGTCCCGCAACCAGGGCGAGCAGCTCGTCTACCAGACGGAGAAGTTCCTCGCGGACAACGCGGACAAGGTCCCCGGTGACGTCAGGACGGAGGTCGAGGAGGCCGTCGCCGAGCTGAAGGAGAAGCTCAAGGGCGAGGACACCGCCGAGATCCGCACCGCCACCGAGAAGGTCGCCGCCGTCTCCCAGAAGCTGGGCCAGGCCATGTACGCCGACGCCCAGGGCGCCCAGGCCGCCGGTGGCGCGTCCGCCGGCGAGGCCAAGGCCGACGACGACGTCGTCGACGCCGAGATCGTCGACGAGGACCGCAAGGACGGTGCGGCGTGACGGAAGAGACCCCGGGCTTCGACGAGCAGCAGCAGCCCGACGTCCCTTCCGGCGCACCGACCGACGACGCCGAGCCGAAGGCCGCCGCTCCCTCCGAGGAGGAGGCGGCCCCGGCCGGGGACACGGGGCAGAACGCCGCCCTGGTGGCTCAGCTGGACCAGGCCCGCACCGCGCTCGGTGAGCGCACCGCGGATCTCCAGCGCCTCCAGGCCGAGTTCCAGAACTACCGCCGCCGTGTCGAGCGGGACCGGGTGGCGGTCAAGGAGGTCGCCGTGGCGAACCTCCTGTCCGAACTGCTCCCGGTGCTGGACGACATCGGCCGCGCGCGGGAACACGGCGAGCTGGTCGGCGGCTTCAAGTCCGTCGCCGAGTCGCTGGAGACCACGGTGGCGAAGCTGGGCCTGCAGCAGTTCGGCAAGGAGGGCGAGCCCTTCGACCCGACGATCCACGAGGCCCTGATGCACTCCTACGCCCCGGACGTCACCGAGACGACGTGCGTGGCGATCCTGCAGCCGGGGTACCGCATCGGCGAGCGCACCATCCGCCCCGCGCGGGTGGCCGTCGCCGAGCCGCAGCCGGGCGCGCAGACGGTGAAGCCGGCCGAGGAGAGCACCGAGGCGCAGGCGGACGCGGAGAACAAGGAGAACGGTGGCCCGGAGGAGGGCTGACGTTATAGCTGACGCAGGGAAGGAGGGACGTCGGGGATGAGCACCAAGGACTTCATCGAGAAGGACTACTACAAGGTCCTCGGCGTCCCCAAGGACGCCACCGAGGCCGAGATCAAGAAGGCGTACCGGAAGCTCGCCCGCGAGTTCCACCCGGACGCCAACAAGGGCAACGCCAAGGCGGAGGAGCGCTTCAAGGAGATCTCCGAGGCGAACGACATCCTCGGCGACCCCAAGAAGCGCAAGGAGTACGACGAGGCGCGCGCCCTCTTCGGCAACGGCGGTTTCCGTCCGGGGCCGGGCGGGAGCGGCGGCACGTTCAACTTCGACCTGGGCGACCTCTTCGGAGGCCAGCCCGGCGGCGGCCAGGCGGGCGGCTTCGGCGGCGGCCTCGGTGACGTCTTCGGGGGCCTGTTCAACCGGGGCGGCGCGGGGACCACGAGGACCCAGCCGCGCCGGGGTCAGGACATCGAGTCCGAGGTGACGCTCAGCTTCACCGAGGCGATCGAGGGCGCGACCGTCCCGCTGCGGATGTCGTCGCAGGCGCCCTGCAAGGCCTGTTCGGGCACCGGCGACAAGAACGGCACACCGCGCGTGTGCCCGACCTGCGTCGGCACCGGGCAGGTGGCGCGGGGCTCCGGCGGCGGTTTCTCGCTGACGGACCCGTGCCCCGACTGCAAGGGCCGCGGCCTGATCGCGGAGGAGCCCTGCGAGGTCTGCAAGGGCAGCGGCCGGGCCAAGTCCTCGCGGACGATGCAGGTGCGCATCCCCGCGGGGGTCAGCGACGGGCAGCGGATCCGGCTGCGCGGCAAGGGCGCTCCCGGTGAGCGCGGCGGGCCCGCGGGCGATCTGTACGTCGTCGTGCACGTCGGCACCCACCCGGTGTTCGGCCGCAAGGACGACAACCTGACCGTCACCGTGCCCGTCACGTATCCCGAGGCGGCTCTCGGCGGCGAGATCCGGGTCCCGACGCTGGGCGGTCCGCCGGTGACGCTGAAGCTTCCGCCGGGCACACCCAACGGGCGCACCATGCGCGCCCGCGGCAAGGGAGCGGTCCGCAAGGACGGCACCCGCGGTGACCTCCTGGTGACCGTCGAGGTGAGTGTTCCCAAGGACCTGTCGGGGAAGGCTCGTGACGCCCTGGAGGCGTATCGCGAGGCAACCGCGGACCAGGATCCGCGGGCGGAGCTGTTCCAGGCCGCGAAGGGAGCTTGATGCGATGGACGGCCGTCGACGCAATCCGTACGAACTGACCCAGGACACCCCGGTCTACGTCATTTCGGTGGCGGCCCAGCTGTCCGGTCTGCACCCGCAGACGCTGCGTCAGTACGACCGGCTGGGACTTGTGTCGCCGGACCGCACGGCGGGCCGGGGCCGGCGTTACTCGGCCCGTGACATCGAACTGCTCCGGCAGGTGCAGCAGCTGTCTCAGGACGAGGGCATCAACCTGGCCGGAATCAAGCGCATCATCGAACTGGAGAACCAGGTCGCCGCCCTTCAGGCCCGCGTGGCCGAACTGGAGGACGCGCTCGACGGCGCGGCGGCGGCGATGCGTCAGCGTGAGGCGGCCGTCCACGCCTCGTACCGCCGTGACCTGGTGCCCTACCAGGAAGTGCAGCAGACCAGCGCGCTGGTGGTGTGGCGGCCCAGGCGCCAGCAGCAGTCGGACTGACCACGCGCAACGCGCGGAAGGGGCCCCGGGGTTCACCGAACCCCGGGGCCCCTTCTCTTATGCCTGACCACATCTGTGACTATGGTATGCCTGCGTGTCCAGGTGATCCACGCGGCGTGTCCGCAGGACTTTCACGAGTTCAGCGGACCGTGCTGTGTCCATCTCGTTAAGTGGTTGCCCCTTGACGGCGATGGGCCCTGAAGCGTTGGCTTTTCAGTCACATGGGCCGCAAAGCTGTGCCCACGTCCAAAACGCACCTGAAGTGAGCCCTCGCATGCGTCGTATAGCCATATCCGTGGCCGCCGTCTCGATGTCCGTCACGCTCGCCGGCTGCGGCATGCTCGACGCGACAGGGAGCAGCGACGAGGCGAGCCCGGCCAAGGGGGACGACATCTCCGTCGGTCTCCTCCTCCCGGAGAAGGCCAACACGCGCTACGAGCAGTTCGACTACCCCTTCTTCAAGAAGAAGGTGGAGGCGCTCACCGACAACAAGGGCAAGGTCGAGTACGCCAACGCCGAGGCGGACGCCGACAAGCAGGCCTCCCAGATGCAGCGCATGATCGACGCGAAGGTCGACGTCATCGTGCTGGACGCGGTGGACGCGCACGCCATCGCGGAGAGCGTCACCAAGGCCAAGGACGCGGGCATCCCGGTCATCGCCTACGACCGGCTGGCCGAGGGCCCGATCGACGCGTACATCTCCTTCGACAACGAGCTGGTCGGCGAGGTGCAGGGCCGTTCGCTGCTGGAATCCTTCGGCGGCGACCTCAGCATCACCGACAAGGTCGTGATGATGAACGGCTCGTCGACCGACCCCAACGCCAAGCAGTTCAAGGCGGGCGCGCTGTCCGAGCTCAAGGGCAAGGTCACCATCGCCAAGTCCTTCGACACCAAGGACTGGGACCCCAAGAACGCCGAGAAGAACATGGCCGAGGCGATCGGCGAGATCGGCGCGGGGAAGATCAAGGGCGTCTACTCGGCCAACGACGGCATGGCGGGCGGCATCGTCAAGGCGCTGCGCGCCGCCGGTGTCACCGACCTGCCCCCGATCACCGGCCAGGACGCGGAGATCGCCGCGGTGCAGCGCATCGTCACCGGCGAGCAGTACATGAGCGTGTACAAGTCGTACCCGACGGAGGCCGAGAACGCGGCGGAGATGGCCGTGGCGCGGGTCCAGGGCCGGGACATCCAGTTCGACGCCCTCACCCGTGACCGGGTCGACAGCCCCACCGAGCAGGACATCCCGGCGCAGCTGGTGCCGGTGGTCGCGCTGACGCAGGAGAACATCCAGGACACGGTCATCGCCGACGGGTTCTACGACGTGTCGGACATCTGCACCGCCGAGTTCAAGTCCGCCTGCGAGGAGCTCGACCTGAAGTAACTCCCGTCGGTATTCGGCCACCCGCAGGTCTCCGGGCCGGCGCGGTGGCCGGCCCCGTGTTGCACAGCAGGTTCCGGCCGCGCATAGTTGCGCTGCGGAAAGTGGCTGAACCGGGGGTGGGATGGGCGATGGCCGGGCACGCGGATCAGGAGCATCCGCACGGTGCTGACCGACTGTGCGAGGCCGGGGACCGCGTGTACTCCCGGGCCGTACGGCGCGGCCGGCTGCCGCGCCGCGAGGCCGAGCGGGTGCCCTGCCTGCTGGAACTGGCCCTGCTGCACCCGGATCCCGACGACATGGACTGGCTGGTGCCCACCGCCCCGCAGGAGGTCATGACCCGGCTGCTGCGCGGCATGTACGACGAGGTGAGGGCGAGTCAGCGCCGGGTCGGCTCGGCGGTGGCCGCCTTCGAGTGGTACGCCGGACTCGGCCGCCAGGTGCCCGTCGCGGGGGCGTCGGCGGAGGGCCCGGCGATCCGTGTGCTGGACGGACTGGCGCGCATCCAGGCCGCGATGGACGAGGCGACGCAGGCGTGCACCACGGAGGTCCTCACGGTCCAGCCGGGCGGCATCCGGCGTGAGGCCGAGCTGTCGGAGGGTCTGCACCGGGCGATGGCGCTGCGCGGCCGGGGCGTGCGCATGCGGGACCTGTACACCCATGTCGCCCGGCACGGGCACGGGCTGCTGAGCTATCTGGAGCTGATGGGCGACGCGGTGGAGGCGCGCACGCTGGACGAGGTGGTCGACCGGCTGATCCTGTTCGACCGCACGGTCGCCTTCATCCCCGCCAACGCCGAGCGCACGATGGCGCTCGAGCTGCGCCACCCGGCGCTGGTGGAGTACCTGGGCACGGTCTTCGACCGGCTGTGGCGGCTCGCCATCCCGCTGACCGCCCCGCTTCCGGACACCGGCATCGACGGCATCTCGCACCGGGAGCAGTCCATCGCGGCGCTGCTGGCGGAGGGCCACCAGGACGCGGTCATCGCGGAGCGCCTGGGCATCAGTGTGCGGACCTGCCGGGCGCACATCGCCCGCCTGTCGGAGACCCTCGGGGCGGCCAGCCGTACGCAGCTGGGGGTGCGGATCGCGCAGGCGGGGCTGGACGGGGCGCGGCACCCGGCCGTCACTCCGCCGGGTCGAGCACCCCGGACCGCGCGATGAGGTAGCCGAGCTGGGCCCGGCTGTGGCTGCCCAGCAGCGCGGCGAGTTTGGCGATGTGCTCCCGCGCGGTGCGGACGTTCATGCCGAGCCGGTCGGCGATGACGGCGTCGGTGTGCCCCTCGACGAGCAGTGTGGCGATGGCGCGCTGGCGCGGGGTGACGCCGTTGAGGGTGGGCTGCCGGTCCGCCTCCGGGTACATCGGGCTGGCCAGGCGCCAGAGCCGGTCGAAGGTGGTGACCAGGAACGTCACGATCGCCGGATGCCGGACCTCCAGGGCCGTCGAGCGCTCGGGGCCGGCCGGGATGAAGGCGACGGCGCGGTCGACGATCACGAGGCGGTCGGTGATCTCGTCCAGGGAGCGGGCCTCGACGTCGCCGGTGAGGCGTTCGTAGCGGGCGGCCAGCGTGGGCGCGTGGCGCAGGGTGTGCTGGTACAGGGCGCGGATGCGGCCGCCGCGGTCCAGCAGGTCCTGGTCGCGGCGGAGGGCGGGTTCGTGGACGGCCGGGTCGAACTTCACGTAGCTGCGGTGCGGCTGGACGGCGAGGAGTTCCGTGGCGCCGGTCATCGCCTCGCCGATGGCCCGGCCGATGCACTCCATGCCGCTGTGCCGGGTGACGAGGGGGGACTCCTGTTCCACCGGTTCGCCGGGGCGCAGCAGCGGGGCCAGGGTCTCCGCCAGGCGTTCCTGACGGCGCCGTTCCTCTGCGACGCGGTCCTCGGAGGCGCGCAGCAGCCGGTGCAGGGCGAGGTGCGGTGCGACCGGCTCCAGCCGGCTGGGGTCGTCCCCGGCGGGGTGGAGCAGGCCGAGGCGGAGCAGGAGCGGGGTCTCCGCGTCCCCCGAGGCGGGCACGTGGCCCTGGTCCAGGGCGCGGGCGTAGCGGTCCAGTGCCTCCGCCCGCAGCGCGTCCGCCGCTCTGTGTGGTGCGTCGCCGCTCATGCCTGATCGCCCCCCGGACCGGATCAGTGGTCCTGCTCGAGAATGCCGGACTGTGCGATGAGGTACCCCAGTTGGGCACGGCTGCCACTGCCGAGCGCGGTGGCCAGCTTGGCTATGTGTGCCCGGCAGGTGCGGACGTTCATGCCGAGGCGGCGCGCGATGGCCTCGTCGACGTGTCCCTCGACGAGCAGTTTGGCTATCGAGTGCTGGATGTCGGTGAGACCGTCCGGTGCGGTCTCGTACGGGGTGCCGGCGGTGAGGGGGACCGCGCGGCCCCACATGAACTCGAAGACCTTGATGAGGTAGCGGACCAGGCCGGGGTGGCGCAGTTCGAGCGCGACCTGCCGGTCGTCCCGGACGGGGATGAAGGCGACCGTGTCGTCGCAGACGATGAGGCGCTCGACCAGCTCGTCGATGGTGCGGTACTCCACCTTGCCGTCGGCGAACTGCTCGGTCCAGGCGATGCGCTCGGGGTTGTACCGGGCGGTGTGCTGGTAGAGCGTCCGGATCCGCACCCCGCGTTCGATCAGCGGCCGGTCGCGTTCCAGTGCCTCGATCAGGCGCTGCTCCGGGTGCCGGTTCTTCGGCTGGACGGTGAGCACTTCGTTCCGGCACTGGGAGGTCGCCAGGTCGAGCGCCTCGTTGATGCGGTCGAGTCCTTCGAGCACGGTGATGGAGTGGACCGGTTCCGCCAGGGGGGCGCCGAGTCCCATGAAGGGCTCGAAGGTGTCCGCCAACTCCATGGTCAGGCGCCTGCGTTCGCTGATCTCACGCTCGATCGGGTCCAGCCGCTGGGCCAGCACGACGGAGGGCGGGACGGGGCGCAGCCAGTCCGGGTCGTCGGGGTCGGGGTGGAGTAGGGAGAAGTCGACCAGACAGGGTGCGGCTTCGGCCTCCGCCCGGGGGATACGTCCCGTGCGCAGTGCGTTCGCGTACAGACGACTCCCTTCCACGCACAGCTCCGTCATGGGATGGGGATGCACGGTTTTGGTCCGATTCATTGTTAAATCTCCACCCCCCAGGCTCCTGAACATGCAGGAACATGATGCACCGATCGTGTGGCCATGACGTGCCCGAATGAGCCATCGTCTTACTTGACGGGGGAAAGGGGACCTTCGAGTGAGGACGAAGCCGACTATGCGTAAGAGAATGCGTCGCTCGGTGCTTGTCGCCGCCTTGTCCGCCGTTGTGGCCTTCGGTGCGCTGGGCGCCCTGTCCGGCGCGCAGACCGATGCCGAGGACGACACCGTCTGGTCGAGTGGGGCCGTGGGCGTGGTGGACGGCGAGGACGTGGTCCAGCTCCCGGCAGACACTGTCTGGAGCTGACGTGGCCACCCCACCTGACGACCGATCCTTCCGTCGTGAGATGGCGACGGCCTACCGGTCCGGATGGCATTTCATCGACCTGGTCACCGCCATCCCCCACAGCGGTGACTCGTTGATGGTGACCGTCTTCGGTGAGCCCGTGGTCGTCACGCGCGACGAGGACGGTGACGTACGGGCGTACCGGTGCCTGAGGCGGCCCAGGGGGGCGCCGAAGCCCGTGCGGTGTGCCATCCGGTACGGAATGATCTTTGTGAACCTGGACCAGCGGGACCACCGGCAGGTGGAGTCCGACTCCCCTGCCCCCAGGACCATCTCGGCCACCCCCCGCAGTGCCTGACGCGATTCCCCCGTCGTAAAAAGATCGCGCAGGTGCTTCCCCCCGCAGCGGCGTCACCGTGACCTGAACACGGTGACGCCGCTGCAGTTTTGAGGGATATTTCTGGGTATCCCCCGGATCGGGCGATGGCCGGAAGGGATCGCTCGCCGGTGCGAGCCGCGCCGCCGGCCTCAGCCGCGGCCCATCGCGCGCGTGAGCGCGATCTCGATGACGACCCGGTCCGGGTTGGGTCCCGGCATCCGTCCGTAGCGCTCCGCGTACCGCAGCACCGCGTCCTGAACGCGCTCCGGTTCCGTGCGGACCCGCGCGCGTCCCTCCAGCGTCGCCCACCGCCCGCCGTCCACCTGGCAGACCGCTACCGGCGCGCCCTCGTCCCCGGCCGCCCGCACATGGCGGACCTTCGCACTGGTCCGGTTGGTGATGACCCGGGCGAGGCGCGCCTCGGGGTCGTACGTCACTCCGACGGGTACCAGGTGCGGTGTGCCGTCCGGGCGAAGGGTGGTCAGCGTGCACAGGTGCCGTTCGCGCCAGAAGCTGAGGTACGACACGTCCGGATCGCCCGGATCCACCGAATACGTGAGGGTCATGACCCCGGAACTTAGCCCCGAGTTCCTCGCGGTCACCACCTTGAGTGGATTAGACTCAAGTTTGTGGACGTTGGCACAGTCAGCCACGACCACCGCTGAGGGTCACCGAAGGGCACCAAGGAGGAGAACGGACACGTGGACGCCGAGCTGACCAACCGGAGCCGGGACGCACTGGCCGCCGCCGGCAACCGGGCCGTGACCGAGGGGCACCCCGACCTCACCCCCGCGCACCTGCTGCTCGCCCTGCTCGCCGGGCAGGAGAACGAGAACATCACGGACCTGCTCGCCGCGGTGGACGCCGACCAGGCCGCCGTACGCTCCGGCGCCGAGCGGGTCCTCTCCGGGCTGCCGAGCGTCACCGGATCCACCGTGGCGCCGCCCCAGCCCAACCGCGAGCTGCTCGCCGTCGTCGCCGACGCCCAGGCCCGCGCCCAGGACCTCGGCGACGAGTACCTGTCCACCGAGCACCTGCTGACCGGCATCGCCGCCAAGGGCGGTGCGGCCGGGGAGGTACTGTCCCGGCAGGGCGCCACCGCGGACAAGCTGCAGGAGGCCTTCCAGAAGGCGAGGGGGACGCGCCGGGTGACCACTCCCGACCCGGAGGGCCAGTACAAGGCCCTCGAGAAGTTCGGCACCGATCTGACCGCCGCCGCCCGCGAGGGCAGGCTGGACCCCGTCATCGGACGGGACCAGGAGATCCGGCGGGTGGTGCAGGTGCTGAGCCGCCGCACCAAGAACAACCCCGTGCTGATCGGCGAGCCCGGCGTCGGCAAGACCGCCGTCGTCGAAGGCCTCGCCCAGCGGATCGTCAAGGGCGACGTGCCCGAGTCGCTGAAGAACAAGCGGCTGGTCGCGCTCGACCTGGGCGCCATGGTCGCGGGCGCCAAGTACCGCGGCGAGTTCGAGGAGCGGCTGAAGACCGTCCTCGCGGAGATCAAGGAGTCCGACGGGCAGGTCGTCACCTTCATCGACGAGCTGCACACCGTCGTCGGCGCGGGCGCCGGCGGCGACTCCGCGATGGACGCCGGCAACATGCTCAAGCCGATGCTGGCCCGCGGCGAGCTGCGCATGGTCGGCGCCACCACGCTCGACGAGTACCGCGAGCGGATCGAGAAGGACCCGGCGCTGGAGCGGCGCTTCCAGCAGGTGCTGGTCGCCGAGCCGACCGTCGAGGACTCCATCGCCATCCTGCGCGGGCTCAAGGGCCGCTACGAGGCGCACCACAAGGTGCAGATCGCCGACAGCGCGCTGGTGGCCGCCGCGACCCTCTCCGACCGCTACATCACCTCCCGCTTCCTGCCGGACAAGGCCATCGACCTCGTCGACGAGGCCGCCTCCCGGCTGCGCATGGAGATCGACTCCTCGCCCGTCGAGATCGACGAGCTCCAGCGCGCCGTCGACCGGCTGAAGATGGAGGAGCTGGCCATCGGCAAGGAGACCGACGCGGCCTCCCGGGAGCGCCTGGAGAAGCTGCGCCGCGACCTCGCCGACAAGGAGGAGGAGCTGCGCGGCCTCACCGCCCGCTGGGAGAAGGAGAAGACCTCCCTCAACCGCGTCGGTGAGCTGAAGGAGAAGCTCGACGAGCTGCGCGGCCAGGCCGAACGCGCCCAGCGCGACGGTGACTTCGACACCGCCTCCAAGCTGCTCTACGGCGAGATCCCGGGCGTCGAACGCGACCTGGAGGCCGCCTCGGAGGCCGAGGAGGAGGTCGCCAAGGACACCATGGTCAAGGAGGAGGTCGGCGCCGACGACATCGCCGACGTCGTCGCCTCCTGGACCGGCATCCCGGCCGGCCGCCTGATGGAGGGCGAGACGCAGAAGCTGCTGCGCATGGAGGACGAGCTGGGCCGGCGGCTGATCGGCCAGACCGAGGCCGTGCGGGCCGTCTCCGACGCCGTGCGGCGCTCGCGGGCCGGCATCGCCGACCCCGACCGGCCCACCGGCTCCTTCCTCTTCCTCGGCCCCACCGGCGTCGGCAAGACCGAGCTGGCCAAGGCGCTCGCCGACTTCCTCTTCGACGACGAGCGGGCCATGGTCCGCATCGACATGTCGGAGTACGGCGAGAAGCACTCGGTCGCCCGGCTCGTCGGCGCGCCCCCCGGCTACGTCGGCTACGAGGAGGGCGGCCAGCTCACCGAGGCCGTCCGCCGCCGCCCGTACAGCGTGGTGCTGCTGGACGAGGTGGAGAAGGCCCACCCCGAGGTCTTCGACATCCTGCTCCAGGTGCTCGACGACGGCCGCCTCACCGACGGCCAGGGCCGCACCGTGGACTTCCGCAACACCATCCTGGTGCTGACGTCCAACCTGGGCAGCCAGTACCTGGTCGATCCGGTCAGCACCGAGGCCGAGAAGCGCGAACAGGTCCTGGAGGTGGTCCGGGCGTCGTTCAAGCCGGAGTTCCTCAACCGTCTCGACGACCTCGTGGTGTTCTCCGCGCTCAGCAAGGCCGAGCTGGAGCGCATCGCGGAGCTCCAGATCACCGCGCTCGGCCGGCGCCTGGCCGAACGCCGGCTCGCCCTGGAGGTCACGCCCGGGGCGCTGGCCTGGCTGGCCCAGGAGGGCCTGGACCCGGCGTACGGCGCCCGGCCGCTGCGCCGCCTGGTGCAGACCGCGATCGGTGACCGGCTCGCCCGGGAGATCCTCTCCGGCGAGATCAAGGACGGCGACACGGTCCGGGTGGACCGCTTCGAGGACGGGCTGATCGTCGGTCCGGCCGGCGACGCCGGAACCGGCAAGACACTCTGAGTGACGGTTCCGCTTTCCGGGCCCGATGTCCCCCGCGGACGTTGGGCCCGGAGCCTTTCCGGGTACCCCGGACCTGACCGGATCGAGTCAGCCCTCGGCTGACAGGCCCGTCGGGGCTTGCCACCCCCCTCCCCGCATGGGGGAGGATGGCGGGATCCGTACGAAGGGAAATTCACGGTGACCATCGACCCGTCCTCGATTCCGAATTTCGGGGGCCAGCAGCCCGAGCCGCAGCCCCAAGGACCGGCGGGCCCCGTCGTCCCGGATCAGGACCTCGTGAAGCAGCTCCTCGACCAGATGGAGCTCAAGTACGTCGTCGACGACGAGGGTGACCTCGCGGCGCCGTGGGAGCAGTTCCGCACCTACTTCATGTTCCGCGGCGAGGACGACCAGCAGATCTTCTCGGTGCGGACGTTCTACGACCGGCCGCACCAGATCGAGGAGAAGGCACAGCTCCTCGAGTCCATCGACGACTGGAACCGTCGCACCCTGTGGCCCAAGGTCTACACGCACACCCACGACGACGGCACGGTCCGTCTCATCGGTGAGGCGCAGATGCTGATCGGCATGGGCGTCAGCTTGGAGCACTTCGTCTCCTCGACGGTCAGCTGGGTGCGGGCCGCCATCGAGTTCGACAAGTGGCTCGTCGAGCAGCTCGGCCTGGAGTCGGAGATCAACGACGCGGAGAAGCCCGACGACGACGCGTGAGCGCCCTGGGGCGCGGGCGGCGGCACCGGCCAGGTGCACGCCGCCGGGGAGCCCAGCCCGGCCCGGAGGCCGGTCCGTGCGGCCGGTCGCGGAGCCGGGCTCTCTCATGCCCTCTTCCGCCCTGCCGTCCCCGCCTATTCTTGGGGACATGACAGCCCAGCCGGCCCCGCGCGACGCATCCCGAGGCGTTCTGCGCGCCTCCCACGACGACCGTGAGGCGGTGGTGGAGCAGCTGCGCGACGCGGCCGCCGAGGGGCGCATCGACCTCGACGAGCTGGACGAGCGGCTGGAGCGGGCGCTCACCGCGAAGACCTACGCCGAGCTGGACGCCCTCACGGCCGACCTGCCGAAGCCGTCGGCGCCCACGGACCTGCCGCCCCTGGAGCTGAAGGGCGGCCTCCACGGAGCGTCCCGCGGCCCCGCCCGCTGGGAGGTGCCCGCGCAGGTGATCGCGCGCGGCGGCCTGGCAGGCGTGAAGCTCGACTTCAGTCGCGCCGAGTGCCGGTTCACCGAGGTCACGGTGGAGGCGTACGGGGAGGCGGCGGGCGTCACGATCGTCCTCCCCGACGGCTGGGCGGCCGACACCACCGCGATGGACCCCGGCATCGGCGGTCTGAAGGACACCACCACCCCCGACCGCCTCCCAGGCACCCCCCTGATCCGCCTCACCGGCTCCGGCGGCATGGCGGGCGTGGTGATCCGGCATCCGAACCGGTGGGAGCGGCGGAAGCTGGGGAACGACCGGGCACGGGGTTAGGGCCTTTCGTTCGGATCAGGCCGGGCTCGCGGGCCCTGGCACCGCGCCTCGCCGCGTTGTCGTCGGTTGTCAGGGCTCCGCCCTGCCGCCCTCCTCCGCCTTGCGATGCACGGCACCAGACCCCGCTCCCTGATCCGGCCTGATCCGAACGAAAGGCCCTAGCCCGTTCGTCGCGCCGCTGGTGGGTCCCGCAGCCGGAGGCGGGCGACCCGCTCCTGCGGGCCGCGACGGGCCGCGACGGGCCGCGGAGGTCCGCCCGGCCGGGCCGGGCCGCGTCAGTGGCGGGGTGCGGCCGTGGAAGCGAGGTAGGCGAGGGCCTGTGCGCTGCGGCTGCCCGGTTCCGCCGACCCCACCAACAGTTCCTGGCCGGGCGCCGCCCGTACGCCGAAGCTCTCGTAGGTCAGCTCGATGCGTCCGGCCTCGGGATGGACGAACACCTTGAACGCCCGGGCGGGAGCACCGGCCTTCTGGTCGTCCCACAGGGCACGGAACTCCGCCGACGCCTCCAGCAGTTCCTGGGCCTAGCCGCGGCTCAGCGGGCTGCCTCCGACCTTGCGGGCGAGGCGTCCGATCAGCACGGCGTTGACCAGTCCGGCCAGGACCACGCCGGCGGTGAGGACCAGCGTGCCCAGCCAGGGGAGCGCGTACTCGGCCGGAGCCGACACCGCCACGGCGAGGAAGCTGAGCGGCGCCGCCGCGAGGATGGGCCAGATCCCGGCGAACCCGGGGTCGGGCGACAGCAGCACGGCGTACAGGAAGGTGCCCAGGGCCGCCGCGACCACGGCGACGTAGACCCGCGCGGGCCAGTTGTCCACGGCGGCCGTGAGCAGCGCACGTCCGGGGCGCGCCGAGGGCGTTCGGTCGGGTCTGCGGGCGAGCGCGCCGAACGCGGCGGCGTTCACCAGGGCACACAGCAGCAGCCACCCGCCGTACAGCGCGGCCGCCACCACGTCGGCCGCCCCGCCCTCCGTCGTAACCGCCCCGAAGGGCAGGAACACGGGCAGGAAGGAAAGCGGAGCGGTGAGCAGCGCCGACGCCATGGCGTACGGGCTCGCCGGGGCCAGGAACAGCACCAGGACGCCGAGGGCGACGAGGCCCAAGTAGGCGCGGGCGGGCAGGGTGTCCGTGGCGAGAGCGAGGAACTGCCGCGGGCGGCGGCGGGGAGAGGCCGACATGGGAGGCCCTTCGATCCGGTCCGGATTTCTTGATCACCACAGTGACCGGAAGGGCCCGCCCGGACATGAGTACCGGTACTCACCACATGACGGGGGACGACTCAGCCCGCGCCCGTACGCCACACCCCCGGCAGGCCCCTCACCCGGCGCCACCGATTCCCTGTCGGCGAGGGTCCGGTGGGCCACTGACCTCCCCGAAGAACCGGGGGAAAGAACTACCCGCCCACCCACCCTCCCCGCGGAAAGGCCCGCGTCACTCGTGCGAGTGACCGGCTTGCAGGTGCGGAATGCGGGCGGCTACGTTCGCCGCGACAAGCTCGACGATAACCAACGAATACGGCCCCCGGCCGGGACTGGCATCCCGACCGAAGGCCTGACCGTTCAGGAAGAAAGCCCCTTCCCAATGGCTGACTCGCAGTTTAACGCGCTCCCGCGCGCCGACGCCGGAGCTCCGACCTCCGGTGTGATCCACGTACGCACCCGCCTCACCGCCGACTTCACGGTGATCTCCAACGCCCTCGCCCAGCGGCGCGGCAGCGCGGTCACCATCGGAGTCGCGGTCTACATCCTGTCCCTGCCCAGCGGCAGCATCGTCAGCATCTCCGCTCTGCGCGCGCACTTCACCGAGGGCGAGATCCTGATCTCGCGGGCACTCAGGGAGCTGGAGGCCGCCGGATACCTGGAGCGCCGCCGCGAGCGCACCCCGTCCGGGCAGATCCGCACCCGCACCTACTTCTACGACGTTCCCGGCGGGCCACCGGAGCCGGATCCGGACGGGCCGCCGGAACCCCCCGAGCCGCCCCGCCCCCGGAAGCCGCCCGCAGGTGAGACGTCTTCCGTCTCCGTCGCCGCGCGGGAGGAGGCGTCGGCGGAACTCGCGGACGTGGACCCGGAGGCGGTCGCCGTGCTGGCGTCCCTGCGGCGCGTCGACAAACGCCTCGTGCTGTCCGAGCGGGAGGCCGTGCGGCTGGCGCCCGCCGTCACCGCGTGGCTCGCGGCCGGTGTGGCACCCGCCCAGATCACCAGAACGCTCACGACGGGGCTCCCCGACCGGTTCCTGGCCCGCCCGGCGGGCATCCTCGGCTTCCGCCTCCGCGAGATCCCCCTGCCCGCGCCGCCGCTCCCGCCGCTCCCGGAGTACCTCGGCAGCCCGGCCGTACCACCCCTCCAGACCTGCGACGGCTGCGACCGCGCCTTCCGCGCACCCCACCCCGGCCACTGCCGCGACTGCCGGAAGCTTCAGGCCGAGGGGACGTTGCGTGCTGCCTGCTGAGGCGCGGGGCTCTCCGGACAACCAGCAGCTGCCGAGTGCGGACATGGCCGGGCGGCTCGACGCACACCGCGAAGCCGTCCACCACGCCGTGGCGCGGGGCGGACCCGCTGCCTACGCCGTGCGACGCGACCGCATCGAGCGCACCTGGCCCTGAGTTCGCTCAGCGCGCCCCCGCCGACTTGAGGCGGGCCGCGGCCTCCTCCAGGACGTGGCGCTGCTTGCAGAAGGCGAAGCGGACGAAGGGGGCGCCCATGGCCTGGTGGTCGTAGAAGACGGCCGTGGGGATGGCGACGACGCCCGCGCGTTCCGGGAGGGCGCGGCAGAAGGCGATGCCGTCGGTCTCGCCCAGGGGGCGGATGTCGGCGGTGACGAAGTAGGTGCCGGAGGGACGGTAGACCGTCAGGCCGGCCTCCTCCAGGCCCGCCGCGAGGACGTCCCGCTTGGCGAGCATGTCCGCGCGGAAGCCGGTGAAGTACGACTCCGGCAGGGCGAGGGCCTCCGCGACCGCGTACTGGAAAGGGCCCGCGGAGACGTAGGTGAGGTACTGCTTGGCCGAGCGGACCGCCGTGACCAGCTCGGGGGACGCGGTGATCCAGCCGACCTTCCACCCGGTGAAGGAGAACGTCTTGCCCGCGCTGGAGATGGTGACCGTGCGGTCGCGCATGCCGGGGAAGGTCGCCAGGGGGATGTGTTCGGCGTCGTCGAAGACCAGGTGCTCGTAGACCTCGTCGGTCACGACGAGGAGGTCCCGCTCCACGGCCAGCTCGGCGATCGACGCCAGCTCCGCGCGGGTGAGGACCGTGCCGGTCGGGTTGTGCGGGGTGTTGATCAGCAGCAGGCGGGTGCGGTCGGTGACCGCGTCGCGCAGCTCGTCGAGGTCCAGGCGGAAGCGGCCCCCGCCCGGGCGGAGGGTGACGGGGACGCGGGTGCCGCCCGCCATGGCGATGCAGGCCGCGTAGGAGTCGTAGTACGGCTCCAGCGCGATCACCTCGTCGCCGGGCTCCACCAGCGCCAGCAGCGCGGCGGCGATGGCCTCGGTGGCGCCCGCGGTGACCAGGACCTCGGTGTCGGGGTCGACGGCGAGGCCGTAGCGGCGCCGCTGGTGCGCGGCGATCGCGGTGCGCAGCTCGGGGATGCCCGGCCCCGGCGGGTACTGGTTGCCGAGCCCGTCCCGCAGGGCGCGTACGGCGGCCTCCCTGATCTCCTCCGGGCCGTCCGTGTCGGGGAAGCCCTGGCCCAGGTTGATGGCTCCGGTCCGCAGGGCGAGGGCCGACATCTCGGCGAAGACCGTCGTCCCGAACTCTGCGAGCCGGCGGTTGAGGAGGGGGCGCGCGCTGGAGGTCATGCCGGCCATCCTGCGCCGGATCACCGGCGTCCTCAACTCACCTCCGGGCCACGGGGTCGCGTGTCATCCCTTGGCCCGGGCACGGCGGAGCGTGACGGCGTCCGGGGCCGGGTAGGTACCCACCGCTCCGATCCCGATCCGACGAGGGACACGACAAGGGGACCGGCATGACGGCCACGGCCCTGTTCTGCGGAGACATCGCCTTCGACGTGGCGCTGCGCGTCGCGCACCATCCGGCTCCGGACGAGAAGACGCACGCCTTCGAGAGCCTGGTGAGCGCCGGCGGTGTGGCGGCGAACTCCGCTGTCGCCTGCGCCCGGCAGGGCGTCACGACCGCTCTGATCGCCGACGTGGGCGACGACGTGCTCGGCGCCCAGGCGATCGAGTTCCTCGCCGCGCGGGGCGTCGACGTCAAGGGGGTGACCCCGGTGCCCGGCAGGACGGCGGTCTCGGTGTGCACGCTCGCCGGCGACGGGGAGAAGCGGCTCGTCTACACCTCGTCCGTGTCGCAGTACCCCTCGCCGCGGCGGCTGCGTGAGGCGGGCCTGGACGGCGTCGAATGGATCCACACCTCGTGCCTGCACCCCACAGCCGCCGCGGTGCTCGCCCGGCGGGCGCGGGAGGGCGGCATCAGGCTGTCCGTCGACCTGGAGCCCCCGGCACTGGCGCACGGCATGGAAGCCCTCGCACCGGTCCTCGACGGGGCGGAGGTCGTCTTCCTCAACGAGCAGGCCACGGCGTCGCTAGGCGACGTGGACGCCTTCGCCGCCGGCCACCGTGTGCGGTCGGTGGTGCGCACCTTGGGACCGCGGGGGGCCACGCTGACCCAGGGCACCCGGCGGATCGGCGTCGCGCCGCCGCCCTCGGCGCCGGTCGTCGACACCACCGGAGCCGGTGACTGCCTGGCCGGCGTCTATGTCGCGCGCCGCCTGTCCGGCGCGGACCCCGCTACGGCGCTGCGGGCCGCGGTGGTCTCGGCGACCTCCGCCTGCGGCCACCTCGGCGCCCAGGGCGGCTACCCCGACCGGGAGGCGACGGACGAGCTCATGGCCCAAGCTCCGCCTGCCGAACGGGAGTCCTGAGGACGCGGGGCCGCCGAAACCTCTGGAGTTGCTCAACTCTGCTTTGGGGTGGAGTGGGGGAGGGCATGTCCCGGTCACACCGTGAGCGAGGCACCCACGGGGGCTGCTTCGGGGGATCACGGGGAACCGGAAGGAGGGTGGCGCCATGACTGTCGGCATCATCCTGGTAGTGCTCTTCGCCCTGCTCGTCGTGTTCGTGTCGCGGACGTCCCGCAGGTCGGCGCTGCGTCGCGCCGAGGCGGGGGCTGGCCGCCGACGCGGCGGGTCGTCCTCGGGCGGCGGCCACACCGACGGGGGCAGCGGCGGCTGGTGGGCCGGCGGCGGCGCGGCCGCGACCAGTTGTGGATCGTCCTCCGACGGAGGCTCGTCCTGCGGAGGCGGGTCGTCCTGCGGAGGGGGCGGATGCGGCGGTGGAGGCGGCTGACACGGGGCAGCACGGCTCCACTTCGGGAGAACGCATCCGCGACGGCGGGGTCCGCACCTGGGGCGGGCCCCGCTGTGGCGTTCAGCGGCGGCACGGACTCCGGTTCCGGTTGGCGCGTGGTGCGGGGGAGTGCGACGTCACTCGGGGCGTACGCCGTAGTGGAACACGTGAGCTGTGGAGCCCCCTAGGGGATGGAAAGCCCACGAAGTTGGGTAAAAACGCTGTGGTGGCAGCACAGTTCATGATTCCCTATAAATCACCAGCGCAGCCATCGGACCTCCCCGCGGACCCTTCTTCCAGCCGGGCGACCGGGCTGACGGGCCGAGTCCCCGGTCCCACCGGGGTGCGCGGACCCGTATTTCTTCCTTGTGTGCTTGCGGAGCCGATCCATGCTCACGACCCTGAACACCGCCTATTCCGACACGCGCGCGGCCGACCTCGCCTGGGCACTGGGGCGCGAGCCGCTTCCGGCGCTGGCTACCCTCGACCTCGAACTGCAGGGGGCCAGACTTCAGTTGCGGCTGCTCGGCGCGTCCCACCAAGTGCTCCTGGAGGAGGAGCGTGGCCTCTGCTCGGAGACGGTGGCGTGCATCCCGGGCAGCAGCACGCCGCTTCCGCTGGGCGTGGCCAAGCGGGTGGACGACTGGGAGTACGAGTTCGCCGCCCGGGTGGAGGTTCTGCCTCCGGGCGCCTTCGCCGGCCGGGCGCAGGAGCTGCTCGCCCTGGTCTCCGACCACCCGCAGGGCCTCGCCGGGGTGTTCCCCGGCAGTCCGCACGCGTTCACGGCGATGCTCGCCCGCAGCCACGAGGGCCAGTTCCACTGGCGCACCTGGCACGCCTACCCGCAGGACGGCCAGCTCGTCGCCACCCGCACCCGCGTGGGAGCACGGGTGGCCGCCCATACCGGTGCCGTGCGGGCGTAAACAAAAATCACGCGTGTGGGTGACGTTGTGCGATGGGAGCGTGACGTAACGTCCCTGGGGTGATCGAACCGCAGGCCCCCGCTCCGCCCGGCTCCACGCAGTCCTGGGACGGGCCTGACGGCTCCCGGGTGGACGACACCGCGAGTGAGCTGCCGCTGCCCGTGGGGCAGGGCACCGGGCGGTGGCTGGTCCTCGCGGGGGTGTTCGTGTGCGCCGCCTGCGGACTGGTGTACGAGCTGGAACTGGTCGCGCTGGCCGCGTACTTGATGGGCGACTCGGTCGTCCAGACGTCCGTCGTGCTGTCGGTGATGGTGTTCGCGATGGGCATCGGCTCCCTCGCCGCCAAACGGCTGCGCCGGCACGCGGCGGCCGGGTTCGGCGCGATCGAGGCGGCACTCGCGCTGGTCGGCGGATGCAGCGTCATGGCGCTGTACGCGGTGTTCGCCTGGACCGGCGACTGGGGCGGGATGTGGGCGAACGGCCCGCGCTGCCTGCTGGTCGCGTTCTCCCTCGCCACCGGGCTGCTGATCGGCGCCGAGGTGCCGCTGCTGATGGAGCTGATCCAGCGGATCCGCCGCCAGGACGCGGGCGGCGCGGTGGCCGACCTGTCCGCCGCGGACTACGTCGGTGCCCTGGTCGGCGGACTCGCCTTCCCCTTCCTCCTCCTGCCGGTGCTGGGCCAGTTGACGGGCGCGCTGATCACCGGCGCGGTCAACGCGGTCGTCGGCGGCGCGCTGGTGCTCGGGCTGTTCCGGCACGACCTCACCCGGCGCGCCCGCCGTCTGCTGGTGGTCGCCAACGTGTGCGTGCTCGCCCTGCTCGCCTCCGCCGCCGTCCTCGTCGACGACTTCGAACGCGCCGCCCGGCACGCCCTGTACGGCGAGGACGTACGGGTCGCCGTGCACACCGACGTGCAGGAGGTGCTGCTCACCGGCGGCCGGGACGGACGGCCGCTGAACCTGTTCCTCGACGGGCGGCTGCGGGTCAGCGGCCGGGACGAACTGCGCTACCACGAGGCCCTGGTGCACCCCGCGATGGCCGGACGGCACACGCGCGTGCTGGTGCTGGGCGGCGGCGACGGGCTGGCCGCCCGTGAGGTGCTGCGCCATCCCGGCGTGCGGCGGGTGGACGTCGTCGAACTCGACGAGGGCGTGGTGCGGCTGGCCCGCCACGACCCCGCGCTGTCCGCGCTCAACGCGCACTCCCTCGACGACCCCCGCGTCCGGGTGATCACCGCGGACGCCTTCGACTGGCTGCGGACGGCACCCCCGGCCGCGTACGACGTCGTGGTCGCGGACCTGCCGCACCCCGGGATCACCGCCAGCACGAAGCTGTACGCCCAGGAGTTCTACGGCCTGGTCCGGAGGGCGCTGGCCCCGGGCGGGCGGCTCGTGGTGCACGGAGGCGCGGTGGCGTCCCGGCCCCGCGACTTCTGGACGGTGGACGCGACCCTGCGCGCCGCGGGCCTGCGCACCACCGCCTACCGGGTGCGCGGCCGGCAGGCCGGGTTCGCCGCAGGACCCGACCGCGGCCCTGCGGACACGGCCCGCGCCCACCGCGACTGGGGGTTCGTGCTGGCCGCCGACCGGCACGCCCCCCGGCCGCGCCTCGACCCCGCCGGACCCCGGCCGCGGACGCTGACCGACTCCTCCCTGGCGGCGGACATCCGTGCGGCGGAACGCACCCGCGTGCGCGGACTGCGCCCGTCCACGCTGGTCCACCCCCGCTACACGGACTGACCCCCTGACCGCGCACCGCACCGACGCGCCGTGACTTCTCACGGACGGGGGTGCGGTCCGGCGTCCCGTGGGTAGGCTCCGCACTCATGGAGCACGAGGTGTTCGTTCCGGTCGAGGCGGAGCGGCTCAGGGAGGTGCTGGACGACCCCGCGCGGGTCGCCCGGGCGGTGCCCGGGCTCCAGCACGACGCCGGTGCGGATCCCGTCGCCGGGCGTCTGAAGGTGCGCGTCGGCGGCTCCTCCATCACCTACCGCGGGTCGGTACGGGTGACCCCGGAGGACGACGGGGCCTACGCCGTCGAGGGCGAGGCGGCGGAGGCGCGGGGGAGCGGGTCGGTGCGGCTGGCGCTGCGGCTGCGCCCGCGCGCGGTGGACGCCGGCACGGCGCTCGTCGTCACGGGGACGGCGACGGCCGGCGGGCGGATCACTCAGGTGCCGCCGGAGGCGGTGGCGTCGGCGGTCACCCGTCTGCTCGACCGCTTCGGGGAGAACCTGGGCGCGATCGCCGCGGAGGAGGCCGGGGCCGGGCCCCGCCCGCCCGCGGAGTCACCGGAACAGCTGTCGGCGGGCGACTTCGAGCCGCAGGCCACCACCGACTTCGAGACCACCCCCGACGCGGAGGACCCGGCCCCGCCACCGGAACAGCCGAAGCCGACCGGCACGTCCGGACCCGGCTCCGCGTCCGACGGCACGTCCGAGCCCGCGCCGGAGTCCGAGGAACCCCCGGCGTCCGAGCCGCCGTCCGCGCCCGGGGCCGAGCCGGAGGCCGGCCCCTCGGACGAGCCGCCGCCGCAGTACGGCGCCGGGAGCGGGCCGGAGCCCGTCGGGCTGCCGCCCGGGTTCGGGGACGGGCCGTTCGGGGACGACGAGGACGACGACTCCCCCGCCGAGGCCGCGCACGCCCGCCGGACGATGATCGGCCGCAGCGCCGAGGAGGTCGACCACGCACCCCCGCGCGGCCGGTACGCCCCGGTCCCGGCGCCCCAGACCGTCGCCTCCCCGACCCCGCTGCGCTGGGCCGCCCCGGCGGCGGCCCTCGCGGTCGCCTCGGCCGTCGTCGCCATCAGAGCCCTCCGCCGCCGCCACTGACCACCCCACCGGTGGTCCCGCCCCACGGGAGCGGGCCCCCGGGTGATCCGCATCCGGTGGCCCCGGCCCCCCGCCCGCGACGCCCCCGGCCCCCGCCCTCGCGGACGCGGACCCCGCCCGCGGACGCGGACCCCGGCCCCTTGATCACCCCAGTAGGGTCGAAGGGTGAGTAACGAACACATCACGCTGACCGCGGGTGACGCGGAGGTGGACGTGCTGCCGGGGAACGGCGGACGGATCGGGGGGCTGCGGATCGGCGGCGTGGAGCTGCTGCGGCAGGGGGAGAAGTTCGGGTGCTTCCCGATGGTCCCCTGGTGCGGACGCCTGCGCGACGGCCGGTTCCGGGACGGCGCCACCGTGCAGCAGATGCCGCTCAACGCCCCGCCGCACGCCATTCACGGCACGGCTCGCAACTCCCCCTGGCGCACCGCCCGCAAGAGCACCGACGAGGCCGTGCTGACGTACGACCTGACCGATCCGTGGCCGTACTCGGGGCGGGTCACCCAGCAGGTGGCGCTCGGTGAGGAGTCCCTGACGCTGACGATGGGCGTGGAGACGTACGAGTCGTCGTACCCGGCGCAGATCGGCTGGCACCCGTGGTTCCTGCGCAACCTCGGCGGCGAGGACGTGACGATCGGTTTCGAGCCCGCCTGGCAGGAGGAGCGCGGGGAGGACCACCTGCCCACGGGACGGCGCGTCGACCCGAAGCCCGGCCCGTGGGACGACTGCTTCGGGATGCCCGGCGGGGTGGACGTCACCCTCACCTGGCCGGGGCAGCTCCAGCTGAAGGTGACCAGCCGTGAGGAGTGGGTCGTCGTCTACGACGAGCAGGACGAGGCCGTCTGCGTGGAACCGCAGACCGGACCGCCGGACGGACTGAACACCCACCCGCGGCTGGTCACGCCGCTGGAGCCGCTGGAGGCCTCGACGACCTGGACGTGGACCCGCCTTTAAGCTGGCGGCATGACGGACACACGCGGCGCGCTGCTGCAGCAGATCAAGGACAAGGCCGTGGTGCACGGCAAGGTGACCCTCTCCTCCGGTCTGGAGGCCGACTACTACGTCGACCTGCGCCGCGTCACCCTCGACGGCGAGGCCGCCCCGCTGGTCGGGCAGGTGCTGCTGGACCTGACCGCGGAGCTGGAGTTCGACGCGGTGGGCGGCCTGACCATGGGCGCCGACCCGGTCGCCGCCGCCATGCTGCACGCCGCCGCCGCGCGCGGCCGTGAGCTGGACGCGTTCGTCGTGCGCAAGGCCGCCAAGGCGCACGGCCTGCAGCGCCGCGTGGAGGGCCCGGACATCAAGGGCCGCCGGGTGCTGGTCGTGGAGGACACCTCCACCACCGGCGGTTCGCCGCTCACCGCCGTGGAGGCGGTGCGCGAGGCCGGCGCGGAGGTCGTGGCCGTCGCGACCATCGTCGACCGGGCGACCGGCGCCGCCGAGAAGATCCAGGAGGGTGCCGGGGTGCCGTACCTGTTCGCCTTCTCCAAGGACGAGCTGGGCCTGGACTGACCGGTCCGACATCGCCGTCATAACGACTCGACCTGCACCGTCGACGTGCCGCCGATGTCTGGGAAGATGGGGCCGACAACGGCGTCGCTTCCAAGGTTCCAGGTCAGGGCCGACAGTACGCAGCACCCCACACCGCACGCTTAAAGGAGCGGACAGATGCCCATCGCAACTCCCGAGGTCTACAACGAGATGCTGGACCGGGCGAAGGCAGGAAAGTTCGCCTACCCGGCCATCAACGTCACCTCGTCCCAGACCCTGCACGCGGCTCTGCGCGGCTTCGCCGAGGCGGAGAGCGACGGCATCGTGCAGATCTCGACGGGCGGTGCCGAGTTCCTGGGCGGCCAGCACAGCAAGGACATGGTGACCGGCGCCGTCGCCCTCGCCGAGTTCGCGCACATCGTCGCCGAGAAGTACGACGTCAACATCGCGCTGCACACCGACCACTGCCCGAAGGACAAGCTCGACGGGTACGTCCGCCCGCTGCTCGGGGTGTCCGAGGAGCGCGTGAAGGCCGGCCGCAACCCGCTGTTCCAGTCGCACATGTGGGACGGCTCCGCGGAGACCCTCGCGGACAACCTGAGCGTCGCCCAGGAGCTGCTGGAGCGCGCCCGGGCCGCGAAGATCATCCTCGAGGTCGAGATCACCCCGACCGGTGGCGAGGAGGACGGCGTCACGCACGAGATCAACGACTCCCTCTACACCACGGTCGACGACGCGATCCGTACCGCCGAGGCGCTGGGCCTGGGCGACAAGGGCCGCTACCTGCTCGCCGCGTCCTTCGGCAACGTGCACGGCGTGTACAAGCCGGGCAACGTCGTCCTCCGTCCCGAGCTGCTGAAGGAGCTCAACGAGGGCGTCGCCGCCAAGTACGGCAAGCCGGCCGGCGCGCAGCCGTTCGACTTCGTCTTCCACGGCGGCTCGGGCTCCACCGAGGAGGAGATCCGCACCGCCCTGGAGAACGGCGTCGTGAAGATGAACATCGACACCGACACCCAATACGCGTTCACGCGTCCGGTCGCCGACCACATGCTCCGCAACTACGACGGAGTCCTGAAGGTCGACGGCGAGGTCGGCAACAAGAAGACCTACGACCCGCGCACCTGGGGCAAGCTCGCCGAGGCGTCCATGGCCGCCCGCGTCGTGGAGGCCTGCGGTCACCTGCGGTCGACGGGCACCCGCATCAAGTAACCGCTCCGCGCGTCGGGCCCGGCACCTGTCCAGGTGCCGGGCCCTTCCGTATGCTCCCGGTATGCCCGATGTCCGGCTGGCGTCCCCGCAGGGCAGGTGGATCCTGTTCACCACGGTCCTCGGATCCGGCATGGCCCTGCTCGACTCGACCGTCGTGAACATCGCCCTGCCGCGCATCGGCGAGGACCTCGACGCCGACCTCGCCGCGCTGCAGTGGACCGTCAACGCCTACCTGGTCACGCTGGCCGGGCTGATCCTGCTGGGCGGGGCGCTCGGCGACCGGTTCGGGCGGCGCCGGGTGTTCGTCGTCGGCGTGCTGTGGTTCGCCGCCGCCTCCCTGCTGTGCGGGCTCGCGCCCGACGAGGGCGTGCTCATCGGCGCCCGGGCCCTGCAGGGGGTGGGCGGCGCGCTGCTCACGCCCGGTTCGCTCGCGTTGATCCAGGCGTCCTTCCACCCGGAGGACCGGGGCCGGGCGGTCGGTCTGTGGTCCGGGTTCGGCGGGATCGGCGCGGCCGTCGGCCCGTTCGTCGGGGGCTGGCTGGTGGACGGGCCGGGCTGGCGTTGGGTGTTCCTGCTCAACGTGCCGTTCGCGCTGCTGTGCGCGCCCGTCGCCGTGCGCCATGTGCCGGAGTCGTCGGGCGGGAAGGCCGAGGGTCACTTCGACGTGTTCGGCGCGGCGCTCGGCGCGGTCGCCCTGGCGCTGGTGACGTACGCGCTGATCGAGGCCGAGGACGGGTCGCTGCTGGTCGTCGTGTCCGCCGTGGCGGGGCTCGCCGCCGCTGTCGGCTTCGTGCTGGTGGAGAAGCGCCGCCCGGGGCCGATGATGCCGCTGGAGATCTTCGCGTCCCGCCAGTTCTCGGCGGTCAACGGCGTCACCCTGTGCGTGTACGCGGCGTTCGGCGGCTTCTTCTTCCTCGCGGCGCTGCAGCTGCAGGTCGTCGTCGGCTGGTCCGCGCTCGTCGCGGGGACGGCCCTGCTGCCCACGACCGCCCTGATGCTGCTGCTCTCCGCCCGCTCCGGCGAGCTCGCCGACCGGATGGGGCCGCGCCTGCCGCTCACGGTGGGGCCGCTGCTGAGCGCGGCCGGGGTGCTGCTGATGCTGCGGGTCGGGCCGGGCGCCGCGTACGCCACCGACGTGCTGCCCGCGCTGCTGGTGCTGGGCCTCGGCATGGTCACCCTGGTGGCGCCGCTGACGGCGACCGTCCTGGCCTCCGTGGACACCGCGCGGGCGGGCCTGGCCAGCGGCATCAACAACGCCGCCGCCCGCGCCGCCGGGCTGCTGGCGGTGGCGGCGCTGCCGCTGCTGGCCGGGATGGGCCCGGAGGCGTTCCGGCAGCCGGCGCGGTTCGACGCCGCGTTCGACCGGGCGATGCTGCTGTGCGCGGGCGTCCTGGTGGTCGGCGCGCTCCTCGCCGCGGCGACCGTGCGCAGTCCCGCGCCGGGCTGCCGGCGCCCCGAGTGCCGTACCCACGGCAGTGTGGCCGTGCCCCCGCTGGAGGCGGACCCGCGCCGGGGGAGCAGCATCGCCTGATGTACGAGACTGGACCCATGTCGATTCACGAGAACCTCCTCGGGGGACCGCCCCCGACCCACCTCCCCGACGACCCGGAGCCGCGCGAGCTGCTGGCGTCCGGTGCCTCCGCCGCCGACGTCGCGGGCCGGTACCCCACCTCCTCGCTGGCCTGGGCGCGGCTCGCGGACGAGGCGTTCGAGCGGGACAGCGTCGTCGAGTCCTACGCGTACGCCCGTACGGGCTACCACCGGGGCCTCGACTCGCTGCGCCGCAGCGGCTGGAAGGGCCACGGCCCGGTGCCGTGGGAGCACGAGCCCAACCGCGGCTTCCTGCGCGCCCTGCACGCCCTCGCCCGCGCCGCGCAGGCGATCGGCGAGCAGGAGGAGTACGAGCGCTGCACGCAGTTCCTGAAGGACTCCTCGCCGGCCGCGGCGCAGGTCCTGGGCTGAACCGGCCGGTAACCGGAACCTGATCACCGCGGGGCCCGCCCGCCGGACGGGCGGGCCTTGCGGTGGTGGGGGACGATTACGCAGGATGCACCGTGGGGACCGGGGCCCCCGTGCCGGTAACGGCAGGGGCGGACCGCTACCCGGAGAACATTTCAGGAGACAGCGATGTCCCACGAGGCTCACGAGCCCGAGACCCCGCATCTCGACTTCCAGGGGACCACCCCCTACGAGGACTACGTCAGGGCCGACGTCCTCACCCACCTCCAGCACACCCTCTCGGACGACCCCGGAGAGATGGTCTTCCTGGTCACCACCCAGGTCATGGAGCTGTGGTTCACCGTCATCGTCCACGAGTGGGAGACCGCGGCGAAGGCGCTGCGCCGGGACGACGTACCGACCGCGGTGGACGCGCTGCGGCGCTCGCGGCGCGAGCTGGAGGCGCTGAACGCCTCCTGGAAGCCGCTGGCCGGGCTCACCCCGGCGCAGTTCAACTCCTACCGCAGCGCCCTCGGTGAGGGCTCCGGTTTCCAGTCGGCGATGTACCGGCGCATGGAGTTCCTGCTGGGTGACAAGTCCGCGTCGATGCTGGTTCCGCACCGGGGCGCGCCCCGGGTGCACGCCGAGCTGGAGAAGGCCCTGTACGAGCCCAGCCTGTACGACGAGGTGCTGCGGTTCCTCGCCCGGCGCGGGCACCCCGTGCCGGAGGCGGTGCTGGAGCGTGACGTGTCGCAGAAGTACGAGCCGTCGCCCGAGGTGGAGCACATCTGGACGTCCGTCTACGCGGGGGACGAGCGGGACGAGGTGGCGCGGCTCGGCGAGGCGCTGACCGACGTCGCCGAGCTGGTGTGGCGCTGGCGCAACGACCACCTGGTCGCCACCCGCCGGGCCATGGGGGCCAAGACCGGAACAGGAGGGTCCGCCGGCGTGGCATGGCTGGAGAAGCGGGCGCAGAAGAGCGTGTTCCCCGAGCTGTGGACGGCGCGGTCCTATGTCTGAGCTGACGGAGAAGGCGGAGAAGCTGGACGCCGTCGACGAACTCGCGGCCAAGCGCGAGGAGTTCGTGCTCGACGGGCCCGACGGCGCGGTCTACCTGGACGGCAACTCACTGGGCGCGCTGCCCGTCGCCGTGCCCGGCCGGGTCGAGGACGTGGTGCGCCGCCAGTGGGGCGAGATGCGCATCCGCTCCTGGACGGAGGGCGGCTGGTGGACGGCGCCGGAGCGGATCGGCGACCGGATCGCCCCGCTGGTCGGCGCGGCGGCCGGGCAGATCGTGGTGGGCGATTCCACCAGCGTCAACGTGTTCAAGGCGCTGGTCGGCGCGGTCCGGCTGGCGCGGGAGACCGATGCCGGGCGGGACGAGATCCTGGTCGACGCGAGCACCTTCCCCACGGACGGTTACATCGCCGGGTCGGCGGCCCGGATGACCGGCTGCACGCTGCGCCCGGTGGAGCCGTCCGAGGTGCCGGGCGCGCTCGGTGAGCGTACGGCCGCCGTGCTGCTCAACCACGTGGACTACCGCACCGGCCGGCTGCACGACCTGCCCGCGCTCACGGCGGCCGTCCGTGCGGCGGGCGCGTACGCCGTCTGGGACCTGTGCCACAGTGCGGGCGCGCTGCCGGTCGGCCTGGACGCGCACGGCGTGCACCTGGCCGTCGGCTGCACCTACAAGTACCTCAACGGCGGCCCCGGTTCGCCCGCGTACCTGTATGTGCGCGCGGACCTCCAGGACCGTTTCGACTCCCCGCTGCCCGGCTGGAACTCGCACGCGGAGCCCTTCGGGATGCGCTCGGAGTACGAGCCGGCCGAGGGCGCGGTGCGCGGGCGGGTCGGCACCCCGGACATCCTCTCCATGCTGGCCCTGGAGGCGGCGCTGGAGGTCTGGGACGGGGTGACGGTCGAGGCGGTGCGGGCCAAGTCCCTCGCGCTGACCGACTTCTTCCTGGAGTGCGTCGCGGAGTACGTCCCCGAGGGCCGGGTGGAGTGCCTGACCCCGCTTCCGCACGGGGAGCGGGGCAGCCAGGTCGCGCTGCGCTGTCCCCCCACTGCCGGCTCCGCCCGAGCGGGAGGTACCCCCACCGCCGGGCCGGTGATGCGGCGGCTGATCGAGCGGGGCGTGGTCGGCGACTTCCGCCACCCGGACGTGCTGCGCTTCGGTTTCACCCCGCTGTACGTCGGGTTCGCGGACGTGGAGCGGGCGGCGCGGGCGCTCGCCGAGGAGCTGGACCAGGCGTGAAGGCGGGCCGGGGCGGCACCGTCCCGGCCCGTTCCCGCCGGTCAGGCGGGACCTCCCGGTGAGAAGGACCTCCGAGGTACTGGTACCGTCCCGGCCGAACGGCCGTGTGTGTGTCCGGTCCGGTCGAACCACGTTGTATCGCTGAGAGGTTGGAGCATGACGGACGACGTCGCAGCCGCCCGGGCCGCCGCCGAGGAGGAGTCGGCTCTCTCCCACCAGCCGGTCGCCCCCGACGCCACGGCGGCCTACGGCGACGATCCCGACCAGGTGATCGACCTCTACGCGCCGCGCGGCGGGGGCGGACCCGTCCCGGTCGTCGTCGTCCTGCACGGCGGCGCCTGGCGCGCGCCTTACGACCGGCGCCACATCAGTCCGTTCGCCGCGTTCCTGGCGGCCCGCGGCTTCGCCGTGGCCAGTGTCGAGTACCGGCGCGGGGCGGGGGAGAGGGGCGGCGGTGACCCGGTGGCCGGGCGCTGGCCCGACACCTTCGACGACGTCGCCGCCGCGGTGGACGCGCTGCCCGGGCTGATACGCGAGCACCTCCCGGCGGGCGATCCGCGCCGCATCGTCCTCACCGGCCACTCGGCCGGCGGTCATCTGGCGCTGTGGGCCGCCGCCCGGCACCTCCTGCCGTCCGGTTCGCCCTGGCGCACGGACGCCCCCGCACCGCTGCGCGGGGTCGTCGCCCTCGCCCCCATCGCGGACTTCGAGGTCGCCGACAAGCTCGGCGTGTGCGGTGGTGCCGCCCGTGAACTCCTGGGCGGTGACGACCACTTCGCCGAGCGCCGGCCGCACGCCGACCCGGCGCTGCTGCTGCCCACCGGGATCGCCACCACCCTCGTCCAGGGCCGCGGGGACGTCGACGTCCCCTTCGCGGTCGCCGAGTCGTACGCGGACGCGGCGGCGAAGGCGGGCGAGGTGGTGGGGGTGACGCTGCTGGAGGACGTCGGCCACTTCCCGCTCATCGATCCGGCCGCGGACGCCTGCGCGGTGGTGGCGGAGGAGATCGCCCAGCTCGCCTGGTGAGCCCAACTCCCTCCAGGGCAAAGCGTCGTCATACCCCTAGTACCTGAGAGCTACCCCGCGGATGAGTCCCCCGGTGGGACGCGGGTTACGGACCACGCTCCGTAACTTCCTTTCCCAGCAGGCCCGATGGACGGGCGGACGGGAAGGAAGCGGCGACGATGGAGCAGGGGCGCGAGCGGGGCACTCCGGGCACGAGACCCGACGGGGCAGAGGCCACGGCACACCGCCCGGCGGGCCGGCTGCGGCGCGGGCTGCTCGCCGCGCTCGTCGCCGCCGCCCTGGCCGTGCCCCTCGCCGGGGCCGCCGGCCCGCGGGTGCCCGCCCCGCCGCCCGCCCAGCTCCCGCCCCCGGCCGTCGCCGGACTCGACGCGACCTACGCCGCCCACCGGGCCAACGCCGCCGAGGCCGCCCGTACCGCCGCCGCCTACGGGTACCGGGACCGCGCGGCCACCGAACGCTCGCTCAGCGCACGGCAGTTGCTGTACTTCGACGGACGTGGTGCCGGCCTGGTCACCGAGGTCCTCGGCGACCTGGGGCACGCCGACCGCGTCGCCGTCCTGGTCCCCGGGTCCGACACCGGCATCGACACCTACGACCGGTTCCGCGCCACCGCCCTCGCCCTGCACCAGCGGCTGACCCGGGAAGCGCCCACGGGGATGCGTACGGCGGTCGTGGCCTGGCTCGGCTACGAGACGCCCGGCACGGTCAGCCCCTCCGTCGCGACGACCGGCCGCGCGGAGGCGGCGGCACCCGGACTGCGCGTGCTCGTGGCGGACATGCGGTCGGTCGCCGCCCCCCGCGCCCGCGTCTCCCTGCTCTGCCACTCCTACGGCTCCGTCGTCTGCGCGCGGGCCGCCGCCGGACTCGACGTCGACGACCTGGTGTTCCTCGGCAGCCCCGGCACCGGCGCCGGCACGGCCGCCGATCTGCGCACCCGCGCCCGGGTGTGGGCCGCGCGCGGCGCCGGCGACTGGGTCGAGCACGTCCCGCACCTCGACGCCGAACTGTTCGGCACCACCGTCGGCTTCGGCACCGACCCCGTGTCCGGGGAGTACGGCGCCCGCGTCTTCGCGGCCGGCGACGGCGGACACAGCGACTACTTCGCGCCCGGCTCCCTCTCCCTGACCAACGTCACCCGGATCGTCCTCGGCCACACCCAGGAGGTGACCCGATGACCCGCCTCACCGTCGCGCTACGCGACACCGCCGCCCGCATCGACGCGGCCACCCCCGCCCACCGCGACCGCGCCGTGGACGCCCTGCGGGCCTTCGCCGTCCTCGGCGTGGTCCTGGGGCACTGGCTGGTCACCGCGCTGGTCGCGGACGACCGCAGCCTGCGCACCGCCGGCCCGCTCCAGCACATGCCCTGGCTGGCCCCGGTGTCCTGGGCCTTCCAGACCCTCGCCGTGTTCTTCCTGGTCGGCGGGCACGTCGCGACCCGCTCGTACGCCTCGGCGCGGGAGCGCGGGACGCCGTACCGCCGGTGGCTGCACGCCCGGCTGACCCGGCTGTTCGGGCCGGTCGGCGCCGTCCTCACCCTGTGGACGGTCGTGACGCTCGCGCTGCTGCTGTCCGACGCCGAGTACGGGACCGTGCGGACGCTGGTGAAGCTCGCCCTGTCCCCGATGTGGTTCCTGCTGGTCTTCGCCGCCCTCACCGCCGCGGCCCCGCTGGTCGCCCGCCTGCATCCACTGTGGCCGCTGGCCGTCGTCCTCCACGTCGACGTGCTGCGCTTCGGCTTCGGAGCCCCGTCCTGGCTCGGCTGGCTCAACCTGGCCGCGGGCTGGCTGGTGCCGTACACGCTGGGCGCGGCCTGGAGCCGCGGCGAGCTGGAACGCCGCAAGTTCGGCTGGGTGTTGTTGGTCTGCGGTGCGGCTGCCACGGCCGCCCTGGTGGTGTGGGCGGGTTACCCGGCCGCGATGGTCGGAGTGCCGGGCGCCGAGGTGTCCAACCTCAACCCGCCGACCCTGGCCGCCGTCACCTTCGGCCTCGCCCAGTGCGGTCTGGCGCTGCTGCTGCGGGACCGGCTGCGCCACGCGATGCGCCGGCCGGTCGCGTGGGCGGCGGTGGCGCTGGTCAACCTGTCCGCGATGACGGTGTTCCTGTGGCACCAGACCGCCCTGATGACCACCACCGCCGTCGCCCTCCCGGCCGGTCCGCTGCCCGGACTGCACACCGTCCCGGACGGCCCCGGCTGGGTCGCCGCCCGGCTGCTGTGGCTGCCGGTGTTCGCCCTCGCCCTCGTGGTCTGCGGGGCCGCGTTCCGGACCTGGGAGCGCGGCGGAAGTGGGCGGCGGGAGCGGTCCCGGGTGGTCCGCGCACACCGCCCGATGACCGGGCGCACCCCCCATGTCTAGGCTGAACGCCGTGGCGGACACGGGGGTGGAGCACATACGACGGTGGCTGGGCGTCCTGCGCGACGACCTGATGACCACGCGGGTCGACCCCTTGCCGCCGTCGACGTGGCTGCGGTGGCTGCCGCACGGGGTCGTGTGGCTGGCCGCCCTCGGCGTGCTGCTCGGTGACGCGGCCCAGCTGAATGACAACGGCGGGCTCGATCCCGGGTTCGCGTTCCTGGTCGCCCTGGGGCAGGCCGGCGCGATGGTCTGCGCGCTGTGGCGCCCGGTGCTCGCCTGGTGGATGTCCCTGGCGGCCATGCTGGTGGCGGCGTTCGCCGTGCGGGCGGTGATGGACGCGGGCGGGGACAAGTTCACCTGGCCCTGGACGACCGCGGGGCTGATCGCGCACCTGCTCGTGCTGCTGCTACTGGCCCTACGGGTCCGTACCCGGGTGTCGGCGGAGGCTCTGGCCCTGACCGCGCTTGCCACCTATGGCGTACAGGGACTGGTGGGCGCGGTGAACTACCAGCCGACCGGCCAGCTCGCCGTCATCCTTCTCACCATCGCCGTCGTCCTCGGCGCCGCCCTGCGCGGCCGCCGCGAGGCCCGTGCGGAACTGGGCCGGCAGACCACGCTCACCGCCGAGGAGCGCGCCCGCCGCACACTGCTGGAGGAACGCAGCCGCATCGCACGCGAGTTGCACGACGTGGTGGCCCACCACATGTCGGTCATCTCCATCCAGGCGCAGGTCGCCCCGCACCTCGTGCGGAACCCGCCCGACGAGCTCAAGGAGAACCTCGCCGGCATCCGGCAGAACGCCGTCGAGGCGCTCACCGAACTGCGCCGCGTGCTGGACGTCCTGCGCTCCGAACACCCCGCCCCCGGCGAGCGCGCGGACGCCCCGCAGCCCACCCTCGACCGGCTGGAGGCGCTGGTGGAGAACACCCGCGCCGCCGGACTCACCGTGACCACCGAGGTGACCGGCGAGCGGCGCCCGTTGCCGCCCGGCGTGGAGCTCTCCGCGTACCGGATCGTGCAGGAGGCACTGAGCAACGTGCTGCGGCACGCGCCCGGCGCCACCGCGCACGTCACCCTCGCCTACGGGCCGCGCGCCCTGCGGGTGGAGGTCGTGAACACCGCCCCCACCCGGGAGGCGCCGTCGTCCGCCGGGGCCCGGCACGGACTGCTCGGCATGCGGGAGCGGGCGGCCATGCTGGGCGGCACCCTCACCGCCGGCCCCTGGTCCGGGCGCGGCTACCGCGTCGAGGCCCGCCTCCCCGTGTCCGCACCCTCCGCCACCGACCCCCTTCCCCAGGACGGCACCGCATGATCCGCGTACTGATCGCCGACGACCAGCAGATGGTCCGGCAGGGCTTCACCGTGCTGCTGAACACGCAGCCCGACATCGAGGTCGTCGGCCAGGCGGTGAACGGGATCGACGCCGTCGAGAAGGTCGGTGAACTCCCCCCGGACGTCGTCCTGATGGACATCCGCATGCCCGAACTCGGCGGCATCGAGGCCACCGCCCGCATCACCGCCGTCCACCCCGAGGTGAAGGTGCTGGTGCTGACCACCTTCGACCTCGACGAGTACGTGTACGAGGCGCTGCGCGCGGGCGCCTCCGGCTTCCTCCTCAAGGACGCCTCCGCCGAGCAGCTCGCCGAGGCGGTGCGGGTGGTGGCGGCGGGTGACGCCCTCCTCGCGCCGGGTGTCACCCGCCGGCTGATCGCCGAGTTCTCCCGCCTGGACCCGCGGCCCCGCACACCCTTGCGGCAGAGGGTCGGCGACCTCACCGAGCGGGAGACGGAGGTGCTGGCGCTGATCGCGCAGGGCCTGTCCAACGCGGAGATCGCCGTACGGCTGGTGGTGGCCGAGCAGACCGTGAAGACGCACGTCGGCCGGATCCTGGTGAAGCTGGGTCTGCGCGACCGCACCCAGGCCGCGGTGTTCGCGTACGAGTCGGGGCTGGTGCGTCCCTCCGGTTACTGACCACGGTCGTACCGTGAAGTAACCCTGCGCGGCCTGCGTAGTACCTGAGACGGACGCCCGGGAACCCGACTCAGCGGGGACGACCGCGACCACCCGGTCGGCCTACCGTGTGAGCGTGACCGAGACGACGCACCAGCAGTCCCCGCGTGCCGGGGACGGGGACCGCAGCCCGGAGTACCGGCTGGCCCAGAACTCGTTGCGGGGACTGCGCGAGGACCTCTTCCGCGACCCCTTCGCCTACCGTCCGCTGGGCCCCCGGCCGACGGACGGCCCGCTCGTGGGCCGGCTGCCCGCGCGGATGCGCACCGCGGCGGAACGGCTCCCGCACGCGGTGGTGGGGGCGGTCGCCCTGCTCACCCTGCTGATCGGCACCGTCTCCGGCGCCGAGCCCGGCGGTGACGGCAGGGCCCTGCTGGCCGGACTGCTGTGCGCGCTGCCGGTGATCGCCACGCTGTCCCGGCCGGTCGGCGCGTTCTGGCTGTCCCTCGTGGTGGCGCCGGTGACCGCGGTGCTCAACGGGGACGGGTCGGACTGGCCGTGGATGCCCGGCGCGTTCCTCAGCCACCTCACGGTGCTGGTGGTGGTGGCGCTGCGCACCCGGCCCCGCACCGCCGTCTGGATGTGGGTCGTCACCGCCGTCTACGTCGTCTTCTCCGACGTCCTCTTCGGCGGGTCGTACTACTACAGCAACGGCGCCCCGATGCTGCTGACGTCCTCGTTCGCCCTGCTCCTGGTCTGTCTCTGGCACGTCCGGCACACCGCGCAGCAGGAGGTCACCGCGCAGCAGACGGTCACCGCGCAGGAGCGGTCCCGGCGCACCCTGCTGGAGGAGCGCACCACGATCGCCCGCGAGCTGCACGACGTGGTGGCCCACCACATGTCGGTGGTCGCCATCCAGGCCGAGGCGGCGCCGTACCGGGTGGAGAACCCGCCGGAGGAGCTGGAGCGCGCCTTCGCCACCATCCGGGAGAACGCGGTGGCCGCCCTCACCGAGCTGCGCCGGATCCTCGGCGTGGTGCGCGCCGAGGACTACGAGGCCCCGGACGCCCCGCAGCCCACCCTCGCCGACCTGGACGCCCTCCTGGTCAACGTGCGGGACGCCGGGCTGACCGTGGAGAAGGTGGTGACGGGCGCGGTGCGGGAGCTGCCGCAGGGCGTGGAGCTGTCGGCGTACCGGATCGTGCAGGAGGCGCTGAGCAACAGCCTGCGGCACGCGCCGGGTGCGAGCGCCCGCGTGGAGATCGGGTACGTCCTCGGCGGCCTCGGTGTCCGGGTCGTCAACGGCGCGATGCCCGAGCCGAGCCTGGTGAAGCCGTCGCCCGGGGCCGGTCACGGCATCACCGGGATGCGCGAGCGGGTCGCCATGCTGAACGGCGAGATGACCGCCGGCGCCACCGACGACGGCGGCTACGAGGTCGCGGTGTTCCTGCCGGTCACCGCGGTGAACGAGGATGACGCATGACCATTCGCGTGCTGATCGCGGACGACCAGATGATGGTGCGCGAGGGGTTCTCCGTCCTGCTGAACGCGATGCCGGACATCGAGGTCGTCGGCGAGGCGGTCAACGGCCGGCAGGCGGTCGAGTGGGTCCGTGAACTCGCCCCCGACGTGGTCCTGATGGACATCCGCATGCCCGAGCTGAACGGCATCGAGGCGACCCGGGAGATCGTCGCCGCCGACGGCTCGTCGAAGGTGCTGGTGCTGACCACCTTCGATCTCGACGAGTACGTCTACCAGGCGCTGCGCGCGGGCGCGTCCGGCTTCCTCCTGAAGGACGCGTCGGCCCGTCAGCTCGCGGACGGGGTCCGGATCGTCGCGGCCGGTGAGGCGCTGCTCGCCCCGTCGGTCACCCGGCGCCTGATCACCGAGTTCTCCAAGCTGTCCGAGGCCCCCCGGCTGATGCCGTCCGCGCAGGCGGCGTACGGCGACCTGACCGAGCGGGAGACGGAGGTGCTGGTGCTGATCGCGCAGGGCCTGTCGAACTCGGAGATCGCCGGGCGGCTGGTGGTCGCCGAGTCGACGATCAAGACGCACGTCAGCCGCATCCTGGTGAAGCTGGGCCTGCGGGACCGCACGCAGGCGGCGGTGTTCGCCTACGAGGCGCGGCTGGTCACGCCGGGCTGACCGCGCGTCCTAGGCTGAGGCCCATGGAGCAGCGCATCACCCTCATCACGCTGGGAGTCACCGACCTCGCCCGGTCGAAGGCCTTCTACGAGGCGCTGGGCTGGCGCGGGCAGGAGGTGCAGGAGACCGTCTTCTTCCAGGCGGGCGGTCTGGGGCTGGTCCTCTGGGGCCGGGAGAAGCTGGCCCGGGACGCCGGTCTCGCACCGGGGACCGCGGGCGGGTTCGGCGGCATCGTCCTCGCGCACAACGTCCGTTCCGACGCCGAGGTCGACGAACTGCTGGCGGCGGCGGAGCGGGCCGGCGGGACGGTCACCAAGCCGGGTGTCGCCAACGAGATCGGCTTCTACTCCGGCGCCTTCACCGACCCCGACGGCCACGCCTGGGAGGTCGCCCACAACCCCGGCTTCCCGCTCGCCGAGGACGGCACGGTCACCATCCCCGACCTCGGCACCGCCTGACGGGCGCCCGGAGGGCCTCACCCCTGGTCAGGGAGGGGGACGGCGGTCTACCGTCCGTGCATGGCAGCTCCTTCCGACCTCGCTTTCGACCCGTGGGACCCGGCCTTCCTCGCCGACCCCTACCCCGCCTACGCCGAACTGCGGGCACAGGGCCGGGTGCGGTACTTCGAGCCCACGAACCAGTGGCTGGTCGCGCACCACGCGGACGTCTCGGCGCTGCTGCGCGACCGGCGCCTGGGTCGGACGTACCTGCACCGCTTCAGTCACGAGGAGTTCGGCCGTACGCCGCCCCCGCCGGAGCACGAGCCGTTCCACACGCTCAACGACCACGGCATGCTCGACCTCGAACCGCCGGACCACACCCGCATCCGCCGCCTGGTGTCGAAGGCGTTCACCCCGCGCACCGTCGAGCGCCTCAAGCCGTACGTGCGGCAGCTCGCGGACGACCTGGTGGCGCGGCTCGTCGACGCGGGCGGCGGCGACCTGCTGAGGGACGTCGCCGAGCCGCTGCCGGTCGCGGTGATCGCGGAGATGCTGGGCATCCCGGAGTCCGACCGGGCACCCCTGCGGCCCTGGTCGGCGGACATCTGCGGGATGTACGAGCTGAACCCGTCCGGGGACGCGGCGGCGCGGGCCGTGCGGGCGTCGCTGGAGTTCTCGGACTACCTGCGGGAGCTGATCGCCGAGCGCCGGAAGAACCCGGGCGACGACCTGGTCTCCGGGCTGATCGCCGCCCACGACGAGGACGACCGGCTCACCGAGCAGGAGATGATCTCCACCTGCGTCCTGCTGCTGAACGCGGGCCACGAGGCGACCGTGAACTCCACGGTCAACGGCTGGTGGGCGCTGTTCCGCCACCCCGGCCAGCTCGCGGCCCTGCGCGCCGACCACTCCCTCGTGCCCACCGCCGTCGAGGAGCTGATGCGCTACGACACCCCGCTGCAGCTGTTCGAGCGCTGGGTGCTCGACGACATCGAGATCGACGGCCAGGTGATCCCCCGGGGCGCGGAGATCGCGATGCTCTTCGGCTCCGCCAACCACGACCCGGCGGTCTTCACCGACCCGTCCCGCCTGGACCTCACCCGCCGCGACAACCCGCACATCTCCTTCAGCGCCGGCATCCACTACTGCATCGGCGCCCCCCTGGCCCGCATCGAACTGGCCGCGTCGATGACCGCCCTCCTGGAACGCGCCCCCACCCTCCGCCTGGCGTCGGAACCGATCCGCAAACCGAACTTCGTGATCAGGGGCCTGGAAGGCCTGGCCGTAGAACTGGGGTGATCACTCCTTCGGCTGATCACCGGCCGATTCCGGATGAGGTACGTGCCTGGCTCGTCAAGCTGGTGTCCGCCCGCGGGGGGGGGGGGGGCACCTTATGGCAGAACGTGGGTCGTCGCAGTTGTCGGTGGACATGTTCGAGCGGATTGCCGAGTTCGCCGAACGGAAGGGCCGGGCCTTGCCGGACGCGGTGCTCGCCCCCGTTGCGCATTTCGCGGGGCAGGGGGACTGGGCGGACACCGAGGGAGTGCCGATGACGGTGGAGGTCACCTCCTTCGACTCGGACACGCATGATCGCGACCGTGTGGAGAAACCCCAGGCCTACGCCGAGTCAGGGATCCCCGTGTATCTGCTGGTCGACCGTGACCGCCGCTCCGTCCTCGTGCACAGTGACCCGGACCCGGTGGTCGGCCATCGGAACGTCCAGAAGCGCCGGTTGGGTCAGAGGGTCGTGCTCCCCGATCCCGTCGGTGTCGAGTTCGACACCGAGGAGCCCAAGCAGTACATGGACTGACGGCTCCCTGTTGCCGGGACGCGTTCCGCCGGGGGAGGGGCAGTGGGCCCGGGCGGGTGGAGCTACTTCGTCTCCAGGTCCCGTCGGCGGAAGCCGGCCAGGCCCAGCCACAGCAGGGCGATGGCGACAAGAGTCAGCAGGAACAGCGGGGTCCAGCGCATGTCGGCGGCGGGCAGGCGGGGGACGTGGCCGAAGGGGGAGAGGTTGTTCATCCAGTCCGGGAACTGGAGGATCTGGCCGAGATAGCCGACCACGAACGCGTACACCGGCACGACCCAGGCCGCCCGGCTCGCCCGGGGGAACCAGCCGAAGAGGGCCACGGCCACGCCGACCGTGACCCACAGGGCCGGTGCGTACGCGAGGGCCGCGCCCGTCAGGTCGGGCACCAGCCCGGCGTCACCGGTCGAGGCCGCGCCGGCCAGGCCGAAGCCGAGTCCGGCCAGCGACAGGACCACCGTGCCGCCGCCCATGGCCACGGCCAGATGGCCGCCGACCCAGCGGGAGCGTGAGAGGCCGGCGGCGAGCAGGGGTTCGGCGCGGCCCGCCGTCTCCTCGGACCGGGGCCGCAGGGCCGCCATCACGACGTACACGGACGCCACGACCGTCAGGACGACCATGACCATCGAGGCGAAGGACTCGACGACACTCGTCCCGCCGATGCGCTCCAGGGCCTCCTCGATCTCGTCGATGCCCGCCAGCATGTCCTCGGCGTCCCCAAGGATCGACCCGTACATCGCGCCCATCAGGAACAGGCCGGCCCCGAAGCCGGCCAGCATCCCTCGGTGCAGGCGCACGGCGAGGCCGACCGGTGTGGTGAGCGCGGCGGAGGCGGTGGGGCTGCCCGGTTTCTGCGGACGCAGTCCCGCGCCCACGTCCCGGCGGGTGGAGAGCCGGAACCCCGCCGCCGCGCACCCCACCGCGCACAGCAGGCACAGCAGCAGGGGCCACCAGCGGTTGTCGACGTACGGGTAGCTGCGCTGTACCCAGCCGATCGGGGACAGCCAGGACAGGGTGTCGTTCGTGCCGCTGTCGCCGGCGGCACGCAGCACGTAGGCAGTGCCGATGACCGCGAGCGCCGTCCCGGACGCCCCGCGGGTGTGCGCGGTGAACTGGACGGTGACCGCGGCGACCGCGGCGAAGACGAGACCGGCGGCGGCGTGGGCGAAGCCGTAGACCAGCGAGCCGCTCGCGTCGACGCCGTCCAGGCCCAGCCCGGTCAGGCCGAGGGCCAGCAGCAGCGCGAGGGCCAGGTTGGCCAGGACGGCGACGGCCAGGGCGGCGGCGAGGTGGGCGTGCCGGCCGACGACGGTCGAGCGCACCAGCTCGGCGCGGCCCGTCTCCTCCTCCGCGCGGGTGTGCCGCGTGACGATCAGCACGCTCATGAGGCCGACGAGGACGGCCGTGAAGCCGATCATCTGGTGGCTGAGGAGGGAGCCGAAGCCGTCGTCGGTGAGGTAGTGGCGGGGGCCGGACATGGCCAGACCGGCCGGGCTGTCCACGCTCTTGACGGCGTTCGCCCGGTCCTCGGGGTCGCTGTAGAGCGTCCTGAAGCTGTTCGCCGTCATGAGGGTGGAGAGGAACAGGGCCAGGATCCACACCGGGAGCTGGACCCGGTCCCGGCGAAGGGCGAAGCGGATCAGGGTCCGGGTGCCGGCCAGCGCGCTGCCGCCCGCGACCGGTGCGGCGGGCGCCCGGGTGCCGGGGGCGGCGGTGGCGGAGGTCATCGCGGCTCCCCGTCCGTACCGTGTCCAGTGGTGTGCCCGTCGGCGCCGTAGCCGTGCCCGTTGGCGGCCAGCTCGTCGCCGTAGTGGCGCAGCATCAGCTCCTCCAGGGTGGGCGGGTGGCTGACCAGGCTGCGGACGCCGAGGTCGGTGAGCGCGCGGACGGCGGAGCCGACCTGGGCGCCGTCGACGGTGAAGCGGATCCGGCCGGTGGCCTCGTCGACGGTGCGCAAGTCGTGGACGCCGGGCAGGCGGGCGAGGTCCGTGGCGGGCCGTTCGGTCTCCGCCTCGACGGTGGTGCGGGTCAGGTGGCGCAGCTCGCCGAGGGTGCCGGACTGGACGGTCCGGCCCTGGCGGACGATGCTCACGCGGTCGGCGAGCTTCTCCACCTGGGCCAGGATGTGGCTGGAGAGCAGCACGGTCCGTCCGGCCGCCTTGGCCTCGGCGATCACGTCCTGGAAGACCACTTCCATCAGCGGGTCGAGCCCCGCGGTCGGCTCGTCGAGGAGCAGCAGCTCGGCGTCGGAGGCGAGCGCGGCGACGATGGCGACCTTCTGCCGGTTGCCCTTGGAGTAGGCGCGGCCCTTCTTGGTCGGGTCGAGGTCGAACCGCTCGACGAGTTCGGCGCGGCGCCGCTCGTCGAGCCCCCCGCGCAGCCGGGCCAGCAGGTCGATGGCCTCACCGCCGGTCAGCCCCGGCCACAGCTCCACGTCACCGGGGACGTAGGCGAGCCGGCGGTGCAGCGTCACGGCATCGCGCCACGGATCCTGCCCCAGCAGCTCGACGCTGCCGGAGTCGGCGCGCACCAGACCGAGCAGCACGCGGATGGTGGTCGACTTGCCGGCGCCGTTGGGGCCGAGGAAGCCGTGGACCTCGCCGGTCTCGACGCTCAGGTCGAGCCCGTCCAGCGCCTGGGTCCGGCCGAACGACTTGCGCAGCCCGGACACGGAAATGGCCTTCGTCATGGCCCGCAACGTACGGCATTTTTAGAAAGTTGTGAAGACAGAAAACTGATTGAAGATAGTTAGACTGATCCGCACCTCGTCGAGCTGGGGAGAAGGCTGGATCATGGCGGAGCAGAGCGGGACGGCCCGGGACCCGGAGGCCGTCTCGAAATTCGTGGAGCACTTCGCCGCGCAGTTGGTGGAGGCCGGACTCCCGCGCATGCCCGCCCGCGTCTTCGCCGCCCTGCTGGCCTCCGACGACGGCGTCCTGACCTCCGTCGAGCTGAGTGAACGGCTCAAGATCTCGCCGGCCGCGGTCTCGGGCGCGGTGCGCTACCTGGCGCGCCAGCACATGGTGTCCCGCGAGCGTGAACCGGGCTCCCGCCGGGAGCGCTACCGGGTCCACGGCGACCAGTGGTACGAGGCTCTCACCAATCGCGACGCCGTCATCAGGCGCTGGGAGGGAGCCCTTCGTGAAGGCATCGCCAGTCTGGGCGGGGCCACCCCGGCGGGCCGGCGGCTGGCGGAGACACTGGCCTTCTTCGAGTTCGTGGAGAAGGAGCTCGAGGCGATGACGGAGCGCTGGCGGGTCCGCCGCGAGGAACTGTTCGGCGGCGACGGGGGGAACCCACCGACCCGTACCGGTGCCGGAGCCTGACTCACGCTGGCAGCGTCAGCCCCCACGCCCCCTCCCTGACCTCCCAGGTGCGGGTGCGGACCGGGCCCGAGACGGTGGCGTCCGCGCGGTAGCGGAAGTGGGCGCCCGAGACGGTGACCGTGCGGGCGTCGGCCGACAGGGGCGACGCCTCCGCGCCCACCGAGGCCGGGCGGACCTCGACGCGGGCCGTGCCCGAGACGCCGGGGACCACCGAGACCGCCTCCACCGACTGGTGCAGGTCGACCAGCGTCACCCCGTCCACCTCCACCAGCAGCCGCGTCGGCCCCGACCCGGGTGCGGCGGGCGGCCGGGCGGGCGCCAGCGTCCGGACGAAGGAGCGGCAGGTCTGCAGCCAGGGACGGGTCACCCCGCCGTCGGTGTCGCGCACCCGGGGCGGGCCGCCGAGCGGCGGGATGCGCAGCGCGCCCAGCACCACGCCGTCGCTGTCGTCGACCAGCAGGTCCATCCGGCGCTCCGCCCCGTCCAGCACGGCCCGCGCCGCGGCCACCGCCCCCGACGGGACGCCCAGCGACCGGGCGAGCGACACCGCGCCCCCGACCGGCACCAGGGACAGCACGCATCCGGCCAGCTCCCGGTGCCGGTGCAGCAGCTCCACCGTCCGCACCAGCGCCCGGTCGTCGCCCACCACCACCGGACGGCGTGAGCCGCGCCGGGCCAGCGCCCGGGCGAACTCCTCCGGGCCGTCCGGCAGACACACCTTCGCGCCGGCCGCACCGGCGCTGAGCACGTCCTTCGCGATACGGACCGACTCGCCGTCCGCCCGCCGGGCGACCGGATCGATGACCACCAGAAGCTGATCGGACGTCGCGGAAGAAGTCCCGGAAGTCGCCACCTCGGCCATGCCTCGCTTCCTCGGGTAGCATCTTTGTGCAAGAGCCCCTTTGCGCTATTGCGCCAGGGGCTTCGTCTATTCCGGGGCATCCGGTCCGACGGTTGGCGGCCAACGGTGGTCGCGGTGCACGCGGCGGAGATCCTCCGTGTGCGCCCCTGACCTTGGACATGCCCCGCCCGGAAGGGGTGTACGCGCGTGCCCGCACTTGTGCTGCTCGGTGCTCAGTGGGGTGACGAAGGCAAGGGAAAGGCGACGGACCTTCTCGGTGGTTCCGTCGACTATGTGGTGCGCTACCAGGGCGGCAACAACGCCGGCCACACGGTGGTCGTGGGCGATCAGAAGTACGCCCTGCACCTGCTCCCTTCCGGGATTCTCTCCCCCGGCTGCACGCCGGTCATCGGCAACGGTGTCGTCGTCGACCCGTCGGTCCTGCTCTCCGAGCTGAGCGGTCTGAACGAGCGCGGCGTCGACACGTCCAAGCTCCTGATCAGCGGTAACGCCCACATCATCACGCCGTACAACGTGACGGTGGACAAGGTGACCGAGCGTTTCCTCGGCAAGCGCAAGATCGGGACCACCGGCCGGGGCATCGGCCCGACCTACGCCGACAAGATCAACCGGGTCGGCATCCGGGTGCAGGACCTCTACGACGAGTCGATCCTCACCCAGAAGGTCGAAGCCGCCCTCGACGTCAAGAACCAGATGCTCACCAAGCTCTACAACCGGCGCGCGATCGCCGTGGAGCAGGTGGTCGAGGAGCTGCTGGGCTACGCGGAGAAGCTGGCCCCGTACGTCGCCGACACCGTGCTGGTGCTGAACGAGGCGCTGGAGCAGGACAAGGTGGTCCTCTTCGAGGGCGGCCAGGGCACCCTGCTCGACATCGACCACGGCACGTACCCCTTCGTCACCTCGTCGAACCCGACCGCGGGCGGCGCCTGCACGGGCGCGGGCGTGGGCCCGACGAAGATCAGCCGGGTCATCGGCATCCTGAAGGCGTACACCACCCGTGTCGGCGCCGGCCCGTTCCCGACGGAGCTGCTCGACGAGGACGGCGAGGCGCTGCGCCGCATCGGCGGTGAGCGCGGTGTCACCACCGGCCGTGACCGGCGCTGCGGCTGGTTCGACGCGGTGATCGCCCGCTACGCCACCCGCGTGAACGGCCTGACGGACTTCTTCCTCACCAAGCTCGACGTGCTCACCGGCTGGGAGCAGATCCCGGTGTGCGTGGCGTACGAGATCGACGGCAGGCGCGTCGAGGAGCTGCCGTACTCGCAGTCCGACTTCCACCACGCGAAGCCGGTCTACGAGATGCTGCCGGGCTGGAGCGAGGACATCAGCAAGGCGAAGTCCTTCTCCGACCTGCCGAAGAACGCCCAGGCGTACGTCAAGGCGCTGGAGGAGATGTCCGGCGCCCCGATCTCCGCGATCGGCGTGGGCCCGGGCCGTGACGAGACGATCGAGATCAACTCGTTCCTGTAGGCCTGTAGGCCTGTAGGCCTGTCGCCGAGTGCACCGGCGCCCGCGCGGGCGCCGGTGCACGGGCATAGCCTGACGCTGTACCCCGCGTGCATCGACGTGGAAGAGGGTGAGTGCGATGCGCGTGATGCTCAAGGCGACGCTGGACACGGAGAAGGCGAACGAGGTCATCCGCAACGGGAAGATGCCCGAGCTGATGAAGGAGACCATGGAGCGGCTCCACCCCGAGGCCGCCTACTTCGGTCCGCTCGGCGGCCGCCGGACCTGCCTGCTCGTCCTCGACCTCGAGGACAGCTCTCAGATCCCGCCCACCGGCGAGCCGTTCTTCTCACTGTTCGACGCCGAGGTCGAGATGACCCCGGTGATGAACGCCGAGGACCTGCGGAAGGGGCTCTCCGAACTGCGGTGACGCTCAGCTGAAGACGATCATCGAGCCCTGGGCGAGGCTCCGCGTCGCCGCCGCGTGCAGACCCAGCCACACGTGCCGCTCGCGGGCGAAGGGGCTGGGGTCGTACGGCGCGGGCACGGCCGGCTCCTCCAGTTCGGTCGGGGCTCCCGGCGGCTCGGGCGCGGCCGGCGGGTTGGCCGGGTCGATGCCGATGGACGGGGCGACCAGCTCCAGTTCCCGCAGCAGCGTGTGCGAGGACCCCAAGGGGCCGCCGCCCGCGAGAAGTTCGTCGCTGGACAGAGGGCTCGGGAAGTCGACGGGCACATAGGCGCCGGCGTGGTCGTAGTGCCAGACCAGGTGCGACTGCTGGGCCGTGGACTCGAACATCTCCAGCAACTGCTCGTAGTCGCCGCCCAGTTCGTCCACCGGGGTGACCGGGAGGCCGCAGACCTGGAGCAGGTACACGCGCCGCAGGAAGTGCAGGGCGTCGTAGTCGAATCCGGCGACGGGGGCCACCTCGCCGGTCAGCCCCGGCATGTACTGGTACACCGGCACCGGCGGGAGCCCCGCGTCGGCGAGCACCGTGTTGTACTGCGCGAGTTCGTCGGCGAAGGGGTTGTCGGGCGTGTGGCACAACACGTCGACGAGCGGTACCAGCCACAGGTCACAGGCCAAAAGAGGACTCCTCGCATCGCGCGGTCGTCGGGTGGGACGTCCGGGTCGGGACGGGGGCGGGACGGGGTCGGGACGTGGTCAGGGAAGCGTATCGGCGTCCCGTGCGGGCGGATCCTCCTGTGCGGGCCGTCGTACGGGTCCCTTACCCGCCGCGTCGGCCGTCAGCCCCTCGACGAGGGAGAGGGAGTACGCGGTGTACGCCTCCAGGATCACCCGGGCGGCGTCGACGTCGCGGCGGGACAGGGCGTCGACCAGTTCGGTGTGCTCGGCCCACAGCCGCCCCCGCGGGTCGGGCAGCTTCCGCAGGTGCTGCACCACGTACACCCACATCTGCACGCGCAGCCGGTGCAGGAAGTCGGTGAGGTACGGATTGCCGAAGGCGGACGCCAGTTCGCGCCAGAACCGCAGGTCGTAGCCGATCAGCACGGTGACCTCGCCGGCCTGGGCCGCGCGCCGGGCCTCCTCGCCGCGCCTGCGCACCCCGGCGAGCAGCGCGGCCAGCCGGGGCTCCCCCGGCCTGAGATGCGGCAGGTCGTCGTGGACCAGGGCGTGGAACATCCCCTCGGTCACCAGGCTGCGCGCCTCGATCATGCCGCGGAAGTCGTCGGCGGAGTACTCGTGCACCCGGAAACCCCGGTGCTGGTCGGCGTCGAGCAGGCCCTGCGCCGACAGGTCGACCAGTGCCTCCCGCACGGGCGTCGCGGACACGCCGTACTGGTCGGCGATCTCCTTGACGGTGAACTCCTGCCCCGGCTGGAGCCGCCCGGCCAGCACCTCGTCACGGAGCGCGTCGGCGATCTGCTGCCGCAGGGTGCTGCGGGTCACGGCGACGTTGCCGCTGAGGCGGGGCATGGTCGGGGCGTCTCCCTCATCGCGTTCGAGTGGCGTGCTCGCAAAAGTCCACGGGCAGGCCACCTTACGCGGTTCAGGCGCGGCGCCGGATGTTCGAACGGGCGCGAGGGGAGACCCCCTCGCGCCCGCCGGAGGACCGGTGACTCAGCCGGTCACCTCACGTGTTCGTCGGCCACCGCGAGAGCCGTGTCCAGGGCCGCCAGCCCCTCCTTCAGCTCCGCCTCGCTCGTGTTGAGCGGCGGCACCACATGGGTGCGGTTCATGTTCACGAACGGCCAGAGGCCGGCCTTCTTCGCGGCGGCGGCGAAGGCCGCCATCGGGGCGTTGGCCTCGCCGGACGCGTTGTACGGCACCAGCGGCTCCCGGGTCTCCCGGTCGCGCACCAACTCCACCGCCCAGAACATGCCGGTGCCGCGCACCTCGCCCACGCTCGGGTGGCGTTCGGCCAGCTCCCGCAGGGCGGGGCCGACGACGGACGCGCCGAGGGAGGCGGCGTTCTCGACGACGCCCTCCTCCTCCATCACGTTGATCGTCGCGACGGCGGCGGCGCAGGCCAGCGGGTGCCCGGAGTAGGTCAGGCCGCCCGGGTAGGGGCGGGTGGCGAAGGTGGCGGCGATCTCCGCGGAGATGGCGACACCGCCCAGCGGGACGTAGCCGGAGTTCACGCCCTTGGCGAAGGTCATCAGGTCGGGCACGACGTCGTACAGGTCCGCCGCGAACCACGTGCCGGTGCGGCCGAACCCGGCCATCACCTCGTCCAGCACCATGACGATGCCGTACTTGTCGCACAGTTCGCGGACCCCGGCGAGGTAGCCGGGCGGGGGCGGCATGATGCCGGCGGTGCCCGGGACGGTCTCCAGGATGATCGCCGCGATCGTCGAGGGCCCCTCGAAGGCGATCGTCGTCTCCAGGTGCTCCAGCGCCCGCGCGCACTCCTGCTCCTCGGTCTCGGCGTAGAAGCGCGAGCGGTAAAGGAACGGCGCCCAGAAGTGCACGACCCCGGCGGTGCCGCTGTCGGAGGGCCACCGGCGCGGGTCGCCGGTGACGTTCACGGCCTGCTGGGTGCCGCCGTGGTACGAGCGGTACGCGGAGAGGACCTTGGGCCGGCCGGTGTGCAGCCGGGCCATGCGCAGGGCGTGCTCCACGGCGTCGGCGCCGCCGTTGGTGAAGAAAATCTTGTCCAGGTCGCCCGGGGTGCGCTCCGCGATCAGCCGGGCCGCCTCCGAACGCGCCTCGATCGCGAACGCGGGCGCGAACGTCGTCATCCTCGCCGCCTGCTCCTGGATCGCGGCGACGACCTTGGGGTGCTGGTAGCCGATGTTCGTGTAGACGAGGCCGCTGGTGAAGTCGAGGTAGCGGCGGCCGTCGTAGTCCCAGAAGTACGACCCCTCCGCCCCGGCGACGGCGAGCGGGTCGATGAGCTCCTGCGCGGACCAGGAGTGGAACACGTGCGCACGGTCGGCGGCCTTGACGGCCGCACCGGTCTCGGGGTTGGGCTGAGGGGTCATGCGCCCGAGGGTAGGGGGGACCGGCGGGGGAGCGACATCGGCGGCCTGTCTGCGGTCGGCGGCTTTCCGCGACAGGTTGTCGACACGGGGGCGGGTGACCCCGAGGGCATGTGTTGACAGCCTCCTGTCATCATGACAGGCTGTTGTCATAGATCGGCAGAGGTCAACAAGAGACGTCGACTCCAGGGAGCGGTCATGACCCGCAAGCCCGTGCATCTCGCCCTCTACGACACCTGGGCCGACTGGGAGACCGGTCACGCCACCGCGCACCTCGCCCTCGCGGGCCACGAGGTCCGCACCGCCACCCCCGGCGGACGGCCCGTCACCAGCATGGGCGGCCTCCGCGCCCTGCCCGACATCCCGCTGGAGGAGCTGCGTCCCGAGGACAGCTCCCTGCTGATCCTCCCCGGTGCCGCCGCCTGGGACGAGGGCGACGACCTCGCCCCCGTCGCCCGCACCGCCCGCGCCTTCCTCGACGCGGGCGTCCCGGTCGCCGCGATCTGCGGAGCCACCGCCGGACTCGCCCGCGCGGGCCTGCTCGACGACCGCGCCCACACCAGCGCCGCCGCCCCCTACCTCGCGGCGACCGGCTACGCGGGCGCCGACCGGTACGTCGAGGCGGACGCCGTCACCGACGGCGGCCTCGTCACCGCGGGACCGACCGAACCGGTCGCCTTCGCCCGCGAGATCCTCACGCTGCTCGGCGCCTACGACGACAAGGCCGTCGACGCCTGGTACCGGCTGTTCCACGACTCCGACCCGGCCGCGTTCGCCGAGTGGACGCAGGCGGCGGGGCGGTGAGCCGGGAGGAACAGGACCTGCTCAGCCGGGGCGCGCTCGGCGCCTTCCGGCTGAACGGCCAGTTCCTCGCGGTCGCCGAGGAACTGGCCCGCCCCGCCGGGCTCACCGCCGCCTGGTGGCAGGTGCTGGGCGCGGTCCTCGGCGAACCGCTGCCGGTGTCTGGGATCGCCCGGGCCATGGGTATCACCCGGCAGAGCGTGCAGCGCGTCGCCGACCTGCTGGTGGAGCGCGGCCTTGCCGAGTACCGGCCCAACCCCGCCCACCGCCGCGCCAAACTCCTCGCCCCGACCGGGGAGGGCCGCGCGGCCGTCCGCCGGATCGACCCCGGGCACGCGGCCTACGCGGGGCGGCTCGCGCGCGCCTTCGGAGAGGCGTACGGACCGGAGGGGCTCGCGGAGGCGGTGCGCGCGCTGGAACGCCTGTCCGAGGTGCTCGACACCCTCGGCCCGCCTGTTACGGAACCGTAGAGGTCGCCCAGCTCACCGGGCACCGCGCCGCCACTATCCTCGATCCGTTGCTCACTGCGGGGGGAAGGCGGCGCAGCGATGGACAAGCTCGGGATCGGGGACCCGCAGAGGATCGGGGCCTACCGGCTGCTCGCACGGCTGGGCGCCGGCGGCATGGGCCAGGTCTATCTCGCCCGGTCCGACCGGGGACGCACGGTCGCCGTGAAACTGGTCCGCGAGGAGCTGGCCCGGCAGGAGGAGTTCCGCGCCCGCTTCCGCCAGGAGGTGCGGGCCGCCCGGCAGGTCGGCGGCTACTGGACGGCACCGGTGCTGGACGCCGACACCGAGGCGGCCGTGCCGTGGGTCGCCACCGGGTACGTCGCCGGGCCGAGCCTCCAGCAGGTGGTGGGCCACGACCACGGGGCGCTGCCCGAGCGGTCGGTGCGCATCCTCGCCGCCGGACTCGCGTACGCCCTGAAGGACATCCACGCGGCGGGGATCGTCCACCGCGACCTCAAGCCGTCCAACGTGCTGGTCACCATCGACGGGCCGCGGGTCATCGACTTCGGCATCGCCCGGGCGCTGGAGACCGTGACGGACGGCGGGCTCACCCGCACCGGGGCGCTCGTCGGCTCGCCCGGCTTCATGGCGCCCGAGCAGGTGCGCGGCGACCGCGTCACCTCCGCCTGCGACGTCTTCTGCCTCGGCTCGGTCCTCGCCTACGCGGCGACCGGCGTGCTTCCCTTCGGCACCGCCAACAGCGGGGTGCACGCCCTGATGTTCCGCATCGCGCAGGAGGAACCGGACCTGGAGCAGGTGCCCGGGGGGCTCGCCGAACTGGTACGGGCGTGCCTGCGCAAGGACCCGGCCGCGCGGCCCACGCTCGACGAGGTGCTGGCCCGCACGGGCGCGGAGGACACCGTCGCCGACGGCCGCTCCCGCGACCCGTGGCTGCCCAGCGCCCTCGTCGCCCAGCTCGGCCGCCACGCGGTACGGCTGCTCGACGCGGAGGACCCGGAGGCGCCGGCCGGTGCGGGGCCGGGGGAGCCGGGGGGTGTGGGGGCGCCCGCTCCTTCCGGGACGCCCGGTGCCACGCCCGAGCACGCCCGCGCCGCCGACGACTCCGCCGTGCCGCCGCCCGACGCCTCCGCCCCGCCCCCGCCGGGACAGCCCGGCGTGAACCACCTGCCCACGGTCGTGGTCGGCCCGGGCCACCCCGCCCCGCCCCCGGGACCGGCGCCGGGCGGCGCGTACGGCCACCCGCAGCCGCACCCCCAGCCGCCCCCGTACGGCCATCCGTACGGCGGCCACGGCCCGGGCGGGACCCCGCCGTACGGGCCGCCGCCCTTCACCGGGCACCCGCAGCCGTACGGTCCGCCGCACGATCCCCGCCGGGACGGCCGGTCCACCGCGCTCCTGGTGGTGATCGCGCTGGTCGTGGCGCTCGCCGCGGGCGGCACCGTGTACGCGCTGATGAGCGGTACCGAGGGCGGCCACCGCGCGGGCGGCGACCCGACGACGCCGTCCGCACCGGACAGCGAGCGACGGAACACCGGGGGCCCGGCGACCACCGACGACGGCCGGCCGTCCGAGGGCGGGGAGCCGAGCGGTGACGACCCGGCGGACGGGACGGTCCCCACGGAGTTCCTGGGCAGCTGGTCCACCGCCATCGACAACGACAGCGGGCACCACAGCCGCCGGCTCACCGTCCAGCAGGGCGAGGTCGGCGACACGGTGATGTCCCTGGTGGCCGACGGGCCCACCGGCAGCGGCTCCTACCACTGCGTCTTCGAGGCGCCTCTCACCGGCGCCTCCGACGGCCGGCTGCGGATCGGCCCGTCCACCGTCACCGTCGGCGAGCCGGGCGCCTGCACGCCCGGCTCCTCCAGCGAGATCACCCTGCTGCCCGACGGCTCCCTGCGCCGCGTGAGCAGCGGCACGGGCGAGCAGCTGACGTACACCCGCGACTGACCGTCGCGAGCGCCCGGGCCGCGGCGCACCGCACGGTCAGCCGATGTCGAAGGCCATGTCGGTCACGTACCACCCGTCGTCGAGCTTCGACGACTGGATACCGACCTTGAGCTGCCCCTTCTCCAAGCCCGTGGAGTTGGACAGGATGACGTCCTCCAGGGTCCGGCCGTCGATCGTGATCTCGTCGGCGGCGTAGCGCGCCTTGTCACCGTCGGCCGGTGCCCCGGTGACCTCCACGCTCGGGTTCTCCGTCCCGGAGGCGGGGGTGAACGATTCCTGGAACGCGCCGATGCTCTTCTGGATGCGCTTGCCCTGCGCCGAGTCGTCGGCGCAGGTCTCCTCGGAACCGGTGGTGGGCGGCGGGCCCTCCTCGCCCATCAGCAGGCACGCCTGCTTCACCTCGCCCTTGACGACAGCGGTGACCCACGCGGCGACCGTCGCCTCCGGCGAGGAGCGGTCCGGGTCGGACGAGGACGCCGGGGCGGACGCGGAGGGGGACTGCGGGGACGCCGAACTGCTCGTCGTCGCCTTGGCGTCGGCCGCGGGGCCGTCCTCGCCCGAACAGCCCGTGAGACCCGCGGCCGCCGCCAGCAGTCCCGCGGCCACCCAGCCCACATGCTTCGTTCTGTCGCTCACGCACACCGTCCCGGTCGTCACGTCGTCGTGTACGGCACCCCCTGTCACGGACGCACAGGGGGCACCGGTCAGATCTCGAAGACGCGTTCGAGGACGGGGTGGTTCCCCCGGGCTCAGGCCTGCTTGCGGCGGCGTATCAGCAGGAGGGCACCGGCCCCCACCACGAGCATCCCCGCTCCGCCCACGGCCAGCGGGAGGGTGCCGGAGTCACCGCCGGTCGCGGCGAGGTCCCCGGCGTCCTCGGTCCCGGCCGCGTCCTTCCCCCGGCCGCCGCCCTGGACCTCGGTGCCGTCGGGGAGCCCGTCACCCGCGTCGGTGTCCGTCCCCGTGTGCTCCGGAGCGGGGGCGGAGGTCTTCTCCGGGGTCTCCCCGGCCGTGGACAGCTCCTCGCCGTCGAGAGCGACCTCGACCTCGGCCCGGCCGTCACCGGACGAGACGACGGCCACCGACACCTCGCTCGCCCTGTCGGTGAGGGAGGTGAGGGCGTCCGCGTCGGCCGGGGCGTCGTTGCCGGCCGTCTTGTTCGCCTCGGTCGTGTCGATCAGCGTCGAGGCCCCGTAGTTGCCCTCGGGGACCCGGTAGGCGTGCACTCCCTCGATGTCCTGGTCGAAGGAGCCGGCCGTGTGGCGGTACTCGACGACGAGTCGGTCCTCGCCCATCGGGATGTCCAGGGCGCGGACGCCGTCGCCCTCGCCGTGCAGTGAACGCAGCGTGTACGTACCCGACTTGGTGACCTTCACCGTCTCGCCGTCGGAGAGCCAGCCGGCCCGGATCATCTCGGGCGCCGAGATGCCGGCCGCCGGACCGCCGCCGCCCATCATGGACTTGGCGCTCGTCCCGTCGGTCTCACAGGCGACCAGGTCCCCGTCGGTGCACCGGGAGCGGGTCTGGTGGCCGAGGCCCAGGTTGTGGCCGAACTCGTGCCCGACGACGCCGAGTCCGCTCGCGGTGCCGTAGAGATTGATCCAGGTGTAGGGGCCGGGCACGGAGCCGAGGCCCGCCCAGTCGCAGCCGGTCTTCTGCGCGGGGAAGACCATCGAGAGACTGTCGTAGTCCTCGCCGCGCACGAGCCCCTGCCCGGCCAGGGCCTCCTGCGTCAGGGTGTTGATCCTCAAGGCGTCGCAGCTCGCGGCCATCGGCAGCGTGACCGGCCCCGCGTACCGGCCGTCGACGGCCGGCACCACGCGGTACCGCCCGCGGGACAGCTCGGTGAAGAACGAGGCGAGCGAGTCCTTCTTCGCGCCGAAGTAGGTGTCCGGCGTGCTCTCCTCCACCGCGTCGGGGTGCTGGAAGGAACTGTCGGTGAACTCCACCAGGACCGGCAGCGTCCTGCGTTCCACCACGGCGTCGTCCGCGTGCGCCGGGGCGGGGAAGAGACCGGCGGTCAGCGCGGTGATGCCGGTGGCCAGGGCGATACGGCCCAGGGCGGTTGTCCTCATGGTCCTTGTCCTCTTCGGAAGTGGTTCGGGAAGTGCTTCCGGGAGGGAGGAGCCGGCCGTCCGACGGGCATCCCGCGACTTTGCGTGGTCTTTACCCGCCGAGCATGCGGGGTTCGAAGAGGAACCTCATGGAGGCGGAGCCGTAGTAGTAGCGCGTGGTCCCGATCGTCGGGGCGTGCCGCTGGTCCTTGTCCGCGCGAGCCCATTCGACGAGACCCAGGTAGCGGGTTCCGTCGGCGTCCCGCAGAGCGGCCTCGCCCTTCGTGGTGTCCGTCCACAGGTTCCACAACTGGCCGGCCTGTCCGGCGTCGCAGGGCCGCTGGTCCACCGGCGCGTGGTCCTGCGTACCGCCCGACCGCGTCAGGCACATCCCGGTCGCCTCGTTGAGGACCTGTGCGCGGGCGAGGTCTCCCGCGAACGGCTCCGCGAGCCGCCATTGCTGAGCCGCGGAACCGTCGCAGGCCGCCTCCACGGGCCGGACGCCGGAACGCGCCGCGCCCCCGGGGATCTCCATGCAGCCGCCGGTCGACACGAAACGCAGGGTGCTCGGCCCGCCCAGGACGGCCGGCCGGGGACCGGCGGACCCCACGGGCGACGACGACGCCGACGCGGGAGCGGACGGTGAGGGGGACGCGGTCGCCGACGGCGTCGGCGGCACCGGGAGAGCCTCGGACGACCGAGGAGCCGGGGCGGAGGACGGGGCGGTGCTCACCGTCGGCGCGGCCCCGCCTGGTTCCTCACCACCGCCGGGCCACAACGCCCAGCCGCCCAGCAGCACGGCCACCGCGCCGGCGGCCAGCACGCCGGCCTTCGCCCCGGTCGCCCCGCCGCCCGGGGCGGGCCCGGATGCCGTCGCCGCGGTCGCGCGTGCCTCCAGATAGGCGGGCCCGCCGAACAGCAGCACCGCCGCCGGCAGCACCGACCGCAACCGCCGGTCGATGTCGGTCAGTTCACGGACGGCCACGCGGCACCGACCGCACTGCTCCAGATGCCGCTCCAGGCGGACGTCCCGGCGCGGTCGGCGGGAGCGGCGCACCGCCGCGGCGAGACGCGCGCTGCACCTGCGGCACTCCTCGCTCGCCGCGCCCTGCTCGGCGTGCGCGGCGAGATAGGCCTCCCGCAGTCCCTCACGGGCCCGCGCCGTCAGGGAGGCCACGCCGCTGGGAGTCAGTCCCAGCAACGCCGCCACCTTCGCCGCGGGTTCGTCCTCCACGACGGCGTGCCAGAGCACCGCCTGCCACCGCTCGGGCAACGCCCGGAACGCCGCCGCGACCAGCCCGCCCTCCTCGGCGCGCACCGCCTGGCTCTCCCCGCTCCGCTCCTCACCGGCCGGGTCCCGGCTCAGCTGCCGCGCCGTGTCCTGCAGCCAGTCACCGAACTCGGGGGTGAGCTCGACCTGCCGCGCCCGGTCCGCCCACCGAGCCGCGGTGTGCCGGACCACGGCCAGCAGATACGGGCGCCACGCGTGGACGGGGCCTTTGCCGGCGCGTACCGCCTGCACCGTGCGCGTGAACGCCTCCGACGCGAGGTCCTCCGCGGTGTGCGGGTCACGGCAGCAGGTACGGGCGTAGGCGAGCACGGCATCGGCGTGACGGCGGTAGAGCTCCTCGATCGCATCCGCGTCGCCGCCGTCGCGCACGGCCGCCGTCAACAGCGCGTCCGTCCGCCCGCTCTGCTCCCGGTCGGTCATGGCCCCGCACCCGCTTCACATCCACACGAAGATCAAGCCGCAGTCTGACAGACCACCTTCCCTACCCCACCCGCCGGCGGGGCGCTGCCCTGCCCCCCGCCGCCTGCGGGCAGTCGTGCCGCTGGGGGCTGGTCGCGCAGTTCCCCGCGCCCCCGCCGCCTGCGGGCAGTCGTGCCGCTGGGGCGGCACGGGTGGGCGCGGGCGGCATCCCGGAAGCGCCGGGCCGCGCGAACACCCCCCGCCCCGCACCCGCACCGGCGCTAATCCACGCACCGTACGAACACCCCCGGCCGGCGCCGATCAACGCACCGTGTGCCCCGCCCCCCCGGCGGAGCCCTCAGCGGGTCTCCGGCGGCCGCTGCCGCGGCATGTTCGGCCGGGCGCCGTTCGGCGGCGACGGGAAACGCCCGGCCGGAACGGCACCCTCCGGCCGCCCCGCCCCGGCCAGCGCCGTCCGCACCCCCAGCGGCGCGCCCCCGCTGCGGAACTCCATCATCCAGTCGGCGGTCTCGACCCGGACCAGCTCCGTCACGTCCTCCGTGAAGCGCCGCAGCACCGTCAGACAGCGCTCCGCCGCCTCACCGGCCGTGCCCTCCGCGGGGCCCAGCACCTCGCGGACGCACTCCGACGCCCAGTCGAACTGGAACGCCTGCAGCCGTCGATGCACGGCCTGCACGGTCGCCACGTCCCGCATCCAGCCGGACGTCATCCCGAAGAACCGGTCGCCCGCCACACACGCCACGGCGAGCAGCAGCGCCAGGTACCCCCAGGGTGTGACACCGTCCGCCGCCCCGGTCAGATCCAGCAGCGGCAGCGCGGCCCCGGTCAGCGCGCCCACCGCGGTGCCGGCCCGCAGTGCCCACGCACAGCGCCGCTTCCACGCCCGGTCCGCCAGGTACCAGGCGGCCGTGTCCAGCGCCCCGCGCTCCACCCACCGGTACAGCTCGTCCAGCCGCACGGCCGGCTCACCCCAGTCCCCGAGCGGGAACGCCCGCCCGCCGGGGTCGCCGGACCACGGTCCGGCCGCGCCGTCGCCCCGCCCGTCGTGTGGCCGACCCTCGGGCTGCATCTCCGGCTGAACCACCCGGTATCTCCCCTCCTGAACCGACCTGGCCGGCCCCGCGCCCACGCACCGTGCGCGCTCGGCCGGTCACGCGTGGTGCTCGCGCGCCGGGCCTTTCCTACCGCCCAACGGGTGGGCGCGTCGGGGGTTCGCGTCCTTTTACGCCCGGAAGGGGGCCGTGATCAGGTATAGGGCCCCCGAAGGGACTCACCCGAAAGAGTGCCGGGGCGACGGCTGTCCCGACCACGTAGGCTCGTGCCGAGCGGTGCGTCCCCTCGCACCCGGACCGACGGACCGACCTAGGAGCTGAATCGTGATCCCCGGTGGTGGCCAGCCCAACATGCAGCAGCTGCTCCAGCAGGCCCAGAAGATGCAGCAGGACCTGGCCAAGGCCCAGGAGGAACTGGCCAGGACGGAGGTCGAGGGCCAGGCCGGCGGCGGTCTGGTCAAGGCGACCGTCACCGGATCCGGCGAACTGCGGTCGCTTCGGATCGACCCGAAGGCGGTGGACCCGGAGGACACCGAGACCCTCGCGGACCTGGTCGTCGCGGCGGTCCAGGCGGCCAACGAGAACGCCCAGACGCTGCAGCAGCAGAAGCTCGGCCCGCTCGCCCAGGGGCTCGGCGGGGGCGGCATCCCCGGCCTCCCCTTCTGAGCGAGGTCACCGGCCGGGGCCCCGCGGGCCTTCGGGGCTTCTAAGCGGGGCCGCAGGCCTCTACCGTACGTAGTGAAGGAACACCAGGAAGGACGGCAGTCCGTTGTACGAAGGCGTGGTCCAGGACCTCATCGACGAGCTGGGGCGGCTGCCCGGCGTCGGTCCCAAGAGCGCGCAGCGGATCGCCTTCCACATCCTGCAGGCGGAGCCCACGGACGTACGGCGTCTGGCGCACGCGCTGATGGAGGTCAAGGCGAAGGTCCGCTTCTGCGCGACCTGCGGGAACGTCGCGCAGGAGGAGCAGTGCAACATCTGCCGCGACACCCGCCGCGACCCCGCGGTCATCTGCGTCGTGGAGGAGCCCAAGGACGTCGTGGCGATCGAGCGCACCCGTGAGTTCCGGGGCCGCTACCACGTGCTGGGCGGCGCGATCAGCCCGATCGACGGGGTCGGCCCCGACGATCTGCGTATACGAGAACTGCTGGCCCGGCTGGCGGACGGCACCGTGACCGAGCTGATCCTCGCCACGGACCCCAATCTCGAAGGCGAGGCCACGGCCACGTACCTCGCCCGCATGATCAAGCCCATGGGCCTGAAGGTCACCCGCCTGGCCAGCGGCCTCCCGGTGGGCGGCGACCTGGAATACGCGGACGAGGTGACCCTCGGCCGCGCCTTCGAGGGGAGACGACTCCTAGATGTCTGACGCCACGCTGCACGCGACGCACCAGAACCCGGACGACTTCGCGGTACAGATCGCCGATCAGATCGAGAGTTTCCTGGTCGCCGTCGCCGAGGTCGCGAAGGGCGACGAGCCGGACTCGGCCGTGCCGTTCCTCCTCCTGGAGGTCTCCCAGCTGCTCCTGGCCGGCGGCCGCCTGGGCGCCCACGAGGACATCGTCCCCGACGAGCGCTACGAGCCCGACATGGGCCCCGAGGCCGACGTCGACGAACTCCGCGAGAACCTCGCCCGGCTCCTGGAGCCGATCGACGTCTACTCCGAGGTCTTCGACCCCTACGAGCCCCGCAAGGCCCCGGTCCCGGCCCGCATCTCCGACGACCTCACCGACGTCATCACCGACCTGCGCCACGGCATGGCCCACTACCGCGCCGGCCGTACGTCGGAGGCGCTGTGGTGGTGGCAGTTCTCCTACTTCTCCAACTGGGGCTCCACGGCGTCGGCGACGCTGCGCGCCCTGCAGTCGGTCGTCGCGCACGTCCGCCTGAACCAGCCCCTTGCCGAGCTCGACGGCCTCGACACCGACCAGGGCATCGGCGACGACACCCTCGAGTTCGAGGCGGGCAAGGTCATGGCCGAGGAGATCGGCACCCCCCTGGGCGTGCGTCCGGTCACCTGAGGGGCCTTCGAGTCACCTGCGAGGCCTTCGAGCCGGCGGTGCTCGACGTCCCGCCGCGCCCGTCAGCCCCAGGGCGGCCCCTCGTTGATCCCGAACAGCACGGACATCAGCACCAGCAGCCCCAGCGGGACGACGACGAACGCCGTCTCCGGCCGTTCCCTGCGTAGCGCCTGCCACCCGAGCGCGACGAGCGGTCCCGACAGCCCCCCGGCCATCAGCGCCCACCCCGCCCCACGGCTGCCGGCCACGTTGAACGCGACGAACGCCGCCAGGACGAACAGCGCGGGAGAGGCCCACAGGTGCCGCAGCGCCTGCGGAGCTTCGACGTTGCTCATCGATGTGTCTCCTTCCGCCCCGCGGGGCGGTGCGCCGTCCCCCCGGCACGGCGCACCACCCCCACGCGACGAGTCCCGGTGTCTCAGACGAGGCCGCGGATGTACGTGTACAGCTGGTACTGGGCCTCGGCGCCGGCCGCGACCCAGGCGATGCGCACCGGGTGGTACCAGGGCAGGCCGTCCATGTAGGAGCGGAACTTGCCCCAGTTCGACTTGGCGGCCTTGACCGCGCCGCTGTACACCTTGCCGCCGTGCTTCTTCAGCAGGTTGAACAGGGCCTTGGCGGCACCGCCGACGGCCCCGCGGGCCTGGACCTCGGTGGCAGTTCCGTCGGCCACGGCACGCAGGGACGTGGTGTCCCGGGCGTTCAGTCCGGCGGAGACGGCCGGGTCGGCGAGGAGCGCCCGGGCCTGGGCCGCGGTGAGGGCCGGCGCGGACGAGACCGCCGCGGGGGCCGAGGCGGTGGCTTCCGCGGCCTGCGCCAGGCTCGCGCCCGCCCCGACCGCCAGGACGGCAACGGCCGAAACAGCGGCCAGACGCGGAGTAGTGCGGGTCATGTACGATCTCCCTTGTGTTCAATCACAAGGGGAGGAAGCCCAAAAGGGCGACCTGGACTGGCGTGGAAACCGAAATGGTCCCCCCGCGGACTTCTTCCCCCGATTAATGTCCCCTCCGACCGCCACGTCACTTCGTGACGGCGGTTCCGGCGTCCAACCCGGCTGGTCAGGCCAGGTGTTCGACGCGGCAGGAATGTAACACGGGGGGTGATCATTTCGCCAATGGCTGTTTTCTGTCCGCCTGTTCGCGGAATCATGTATTTCAGTTTTGAATTCAACGTCCGGGGTTTGTCGGCAGCCCCCTCGATTTCCCCGCGCTTCCGCAGGTCGCCCTCCCTGAGCCCGTGGGTGTCGGCCTCGACACCGTCCCCGGAGGATCTTGCCGACCGAAAACGGTCGCACCGCAGTGTGACGCGGGGCACTTTTCGAGTGGCTGGGCTGCGGCTGGGCATGAGCCCCTGGCGAGCGTCCGATGTCTCACCATGCGATATCGCGAAGGGGGGATTTTCGGACGTCGATAGACTGAGCGGACCGCAGCGCACACATATGTGGGCGGACTGCGGACAACGACGGACTGAGCGAGGAGCGCACGTGGGCCTTGTCGTGCAGAAGTACGGAGGCTCCTCCGTAGCCGATGCCGAAGGCATCAAGCGCGTCGCCAAGCGGATCGTGGAAGCCAAGAAGAACGGCCACCAGGTGGTCGCCGTGGTTTCCGCGATGGGCGACACGACGGACGAGCTGATCGATCTCGCCGAGCAGGTATCCCCGATCCCTGCCGGCCGCGAGCTCGACATGCTGCTGACCGCCGGAGAGCGGATCTCCATGGCCCTGCTGGCCATGGCGATCAAGAACCTGGGCCACAACGCCCAGAGCTTCACCGGCAGCCAGGCAGGTGTCATCACCGACTCGGTCCACAACAAGGCCCGCATCATCGATGTCACACCGGGCCGGATCAAGGCCTCGGTGGACGAGGGCAACATCGCCATCGTCGCCGGGTTCCAGGGCGTCAGCCAGGACACCAAGGACATCACCACGCTCGGCCGCGGCGGCTCCGACACCACCGCCGTCGCCCTCGCCGCCGCGCTCGAGGCCGAGGTGTGCGAGATCTACACGGACGTCGACGGTGTGTTCACCGCCGACCCGCGCGTGGTGAAGAAGGCCAAGAAGATCGACTGGATCTCGTTCGAGGACATGCTCGAACTGGCCGCCTCCGGCTCCAAGGTGCTGCTCCACCGCTGCGTGGAGTACGCCCGCCGGTACAACATCCCGATCCACGTCCGCTCGTCCTTCAGCGGACTGCAGGGCACGTGGGTCAGCAGCGAGCCGATCGAGCAAGGGGACAAGCAGGTGGAGCAGGCTCTCATCTCCGGTGTCGCGCACGACACCTCCGAGGCCAAGGTCACGGTCGTCGGCGTGCCCGACAAGCCCGGCGAGGCCGCGTCGATCTTCCGCACGATCGCGGACGCCGAGATCAACATCGACATGGTCGTGCAGAACGTGTCCGCCGCGTCCACGGGCCTGACGGACATCTCCTTCACCCTGCCGAAGACCGAGGGCCGCAAGGCCATCGACGCCCTGGAGAAGAACAAGGGCACCATCGGCTTCGACTCCCTGCGCTACGACGACCAGATCGGCAAGATCTCCCTCGTCGGCGCGGGCATGAAGACCAACCCCGGTGTCACCGCCGACTTCTTCACGGCGCTCAGCGACGCCGGCGTGAACATCGAGCTGATCTCGACCTCCGAGATCCGCATCTCGGTCGTCACCCGCAAGGACGACGTGCCGGAGGCCGTGCGCGCCGTGCACAGCGCCTTCGGCCTGGACTCCGACAGTGACGAGGCCGTGGTCTACGGAGGCACCGGCCGCTGATGACCGGCACCGCAGGACCCGGACGTTCCGGGCGGCCGACGCTCGCGGTCGTGGGAGCGACCGGGGCCGTCGGCACGGTCATGCTCCAGATCCTGTCCCAGCGCGCGGACGTCTGGGGCGAGATCAGGCTCATCGCCTCCCCGCGCTCGGCCGGCCGCAAGCTGGCCGTGCGCGGCGAGGAGGTCGAGGTGGTGGCGCTCACCGAGGACGCCTTCGACGGGGTCGACGTCGCGATGTTCGACGTGCCCGACGAGGTCTCCGCCGAGCGGGCGCCCGTCGCCGCCGCCCGCGGCGCCGTGGTCGTCGACAACTCCGGCGCCTTCCGCATGGACCCGGACGTGCCGCTGGTCGTCCCCGAGGTCAACCCGCACGCGGTGCGGAGCCGCCCGCGCGGCATCGTCGCCAACCCCAACTGCACCACCCTGTCGATGATCGTCGCGATGGGCGCGCTGCACGCCGAGTTCGGCCTGCGCGAGCTGGTCGTCTCCTCGTACCAGGCGGTCAGCGGGGCCGGTCAGGCCGGCGTGCGGACCCTGCGCGAACAGCTGTCCCTGGTGGCCGGCACCGACCTGGGCACCCACCCGGGTGACGTACGGCGGGCCGTGGGGGACAACACCGGGCCGTTCCCGGAGCCCGTCGCGCTGAACGTCGTGCCGTGGGCCGGTTCGCTGCGGGAGGACGGCTGGTCGTCCGAGGAGATGAAGGTGCGGGACGAGTCCCGCAAGATCCTCGGTCTGCCTTCCCTCCCCGTCGCGGTCACCTGCGTGCGCGTCCCCGTGGTCACCGTGCACTCCCTCACCGTGCACGCCCGCTTCGAGAGCGAGGTCACCGTCGACAAGGCCCGCGAGATCCTCGCGACCGCCCCCGGCGTGGTCCTCTTCGACAACCCGGCCGCCGGCGAGTTCCCCACCCCCGCCGACGTCGTCGGCACCGACCCGACCTGGGTCGGCCGGGTCCGCCGGACCCTGGACGACCCGACGGCGCTGGAGCTGTTCGTGTGCGGGGACAACCTGCGCAAGGGCGCCGCGCTCAACACCGCGCAGATCGCCGAACTCGTGGCCGCCGAGCGGTCGGCGCCCTAGCCCCTAGCCCCTGGTGTATACCCCCCGCCGGTAAAAGTTCTGGATCACAGAGGATTCATTTGTAGGATCTGTGAGGAACTTGTGGACCGGTTCCTCGGTCCGGACCACTTGAACATGCAACTTCCTGGGCCGAGGATTGCAGACGAGGATTCACCTCCCCGCCACCCGCAACCGAGCGGAGGGCGGGGAGCGTCTTTGCGGTCACCCTTATCCGGGGCGTGGGGACGCTGCTTCCCAGGCGTGGGGACGTCTGGAACCGGGCGTGGGGACGTCCGTTCATATGAAACACAGGGGAAGAGCGGGTCGCATGAGGGCATTCGATGTGCTGTCGGTGGTGCTGCCTGACGCGGGTGGGCGGTGGACGGCACCGGTCGGCGCACACGTGACGCCCGGCACGTACAACCCTTACGGGGGGAAGCGTGTCCAACTGGCGTGGCAGAGGTACTCGACTTCACAGCGCCGCGCGGCACGGCCCTCCGGCCGCCCCGCGCCACGCTCCGGCCCCGCGCGGCCGGCGCGTCCGGTGGCATGCCGGTGATCGCGCCCATGCCCGCAGCGCGCCCCGCCCGCATCCCCGGTCAGCGCGACGGCGCCGACGACACCGTGGCGGCCGGTACCACGGTCGACCACCTCACCGAGACCTATCGCACCCACTACCGCTCCCTGCTGGGACTCGCGGCGCTCCTCCTCGACGACACCGCCTCCTGCGAGGACGTCGTGCAGGAGGCGTTCATCCGCGTCCACTCCGCCCGCAAACGGGTCAGGGATCCCGAGAAGACGCTGGCCTACCTGCGGCAGACGGTCGTCAACCTCTCCCGTTCCGCGCTGCGCCGCCGCATCCTCGGCCTGAAGCTGCTGTCCAAGCCGATGCCGGACATGGCGAGCGCGGAGGAAGGGGCGTACGACCAGCTCGAACGCGACTCCCTGATCAAGGCGATGAAGAATCTGCAGCGCCGCCAGCGCGAGGTGCTGGTGCTGCGCTACTTCGCCGACATGACGGAGGCCCAGGTCGCCGAGACCCTCGGCATATCGCTGGGCTCGGTGAAGGCGTACGGCTCACGGGGCATCGCGGCGCTGCGGGTGGCCATGGAGGCACCGGCATGAGCGAGGGCCAGGACATGCGGGACCCACGGCACGAGGAGCGTGAGCCGGAGGGTTCGCGCGGCACGTCCGCCGGCGCGGGGGGACCCGCGGCCGGTCAGGAGCCAGCAGACGGCCGGGACTCCGCCGGGTCCGGGGACGGCCGGGAGCCCGCTGACGGTCCGGACTCCGCCGGGTCCGGGGACGGCCGGGAGCCCGCTGACGGTCCGGACTCCGCCGAGTCCCGGGATTGCCGGGAGCCCGCTGACCGGCAGGAGCCTGAGGACGGGCAGGAGCCCGCTGACCGGCAGGAGCCCGCTGAGTCGGAGGCCGGTCGGGAGTCCGCTGACCGGTGGGAGCCTGTTCAGGCCGGGGACAGCCGGGACTCCGCTGGCCGGCGGGACTCCGCCGAGTCCCGGGACGGTCGGGAGTCCGTTGACGGTCCGGAGTCCGCAAGCGGCCGGGTGTCGGATGTCGTCGAGGACTCCGGCGACGCCGCCGGCGACGGTGCCGGGCGTGCAGAGGCCGGCGAGGTCCCGCCCGTGTCGGGGCCCGCGCCCGGACACGGACCCGCGCGCGGCCCGGAACACGAGGGCGTGCCCCTGGCGGACGGGCTCGCGCGGCTGCGCGCGCTCGTGACACCGCCCGGGCAGCACCCGACACACACGCACGCTGGGAACGGAACTGTGAACGACGGCCGGGACGAACGGAGCCCCGAAGGGCTCGACTCGGACGAGCTGCAACTGCGCGCCCTGCTGCACCAGGCCGTCCAGGACGTGGAGCCCAGCGACGGCACCCTGGACTACCTGCGCCGGGCCGTCCCCGCCCGCCGCGCGCGCAAACGCCAGGCCCTCGTCGGCGCGGCCGCCGCCGCGCTGTTCCTCGGCACCGCCGTCCCCGCGCTGGTCCACGTCTCAGGCGCCGTCGGCTCGGACGCCAGCCCGTCCGCCGTCGGCCACGCCTCGCAGGCCCAGGGCGGCACCGGCCAGGGCAAGGACCCGGGCCAGGGCGAGACCACCGCCGGCGGCGCCTCCGACGAGGTCGAGGGCGACGACGAGGGCGGCAAGAAGGAGGGGGACAAGGCCGGCACCGACGCCGGTACCGGCACGGGCGCGACCGAGGGCACCGACCCGTCGGCCGGCACCACGGCGGCCGCCCCCGCCTGCACCGGCGCCCAGCTCGGCCCGGCGACCGCGACCAGCGCCGCCCCCGACTCCGCGGGCGCGGTCTACGGCTCGTTCCGGGTCGCCAACGTCTCCGAGGCGAGCTGCACCGTGGAGGGCGCGGGCTCCGTGGGCGCGGCCCCGCAGGGCGCGGCCGACGCGGCGAAGATCGGGACGGCCCGGCATGTCGCGGGTGACGCGGCGGCCGGACTGCCCGACCCGTCCCTGGAGGCGGCGACCCTGGTGCTCAAGCCGGGCGACGCGTACGAGGTGCGGTTCGCCTGGGTGCCCTCCGAGACCTGTCCGGCGCCCGGTGACACCACGGGAGGCGGCACCGGCGGTCCGACGGCGGATCCGACGCCGTCCGAGAACCCGACGAACACGGCCGGCGCGACGACCGGCACCGGCAGCGGCACGGCGACGCAGCTGCTCCGGGAGGACGGCGGCACCGAAGGCAGCGTGACGGTGACCTACACGGCGGTGACGGGCTCCGGCCCGGCCGCCGCGACCGTCGCCAACGCCTGCGCCGGCACGGTCTACTGGACGGGGCTGCTCACGCCGGTCGGCTGACGGGGGGCCTCGTCGCCGTCGGTCCCGCCGGCGGCCTGCGGCTTCCCGCCGTCGCCGCCGTCCCCGTCGGTGTCCCGCCGCTCACCGCCGTCGCCGTCCGTGTCCGGGCCGAGGCCCAGCTCCGCGTCGCGGGCGAGCTCCACCTCGCGGCGCAGCAGCCGGAACCACATGAAGATCACGAAGCCGACGAAGGCGAACCACTCGGCGGTGTAGCCGAGGTTCTGGAACGCCTTCAGGTCCAGCCCCGTGCCGCCGGGCGCGGCCGCGGGCACCGCGCTCATCCCCGAGTCCCCGCGGTTGAGCGTGACCCAGGCGTCGTACACGTCGTACGGCACGAGGTTGACTAGGGTGGCCGCGCTGATCGCGGCGGTCTGGCCCTCGGGCAGGCCGCTGCGGCTGCTGACGCCGTTGCTGCCGGGGGTCTCGGACGCCTGGAGCGCGCCCGTGACGGTGACCTGGCCGGCGGGCGGCGCGGGCACCTTCGCCGGGTCCGGCTCGCCGGGCAGCCAGCCGCGGACGACGGGCAGCGCGCGGCCGGTGTCGGTGCGCAGCAGAGTCAGGACGTAGTAGCCGTGCTTGTCGTCCAGCGTGCGGTCGGGCACGAGGAGCTGGGTGTCGTACCGGCCGGTCACGGTGGCCTGCTTGCCGGAGGTGGCCTTGGTGACGGGCAGCAGGTCGTCCAGGGGCCGGGCCGCCTCCTGCTGGGCCGAGGTGACGCGCTCCTCCGCCTCGCGGTGGTTGTCCACCCGGTCCTCGAACCGGCCCAGCTGCCAGGACCCCATGAAGATGCAGAAGGGGATGGAGAGCAGCAGGAAGACGTTGATCGCCCACCAGCGGGGGGTCAGCAGAAACCGGTACACGCCCTCAACGGTACGGGCCCGCGGACGGTTCCCGTCCCGCGGGGTCGGCTGCGGCGTGGCCTCCGGGCGGCCTCGGGTGAGAGGTCCGGTGGAAGTTCCGGAGGAAGTTGTCCACAGGCTGGGGACCTCGGACGCACGAGGGGCGTCCGGACGGGCAGTATGGGGTCATGACTGAGAGCAACGGGTCCGACGCGCCGGACCGGGCGGACCACCAGACCGAGCGAGTGCAGCAGACCGGGGAGATGCCCGACTGGGAGAAGCGCTTCAGGGCGCCCCGGGTGTCCCTTCCCGACTGGGCGGAGGACGCCCCCGACCGCTCCCTGTTCGTGTCGAACGCGACGGGGACGTACGAGCTGTACGCCTGGGACCGGGCGACCGGCGAGCAGCGCCAGGTGACCGACCGGCCCAACGGCACGACGGACGGCGTGCTCTCGCCCGACGGCGAGTGGATCTGGTGGTTCGACGACAAGGACGGCGACGAGTTCGGCGTCTGGCGCCGTCAGCGGTTCACGGGCGGCGAGGACGAGCTCGCCGCCCCGGGCCTGGACCCCTCGTACCCGGCGGGCCTGGCGCTCGGCCGCGACGGGCGTACGGCGGTCGTCGGCCGTTCCACCGACGAGGACGGTACGACGATCCACCTGGTGCGCGGCGGCGAGGCGCCGGTCGAGCTGTACCGCCACCGTGAGTCGGCGGGCGTGGGCGACCTCTCCTACGACGGTTCGCTGATCTCCGTGGAGCACACCGAACACGGGGACGCGATGCACTCCGCGCTGCGCGTGATGCGCCCCGACGGCACGACGGTCGCCGAGCTGGACGACACCCGGGGCGGCACCGAGGAGCTGGGTCTGGAGGTGCTCGGCTTCGCCCCGGTCGAGGGCGACACCCGGCTGCTCATCGGCCATCAGCGGCGGGGCCGCTGGGAGCCCCTGGTGTGGGACGTGGCGACGGGCGAGGAGACGGACCTGGCGCTGGACCTGCCCGGTGACGTGAGCGCCGAGTGGTTCCCGGACGGCTCGGCCCTGCTCATCGCGCACGGCTTCGAGGCGCGCGGCGAGCTCTTCCGCTACGACCTGGCGGAGCGCCGGCTGGAGAAGATCTCCACCCCGCGCGGCGCGGTCTCGGGCGCGACGGCCCGTCCCGACGGCAGCGTCGAGTACCTGTGGTCCTCGGCGGCCCAGCCCCCGGCGGTGCGCTCCACGTCCGGTGGCGTGGTCCTCGACCCGCCCGGCATGAAGTCGCCCGGCTCGGTGCCGGTGGAGGACGTGTGGGTGGAGGGGCCGGGCGGCCGTATCCACGCGCTGGTGCAGAAGCCGGCCGGTGCGACCGGCCCGCTGCCGACGGTCTTCGACATCCACGGCGGCCCCACCTGGCACGACAGCGACTCCTTCGCGGCCGGCCCGGCGGCCTGGGTCGACCACGGCTACGCGGTGGTCCGCGTCAACTACCGGGGCTCCACGGGGTACGGCCGGGCGTGGACGGACGCCCTGAAGCACCGGGTGGGCCTGATCGAGCTGGAGGACATCGAGGCGGTCCGCGCGTGGGCGGTCTCCTCAGGGCTGGCTGACCCCGCCCGGCTGATCCTCACCGGCGGCTCCTGGGGCGGCTACCTCACCCTGCTCGGTCTCGGCACGCAGCCGGACGCGTGGGCGCTGGGCATCGCGGCGGTCCCGGTCGCCGACTACGTCACGGCGTACCACGACGAGATGGAGGCGCTGAAGGCGATGGACCGCACGCTGCTCGGCGGCACCCCGGAGGAGGTCCCCGAGCGCTTCGAGGCGTCGTCCCCGATCACCTACGTCGACCGGGTGAAGGCCCCCGTCTACATCTCGGCCGGGGTGAACGACCCGCGCTGCCCCATCCAGCAGATCGAGAACTACGTCAAGCGCCTGGAGTCCCGCAACGCGGTCCACGAGGTGTACCGCTACGACGCCGGTCACGGCTCGCTGGTGGTCGACGAGCGCATCAAGCAGATCCGCCTGGAGCTCGATTTCGCGGCCCGCCACCTACCGTCCTGACCCACGGCTCCGCACGCCGGAAGCGGCCCCGCCCCGGCCCTGGGCCGGGAGGGGCCGTCCCATCAGCGGACCCGCCCCATCGTGGCTCCAGGCCGGGCGCGGACCGCCCGATCGCGGCTCTGGGCCGGCAGCGCGCCGCCCATCCCGGCTTCCCTATGCCGGGGCGGGTTCGGTCCGCCCCCGGCACACGGTCCGCCGTGTCACGTCGTGCTGCGGGTCCGGCGCCCCAGCAGCTCCGCGAGTCCCCTGCGGGTCGCGGCCAGCACGATCCGGTCGCCGGCCCGCAGGACGTAGGTGGCCGGCAGGTCCCACACCAGCCCGGACCCCGGCGCGTCGGCCGCGGCAGCGCCGCCCCGGGCCGCCGTGTCCAGCGCCAGCACCCGCCAGGCCCCGGGCCGGAACGCCTCGGCGACCGTGCGCCCCTCCAGCTGCGGATGCCCGTTGACGACGAGCGCCGCGAACAGCAGCACCCGCCGTTCCACGGGGATCGCGCCGAGGATCTGCCGCCCCATCATGGCCCCGGCGAAGGCGGGCGCCGCCAGGTGCGACACGCTCCGGCTGCGGGTCAGCGCGGCGGGGTGCGCCATACGCAGCGTCCGGTAGACGGCCTTGGCGAAGTCGTCGTCGTACAGCCGCAGCACCGCGCGCAGGTCGGGGCGCACCGAGCGGGCGTACAGCACGGACTCCAGGTTCGTGGTGTCGATGCTGGTCAGGGCGAGCAGCGCGTCCGCGCGGTGGATCTTCGCCGACTCCAGGACGCCCTCCTGCGTGACGTCCCCGACGACCACCGGCACCCGCAACCGCCGTGCGACGGCCACGCCGCGTGCCTCCGGGTCGGCCTCCACGCACACCACGGGGATGTCCAGCTCACGCAGCCGGGTCAGCACCCGGGTGCCGATCTTGCCCAGCCCGAGCAGCACCACGTGTCCGCCGAGCCCGCGCGGCGGCTTGCGCAGCGCCGACGCCGTACGGAACGTGCCGAGCGCCTCCAGGACCGCGGCCAGCAGCACCGGCAGCAGCAGCAACCCGACCAGCCCCGACAGCAGTTGGAGCACCTGCTGTCCGGTCGGTGCGTCGAGCGCGGGCTCGTTGATGGCGAACAGGTCCAGCAGCGTGACGTAGATGGCGTGCAGCGGGTGGTCGTCGGTCACCAGGATCAACGCCACCGCGAGCGCGACGACCGCGGCGACCAGTCCCGCCAGCGACCAGCGCAGCCGCGCCGAGAACAGCGAGGCGAACGGCGGGACGACGCCGCGTCGGGAGGGCAGCGGGGGACCGGAGTACGACAGCTGCTCCAGCACCACCGTGCCGCGTCCGGTCGCCGCCGCCACCGCCTCGGCGTCGGGCAGCAGTTGGGGCCCCTGGTCGCCGCTGTCCTCCGAACCCTCGGCGCCGGCCGGGTCGTTGCTCGTCGCGGACAGCAGTGCCAGTGTGCACAGCCCGGGGTCGGCCACCTCGCCGGGGCCGGGCGGGCGTCGTTCCACCGCGCGCAGCAGCAGTCCCTCGGCGTCGACGACCTTGCTGGTGCCGACGAGGGCGGTGGCGACCAGCGCGGGCGCGGCCGTGTCGGCGTCGGACAGCACGGTCGTCGCGTTGTCGTGTCCGTGGCCGGCGCGTCCGGGGGAGGTGCCGCCCGCCAGTTCGGCGGCCTGGTCGAGGAGTGCCTCGATGTGCTGGCCGAGGCGCCGGTTGTAGAGCCGGAGCACCAGGCGGAGCCGGGGGTTGAGCCGGCGGGCGGTGAGCGCGGCGCGGATGTTGGTCTCGTCGTCGTCGTACACCAGCGCCAGCGCGGCGGCCCGGTCCACGCCCGCGTCGGCGAGCGCGGCCTCGGTGGGTTCGGCGGCTTCCAGCACCCGCTCGCCGGGGACCAGGGTGTCGTCGGAGCCGCCGTTGCCCCGGTTGACGGCGGTCACGACCCGGTCGAGCAGCGCGGCGGAGGCCGCACGGGCCCGTCCGGCCATCGGCTGGGGCGCGCGCCCGGCGGAGGGCACCACGAGGACGACCTGTTCGCGGTACACACCGCGCAGTTCGGCGGCGAGGCGGTGCGCCAGCCCGTCGTCGCCGCACACCACCATGTGTGCCGAAGGGTCGCTGGGCGGGGCGGGGTTGGGAAGGAGGCTCACCACAGGGCAGAAGACTGCCTGATGACGGCGCGTGGTTCCAGGGAGCATGGCGTGCGCACACCGGTCGAGCGGGGCCACGCCCGCGGCAGGGCGCTGCTCACCGTGGGGTGAGCGGGGTGCCGGGGGAGGCGTCGGCGACGCCGTGACCGTTGGCGTGAGGGGTGCCCGCGCGGCCGGAGGGTTTACGCAGGTCGTACGCATAAGCGACAAAGATGTAATTTGTCGTACGGTAAACTTTACTCGGTCTTGGCGCTCCGTTGAGCCGTCGGACGCTCAGTCCGCAGGCAATCGACCTGGATGCGAGGGGGGACGTGACATGAACCGACGCGCAGTACGGCGCGACCCGAACCGGCCCGTACGCATCGACATCACCCCCCGCGACAGCGTTCCCGAACCGGACGCCACTCACTTCGGCGCCTGACCGCCCGGCCGCCGCCCCTCCGTCAAGGGTGCGGCAGCCGCCCGTACGCACGCCACCCGCCCGCTCACGCCGGGCCGCCCCGGCGTCGCGTCGTACACGGACCAGGACACCCCGCCGTCACCCGTCACCGCACCCCGCGGATCCAGCGCGCGACCCACGGCCTCCCGCCGTCCGCCCGCTCGCACCACCCCAGCCCTTTTCAGGCACTGACGCCGCCGTCACCGACCCGGAGGACCGACGCCCGTGCACAACACCGCCACCATGCTCATCGAACTGGGCGCGATCATCCTCGCCCTCGGCCTGCTGGGCCGCCTCGCCGGACGGGTGGGCTTCTCGCCCATCCCGCTCTACCTGCTGGCCGGACTCGCCTTCGGCCACGGCGGCATCCTGCCGTTGCAGGCCAGCGAGGAGTTCACCGCCGTCGGCGCCGAAATCGGCGTCATCCTGCTGCTGCTCATGCTGGGCCTGGAGTACAGCGCGTCCGAACTGGTCACCAACCTCAAGACGCAGTACCCGTCCGGGGTGGTCGACTTCGTCCTCAACGCGGTGCCCGGCGCCGTGGCGGCGCTGATCCTGGGATGGGGTCCGGTCGCGGCCGTCGCGCTGGCCGGCGTCACCTGGATCTCCTCCTCGGGCGTGATCGCGAAGGTGCTCGGCGACCTGCGCCGGCTCGGCAACCGGGAGACACCGGTGGTGCTCGGCGTCCTCGTCATCGAGGACCTGGCGATGGCGGTCTACCTGCCGATCCTCACCGCGGTGCTGGCGGGCGCCGGCCTGGCGGGCGGCTCGGTCACCCTGCTGATCTCCCTCGGCACCGTGGGCGCCGTGCTCTACGTGGCGCTGCGTCACGGCCGTCTGATCAGCCGCGCGGTCTCCTCGGACAACGCGGAGATGCTGCTCCTGGTCGTGCTCGGCCTGACGCTGCTCGTCGCCGGTCTCGCCCAGGAACTGCAGGTCTCGGCGGCCGTCGGCGCGTTCCTCGTGGGCATCGCCCTGTCCGGTGAGGTCGCCGAGGGCGCGAGCAACCTGCTCACCCCGCTGCGGGACCTGTTCGCCGCCGTCTTCTTCGTCTTCTTCGGCCTGTCCACCGACCCGGCCGACATCCCGCCGGTGCTGGTCCCGGCCCTGCTCCTGGCCCTCGTCACCACGCTGACCAAGATCGCCACCGGCTGGTACGCGGCACGCCGCGCCGACATCAAGGGCGCGGGACGCTGGCGTGCGGGCGGCACGCTGGTGGCGCGCGGCGAGTTCTCGATCGTCATCGCGGGCCTCGCGGTCGGCGTCGAGCCCCGCATCGGCCCGCTGGCCACGGCGTACGTCCTGATCCTGGTGGTCGTCGGCCCGCTCACCGCCCGCTGGACCGAGCCGCTGGCCCGCCGCCTCACCGGCGGCCGGACGGAGACGCCGGTGGAAGCGGAGCGGTCGACGCCGGAGCCGGCGAAGGTCTGACGGTTGGGGGCCACCGGTCACTCCTGACCGGGCCCGCCCGGCGGGTCACGCCCGACCGGCCGGGAACGCGCGCCGGGCCCGCCCGGCGGGTCACTTCGACCGGCGTTCTCAGCGGGTCACCCCCGGTCGGTCACTTGTGACCGGGCCCCCACGGATCACTCCCGGTCGGTCACTCCTGACCGGGCCGCCCACGGATCACTCCCGGCCGAGGATCTCCGCGGCGACACCGACACCCTCACGCGTGCCGATCACGATGAGGGTGTCGCCGCCGGCCAGCCGGAAGTCCGGGCCCGGCGACGGGATCGCCTCGGCACGGCGCAGCACGGCCACGATGGAGACGCCGGTCTCCGTGCGCATGCGGGTGTCGCCCAGCAGGCGCCCGTTCCAGTGCGAGGTGGCCGCCACTTCGATCCGCTCGGCGACCAGGCCCAGTTCGGCCGTCGCCAGCAGGTTCGGGCTGTGGTGCGAGGGGAGCAGGGCGTCGACGACGGCCGCCGCCTCCTCGGTGTTCAGACGCAGGCACAGCGCGGTGTCGTCCGGATCGTCCCTGCGGTAGACGTTCAGCGTCCGGGAACCGTCGAGATGGGCGATCACCGACAACCGCCGCCGCTCCCGCGTGACGAGGTCGTACCGCACACCGATCCCCGGCAGCGGAGTGTGCCCCACGCGCCCAGCGCCGCCCATGACCGTCCCCCTACACCTGAGTTGACCTACGGGCCATGACCGACGGCACCCTACGGCACGCGCGGGCCGACGTGTCATCCGGGCCGACCTCGCTCCTTGATACGTGATGGCACGTGTATTGACATACGTCTCGTTGTACATGGAGGTGGGCTCGTGGGCAGAACCGTCATCGACCTCGACGACGACGCCTTGGAGGCGGCGGCGAAGGAGCTGGGCACGACCACGAAGCGGGACACGATCAACACCGCCCTCAGCGAGATCGTGGCCTGCGATAGCCGCCTGCGCGCCCTGCACGAACTGCAGGACCTCGCGGACGAAGGCGCCTTCGACGCCGAACTCCTCCTCGACAAGCGCATCTACCGGGGCGGCTCCGCGCGGTGACGGTCGCCGACTACCTCATCGACACCTCGGCTCTTGCACGCATGCTGCTGCGTCGGACGACGGAGGAGCTGTATGTCGCCGGCCCCGAAACCGCCGGCGGCCGAGCACACCGCCACAGGACCGGTGCCGCTGGAGTCGCTGGCGTCCGTGCTTTTGCTCAGCGACGGCGCGACACGTCTCGTCGACCGTTTCGACCTCGCCGACTGGGCGGACGTGCCGCACGTGCTCGGTCCCGTCGGCCGGACGGCTTCGACCGCCGTGTGCGTCGGGAGGTAGGGAGGGCGATCCCGGCGGGCAGCGGTGGCCGCGCGGTGCTGCAAGGAACGGGAGGCGACGGGTTTCCACTGGGTGCCCTCTCAGGAGCCGTAGGGCCGACCGTAGAATCGAACGTGTGAGCGATCAACTGTCCCGACTGGAGCTGCTGCGCTTCGCGCGCCGTGTGGTCGTGCAGCAGGCGACGGCAGCCGTACGGCAGCTCGACGGGTGGATCGCGGACGAGGAGCGGCGCGAGGCCGAGCGGCGCCGAGGTGAGGAGATGCGGCCGTCACCTCCGGAGTGGCTGCTCCAATACGGGCTCAACCGAAGGAACGTGGACGCCGTCCATGTCGGGGACTGCTGGGCTGCCGCGAAGTCGGGCCGGTGTCGTCCGGCATCCCGCGGACAGGTGGTTGAGGCTTTGCGGCACGGCGTAGTGGCGTGCGTGCACTGCCGTCCGGACACGGCACTCGGTCTGCTGGACAACCCGTGATGCAGGAGCGGGCGGACGGGGTGACCGTCCAGAGCTACAGCGGTGCTGGACTCCGCTGCTGCACACATACGTCAGAGGCCACGTACCAAATACAGTACGTGGCCTCTGACCAGCGTCGGGGTGGCGGGATTTGAACCCACGACCTCTTCGTCCCGAATGAGGTTCGGTTGGGGTGCCTGCCAGCTTCGAAGGCGTTTTCGCAGGTCAGGTGGGTGGGATCGGTTGGTGTCGCGGGGCCTGGAAGGGGTTCGGGGAGCGGGTCGGCTCCCAGATGGCTCCCAGGGCGTGATGCCCGCCGGCGGCATGTAGGTCCATGCCAACGCACCCACGCGTCGACCACAACGAGGGCCAGGGATTCCGTGCTCGGAGGGCCCTCCGCTGATGGGCGCGCACGCTGTTCGAGCGCCGGGCCGCTCAGTCCTTCACAATCTCACCGTTTGCTGTTGGCGTGGGAGCCTGCGGCGGCAAGCGCTTGGTCTTCGGCTTCTCGAGTTCCAACCGGACCTTCACGTCGTCGAAGCTGAGGTCCGGGGTTCCGATACGTCCCACCGAGCGGCTGTACGCGATGAGCATCGCCTCCGAGAACGGGCTGTCGAGGGTTGCGACACGTCGCCAGGTTCGTGCCTCGGCGAGCGGGACGGATACCACGTTCTCGAAGTCGACCAAGAGGTCGGGGATGTCGAGGTAGCCAGGAAGAGCGCGGTACCGGTTCTGCTTGTCCCCGAAGACCTGTTTGGCCTGGTCCTTGTGGCTGTTGCTCTTCGAGCTGGCCAGCCATGTGGCGATCACTGGAGACTCCGACTCCTCGCCGTCCTCGATGAAGATGCGATCAGCCTTGGCCAGGCGAACGTACTGTGCCTTAGCCTTACGAGGTCTCGCCACGTTGGCGTCCGGGTGGTCCTCATACAGGTCGCAAGCGGGTGTGAGGACGATCCACCAATCGCCCTCGGGACTGACCACGAGGTCCGTGGCGGTGAGGTGGTGGGTCACGCACGGCTTCAGATAGACCCGAGCGGCAGAGGGTTGGCCGGCAGTTGCGACAGCCTCGCTGTCCCCGGCGTAGCCCAGTTCGCTGGGGCCGTTCTCCCTGAGCTCGGCCGCGAGGCGGTTGACGATGATCGGGGTGATCTCGTGGGGATCAGCACCCGCCATCTCGTGCCAGTGCGGGGCCACGACGTCACGGAGGAAAATGCGGACCTTGCGCTCGACTAGACCCGAGATACGGCGCCTCAACTCCGACACCCCCGAGAGCAGCCCGTCCCTGACCGCGGGCGCGACCTCGTCCCAGGCGTTCTTGGTCACCACACGGATGAGTGGAGGCTTCTCCAGGTCACGCACCTGCTGGGGGACAGCTGTGAAGAAAACCACGGGCAGCCACCGCGCGCCGGCGATGGCGTCGTACAGTTCGTGTCCGCGTCCTTCGACGGCAGCGGAGGGTATGCCATCGGCGGCGTCGCGGACGTCGAGGATGACCAGGTCGAAGTCCTCGTCGATCAACCGCTGCTCGGCTGCGGCGAAGTCCTGCTCGGACTCGAAGTGGATCTCCCCGAGGTCTGTGAGCTCCTCGGACAGCACCTCGCGAAGGTCCGCGATCATCTGGGCGTCGTCATCGACTATGAGCACCCGATACGCAACGTCCGTCGACGTCACCCAACTCTCCTTCGCAGTCGTGCCCGGAAACTCGCACCCGAGAGGGTGCCGGGGCTCACCAGCCCCAGTTGGCCGTCGTAGAAGTCCTTCACGACGCTGCCTGCGATGCTGAGACCAAGGCCGACGCCATCCGGCTTTTCACTGAAGTAGGTATCGAAGATCAGGTCCTTGATCTTCTCGCGCACCCCAGGGCCGTTGTCGCTGACCGTGATGTCGACCACGTCCAGTTCGCCCTCGTGATTGCGCTCCGTCTCGATCAGGATCTCGCGGGGCGTGCCCTTGGGCATGGTGGAGAGCCAGTACACGGCGTTGCTCACGAGGTTGACCACAAGAGTCCTGATGTCACCCGGCTCGGCGGTGACGATCACGTCCTCCCCGCTGATCTGCACATCTACACCATGCTTGGTGATCTCCGACTCCAGCACGTCAACGGCTTCGGAGATGCTCTGATGCAGAGAGAGCCGGCGGGGCCGTCCACGCTTCCGTCCACTGAGGGGCTCGATGCGAGTGAAGAGCCGGTCGAGAGCCCTCTCCTGTGCGGTGAAGTCCGTCCGCAGCTTGCCCAGCGCAGCTGACAACTCCACATCGTGTGCCTCGACCTTCGTGGTGATCTTGCCGAGGCGGCGAAGGCCCACGCCGATGCGGGAAAGGGCCGTACGTCCGTCGTGGAGGACAACATCGACCAGGGTTCCCAGGGTCGCGAGGCGGGAGAACTGGGCGATGACCTCCTGTACCTTGCGTACGCCTTCGTTGATCGTCTCCGTGGCATCCTCGATGGCCCGACTGAGGATGATGTCATCTGGGTGCCGCTCTGCAGCGACCTGTCGCAGCGGGTCCAGGTTGAAGTTCTGAAAGAGCCCGTGGCCCCTGCCTTCGGACGGCCCGGCAAGGAGCGGAGGGTCCGCCGGAGCAGTGGGTTCCCGACGCAGCCGGTAGCGTTGCGTTTCCAGCCGGGCAACCGCCTGGAGTATGACTGCCTTCAGTTCCTCGTACTCCGGAGTGTCGATCAGCCCTTCACGGTGCGAGCGGTCCAGGAGACCGGGGTTGTCATCAGCCGAGATGTAGACGAATCCCGCCACTTGCCGGTTGGAGAGACGCAGCGTCGGGTTGTTGATGCGTCGCTGGTCGAAACCAAGCCAGTCGAACCCAGGTTCCCCGAACGGCTGCACGCGGAAACCGTCCCGGTACAGGGCCACACCGCTGTTGTTCCGGATGAGTTGCCGTACGTCGTTGGCGTTCCTCGCGCTGGTGTCGAGTGCCAGCAGCGGCTTGATGGCCGACGACTCAAGGTCCCAGACTCGGAAGTCCAGTTTCAGTGGGCCACACGAGGGCCTCTTCGAGTCCTTCCGGAGGTTGTCCTGGACGACCTCTACCGGTTCTTCGTCGCCGGCGTAAATGGCCAGGCGCGCGTCCCCGTCAGCATCCACGGCGCCGACGAGGCGATAGCGGGGATGGGCCAGCGTCTCACTCGCAGCAACGAACCCGCTGAGGTGCCGGAGCGGCCCCTCCGGAGTGTCGATGTAGATCGAGAACTCCGGCTGGTCCGGCACAGAGAGCTCGGCGGGAGGCGGCGGAGGGAGGAGCCTGGACAGGGAACGCTTGAGCACCTCGATCTCGTTCGTTCCCCAAGCCGTGCGAAGCCTCTCGAGTCGGACCACGGTGCCGTGCGCCGCGTCGACGGCTGTAGCGGGAGCTGACTGAAATTCCCCGAGGACCTCGGAAAAGGTCTGCGCTGCTATGCCTCCGTCTACAAAGACGGTCGGAGTGGTCGTGGACAGAGAAACCGGAACCTCATCCAGGTACGCGTCACCCTCCGTGAAGTCCCCCCAGTCGATACGAAGGGTGACTTCCTGCTCATCGACCCGCCGAGTCGTGATCGTGGCGATATGGCCAAGCCGAGCTGAGGCGAACCGGCCGATGCCCTTGGCGCCCAACACGCGACGCCCACCTGACTCACTGCGTGGGTTCCGGTGCCTGTGCGGGGTGGCGATCTCCATCCACGTGCCACGCACCGTGGCCGGCGACATGCCGTGCCCGTTGTCCCAGACCTCGATCGAGCCCTCACCTTCTTCAAGGGGAGGGTTGAAGCGGATCAGGACGAGGCTGGCGTCCGCGTCGTAGGCGTTCTTCACCAGCTCGGTGAGGGCGACGCGTTCGTTGCTGATCAGCTCTTCGCCGAGCGTGCTCATGAGCCGGGCTCGCGGCCGGAGATACGCCTTCGCGCTCTCGGAGTCCACCCACGCCCCCGCTCGTCAACTGTCCGCCATGCCCTGCAGTGTGCAGTGGGGCAAGATTCTACTAACTACCCATCAATGAAGCGGGTCTCCGGCCGTCGCGGGTGGCCAAAACCGTGCATAAGTTCACGCCGACTCGAACGTGCCTTCAGCCCTGTCGGATCGTTGACCAGCTTGTCCGATCAAACGGGATCCCGAAGGCGACGCTGTCACTGCTGTCCTCTAAGATTGCCTCCAGTAACGCACCAGAACGTCGGTTCGAAGCCGAAGTCTGGGGGACCGTGCGGACTCGCACGGGTACCCGGCAGAGCGCAGCATCGACCTTACGGGATTTCCGGAGGTCAGCGTGGTGGAATCCTTGCCTCCACCAGCGCGTCTGTGATCTCCTGGTGCTCGTCGTTCTCGCTGGTGTGGAGGTGCGTGCTGTGCAGGAGTCGCACTATGGCGTACCCCTGGAGCGGAGCGACTGTCTGAAGCTCCCACGGCACCGGCACAGTTGCAGGCCCGAGAAGTTCGCAAAGTGGCTCGAAGGCTACGGCGCGGGGCGCCGCTTGGCCGTGGACCTCTTCTCCGGAGCCGGCGGCCTGAGCCTTGGTCTTCAGCGAGCTGGTTGGACGATCGCGGCTGCTGTCGACTCCGATGAGCGCGCCCTCGAGACGCATGCTGCCAACTTCCCTGGCATGAGCCTGAACATGGACCTGGGGAATCCCGCCGAGCGCGACAAGCTCGAGGAGCTCCTCGAGCCCGCGAGGGGCAAGATCGATCTCGTGGCGGGAGGCCCCCCCTGCCAGCCGTTCAGCAGGGCAGGGCGTAGCAAGATCCGCCACCTGGTCGAGCATCACGGCCGCGACCCGCACGACCTTCGTAAGGAGCTGTGGAGCGCGTACCTCGACGTCGTCAAGAGGATCGAGCCGCGCGCCGTCCTCATGGAGAACGTTCCGGACATGGGGCTCGGCGACGACTTCTTCGTGGTCCGTGTGATCGAACAGCAGCTGGAGGAGCTCGGCTACGCAACCCAGGTGCGCCTCGTGGACGCCTGGCGTTATGGAGTCCCACAGCACCGGAAGCGCCTCATCCTGTTGGCCAGGAAGGATGTCGAGAAGTTTGAGTGGCAGCAGGAGATCACCGAGGAGGGGCGCACCACCCTGCGCGATGCCATTGGAGACCTGCCGCCCCTGATCGTGGTGCCCACGGAGCGCGTCGGCGAACGCGAGATGGAGTACAAAACACCAGCTGAGAAGCAGTCCCAGTTCGCGAAGGACATGCGCAAGCGGGCCCGGGGCGACGTCGTCTTCGACCACATGACCCGCCGGGTCAGGCGGGACGACTACAAGATCTTCAAGCGCATGACGTCCAAGACTCTTTACTCGGAGATCGACCCGGAGCTCCAGCGGTACAAGGCCGACCAGTTCACTGACAAGTACAAGAAGCTGGACTGGGGCGATCTGAGCCGGTCGATCACCGCCCACATCGCCAAGGACGGTTACTGGTACATCCATCCCGACCAGAACCGCACACTGTCCGTCCGTGAGGCGGCGCGGGTGCAGACCTTCCCGGACCGGTTCAGGTTCGCTGGGACGCGCAGTGACGCCTTCCGGCAGATCGGTAATGCGGTGCCGCCGCTCCTCGGTAAGGCGGCAGCGGAAGTGCTGCTGCCCGTCGAGGACTCCCAGGAAGGTGGACTCCAGCCCCGCTGGCGCATGGCCCGCGAGGACCTGACCGCTTGGGCGGAGCGTCAGCGCGACGGCGAGAACTGGTACCAGCTGCCCAAACTGTCGTCAGCGCAGGCAGCGGTCGTGGCGGTGCTGGCTGGGACCCGGGTGCAGCCTGGTCAGATGCACGAGATGCTCAAGACCATCCGGGAGAACACGACTCTGACCAAGTCCTCCCTGCGGACTCTCCTTGATGCAGCCCCCACTGCCGCCGTTCGGGCACGCCTCGACAGGCTTACCGCGGTGGCAGGCAAGTCAAGCGTCTGGGCCGAAGACGAGGAGAAGCAGAAGGAGGTGCCCAAGCGCCTGGAGATGAAGCCAGCCGAGAGTGCGCTCTATCGGCTGCTGATCGATGACGACCTCCTGTGGGTGGGACAGAGCGCACTACGCGTCGCTGCTCGGCTGCACGACAGTGACTCGGACCGCACGAACCGACTCAGCGACGGCCGGGTGCACTTGGTGAAGCTGGTCGGAGCAGGCGAGAAAGCTCCCCTGCGTATGGCTGCCCTGCGCCTCATCGGAAGCACACTGTGCATCGCGAAAGATCCGCTTTGTGACCAGTGCCCCCTGAGCCAGTACTGCGCGGGCAGGGACAGTGCTGCAGGCGACCTGGTCGCGGACGCTCTGAGCGGGACGCACGGTCGCGAGCCCATCCCTACCCAGTCACGCGGCCAAGAGCCGAACACCGCTCGGCAACCTTGATCGCTGCCTCCGCGGGACTGGCCTTGACCTCGCACTCCCAGATGCGGAGTACGGTCCATCCGGCGGCTTCCGCTGCCTCTGTGTTGCGTCTGTCCCGGGCCTTGTTGGTTTCGATCTTGTCGGTCCAACGCTCGGCGTTTGGTCCTCGGCAGACCTTCGGGCCGTGCGTCGGACAGCCGTGCCAGAAGCAGCCGTCGACGAAGACGGCCAAGTGGTATCTGGGAAGCACGAAGTCGGCCGTGCACCTAGGGGCCACCCTCTGTTGAAGGCGGAACCTGAAGCCCAGCCGGTGCACTGCTTTCCTGAGGGCCACCTCCGGCCTGGTGTCCTTCACGCGCCGACCGCGAAGATGCTCACCTTCCGTGGTGGCGACCCATCCACGGTCCGGCGTTCTGCCCCCTCCGGCCATGATCACTTTCCTAGCCTGTCGACGTCCTGTGACAGGGAGGGTGCCACACTCTTCCCATGCTCCGGGAACCAGCCGAACTTCGTGTTGATGATCAGGGTCGGGTCGAGCTGCCGCTCGGCCTGCTAGCGGAGGCCGGCATCGCGCCGGGCTCGGATCTCGTCGCCTTCAGTGAAGGTGACGGACGGATTGTCCTGAGGCGAGCTGAGGACGCGGCCAGGGACCTGATCGAGAAGGGCATGCTCTGACCCGGTCCCCCAGAGCTCCGGCGCTGATCACCGAGCAGGAGTGAATCCCAGGCGCAGAGCCTCGCTACGTGCGTGAAGTGCTTGCAGCGCCTGGGTCTCGGGTATCTCCTGACCGTTCTCCATCCGCCTCCCGACGGACTGGGCCAGCTGCCTCTGCCAGGGTTCGAGGTTGTGCGTCTCCTTGGCCCACTGCTCGATTGCGTACCACTCGTCGGCTGGAACAACCAGGAGTTCCTCGACTGACCCCTCCACGTCCGGGCTGCCGCCAGCCAGTGCTGCTTCGTCGAGAGGGAAGTCCATGAGCTCGGCTGCCAGGGCATCGGGGACCGCCCAGCGCACTCGTGAAACGGCGTCCCAACACGCCGCCTTCTTGGCCCACTCACCCACGTGGTTACCTTCGAGCGGCCTCGTTACCGTCGCCATGACGCGGGGGCACAGATCGTCCACCGCGGTTTCCAGAGCAGCGGAGATCCCCTGCTCACGCCAGATCCGGTCAAGATCGATCCGCTGGTCGGTGGCCAGGGACAGTCGTGCCGTCGTGTAGGTCGTGACCAGGCTCTTGTGGCTGCCCGCTCCATGGCTGGCGGCGATCTGGTCCACGGCCTTGAACAGAATCGCCATGGCGATCATCCGCTGGCAGTACTGGATGTCGACGCGCGGCGGCGCCTCGTCGATGCGCAGCATGAACTCGACGAAGTTCTTCTGTGCGCCCCGGCTCACCAGGTACGGGAGCTGGATCCACGAGTGGACGAACTTCGCCAGGTCGGCCTTCGTGAACTTCTTCTTCGTCGGGTTGATCCTCTTGAACTGGCGCTGCCGGGCAGGCGTACGGGCCTTGGCCAGCTCGTCCGTGTACTGGCCGCGTGCGCGCTCGTAGAACCAGTGGGTCTCCTGACCGCTGCCGTCGACAGCGGGGGCCCAGAGGGAACGGGTGATCCGCTGGATCGCCACGTGATACTCGTGATTGGAGCTGAAGTCGACCTGTGTCACGCGGTTCTGCGTGTTGGAGTACTCAGAGATCCTGGGAACGATCTCGGTGAGACGCTCGGGCGAGACCTCCGTCAGCTTCATCTGGACCCGGACCTGGGACAGGTCGGCCTTGTCCCGTGACCGGGCGTAGTGGAGTGACGCGGTCGTCTGACCGCCGTTGACGATCTGGAGGCCGTGTACTCGGGAGATGTGGGTCGGTTCTCCGTCCGGGCCTGTGACGAAGTCGACCTGGGAGGCCGTTGCCGTGATCCCGTTGTTGTAGGCCAGGAAGCGGCCGGGCGCGTTCAACAGGGTCTCCCGGATGCCTCGGTTCACGGAGCCACGGGCCTGCAGGAACGAACGCACATTCAGTTCGAGAAGCCGTGTCCCGTGCTCCGCGTACAGCTCCGCCAGCATCTCGCCGGGTAGCACAGCGAGCACGACGGAGTGGTCCTGCTCCGAACTCGGAGCGGATACGCAGGGCAGCGGGGGCGTGAAGGGAACCACGATGGGTTCGCTGAGCGTCCCCGACGTCTCGTGACGGTGCAGCCGCGCCAAGTCCCACACCTCGTGGACGACCGGCAGACCGTCGAAGTGGGTGGGCGGGACCTCCACGGACGTGCCGACCCGGTTGCTCAGCAGGAAAAGCCTGATCCTCTGCACCTCGGTCAGCGCCTTCTCGACCGCCTCGCACATGTCGTACACATCGAAGGACTCGTCAATGTGCTGCTGCAGGCCCTCCTGGCAGCGACGTGCGAACGTCAACAGCCGTTTGAACGAGGCTTCGGTCTGAGCCTTGGTGAGCTTGGTCTCCAACGGCGCCAAGTGGAAGTCCGTGAGGAAGAGGTCCAGGGACTCACCCGCATCCCCGATGCCGTAACCATGGACCTCGTGACCGTGGGCCTTGTGGTACGCGGTGAAGGTGTTGGAGACGACACCGGCTTTCTCCAAGTCGAACAGGACCCTGTGTGTGAACGCCTCCGGAGTTGTCGTTCCCTCGGCGTCCGCGGTTGCCTGTACGTCGGCGACGAGGCTCCTGGAGTACTCGGCCAGGTCCTGTTCATTCATGGGATCCCCCGATCAGCTTGCTCACCTCGTCGATCGACGCAAGGTAGGCGTCCAATCCCGAGACAGTCACGTGATAGGTGCAGTCGCTGACGCCCTCGGGAAGGTCCGCCTCGACAAGTCTGGGAAAACCCTCGCCAACATGCCAGAAGTGCAAGTCACGCAGGGTATAACGAGGTTCGTCGTAGAGGTCGTGATGCCCGGGCAGGTAACCCGCCTGGATCAGCAGGCCGTCGAATCGGGCCCTGGCTGCAGCGCTGGCAAGTTGCTCCCGGACGCTCTTCACACGACGGTTCAGGCTCTCGCCGGAGCCGCCGCGTCGTTCGTCGAGCACCATCAGGCACAGCAGCAGGTCTGGGACACCGGTGTCGTCCAGCTGCCGCTCACTTGCTATGCGGACGCTGTGGGGGCGTTTCGCGGCGCTGGCCTTCACCTCGATCGCGGCTCCCGGGAGTTGGAAGTCCTGATTGGCGCCCGTCGGCCCAGCCCAGGACTCCACAGCCTCGATCTCGGGCAGGGTGCCCAAGAGGTGGTTACCGAGCACCAGAAGCTCCCCGTAGAGCCCCCGCCGCGCCTCGGCGCCCAGCCCGTCCCTGCCAACTGTGCGAAGGAGATCCTGCCAGCGCTCGAACCTGTCCACGGCAGCTGTCAGAGCGTCGGCGGCGGCCGGCGCTGTACGCGCGGTGTCGGCCACGTCGGTCACGAGCGGGTTGAACACTTCCCGGAGGTCGTTCGCCGTGAGGATCAACTGGAGCTCGTACTCGAGACGGGACACCGCACTCAGTTGCATCTCGATGCCGGCCGCCCGGGGGAATCGCCCCACCGAACGCACGATGTGGTCCGCCGAGCGGGCGTCAGCCCTGAGTACGAGCATGCGCTGTCGACCTGGATGGGTGACGGAGAGGAACACGTCCAGCGGGGAGTCTGGGTGCAACCGACGGCTGGAGCGCCCTGGTGAGTCGTGAGGGCGCTCCAGCTCGTCCCAGTCCTCCTCGGTGACGGTCACGCCTCGTCCTCCTCGTCGAAGGGCTGGATGTCCTCCTGGAGGTAGATACTGTTCGCCACGTACTCGGTCTTCGACTCGTTACGGGAGTACGGGAAACTCACCTGGAAGCCCACCAAAGGCAGCCCCTGGGAACTGCCTTCGGATGCCTGTACCTCGATGGGGTAGATGAGCAACAGGGCTTGGTCCGGGCGTCGCTGGCGACGGAGGTACGGTCCCGACGGATGCTTCGGAGCCGAGGTCTTTTCCTTCTGCTCCGCGGCTTTCCTCGCGGCCTCGCGCGCCGCGTCGAGTTGCGCCTTGTCGAGGTCGAGGCCCTCGTCACGAGGGCTGAGGACACGGCGGATCGTGTATCGTCCCTCGGCGCTGAACTCCTCGTTGAGCGGAGCACGCGTAACTGGGCCGACAGAGTGCCCAGCGATGTCCACAGGAGTAGCTGCCGACTTGCCCACCAGGCAGACGGTCCAGTTGCCCAGCTCTCCCACCTTGGCGCACTGTTCGATGTACTTGGCGATCAGCCGGGGACGGACTCGCTGTGCCATGCGGTCGGTCTCATACGCGGCCACGAACTCGGAGACAACCTCCGGCGACACCCCTCGCCACATCACCGTGCCGCCAGAGGTCGGCGCCTCGGCTGCCGTGATGCCGTCGAGGCGCCGCACGAGGTCCTCGAGCGACTTGAAGTTGCGCTTCACTGCCCTGTCGGCGAGGTTGAAGATCACCGTCTCCGGTCCCTCACCGGAGTAGCTGAGGAGGATCCTCTCACTCTGCCTCATCTTGTTCGCTGCAGTGACCATCAGACCCAGCGACGAGGAGCGGACCTTCAGACCGAACTGCCTGGGCGTGAGACCGAGCGTCGCCATCTCCTCGACCTCCCTGCGGAGTTCGTCGGTCGCGGCCGTGACCTCCACGTAGGCGTCCTCGACGGCAGGCGTGGTGTACAGCCTGCACAGGTCCTCGTACCCGGGCCGGTACCCGAACCACCTGCCCATCTGGAGCAGCGTGTCGTAGGTGTTGGCCCAGCGCAGGTAGTAACTGACCGTGAGCCCTGAAAGCGTGAGACCCCGAGACAGTTTCTGGCCACCGATGGCGATGACGGAGAGCCCGTCCTTGCGGTTGTCGTAGTAGTCGAGAGCGTCCCGGGAGGTGCCGTTCACCGCCTTGACCTGGATTTTCCTGATCGCATCCAGAAGCTCCGTCGACACCTGCTCCCAGGTCAGAGGCTCAGCCTCGTCGGCCGGGAAATGGCTCGTGGTGGGAACGAAGTCGCGCTCCCAGAGTTCCTGCAGCTCTGCAAGGAGCTTCGGCCCTTTCCCGTACCGGTCACGGAGCGAGTCCACCAGGAAGTGCAGGTGGTCCTCCACCTGCTCGCGGACAAGGCTCTGCACGGCCGTGAACCGCGTCACGTGCACCAGCATGGAGTTGTGTACCTTGGCCTGCCCCCTGGCCCTGCGGGCCGCGCAGGAGAGCACGAACGCGGCAATAGCCTCACGAAGGGACCCAGGGAGATCACCCCGGGGCCTGTCGCCGGCCTTGTGGCGACTCCGCAACCAGCCCTCGGCGTCGTTCACGTGACGCACCAGCGGCAGCGGGTGCACGTCCTCCTCGTCCTCATCGTCCACCTGAAGCCCGAAGACCCGCTCGGGCCCCAGATAGTTCGAGGGCGAGGGGAGGCTTCGGATGAAGCTCTCCGGGAAGAGATCCTCGCCGACCTCGTCGTGTTCTGCGTCGGGGTCAATGTAGATGTTGGCGAACGGGGTGGCCGTGTACCCGACGTACGCCGCCCTGTCGAAACTGTTTATAAGGTCCCGGATCGCCCGGTTCGTCCTGGTGGGGTCGTCGTCCGGATCACGAACCGTGTTGATCGACGCGTTGTCGGCCTCGTCGTCGATGACCAAGAGCGGAACATCACGCACGATCTTGCGGCCGTTGTCGCCCTCGGTCCCCTGCACGTCCGTCACCCACCTGCGCAGGTACTCGAGGATCTTCCAGTGCTTCTTGACGACGAGCACGACGGGGAAGCTGCCGAGGGGGAAGTTGATCGTGGCAGCGGCCTGGCGCCCGAAGTCCCCCTTCTCGGAACTGTTCGTCGGAGACGCGATATCAAGCTTTTTGCCCTGCAGCGGCATGAGCCCGGCACCGATGGTGCGGGAGTTCCCGTTCTCGTTGGAGCGCATCTGATGCTGGGTGTCGAAGCCCAGCAGGCCCTCGTCTATGCGCAGCTGCGTCTGGCTCCGGAGGTCGTTGTGGATGCCGGCGAGAACCACGACGAGCTTGTAGCCTGCGTCAACCGCCTTGGAGGCAAGTCCGATGTACTGTCCGGTCTTACCCGACTGCACCTGGCCGATCACGAGCCCCTTGCGGCGCCAGGGGCCAGGACGCCGCGGATCCTCCAGCTGGCTCAGCACCTCGTCCGAGGTCTGGTCCAGGCGTCGCACGACCGAAAGCGGCAGATCCTCAACATCCTCGAGGTACCACCGGTACCGCTCCCAGAAGTCCCAGGAACGGTTGTTCTTCGCCTCAGGGAGCCACGGCTCGTGTCCCTTGGGATCAACGAGACCCAGGGAACGCTCCTGGAACACCGTGATCATGGCCTCGATCTCCTTGGCCAGCTGGTCCCGGTCCAGATCCTCCCCCTGTGCGGCCAGCATGCCGAAGATCGCGTTGACCGCGACCTGTACCTCGTCCGGGCTGGGCTGCCGGTCCTGCGGCAGGAAGCTGCGTACCAGCCGCTTCGCCTTGGCGATGGGCTCGTCGGGGGTGGAGCTCACGAGGAACCTCCAACTGTTCGGAGACGGTATGGAGCAGGGTAGGGGTGACCACCGACAACGGGCTCAGGTACTCCAGAACCCCTGCAGCTGGTCGAAGGGCGACATCGTGCGCAGCCGCTCGCGCGCCGCGGCAGGTGAACGGCCGCCGGAGACAAGGGACTCGTAGATGCGCTGAGCAACCTCGGTCGCCGTCTCGTCAGCGGGGCCCGCGCCGCCGAACGGGTCGGGGTCGTCGCTGGTGTCGGTCTCGTGCATCACACGGAGAGTGGCGACAGGCACGGTCTCCTCAAGGAGACGGATCAGAGCCCGTACGTCGCCGGGATGTGCGCCTCCTGGTCTCAGTGCGGCTAGGACCAGCGGATGGCTGCGGTTGATCCGGCAGGCGAGCCGGCCGTCCGTACGGCGCACGTTCCAGACGTGCACCAGGGGATCGCCGTGTGCACGCGCCGCGACCTGGCCGCGGTGCCGCAGCACCTCGGCGGCCTTCGTGCGGGCCTGACGCGCGATGCGGTGGAGGTGGGGCCGCAAGCCGACAGGTGGGACGACGCTGGACTTCCGCACGTCGACTCCCCACTCGGCGTCCGACTCGGCCGGGATGTCGATGGAGATGCGGGCGAGGTTGTACTTCTCCTCGCGACGCATTCCGCGCTGCCCCAACCAGTCACCGGCAAGAATCAGACGGTTGCGTCGGTACACGTAGAAGCCCTGCTGGTCGAGCCAACCCTGCGGTCCTGCCGCACGACTGAACTCGTCAGGAGACAGGCGGTGAGCGCTCGGGAGGATGAACGCCTCGACCTTCACGGAGCTGTTGCCCAAGGGAAGTTCTTCTGCAGGAAGCCGCTGAACGGAGGGGTGGGAGCTCATGAAGGGGTCCCAGGGCTGTACGGCGGTTCCGGACACCCTCAGGTCACGTCGCCGGATTCCCGTGAGGAATCGTGCGAAGACCATGCCGAGATGAGCCTCGGTGCGCGTCGCCTCGGCATAGAACTGCTTCTGGGTACGCTCGTCGTCCTCGGTGACGCCGGCGGTGTGATAACCGCTGAGCCGACGCCACAGCACCACCGTGCCATGGTCGCCTGAAGGCCGGATCCTCTGGAGAATCGCTGTGGTGTCGTCGTCGGCCCCGTGGAGCAACCGCCACTGGCCGTACTTCTCGACCACGTCCAGGTCCCAGGTGCGGGTTTGCCACTGACCGTCGTTGGCTGTCGCCACGGTGAGCTGCCTCGACTGCGAAAATGACGCGGACTTCAGACCGACCCCGAACCGCCCCAGATCAGTCGCCGAGCGCGGCGTCGTCGGCCCTCGCGCCGCCACGGTCATGGCCGTGACGAGTTCGTCCCCCCTCATGCCATCGCCGTCGTCCACCACCGCGATCCATGAGTCGCTGCCCGCCCAGGCAAACTCGACGTCGATGTTCTGTGCCTTCGCGGAGACACTGTTGTCGACAAGATCCGCAATGGCTGCGGGCAACGAGTAGCCCAGCGAACTCAGCGAGGCCACCATCCCGGCGGGTTCGGGCGCTGCGATGTCGTACGTCACGAGTGGTTCCAGCCCCGCTTTCCCCCGGGGCCTCTCGGTCGGTGCGCAGCTGTCCCGGAGAGCCAGAGGCACCGGGCGGACAGACCACAACTGGAACACGCCTACCAGGCCGCCGGTCATGCAGGGCTCCCCCACCCGTCGCCAATGGTACTGGAGCGGAGGAACGGGACTTCCGTAAGTCTGAAGCTTGCAGCAAGAAGTTGGGCTGCCGCTTCCGAGTGACCAGTACGGACGCCCCGAGACGCCGGACGGATCTGCTCCTGCTTCCTCGTCTCGGGTCCGTCGCTCGGAAGAGGCGGAGCAGGATTGGGCCGTGCTGTAGCCCCCGCACCTCGGGGGCTGTCTCTGTGTCGATGAGTAGCCCGCCAAGGAACTGGCACCGCCGTGTTGCAGGACCCAGGGCGGGGAACCAGAGCCATGTGAACGGGACGGGAGGCGAGGGTACGGTGGGGGTTCCATGCCGCTGGCAACTACTAGGAGCCGCCTGTGATCCCGGTCGTGGACGTAGAGGTTGATCCTACATTTCCCGCCAATGTGGCGCTCGGTCTGCCCCCCGAGGACGAGATCGATGAAGAGGGGTACGGCTTCTTTCGTGGCGTCTGGGACATTGGCGATGTCAGCCACGAGGAAGCTGTCGCCATGGTCAAGGAGGAACGACACCTCGCCAGCCTGGTCGACCTTGCCGCGTCGACTCACGCTGACTTCGAGGCTATCGCCAGGGCCTTGGAGTCAACCGACCCGGCGTGCCTGCCGACAGGCTTTGCCGCCGAGCATCCCCAGAGTGAGATAGTCGAACTTGTTGGGGACGGCTATGACGCCGAACCACTTCTCGGCTCCCTGGAACTCGGCGTGGCGGGTCTCTCATACGCCCTCACGTCCATTGGCTGCTTCACTGCAGCAAGCTGCCGAAGCCACCTGTCCGATCGCTCATGGTCCCCACGTCCCGTCGTCTACTTCGCAGCGGAGCGCCCGACCGTCCATTGGCTGACATCGTTGGTTCGCGACTCCGGGTGCGGATTCGGAGACGGTAGCGCCCACGGACGGTTGTTGATCGTGGAAGCGCCGTCGATCACGAACTTCATGGACCTGGCTGACCGCGTAGTCAGGCAGGTGGAGCGGCAGTCGCCCCGCAGGTGAGTAGCCGTTCGGGCGGATCACGAAGCCCAACCGTGGCTCAGGGGGAGTTGGCCGGCTTGGTGTGCGTCGCGCTGCTCGTTGATCCACTGTTCGACCTGATCCACAGATTCTGTGACTGGCCGGTCCGTCGTATCGAGCAGCGGGACGCGCCATCGGGGATCACCAGCACTCCAACCGGTCCAGCGCCAGACCATCTCGGGCCAGCCGTTGTCGATGATGACATCGGGCCGGTGAGACGGGTCGAGGGCGTGCTTGCGGTGCCATGCAGCCCAGCCGATGTAAGCATCGATCGCCTTGGGGTCCCATCGTCCGGGGTCACGCTCAGCGAGGCGAGCGCGTCGAACCGGGTCAGCGACATCGACCAGGCACACGGCGATGCCATCCAGGAGCGGGGCGGAGGGCGCGGCCAGCAATTCGCCCAAGGGGGACTGCCCGCTGAGCAGAAGGTCGATGCCGCGGTCCTGGTAGTCCAACGCGCGGCGCACCCACATCTCGGTCATGCGATGGCGCCAGTGCCGGTCGGCGCCCTCCGGTACACCGACCTCATCGACATCGTGCATGGCGATCCCCGCGAGCAGACCGGCCGCCGCGAAGGCGAGGGTCGTCTTACCCGAGCAGCTCGATCCGGTGAGCTTGAACAGCATGGCGCCAGGGTGCCAGCAGCAAGGCACCTTCCACGAGCAGTTTCCTCCGGCCACCCGCCTCCATCTGATGCCGGTACTGAGTGTGGGCGGGCGCTAACCTTCGTGCTTCATCCGTTAGAGACGATCAGCGAGGTCCTGGACGCATCGTTCGTTCTGCCAGCGGGCACACGTGCGCTGGGCTTCGTGGATACGGTCCATGGTGGGCGCGGGTCATACTCGTTCTGCCCGTGGCACAGGGAGGTCAGACGGCGTGACGACGAACGAACGAACCGCCTTCGACTCCGCAACGGCAGAGAGCATCTTGCGCAGAGCCTGAGCTGGCCGGGTTGGCCCCCGACGGGATCGTTATGCTGCGACTCGTTGATCACGCGGCGTTCCGCATCGACGGCGGGCGGGTCGTGTCGCGGGTCGGTCGCCACGCTGACCGCCTGCCGTCCGTGCGCCGAGAGGTCGCTGTGGCGCGATGGCTCGAAGCCGAGGACTACCCGTCGGCGCGACTCGTCACCGAGGCTGAACAGCCTGTCGTCGTTGAGGGGCATCCGGTGACCTTCTGGGAAGGGCTGGCCGACGGCGAGAACTACGCCAGCACTCGTGAGGTGGGCGAACTCCTGAGGCGGCTCCATGGACTGGAACCGCCGCATTTTCCCCTGCCCGAACTCCGCCCCTTCGACAAGGTCAAGCAGCGTCTGGGACGTGCTGAGATCCGTGCCGAGACTCGCGCGTATCTAGCTGGGCTGGCCGAGGAGTTGGCGGCCGAGTACGAAGGGCTGGAGTTCGTCCTTCTGCGAGGGCATCTGCACGGTGACCGCAACGTCGGCAATGTCCTGCGCGACGCGGAAGGCCACCCGCAGGTCATCGACCTGGACGGTTTCGTAACCGGTCCTCGTGAGTGGGACTTCATACAGGCGGCCATGTACTACGACAGCTTCGGCTGGCACACGGAGGCCGAGTACGCCGAATTCGCGGGCGGCTACGGCTTCGACGTCCGGCAGTGGTCTGGGTACACCGTGCTCCGGAGGTCCGCGAACTGCTGATGGTCACCTGGCTCTCGCAGAACGCCGGCGCCGATCCGCGCGCCGCCGAGGAAGTCGAGAAGCGCGTCGAGACGCTGCGGTCCGGTGGCTCACGGCGAGCTTGGGCGCCGTTCTAGGCGACTCCGGCGTGCAGCCAGAGACGGAGGCCGTGGGCTCGTTCCGCGAAATCGCTGGATTTGGTCAGGGTTTCGGTCTCTCGCTCGATTGGGCTGCCTCAGGCGTCTACTGCGGGGAGGGCATCACCGCACCCGTAGCGTCAGCAATATGACCGATCATCACGATAGCCCCGCGCGCCACTGGCTGAGTATCGACTCACACGAGCTGATCACCGACGCCAGGAGGAGACAGAACGGATCACCCAGTGGGTTCGCCGCGTGGTGGACAGCGCGCCACCACTGTCCGCTGAGGTCGCCAGTAAGATCCGGGAGCTTTTGGGGCCCTTTCCGCGTCGGTCTCCGTCGGACTACATGCGTTGGCGCGTACGCCTCTACTGCGGTCATATCCAGGAGGTCGCGTGTCTCCTGAGCGAGACCCGACCGTCAAGCGAGGCTCGCTGCAAGGAGTGCGGGAAGGATCCCTCGGTGATCGTGGCGTTCGAGCCCGTTGGCCCGTTCGAGGAGTGACGGCGGTTCGTAGGCGGACGGTGTTGGCGCTTGCCGGACGCAATTGCGGTCGCCAACCTAGACTCGCGAAGGCTAGGGCTCTGCATCTCGGTCGCCGTCGGTCGTCTGCCGCCCTTCGCGTCACGGCTTGGAGTCCGCCTGCCGGCGTCGCGATGCTGCTGTCGGATCCCTTGGGTAGTCGCGGAGGCGGCGCGTCTGGCCGTTCACGTGATCAAGCACGGAACCATTTGGTTGTAACCGATATCCCTTCCTGCAGCGATGTGGGCGTGATCGTCGGGAAGAGCGCTCGCAGGCGGGTGCCGTCAGCCTGCGAGTGGGGGACGTCACCCACTCGGGTGGCTGTGTGTTCCCGGAGAGTGTGAAGCCCGGTTGCGGCCTCGATCTCGGGGATCAGGTCGAGAAGGGATGTCCGCGTGCCGAAGGCGAGGTTTGTTGGCCAAGGGTCGACGACTCGGCGTAGGAGGGCATCGGTCAGAACCTGGCAGACCGTGCCCACGTACGTGAAGTCGCGTGTCTGGGTGCCGTCACCGTGCACGGTCAGGGGGCGTCCGTTGAGCGTGGCGCTGATCCACTTCGGGATGACCGCGGCGTAGGGGTGGTCGGCGTGCTGGCCGGGCCCGTAGACGTTGAAGAAGCGGAAGGGCAGTACCGGCAGGCCGAAGCTGTAGTGGTACGCGCCCAGGTACGCCTCCGTGGCGAGTTTGGTGACCGCGTACGGGCTCATCGGGGCAGTGGTGAGGTGTTCGTGCTTCGGGAGGCGCGGGTTCGCACCGTAGACCGAGGACGAGGAAGCGGCGATCACGTGCAGGTTGCCAGCCCGGCGGGCTGCTTCGAGGACCTGGAGGGTTCCGGTTGCGTTGGCGTGGTGGCTCGCCAGGGGGTCTTTCACTGAGCGAGGCACGGACGGCAGGGCGGCCAGGTGGACGATGGCGTCCGTGCCGTGGAATGCCTGTTTCAGGAGAGCGGCGTCCTGGATGTCGCCCTCGAAGAAGTGGACGTCGAGACCCGCGATGTTCTCCTTATTGCCGGTGGAGAAGTTGTCGATCACCCGGATCTGGCTGATCTCGCGGCGCTCCATCAATGCCCGGGCCAGGTTGCTGCCTATGAATCCGGCGCCGCCGGTAATCACGATCTTCACGTGGCTTCCCTTCAGAGAGAGTCGACGTGGGCGCCAGCGAGTCGGCGGCGGCAGTCGAGGATGTACGGGGCGTGGGCGGTGATCAGGGAGTAGTCGAAGGCATCGTGGTCGGCGAGCAGGACGACGGCGTCGGCTGCCCCGAGACACTCGGGGGTTACCTCAACTCGCTGGAGGTTTTCCAAGTCGGCCGCGCGGGGGTGAGCGTCGTCGCTGACGTGAGGGTCAGCCACCTGGACCTCGGCGCCCATGCGTATGAGCAGCTCGGCGATGCGGGCTGCCGGGGTCTCGCGGGCGTCGCCGGTGTTGGCCTTGTACGCGAGGCCGAGCAGCAGAATCCGGGAGCCGTTGAGGGACTTCCTGCGCTTGTTGAGGCCGTCGACGAGGCGCCGGACCACGTAGTCGGGCATGTGGTTGTTGACGTCGTTCGCCAGCTCGACGAAGCGGAAGTTGCGGCCCAGGGTCCGCTGGACGCGCCAGGACAGGTACGACGGGTCTATGGGCAGGCAGTGGCCTCCGACGCCTGGTCCCGGGGTGAAGCGCATGAACCCGAACGGCTTGGTGGAGGCCGCGTCGATCGCCGACCAGACGTCGATGTCCAGTTCGTGGGCGAAGATCGCCAGCTCGTTGGCGAGGGCGATGTTCACGTGCCGGAAGGTGTTCTCCAGCAGTTTGGCCAGCTCGGCCTCCTTGCAGCTGGCGACCGGGACGACCGTCTCGACGAGGGACGCGTAGAAGGAGTGGACGGCTTCCTTGGAGGCGGGGTCGATGCCGGAGATGACCTTGGGCGTGTTCTCCAGCGTCCACGTGGCGTTTCCTGGGTCTATGCGCTCGGGGCTGTAGCCGAGGCGGAAGTCATGGCCGGCGGCCAGGCCGGAGGTGCGTTCGAGGAGCGGGCCGAAGACTTCCTCGGTCGTGCCGGGGTACGTGGTGGACTCCAGGACGACGGTCGCCCCATGTGTGAGGTGGCGGCCGAGCATCCGCGCCGCGTCCTCGACGTGGGAGAGGTCAGGCGCCCCGTCTCGGAGGGGCGTGGGGACCGTGACGATCGCTACGTCGAAGTCCGCGCAGTCGGACGCGTCGATGGTCGGGCGATAGGCGCCGGCGGCGAGGAGCGGGGCAAGACGTGAGTCCGGGATGTCCTCGACGTAGGACTCACCGCGTACGAGCCGCTTGACGCGCTGGGCGTCCACGTCGAAGCCAATGACCTGGTGCCCGACCTCGGCGGCCCTGACGGCGAGTGGGAGTCCGACGTATCCCTGCCCGACCACGACGACGCGGAGCTGTTGGAGCGCGCGATTCTTGATCATGCTGGCCACCTCTTCGGCTTCGGGCGGGGGTATGGGCGGTGCATGCGGATCGGCGGCGCGGCGGGCGCTCTAAGATGGGAGGTGCCTCGGCCGTACGGGACTCGCTTGGCCGCCTGTCTCGGACGGCCGAGCGCCTTCTTGGCCCGGCTCGGGCAGGTCACAAAACCTGCGAGAAGGGCAAACCGCTGGTTCGATACGATGGCGGTGGCCTGCAGACCCGTACCGTCACAGTGCGTGACGCAAAGCCGCAAGCTGAGTGATCGCAAGGGCTGCAGCTTCCCGACTTGGGCCCGCCGTGGCACCGCCGCCGGCGCCGTACGTACGAAATGGAGCATCCGAGGATGGCTCGACACCTGGTCACCAGCGCGCTTCCCTACATCAACGGGATCAAGCACCTGGGCAACATGGTCGGGTCGATGCTTCCGGCGGATGTGTACTCCCGGTACCTCCGCCAGCGCGGCCACGACGTCCTCTACATCTGCGCCACCGACGAGCACGGCACGCCGGCCGAGCTGGCCGCCAAGGAGGCCGGGCTCTCGGTCGAGGAGTTCTGCGCCCAGGCCCACGACGCGCAGAAGGCCGTCTACAACGGGTTCGAGCTGGCCTTCGACTACTTCGGGCGCAGCTCGTCGCAGCAGAACGTCGAGATCACCCAGCACTTCGCGCGGAAGCTGAACGAGAACGGGTTCATCGAGGAGCGGGCGATTCATCAGGTGTACTCGCCCGTCGACGGCCGCTTCCTGCCGGACCGGTACGTCGAGGGCACCTGCCCGCACTGCGGCTACGACAAGGCCCGCGGCGACCAGTGCGAGAACTGCACCCGCGTCCTCGACCCGACCGACCTGCTCAACCCGCGCTCGGCGATCAGCGGCTCCACGGACCTGGAGGTCCGCGAGACCAAGCACCTCTTCCTGCTGCAGTCCAAGCTCCAGCACGAGGTCGAGGCGTGGATCGACGCGGTCAGTGAAGAGTGGCCGCACCTGTCCTCGGCCATCGCACGCAAGTGGCTGACCGAGGGCCTGCACGACCGCGCGATCACCCGCGACCTGGACTGGGGTGTCCCAGTGCCGGCCGACACCTGGCCCGACCTCGCGGCCGAGGGCAAGGTCTTCTACGTCTGGTTCGACGCTCCGATCGAGTACATCGGCGCGACGAAGGAGTGGGCGGACGCCGCCCCGGACGGCGAGATCCGCGACTGGAAGTCGTGGTGGTACGAGGCCGACGACACCGTCCGCTACACCCAATTCATGGCCAAGGACAACGTCCCCTTCCACACGGTGATGTTCCCGGCCACCGAGCTGGGTGTGCGCGAGCCGTGGAAGAAGGTCGACTTCGTCAAAGGCTTCAACTGGCTGACGTACTACGGCGGCAAGTTCTCCACGTCCCAGAAGCGTGGCGTCTTCACGGACGCCGCCCTGGAGATCCTTCCCGGCGACTACTGGCGCTACTTCCTGATCGCCAATGCCCCGGAGTCCGACGACTCGTCGTTCACCTGGGAGCACTTCACCGCCACGGTCAACAAGGACCTGGCCGACACCCTGGGGAACTTCGTCAACCGCGTGCTGTCCTTCTCCCGCAAGCGGTTCGGCGACGAGGTCCCGGCCGGCCACCCGGCCGGTGAAGCGGAGGCGAAGCTGGGCGAGGAGATCGCTCGGCTCCTCGCCGAGTACGAGGAGCAGATGGAGGCTCTCCAGTTCCGCAAGGCCGCCGCTGCGCTGCGCGCCCTGTGGTCTGCGGGCAACTCCTACCTGGAGGAGAAGGCGCCCTGGCTGGAGATCAAGACCGACCCGGACTGTGCCGCGCTGACCCTGCGCACCGCGATGAACCTGATCCACCTGTACGCGGTGGTCTCCGAGCCGTTCATTCCGTCCACTGCGGCTGCCATGCGGGGAGCCTTTGCGCTGGAGGGTGACACCGCGACCTGGGTGACCGCCGAGCAGGCCAAGGCCCTGAACGCCGTGCCGGCCGGGACCGCGTTCACCGTTCCGCCGGTGCTCTTTACGAAGATCACCGAGGAGGACCTGGAGTCCTACAAGGCTCGCTTCGGTGGCGCCGAGGACGCCTGACCGTATCTCTCGCCCCCGTACCGCCTGCGCTCTCATCGGTCGGTACGGGGGCAGAGACGGCTGGGCAGGTCTGCGGCCGGGACATTCATCAGCCGGATTCGAGGCGTGATGCCGTCGACCTCGACCCAGGTGACGCCAGCGGATCCAGGAACGTGATCCAGGTATCGGTCGAAGCCGTTCCCCGTCAGCCGCAGCAGCAGGCAGGCGATTCCTCCGCCGTGCCCGATCAGGATGGTCGTACGGTGTGGCCCTGAACAGACTTCGTCCCAGAGCTGCACGTAGCGGGCTTGGACGTCCTCGGACGACTCACCGCCTGGTGTGCGGAGTTGGTGGATCGGGACGCCTCGGCGGCTGGCTTCGGCTGCTGCGAGCTCCCTGGGGCGGCCTCCGAGGTAGCCGCTGTTCTTGGCGGCCAGGCGCTCGTCCACTCGCACGTCGGCGGGAGTGAGCGCGGCGGTCAGCAAAGCGGCGGACTGACGGCAGCGGGACATCGGGCTGACGAGCATCTGGTCCACCGTGACGCCGGCTGCGGCGAGGCTGTCGCCGACCTTGCGGATGTCGTCGCTCCCGCGCTTGCTGAGGCTGCCGCCGACAGCCTGGCCCTGGTGGATGCCCTGCCGGTTTTCCTCTGTCTCACCGTGCTTGATCAGGTAGATGTGCTTCGAGTGCATGGCGTGGTGTCCCCTTCTTCGAGTCAGTCCCAGTCGCGGACGTCGACGCAGGTGGATACGGCGTTGGCGACCTGGTCGTGGTCGGCTCGGCTCATGGCGGGGAAGCGGTCGTGGTGCCACTCGATGTAGAGGATGGAAATCAGGTTGATCGTCCCGTCGGTGAGCAGCTTGCTGAGCACGGGATACTCGGCGCCCTCGATGTCCATCTTCACGACGACGTGATCGTCTGCGGCGACAGTCCGGCGCAGCCAGGAACTGAAGTCGGTCGCGGCGACGGGGACCGGTGAGCTGTAGTCGATCTGCTGGTCGTACATCGGCGGCACGCGCTTGCCGGGCATCACGGTCGAGCTCTCGTGGTGGCCGAGGAAGAGGTCGATCGTCCCGTCGTGGGTCCATACCGCGCTGTTGGAGATCTCGACGCGCGGGGAGACAGGGGCCTGCTCGACCTGCTGGTGGATGGAAGGGATCAGGTCCTCGTTGGGCTCGAACGCGTAGAAGTCGTGGTCGGGAAGCTCGTGGATGAAGCGGTTCAGCACGATTCCGAGGTTCGTGCCGCAGTCGACGAAGACTTTGCGCATGAGGTACTCCCTTGGTCGGCGCTGGGTAGCAGGAGGTCGATCTCCTGCACGGTGCGGTTGGTGAGCAGGAGGAAGTCGCCGGTAGCGGGGCGGTAGCAGCGCTCCTCGTAGCGGATCGTGATGCGGCGGACCGGTTCCTCACCGCGGTAGGGAGGAAGGTCGCCCCACCTGTAGAGCTGGCCGCCCGGGGCCTTGAGGCGGCGCAGTGATCGGGGCAGGGGGCTCTTCGGCGCGCCGGCGTTGAGCTGGGTGAACATCCTGGTGAGGAAGGCGATGTGCTCGCGTGCCTGTTGCTTGTCCGCCTGTACGTGGCCGTAGGTCTGCTTGAGCGCGCGCAGTTGATCCCGGTCGCCGTCCGCCCGGACGAGAAGGTCACGTAGTTCCCGGTCCCAGACGATGCCGAGGTGGCCGTGGAGGACGGGCTCGTCGGTGAGGAAGTAGCCCAGGACGCGGCCGTACTCGCGCTCGTACGGGCACATGAAGTCGTTGTAGAGCCCGAGCCTCGCCCCTGAAGCGGTCTCCACCTGCCAATGGACGCGTGCCGTGAAGGGGGAATCCCACCAGCCCAGGTGCCAGGGTTGCCACAGCAGGTCGGCGGTGCTGAGCAGGAGTACGGCGAGTGCGATCAGTGCGGCGGGCCAGCCGAACGCCGCGTCGTACTCCGCACCGGGAAGCAGCGTGACGGCGAGGGCGATGTTGGTGCCGATGTTCTCCCAGAAGAGGATGCCGGAGGCGAGGGCCACGACGACGTTGAAGAGGGCGGTCGCCAACAGCGCCGCGATCAGCAGTCGGCGATCGAGGAACGCGACGAGGCCGGCAGTCTCGATGGCCATCGTGAGGAAGTTGAGCGGACGATCGAAGACGCGCGCACGGCGCAGCACGCGGGATGCGGTCTCGGCACGGAGGAAGCGCGCCCAACCCCAGGAGTATGCGGCGGCCATGAGGTAGTGGGTGCGGTTGTGCCAAGCCCATGACCAGGGGTAGGGCCCGAGGCGCGCCTTGCTCCAAGCCGGTTTGACATAGTGGGAGAGCGAGACGCAGCCGAGGACCAGCAGCAGTGCCGCTGCGGAACATGCGGCGCCGAAGAGCATCGCCACGAGGAACCAGGCCAGGTACGCCTTGAGTAGACGTGTGGGCATCATCGCGTGGTGCTTCCAGCCGTGCAGCTTGCCGCAGTACACGGCCATCCACGGCAGCAGGGCCGCCGGCCACAGGCACGTGGCGGCTGCGAAGACGAGTAGCAGCCGTTTGTCGCCGCGCTGGGGCCCGATGGGCTCTGTGACGTCGTAGTCGCTTGTCGCCCCCTGCCAGGTAAGCAAAACGATCACGGTGATGACGAACCAGCGCAGCGGGCCTGGCTCGGGTGCTGGCCGGAAAGCGGCCAGCACCGCGAGCGCGAGCGCGATGACCACGGCCAGCAAGACCCGGCGACGTCGAGCGATGGCTCGCACTGCTGGCGAGACCGCGAAGCGATAGCAGGCCACGACTGCGGCCACTGACACCCCGATGTCGAGGTGGGCCGAAAGCGAGGAAGACGCCATGGCCGCCTACCGCGCGGATGGTGTGAGGGGCTGCTGACTGGCTGCGGGGAGGCTCTCCAGATAGGAGGCGATCCGTTCCCGCGGATCGGCCAGGAGGTGCTCGTCCCGGTGCTGCTCGACGTTGTTGCGCAGTTCCCGGCTTCGGTTGAGGAAGTCGAGCACCGCTTCGCGGGTGATGTGCGGTGCTGAAGTGCCCAGTTCCGCTTCGTGAGCGACCTTGGCGCACCAGTGCTGGTCGTAGGTGGGCAGGGGGATCAGGTGGACCGGTTTGCCGAGGACGAAGGCTTCACTGATGAGGTTGAAGCCGGCGTTGGAGAAGACCGCCTCGGACCGTGCCATGTCCGCGATGAAAGCCTCGCGGTCGAATGTGCAGATCTCGACCCTGTCGCTGGCGTACTGGCGAAGGCTGCTGGTCTCTGCCGCCTGCGCATAGATGCGCAGGGCGCGGTCCGGCACGTGCTGACGGAAGACCTCGGCGAGGGCCCGCACGGGCTCTTCCGGGCCGTGGTCGAAGTAGCGCGAGAAGTAGGCCGTGGCGAGGGGCTCGATTGTGACCGGGGCGGAGCGGATCACGTCGGGGACGACAGGGGCGACTAACTCCAGCTTTTGGTCGTCGGCATCCAGAGGGACGAAGGAGCAGATGAACGACCGGTCGACGTGGGGCGCGAAGTAGCGCAGCCGCTGCTCATCAGCGGTCCGGGCGTATTGGCCGACAGTGGGCAGGTCGAGGTGCCGGTACTTGCTCTGCTGGTCGACAGAGATCAGCGGCTTGCCGAAGTGGTAGGCCAGGCGAGGGGTGTTGGGCTCGTAGTCGGTGATGAACACATCCGGGACGCCGGTCTCCCGAATGATCCGACGCAGATGCAGGTGTTTGGTGACGCCGGTGGGCACCTGCCAGATGTTGGCGCGTACGGCGTCGCTTGCGTGTATGCGGTCACCCCGGGCCAGGAGCGTCGGCATCCACCCGTCCCACGCGGGGAAACCGAGGTCGCGGAAGTACTCCACGCGGGCCGAGCCGTTGGTGACGATCCGCACCTGGTGTCCGCGGTCGCGGAGGTACTGGGCGATCACGCTCTGCCTGACGGAGTGCCCCATGCCGATGCCGTTGACGCCGATGACCACGCTGAGCGGACGTGTGTATCCAGACACGTTGATCCCTTCGTCAGGAGAGTCGAGTGATGACGTTGCGGGTGATGGAAGCCACCTGGGGGTCGGTGGCCAGCAGGCGAGCCCAGTCGGTGGTCGCGGCGGTGAAGACCGTGCCGGCCACGGTGTAGAGGCCGAGGGTGGCCGCGCGGGGGCTGGTCGTCGGTTCCCGGGCGGCGAAGTTCCAGTCCGAGGGCAGCGGCGCGATGCCGAGGATTTCGAAGTCCTTCGGCGTACCGTCCTGGCCCGTCGGACGCGGGCGACCGGCCGCGTCGAGCTCGTACGCCGCCCCGTCGCATTCGTAGCCGATGAGAGCACCCTCGCGTCCGAGGACGTCGCCGGTCTTCAATCCGGTGCCTGAGAAGATCCAGTGGTTCCCATCCGTCACGGTGAACCCGAGTGGTGCACGCAGGCCGTCCCAGTGGCCACCGCCGTTGCGGTAACTCACGCCGAGCAGGACGTTCTCGGGCTCCGTCTCCCACCAGTGGGCGGGGCAGCCGTAGGAGCTGTCCGGGTCGGTCCCTGCCGGTGCTCCGGGAGGAAACTTGGCGCAGCTCAGCCCGGCACCGTTCGGGGAGACAGCCACCCGCCACCAGCAGGTGTTGGCACCGAAGTTGGCGATGTTGCCGCCGGCGTCCCGGAAGGCAGTGACGTTCCGGCGGGTGTCGCTGCTCCAGTACTCGTCATGTCCGGCGGAGACCAGGAGGCGGTATCCGTCGTTGAGGTGCCGGCCTTCGTGAAGATCCAGGTCGGTGCAGAAGTCGCTCTCCACCCCGTTCTCCTCCATCCACGCGATGAAGGGGGCGTCCCAGTGCGCGAACGTCTGCCGGGGAGAGGTGGAGTCGTACGGGTCGGGCAGCCCTTTGACTGGGCCTCCGATACCGCATCCGGGGCGGCGCATGGTCACCTGAGAGGCGCTGTACAGGCTGCCGCCGCCGGCCGTGTTATACGCGTGGTAGGTGAAGGTCGGGATCTTGTAGAGGATCTTGCGGCCCGAAGGAGCGGAGGGTGTGACGACCAGCAGGATCCGCGCCTCGCGAGAATCCATCGGCGGCGTGCAGGAGCTCGGCTCCGTGCTCAGGAGCGCGATGTAGACCCCGGACCTCCAGTCGGACGGTACGGGAAACTCATACGCAGGCCACTGCCAGTCTCTGTCGAATGTGCCAGGGGTGGCAGTGCGGCCCGGCCACTCGGCGTGCCCTGCGTGCTGAGGAGTCGCCCCCCAGCGATAGAAGTCGACGCGGAACCGAGGGGCCGATGTGGCGATGTGCAGTCGGAGTACTTCGCCGGCGCGGACGCTCGGGCGAACGGGGTAGCCGTTGATGCTGGTCATTCGCTCTCCCGAGGACGTGCGATGCCAGCGAGGTGATAGGCGTCGATCGGTTCGATGTGGGCTTCCCACCCCAGGTCGTTCAGCTGCGAGGTGAGACTGGGGGCGTCGTGCAGCACCTTCACGGTGAGGTGCTGGGATCCGTCAGCGAGACGACGGCGCACTGTCGGCACCTGTGCCTCGGCGACCGGTTCTTCGAACTCGGCTTTCGCGAGCGAGTCGTCGAGGAAGACCACGCAGCCACCGGGAGCCAGCGCCCACCTCGACAGGGCCCAGAAGGCTTCCATCTCCACGGGCGGAACGTGGCTGAGCCAGAAGGCGAAGAAGACGGTGTCGTACGGGCGGTCCGGCTCCCAGCTGAAGATGTCCGCTTCGATGAAGCGCGTCGCCGTACCCCGCATCCGGGCCCGGGCGATACGGAGCATTTCCGGGGCGGAGTCCAGCGCGGTCAGGGTGCGCGCGCGGCCGACGAGCAGCTGGGTCCACTGACCCGTTCCGCACGCGAACTCAAGGACGTCGCCGCTGATGGGGAGCTCATCAAGGGCTTTCGCGAGCTGGGGCATGGGCAGGCGTTCGTCGTATGCGCTGTCGTACTCGGCGGCCCTTGCTCGGTAGTAAGCGATCTGGCGATGGGACCAGTCGGGTTGGTCCGAGACCTGCTCTGTCGCGTCGTGCACGGTGGCCTCTCATTCCATTGGCGCGGTGCTGTCACGTGGTCAGCCGCTTCGGGCGCACGCATGGCGTGATCGAGATGCGAAGAACGCGGTCCGATCTCGTGGGGGCAATGAGGGTCCGAGGTGGCCGGACAATCACCGCTTCGGGGTGCGTCCATGACACCGGCAGAGCAGGGTGGGGAGTATCACAAGCAGTTGTCGTTGCTGCTCATCGGCTGGCGAGCTGACTTTTCAACATCCGCTTACACATGGGCTCATGAGGGGCAGACTTAGCCTCCGGATCATGACTAGAGATGGGCAGGCGGTAGCACACGTGGGCAGGAACCGTCCGGGGTGGCGGCCGGAGAAGCTGAGGGAGCAACGGGAGGCACACGGCCTGACGCTCGAAGGCGCGGGTGAGCGGCTGCGCGAGGTCGCTGCGGCTGCTGGGCTCGCCGTGCCGGCGGCCAACTTCCAGACGCTGTGGCAACACGAGCAGGGCGAGGTGTATCCCGGACCGCACTACCGCCGCGCCTACTGCCTGCTGTACCGCGCCACCGAGCCCGAGCTTGGATTCCGTGCCCCGCTGCCCGGCGAGGCGACGGAGCTCGCGTTCACTGCGTCCAGCGAGCAGCACAACGGGACCCACGTCCTGGCCGTCGAGCGCGCACTGAGCCAGCTCACGCCCGCGACGGAGCAGGTTGACGGCCTGGGCATACAGCAGCGCATTCTCGATGCCTGGAAGCGTCGACATACCGGTGGTGACCCGAACCGGCCGACGCTGATGATGGTCGGAGGCTATGCAGGAAGCGGTAAGTCGGAGTTCGCCCGCTTCATCTCGCAGCTCACCGGATGGCCGGTGCTCGACAAGGACCCGATCACGAGGCCGCTCGTCGAGCGTCTCCTCGTGGAGATGGGCAGCGACCCCAACGACCGCCACACGGACCTGTACCGGGAGAAGGTGCGCCCACTGGAATACCAGTGCCTCCTGGAAACTGCGTATGCGAACGTCGACTGCGCCATCAGCACCGTCCTCTCGGCGCCGTTCGTCGCTGAGGCGACCGACGAGCGGTGGATGCGGCGCCTGATCAACCGGTGCGAAGCACGCGGGGTCACCGTCGTGGTGGTGTGGGTGCTCTGTGACCTCGACACCATGCACGAGCACATCAGCTTCCGCTCCGCCGCCCGCGACAGCTGGAAGCTGCAGAACTGGGACACGTACGCGGCCACCATCGACCTCGACGTGCGTCCCGTAGTGCCGCACCTGGTCGTCGACAACCGGCTCGGCGCGGCCATATCCCTCACCGACCAGGTACGCCAAGTCTTCGGGACGGTGTTCCAGTGAAGCCCGCCAAGCCCCTCTCCCAGACTCACGGGATCTTGCTGTACGGCCCACCCGCCTCGGGCAAGGACACGGTCACCGCCGCACTCACCGAACTCGACCCCCGATACACCCCTTTCACCCGACTCAAGATCGGAAACGGCCGGACGAAGGGCTACCGAATGGGCAGCCAGGAGCAGCTGGCCGAACTGGAGGCACGCGGCGACGTCATCTACCGCAACGACCGGTACGGCAACATCTACGTGGTCGACCGGCCCGGCCTGGAGCACGCAATGGGAGGCGGCATTCCCGTCGTGCACCTCGGCCAGATGGCGGGGATCGAGCAGGTCACCGCCCGTTTTCCGGCGCACTGGACGCGCGTGCTGCTGTGGTGCTCCAAAGACACCACCGCTCGGCGCTCACCCCTGCGAGGCGACACCGACACCCATGCCCGGCTGGTTGCCTGGGACGCCACACAGGCCGACCTTGCAGCCCATCCGCACTCCGAGTGGGAGCTGCGCGTGGATACGGAGGAGACGGCGCCCCCTGAGGCAGCGCAGAGGATCCATGATGTGGTGCGCGCTGCGGGGCGTTCCTCCTGAGAGCCGGACGCAGCAGGTGCCGTGGACGGAAACCGGTCAGCCCACCTGATCCGGATCCTCCTCCACGCGCAGGGCATTCAGGGCTTGGGCGATATCCAGGTTCGTGTCCCTGCTGGCGTCCCATCGGGCGAGCGTTTCAGCGGCGGCGTGCATGAGGGCGTCCGGCAGCCCGGCGTCGGCGAGCAGCGCTGCCGCGTCTTCCAGCTCGGGTCCCCAACGCCAGGCGCGAGCCGCAGTCTTGGGGATGTAGTCGGTCTCCACGAGGTAGCTCCGGGTGCGCTTGGCCGCAATCGTCAGCAGCTCGTCGGAGACGCCGTACGCGTCGGCCGCTCCGTACGCCACGGCAGCCAGGACACGAGAGACCTTCTGGTAGCTGGAGTACGCCAGCTTGAGCGCGGAGGCTTTGCCGATCTCCTCGCCGAGGAACTTCGTTCGCACGGCGGTGTCCGTGAACAGGGCCTCGACCTCGGCGGCTTGCTCTCCTGGGCCGGACAGGTACAGCGTCGGAGACTTCCCGTCGACGGGCGGCGAGCCGACCACGGCGGCGTCGAGAACCACGCTCTGTGGGAGGCATCCGGCGATGCGACGCATGCGCTCCGGCGCGATGGCGTTCGCCTCCAGGTACGTCTTGCCTGCGAAGCCCTGTTCCGAGACCTGCACTGCGACGTCCTCTGCCGCAGCCGGAGGACACAAGGCCAGGAGGAGATCAGCGCGGGCCACGAGCGAGGGAAGGGTGTCGGCTTCGAGTCCCGCCCGCTCAGCCCGCCGGGCGGAAGCGTTGCTCCGGCCGTGCGGGCACCACAGCACAGTGATGCCGCGGTCACGCAGCTGGGCGCCGAACGCGGCTCCCATGCTGCCGGGGTGCAGCAACCCAACTGTGGCTGTCACGTCGTACTCCTCGTGGCACTGTCGGACAGGAGCAGTTCAATGGCCGCACGGGTGTGCTGGACCCGGTGATCAGGCTCGGGAAGGTCCCTCGGCCAGGGAGAACCATTGGCGATCCAAATGGTGCTGAGCCCTGCAGCCCGCGCGCCGCCGATGTCGTTGACCGGGTTGTCGCCGATCATCCAGCCGCCCGTGCTCAATGTGGTGCCGCAGCGCGCGGCGGCCTGGGCGAAGTGCTCTTGCTCCGGCTTGCGGGCGCCGACCTCCTCAGAGATGCAGATGCCCTCCACACGGCAGTGAATGCCGGTGGCCCGCAGCTTGGCCGTCTGGATGTCCGTGGCGCCGTTGGTCGCAATGCCGATGCGCCAGCCGTGCCTCCGCAGCTCGTCCAAACCGGTGAGGACGTCGGCTGGGCAGGACACCATAGCGGCGATGTCGGCGCAGTACGACCGCCACAAGTCGTCCGCCGTGCTGGTCAGCCGGTACCGAGTGCGGATCTCCTCGAAGCTCGACGGGTAGGTGCGTTCATGGAGCAGGTCGAGCAGTTCCTGCCGCACTTCCTCACCCAATCGGTGGCGGATGGTGAAGTCCGTGGCCCAGTCCGCGAGCGTGCCGTGCCGGTCCACGAGGGTGTTGTCGAGGTCGAAGAAGACGAGGCGCTGCACACGCCGCACTCTAATGTGGGCAGATCAGTCGCGGGCTTCTCCGGGCAGGGGAAGCGGGCCCAAACTCGCCGCCCTCGCCGTAGACGGTGGCCGCTTACTCCGAGCACAGCGCGGGACGCGCGGCCCTTGCTCGCTCTGTGTGAGCAAGGGCGGCAGAGTCGGTCAGTCGGCCCAATTCGACGAAATAGACGTCGTGGTCGCCGTAGAGGACGACAGTGACCATCTCGTTGTCGTTGCTCATCGGCGCATGTGCGCGCGGCGGGAACTGGTCCCAATCGATCGGCCGGCCCGGTTGTAGGCGATCCGGGTCGCAGCTGACCGGCGTCTCCCTACCCCAGCAGCTCTGATTGGATCCGGTCCCAGCTCGGTCGCGGGCTGTCGACCGGGTGCACGATGGTGAGCAGGCGGCCTTCGAGGAACACATCGAGCCGGTCGTCCGTCCGAGAGGCTAGTTGGCGGCGCTGAGCCCGGTGGTCCACCGGCACGCGCTCTCCTAGGACACCGAGCAGCACCTCATGGCGTGATTGGCCGACAGCATCGCCGCGGATCCACCGGCCGCGGACCTCCACGCCAGACAACGTGCCGAGTGTGTCCTCGCGGCTGAAGGACCGGTTCATCGCCGCCTCGACCACCGGCTCGGCCAGGCTGATCGCCGTCCTGACGTGAGCCCCGGCTACGTCGCCCGAGCCCTCCGCGTCGGAATCAGCTCGAACCCTGAGGGGTCCCTCCGGCTCCAGGTCCTCGCGCCGACGGGGATCAGGCCGCGGAACGCGGAATCGCCACGGCAGTGCGCTGCCCGGCATGTCGATCCACCCGGTCCTGAGCCCGGCCGTGGCTGGGGCGTCGTCGGGCAGGAAGATGTCGACGTAGATGCCGCCCGTGCCGAGCCAGACCCAGCTCATGAAGTAGGCGTGATCATCGTGGTCGACGGACCACTGCGCGAGCTTCTCCAAGCGTGCCTTCTGCGCCTGGGTGCCTTTGCCAGCCGGGAACATCTGCTTGTGGTCGCGGCGGCGGCCCCGCGCCTCCCCAGCGAGCGGACCGGCGGCCAGGTCATACAGCAGGTCGGGCCGCACACCCTTCTTCGCGTAGGTCCCGACAAGTTTCCCGGGCAGGACGTCGAAGCTGCTGAGGCCGTCAGCTCCGGGCTTCCAGTCGAAGAGCGCCTCGCTGGCGGCGGTCATCACCCCGAGCCCGGTGCACTCGCTGACGAAGCGTCGGATGTGGCCGGAGCTGGAGTCGAGCGCGGGGCAGTCGACCCCGAGCGAACCAGCGCCCGGGCCGTCGGCGATGTAGCTGAGGAGGAGGCTGATTTCGTGGTCGCGCACACGCTGGTCGACCGTCTTGCGCAAGTCGCAGGCAAGGGCGTTGATGTTGACCACTGCGGCCAAGGACACCGGCAGAGGGCCTTGCCCGATCTCGACAGCCTGGACGGCCTCAGCGCCAGCCTTTCCCTTCTCGACCGTGAAGCGCCACACCCGGGCGCGCACCGAACTCATGCGGGAAGCCTACGGCCGCTCTCCGACAGCACGGATCGATCCGCCTCTGTTGGGCCCCTTCGACATGAGTTCTTCAACGAACTTCCGGCCCGGCACACGAGAAGTCGTATACAGCGAAGTCGGTAACCGGGCGGTAGCCGATCCGCTGGTAGAGGCCGTTGCTGGTGGGGTTGGCCAGGTCCGCGAACAGTAGGACCTCCATCGCGCCTGCGGCCAGCGCAGCCCTGCTCACCTCGACCGTCGCGGCGCCCGCGTAACCGTGGCCGCGTAGGTGGGCCGGGGTGTAGACGGGGGCCACCCGGACCTGGCCGGCGACCACGCATGCCTCATGATCCCACGTGGCCGTCGGCGTGCGCCCGCAGTTTTTCGCCGGGGCGAGGCGGCAGGACCTGGCAGATCAGACACCGCCCGAAGCACGGGGAGGTTGGGAGCAGCCCGCCGTCCCGAGTGTCCGTTGATATCGAACCCAGTCGTTTTGCCATCGAACCGAGTCGTGCCGCATCCGGCGTGGCTAGAACCACGAAGCGAACGAGGGCCGACGGCAAGCCGTCGGCCCTCTGGTCAGCTATCCCACAGCACAGTGCACCCTGCAGCTCATCAGCCGCCGAGAGTCCCCATGCACGTCATACACCGGCTCGTCGCCCGCAGCTGCGCGTTTCCTCCAGTCGCGATGGCAGGGCTGCTTTCGCTGATGCGGTCCCAATCTCCGGGGGACGGATCGAGGATCCAACCCCACTTCGGGGGCCGCACCTCGTCTTCTGTCATGTGATCGCAGGCGCCTGGAACGTGCGCCTTACCATTCTGTTTGATCAAGATGGCGTTGCCGGGGAACCGCCGCCACTCCTGTCGAACACGCCTTTCCTCCGGCTGTGCCTTGGGGACGCTGCCATCAGGAGGGCAGGCGCACCCCATGCCGATGATGTTGTCGCATCGCTCGCAGCGCACCTCTTTCATGTGTACAAGTGTCCCATCCGAGAGCGCGCAGCTCACGGGTAACGGCATGGCCGCGGTGTCCGTTGCGGCGACACCGAGAGATCACCGCTATTCGACTGGGTTGGATGGCAAAAGCGGCTGGCTTCGCTGACAACAGACACCGAGGTGGGATCGTGAGCGGCCCAGTCGATGGTGTCCTTTGACAGGGAAGCTGGTAGCCCCAGGTCAGGCGCTGCCACCGAGGAACTTCACTGTCAAAAGGACAAGTTCGCCGGGGGCAGACAGGAAAGACCCCCTGAAGGACTGGTGCGCGGCGGCAAGCCATGTCAACGTACAACGCCTGCTGGACACCACCCCCGAGCCCACGGAGGCGCCCCTGCATCCGCACCACCCCAGCGAACCCTGCCGCCTTGACTCGCCTGACCCGGTGTACTGGGTCACCCCGCGCCACTTGGCCGGAGACGACCACGCGCTCGCCGAGCGGATCGGCGACACCTTGTCGGATCTGGGCTGGCGCATGTGGCCTACCGCCCGCCACACCCTGCTGTACGTGAGCCCCAACGGGCTGTGCGGCGCCGAATGGGTCCTCGCGGCCTACCCGTTCGAGCTGGGCGGACTGCCGGTGGCCTGGCAGCTGAGCGCCCGCCCGCATGCCACGTCCGCGATCACGGAGTGGAACGCGTACTTCACCGCCGGCGTCCCGTACGAGGCGCTCGCCGATCTCCTGGTGGAGATCGACAGCCGTAAGACGCCCGACGTCGGCTTCACGGGGCCCGAGACCGTCCTCAACGCGCTGAGTGGCCGGGGCTGGATCCGCGACGTGGACTGCCCCCGCACCACCGCGGTGGACCCCGGGTTCTCCTGCAGTGTCTCCCTGGAGGTGTTGCCGCCGCTCATTGAGGACGTCGACCCGCGTCCTGACCTTGTGGGCTGGCAGGCGTGGGCGGACCCCGTTCCCGGCGCCCCGTACCTGTGGTGCGCCAGCTTCAGCGCCAGCGCCCCCCACGACCTGGTCGCCGCGTTCGCCTCCTCGCTCGCCTCGCCTGTCCCGGTGCCCCGCCGCACCGTGCCCGAGAGCGCCGAGGGTCGGCTCACCGTCGTCCGCCGCAGCTGACGACCTCTGCCCCATTGGAGCCGCTGGTGTGCGGCTCGTCGCCAGTCTCCCCGAGCAGAGACACGTTCCCGTGCCTGCCAGATGACCGAGAGGAAGAGATCTTGTTCTTTCGACGCGCTCGCGAGGACCGGGTGTTCCGTGAGGCCCAGCGTGCGGGCTTCGCGCTGCTACGGCAACTACAGGCCACGCAGCCGTGGCCCGCTGCATCCGAGCCGACTGCACCGGCTCCGGCTGTGGAGGAAGCGGTGGTGCCCGACTTCCTGCCGCCGGATTTGCCTGTGCCGTCGCGGCAGGAGGTGGCCGGGGTGATGATGCGCTGGCAGCAGCCGCTCGTCATCGGTGGCGAGGTCCGTACATGCCCCGGATGTGGCATGTACCGGGACTGGATCATCCTCTGCATGCGCGACGACTCGATATGGCTGCGCTGCCGCGCTGGCCACGAGACGAACGAGCCCGGCCTGGACGCGGCATGGTTCAACCGCCACTCCGGTCCCGTCGACCGGTTCCATCCCACCCTCGATGAGGGCCTGCGCCACCTCGGCCACTGAACCCCCGAAACCTCACCATCTCCTCGCATTGCCGGCGCCCGGAGGACCGGCGTGGTCAACCTGTCCGCTTCGCAGACCACCAAGGGGTTCGCATGCGCCTTCGCACCACAACCGTCCTCAGCCTCAGTGTCCTCATCGTCCTTGCCCTGACGGGCTGTTCGACGGACAGTGCAGATTCCATCGACCAGACACCCTCGGCGACCGTCTCGGTGCGCCCGGACGGCAAGAGTCCGGCGTCCGCTCCGCTGTCTTCTGCCGCGCTGGCCAAGCGGCTCCTGGACGAGAGTGATCTGGGCGAGGGCTACAACCGCACGCCGCGGCGCCCCGCGCAGCACGACGACGTGACCGTGATCGGCTGTCCGGCGTTGGAGAAGCTCGGCAGCGAGGCCGCGATCGGTGGCAGCTTCGACTTCCCGCACCAGGCGAAGGCGTCCTTCACCTATGCCGGCGGCAGCGACTCCGAGGTGGGCGAGGAGTTGTACAGCGACACCGAGGACAAGCTCTCCCGGAGCGTGGATCGGATCTTCGAGGCGATGACCTCCTGCCCCACCTACCAGGTCCTCACCGGCAGTACAGCCGTCACGGTCGCCACCCGGAAGGTGTTCGTCGCCCGGCTGGGCGACGAGCAGTGGAGCCAGCTGCTGACCTTCGACGCTGGCGGGCGGAGCAGCATCGTCAAGCAGACGGCCGTCCGCACGGGGACGGTGGTCGTCGTGGTTTCCGGTAGTCCCGGCGTTGTCGATGCCCACGTGCGCAAGGCGGTCGCCAAGGCCACGGTGGTCAGGACTGCGGGGTGAACAGGCAGCTGCTTCAGTTCTGCCGCAACGGCGGCCCACTGGGTGGGCCGCCGTTGGTGTGTGTCCGGTCAGTTGTCGTCGTGCTCGGTGCGGTATTCGAGGCCGGTTCGTGCGGCGACGATCTGGACCAGGCGCTCGTATTCCGCGTAGTCCTCGTCGGTCATGGTGGCGTAGATGTTGCTGCAGGAGCCGTCGGGGAGTTGGTCGACGTACTTCATGAACAGGTCGACGAGGGCCTTTTGCATCGCGTGGGTTCCCCGCGCCCACTCGTTCTCAAGCCGTCGCTGCGCGTTCGCGGCAGTTATCTCTGCCGGGGTGGCGGTGCAGATCAGGTCGTGCTCGGCCGCGGTGAACGCGGTCCCATTGCGGCGATACAGGAGCGATGGGTCATCGGGGCGGGTGCTGTCCACTTCGGTGAGGAGGACGACGACGTGGGGGCGGACAGAGGGCTGGGGCATGGGCGGTTCCTTGTGCGGTGTCATGTGATCGGTGTCGGTGATGGTGGCGCCGGCGTAGGGGTGCTCAGCGCCGCCGTGTCTGGGGTTCCACCGAGCGCGGAGCGGTGGGGTGCGCTGCGGCGTGGCTGGTGTTGGCTGCCTGGGCTCGTGGGCCGGGTGCGTGTCGTTCGCCGAGGCGTCGGATGCGCCAGGTCAGTGCTCGGGCGGGGCTGTGGGCATCGTCGAGCGCGCGCTGGTTGAGGGCCTGGTCGAGGATCGCGGTCGCGTTGTGGCCGGCTGCTTCCGCCTCGGCGAGCACGGCGGCCAGAGCGTCCCAGGCGAAGTCGGCCAGGATGCGTTCGGCGTGCTCGGGGACCGCCTGCTGCAGGTGGTGGGCGTAGCGGCGCTGGGTCTGCGGGCTGGGTGCCCGGCTGGCAAGACCGGTCAGGACCGGTCCGCTGATCTGCGCGTACGCGGCCTGCAGGTGGATGAGGGCCTGCTCGGCTGCCGCCTGCTGCTGGGCGTGCTGGCGGGTGCGGTGCCAGTACATCGCGTAGGCGACCGCAGTGAGCGCGACGTCCAGCAGCATCGCCAGCCCGGCACCGTCCCCTTGCCGTGCGGGGTCCTTCCAGATCGCCTGGACACTGCGACGCAGGACCACGGCACTGGCATGGTCGGCGGCGATGCGGGAGCGGGTGGCGCGCTCGAAGGCGACGGCGGCTCGTTCGAGTTCGGCCCGCGCTGCGGCCGGGGCGGCAAGCGGGAGCAGATCGAGTGCTCCGCCGAGCGCGGCCAGCTGGCCCTGAGCCACTGCGTCGTTGCTGCGGGCCAGGTGGTGGGTGATGCGTTCGGTGGCGGCGGTGGCCTGGTGCCAAGGGTTGCCCGGCCGGACGGCCACGGGCTCGGGGCTGGTGGTGGCGAGGCGTTGGCGGATCTTGGGCAGGGAGAGGTCGGGGGCGAGGGTGGAACCGGCGTAGAATACGGGCTCGCCCTTTTCGTTGGTGTCGCCGGGCAGGGCGAAGTTGCAGCCGAGTGCGTCGCCGGAGGGGCCGAGCTTGAGGCGCACGGTCACACCCGTGGCCTCCAGCAGGGCGAAGAACTCGGCCTCGGTGGAGGCGGCGGCCATTGCGCGGCGGACGCGCAGGCGCAGGATCTCGCGGGAGGTGGCGTCCTGGCCCAGGCGCTTGGCCTTGAAGTGCTCCTTGCTGGTGGGGCGCTTGGCAGCGGTGCCGTCGCCCGGCTTCAACCGCCTCAGCCCGTAGTCGACTTCGATCTGGCGGGCTTCCCTCTGCACGGCGCGGATGTCGTAGTCGCGTCGGGGGCGGCGGCCGTCCTGGCGGACCAGAGTGGCGGCGATGTGGATGTGGTCGTCGGCATGGCGCACGGCTACCCATCGGCATGCTTCGGTGTCCCCGGCGGGGGCGATGCCGGCGGCGGCCACGATCCGGCGGGCGATCTCGGCCCACTGGGCGTCGGACAGGATGGGGTCCTCGGGCGCGGCGCGGACCGGGCAGTGCCAGACGGTCGTCCTGGGTGCCCGGCGGCCGAGCATGGCCACCGGCTGGTCGAGCTGGGTGTACAGCTGCTTCTCCACCTCCTTCGGATCGCGGTGCGGGCTGCGGCCCGGGTCGGGCGCGAAGTCGTTCCAGGACGCCACCAGATGAGGGTCGACGTGCTCATTGGCAGTGCCCTTGCCGAAGAGGTAGGCGATCAGGCGGCGGGTGCTGCCTTTACCGAGGATGATCTTCGGTATCACCGGTTCACCGCCCCTCGACGACCTGCGCGACGGCAGTGTCGACTGCGGCCACCGCGTCCTCGATGCGGGCCAGGAGGCGGCGGACGGTGTCGGGCTGGGGCCAGGCGCCATCCTTGTTGAGGTGCCAGGTGAGCTGATTGAGGTTGTTGCCAACGCCGCCGAGCTGCCCGTTGGCGGCCATCAGAGCCTTGACCATGGCACCATAGTCGGCGACCGCCGCCGTGGGGTCCTCAGCGCGGGCAGCGGCCAGGGACGCCTCAGCGACGTAACCACCGATCGGCATACGGCTGATGTCGGCGGCTCGTTCGATCTCGGCGAACTCGCTGTCGCTGTAGCGGGGATGGACACGGCGATTACGCAGGCGCGGCTGACGCAGGCGGCGACGCGGAGCGGACGGCTGCACAGTGTGCGACGGCGACTGGGTCTCGCCCCCAGCCTCGGTTGGTCCCCCCGGGCCGGCCGACTCCGGCGCCCCCGCGCCGGATGCCTCCGCTCCCATCGGGGCGAGGGCCGGGTAAGGACTCCTTACCCGACAACTTGCTGTGCCGTCTGGGGCTGGGGTGCTGGGTATCGCCTGTTGGGTAGTGGGGGATTCGTGGTGCTGGTCGCGCATGACGGCATGTCCTTGTGTCGGGGGCAACGGTGCGGGTCCCGGTGGATTCAGGCGGTTCGCGGTCGCGTGTAGAGCTCGGTGAACTGCTTGGCGGCGAGATCGAGCAGCTTCACCTGGTCCCGCGATGTGTGGCGGGCGGCGGTGGCCAGGACCTTGTCGATGCGCGGGTTGAGGGGGCTGACGGCATCCAGTCCGGCGGCGCAGGCGACGACCAAGCGCAGTTCGGCATCGAGCCAGGCCCAGTGCTCGACGGCGGGTACCGGGATGCCGTCACCGACCGCGTCCCTGAGACGGCTCAGGTAGTCGCCGCTGGCGGAGAGGATGTCGGGCAGAGGGATCTCGTCGCCGGCCATCCATCGGCCCTGTTCCAGCAGTGTGAGGATGGCGCAGCGCGGCAGGGTCATCTCGTCGCGCTCCGGCGCGGTGCAGATCGGACAGGCGTCGAAGTCGCAGTGCCAGGCGGGTGTGGTCGACCGGGGGATGGCAGAAGGGCCTTTCAGACGTGAGCGGTGCCCGTGCCTCGTGCTGTCTGCACGGGGCACGGGGTGTGCCGGAGGGTGGGGCGATCGGTGCGTTTGCGGGGTCAGGCGATGCCGACGGGAGCTGTGTCGAGGTCCCTCTGGAGCTGGGAGGCGGCTTCGTCGAGTCCGTCGAGGGGCTCGGCCTCGAAGCCGTCGTGCGTGACGGGCTCGGCCTGCCCGGTGCGCTCGGCCTGCAGCTGGTCGCGCAGGGCGCGGGCACGCTTCTGACCGATCCGTAGTTCGCTGCGCAGACGCTCGGCACTCAGCCGGTCGTCGCTCCAGTCGGCGGTCAGGAGTCTGGCCTCCTCGAGAACCTCGGCATCGGTGCGGGTGCGGGTGCGGGTGCGGTCGGCGGTCGACTTGGCGGTGGTGGGGACCCGACCGGTCGCCCGACGCGGGGCGGCTCCGGTCGACTCCGCCACGGCGGCCGACCGGGGCGGTCGGGGAGTGGGGGCCGACTCGTCGGCTTCGGTCGGCCTCGTCACGAGTGCCTCGGCGACCTTCACGGGGGTCGACTCGGTCAGCTTCTCGGGGGCCGATTCGGCCTGGGCAGACCTTGACCGTGCGGCCTGCTCCTCAGCTTCCTGACGAGCCGACTGGGCAGAGGCTGCTTCGGTGGGGTCAGCCGACTCGGGGTTGTGGTGCAGCACCTTCGCCACGAGGTCCGACCCGAAGTAGATCGACCCGACCGGGAGCGAGGTCGCCAGCAGCACGAGAGCCCAGTTCGCAGGGTCCCAGCCGACCAGCTGGCCCCACTGGACCGACGTGGTGTGCAGGGCCGGAACGAGGCCGTGCACGTAGTTCAGCAGGAGGCTGGCGATCGTGTAGGTCGCCAGGACCCGCAGTGCGAACTTCCGGTCGGTACCGGTCAGCACGAGCGTGGCGACAAGCGCGAGGGCCATCAGCCCGTCGACAACGATTGGGTAGAGCAGGGCGGCGGTGGGGTCGGCGCCGATGGCGCGGGCCACGTCGGACAGCGCGTTCCACGAGACGCGGAAGGCCATGAGGACGACGGCGACCAGGCCGAGGACGAGGATGGTACGTCCCTTGTGTTTCACGTGACGACCCCCAGTGGGTGCGAGTGCCCGGCGGCCGGAGCGAGCGAGGAGGCGCCAGCGTGGAGGGACCGGCTGCCGCGTGTCGTGGCGCGGGCTATCGGGGGTGGGGGAGTGCAAGGTGAAGGGCTCCAGGGCGGTGCGGTGGGGCTTGTGGTGCAGGCGTGAGGGGCGTTCACGGAGGGGGCGTTCACGCGGGCCCCCTTCTAGAGGGGGCTCCGCGCGTGATCGCTTGGGCGCGTGCACGGCGTGGACGCTCGCGTGATCGCTTGACCTGCGGTTTTGTGGTGAGCGTGGACGCCGTGAGCGGCTTTCGGGGGCGGGTGCGCGTGAGGGCTGCGTGTACGGTCGCGTGATCGCTTCCGGACGCTGCCGCTGGGGCGTCAGCCGACGGCGGTGAGGTGGTGTGCGGACGGGTAGTAGCGGGTCTGCTGCCGGGAGGGCGTCCTAGGCGTGCTGCTCGGTTGCGGGGGTGCGATGGCGCGGTTCGGTCCTGATGGCCATGTGCCACATCGCTGCCGCCATCACCGGGCCGAAGAAGGCGTTCCAGGTGCCGCCGACGAGGCCGTGCTCGGCGTAGGCGGGGATGGTCAGCACGGCGGCGAGCACCCAGACGAGGACGGCAGGGAGGCTGGCGGCCTGCCGTGGTCCGTGCAGGTTCTGGCGGGCTATCACTGCGCTGGCGACCATGGCGAGTTCCCCGGTGGCGAAGAAGGCACAGCGTTCGACGGCGTTGTGCATGTCGAGGAAGTCGGCGGCGAACTGCCAGCTGGTACTGGCGCTGTAGGTGGTGCAGCCGACCGCAGCGATGACGGCGACCCAACGGGCGGCGGTTCCACGTCGCCGCCGGTTGGTGAGCTTTGGGGCGCTGTGCCGCAGCAGGCATCCAGCGGCGAGGGTGGTGGGGAGGAGCAGCGACAGGGCTGCCACGGAGGTGGTTGTCCAGTGCGCCGCGAGCGATATGGCGTTCTCTTCGGCGCCCACGGGCGCGGTAGTGCGAGGTGTCATGACAAGGTTCTCCAAGGGCCCGCGCGGTCGAGGGCATGCCTGTACGCGGGCGGGTGAGGCGAGCATGGGCAGGGAAGGCGCGGCTGTCGTCAGACGGCGGGAGCGGTGCGGCGTCGGTCCGGGCCGGTGAGGACGACGCGTTCGGTCATCTCGGCGAGACGGGAGGCGACACGGTCTCCGAGCGTGGTGCGCAGCTCGGCGGTGGGGAGGTTGGTGGTGATGAGGGTGGGGAGCATGTGCTCGTACCGGTGGTTGATGAGCCGGTAGGTGAGCTCCTCGGTCCACTCGCTGGTTTTGGCCGCGCCGAGGTCGTCCAGGAGCAGCAGCGGGCAGCGGGCCAGACTCTGCAGGTCCCTTTCGGCGTCGCCGCCGACACGGGGGCGGAGCCTGGCGTGGAGGTCGGCGGTGGTGGTCGCTTCCCAGCGCAGGCGGACGCCTCGGCTCAGGAGGGCGCGGATGGCGCCGTACGCCTGGTACGTCTTGCCAGTGCCGGTAGGGCCGGCGATCAGCAGCGACGGGCCTTCGGCAATGCCGGGTCCGCCGGGGCCGGGGCGTCCGGCACGGGCGATCTGGTCGGCCCAGGCGGTGACCAGCGGGTGGCCGGCGAGGGCACGGCGGTAGCGGGCGGGGATCCGGGCGTCGGCGAGCTCAAGCGCCGTGACGGGCTCGGCGTGGGACTCCTCGGCGGCAGCGGCGGGGTCGATGCCGCGGCTGGCCAGGATGCCGTTGAGCCGGTCGGCGAGCGGGCCGACCCGGTGGGGCTCCCGGGTGAGGGTGGCGGTCAGAGGTCACCTCCGAAGGCGGCTTCGACATCCGTGGGGTTTGTCCACGGCCTGTGGATAACCGGCGCGGCGGGGGTCGCGTTCATGGCCTCGTGGACGAGGCTGGGCAGGGTGCTGGGATGCAGTCCCTTGGCGCGGTGGCGTTCGAGTCCGGCGCGGATGTGTCCGGGGGCGATGCCCTCGTCGAGCAGTTTGCGCACCTCCCGGCCGAGATGGCCCAGGACGTCCTTGGGCGGTCGGTGTGCGCAGGCGGCGGCGTACTCGGCGATGAGCTGCTGGGCCGAGACGGTGTCGGGCGCGGGGGCGCTTGCGCCCCCCGAAGGGGTATCTCCTAGATCCATGATCCTAGGTCCTAGATCCGGACCATTAGGCGTCACCGCTCCCGCACCGAGTCCTCCCCGCTCCCTCCCGGAAGGCTCAGTGAAATCGGTCTGACCTGCGGTTTCGTCATCGGTGCCGGGATTGACCGCAGGCTCGCGCACTTCGCCGGAGCCTTCACGGAGGGTTCCGTGAGGCTGCGGTGCGGGCTCCGTGACGTTGGCCCCCGCAGTCGGCGCGGCGAGGCTTGACCTGGTGCCGGCCGGTGCGTCGTGGTGGGGGCAGGCGGGGAGGCGGCTCTTGCTGGGCCGGTTGATCTTCTGGTGCTGCTGCCAGGTGACGATGTGCAGGTATCGCTTGTCGTCCGGGCCCTTGTAGCGGCATATCAATCCGGCGTCGGCGAGCTGGGCGAGGTCCGTCTCGACATCGGCGGCGCCGTGTTCCGGGCGCAGGACCCACAACTGTCCGGCGATGATCGCGGCGTGGTCGCGGTGGCGACCCTGGTCGTCGGCCTGGGTGAGCAGGCCGAGGAAGGTGCGCTCGGCGGTCAGGGAGACGGCGGCCAGGGATTCGGAGACGAAGGCTTCGGGCTTGATGGTGCGGATTCGTGCCAAGAGGGGGCGGTCCTCACTCGGTGGCCGGTGGGCGGGCATCCACGGCTCACCGTCGATCGTGGTGGTACGGGCATCAGGGGAGGGGGAGTTGGCCGGTCGGCGGCGCCGGGCGCGCTGATGGCCGCTCGCGCTTTCCGGGGTGTCGTCAACATAGCCACACCCGGGTCGCGCAAGTCCAGCCCAATCCCGCGCAATCTCTCACGGCAGAAAGGCTGCCGAAAAGCAAGCGGTAGAGGGCGGTGCCAAAACTGTAGGTCACGATCGCCGGTTGGCGAAATAGTTGTCCTGGATGCCGAGCCAGAAGGATCACATCGGGAATCCGTTGACGGCCTGTCGGCGGGGAAGCTACAACACAACACCCCACGTCAGAGCGGCCCATGGACGCCGCGCTGCGTGTCGGGGACCGGGCCTCCGGACCACTTGACTCCCTGCGTGCCGATTGCGCGGGGCGGAACATAGCCGACGATCGCCGGTTAACCAAACCGGCGAATGCACGCTACAACTGGAGCTATGGCAGCACGATCACTGGAAATAGGAACCGCAGGAATGCATGCGGCCCGCACCATCGAGAAACTCCGCACCGAGTGCGGCCTTGGACAGCGTCAACTCGCGGCGCAGCGCACCGCTTTGGGCCGCCCCATGTCCAACACCATGCTGTCCCGCATCGAACGCGCCCAGCGGCGCTGCGACATCGACGACCTCGTCGCCATCGCCGAAGCCCTGCACGTATCGCCCCTCACCCTCCTCCAGGGGTCGCACGCGGCCTGAGCCCACGACCCTCGCCCCGCCCGTCCCGACTTCGCGACCAGGAGCCGCCCTCTTGCACCGTTCCGCGCCCGCGCCCGTCCCCGACAGGCCGTCCGACGCCCCCTTGCCCCGCCTCTACCGCCCCGAGGAGATCGCCGGCGCACTCGGCTGCTCCGCCTGGTGGGTCAAGGACCGGGCCCGGCGCAGCCTCATCCCGCACACCCGCGTCGGCCGCGCGTACCGCTTCACCGCCGAGCACCTCGCCGAGGTCGTCCGCCTCTACGAGGAGCGGCCTGCCCAGCCTGCGCGGGCAGTCGGAGTCGCGGCCACTCCATCCTCCGTGCCCGGTGCGCAGACCGGCTCCGCACAGCCTCGCCGGCCTCTCATCGCTCCGACGACCCGTCTGCGAGCCCGCCCGCCGCGTCGGCAGCAGCAGTACGGCACCGTCGCGTGACCCCATGCAATCCGTCGTAGCCGAACACTAGGAAGAGGAGGACAGCGGGACTTGGGTTTCGCGGAGAAGCGCGGAAACTACTGGCGCGGCCGGTACAAGATCGCGCCCGGCAAGCACAACACGGTCGTCGACGAGAACGGCAAGGCGATCCGGTTCGCCACCAAGGGCGAGGCTCAACGGGCGGCGGCCGAGGCCGAGAACAAGTACCGGCGTGGCGACTGGCGCGACCCGGCCCTCGGCCAGGAGACCTTCGGCGAGTACGCGAACCGCTGGTACGAGGCCCAGGACCTGGCCGCCTCGACCATGCAGAACTACAAGCGTCACATCGAGGAGCATCTGCTCCCCGAGTTCGAGGACAAGGCACTCGCCGGCATCCTGCGCACGGACGTCGACCTGTGGGAGAAGAAGGAAAAGGCCGTCTACGCGGCCTCCAGCGTCAAGACCTGGCGCTCGACGCTCCACCTGATCTTCGAGGACGCGATCGACGAGGGCCTGATCACGTCCAACCCGGCCGCCCGGCGGCGAGGGCGCGGCAAACGTGCCGGCCGCTCCCGTGACCGCGGCCCGGAGAAGGTTGTCACCGACGCGCTCGGCATCCTGCTGACGGCCGAACGGGCCGCCCTGCTCTCCGGCCGCGACGACGAGTTCGTCGCCGTGGTCCTCAAGGGCTACACCGGCATGCGCTGGGGCGAGATCGTCGGCCTGGAGACGGAGTACGCCCGTCCCGGCTCGATCCGCGTCGAGTGGCAGCTGTACGAACTCGACACGGGTGAGCTCGTGCGCTGTCCGCCCAAGGATGACAGCTACCGCCTCATCGACGCGATGGACTGGCTGTCGGCCCTGGTCGCCAACCACGTCGCCCGCACGAGGCCGACACCCTGCCCGTGTCACGGCAGGACCTACGTCTTCCGGGGGCAGGGCGCGGCTCGCACCGGAGGCCACCAGGGCGCGAAGCTGGTCGACGTCGCGCGCCGCGCCGGCGTCTCGACGGGCACCGTGTCCAACGTCCTCAACCACCCCAACCGCGTCACCGAGGCCACGCGAGCAAAGGTGGAGCAGGCCATCGCGGACCTCGGATTCGTGCGGGGCGGCGTTGTGCCGGAGCATGCCGCCCACTGGCGCCGAAACGGTTTTGCGACCTGGCTCTTCACCCCGGCGGTCTCCGGCTGGTACCCGAAGAAGGCGCCGCAGGAGCCACGGCCCGTGCCCCTGCTCGGCGAGCCATGGCCCGGTGTTCCAGCACGAGGGCGGGGTGCCAGTGCGCGGGCCGACGCCTGCTGGCTCCCGATCGCCAAGGGCCTTACACCCCACGGACTTCGCCACACGCACCGGACGATGATGGAAGACCTCGGCACCGAGAAGGTCCTCATGGACCAACGCATGGGCCACATCGACGGCTCGGTCTCGGCGCGCTACGCCCACGTCACGCCTGGCATGCGCAAGCGCCTCAAGCTTGGCCTGACCGAGCGGTGGGAGACGGCACTCGACGCCCGGCTGGCAATGTGCACGACGTCGCCAGTACGCGTCCTCAACGAGCTTCTGCGCTCGCGAATGCTTGCTCCATAGCGTTGTCTAGGTGGGTTAGGCCCGGCGCCGAAGGTTCGGTGCCGGGCTCAACCTGTCTCAAGTCTGAGGCGACGGAGCTCGTCGTCACACCTCTGAAGTGCGGATGGAGGACGTTCGGCAGTGCCCCAATGATCAGGGTGCAGTACTGCGCAAATCGTCTTCTGGGTGGCCCGTCCGCTGCTTGAAGGCGACTACCTTTCCATCAGCCCTTGGTCGGCCGGAGCGTGTCGCTGAGGTGTTCGCGACCGGCTGTGGAGCGATAGACCGCAGGATCGTAGGCTGGATCGCCAGCTGGTCTGACGCGCGTAGATACGGTTTGTCCCCGTACTGACGCTGTAGGAGGCTCCAGAGAAGCAGGGGGGCCTCTTGCCCTACCGACACGGGCTCCTCCTTGCGCCAGCCGCGCTGAGTGAGCTGCACGTACAGCGATCGTTTGCGGCTGTCGTCGATGTGACCCACTGCGGCACCACGGAGGATCAGGGCCTGGATCGACACGCCCCATGCCTGCTTCCGGCGAGCGAAGCCTTCCAGGGTTAGACGGTCTGTGATCTCCTCCCGTGCCCTTTCGTAGGGGACAAGCAGGGCGCCTGCGAACCGGTTTGCTTCACGTTCGGGATCTGCTGCGCGTGGCCTGAAGGTGTGGAGTACGAGGTGACCGAGTTCATGGGCGAGTGTGAACCGGTCTCGGTCGCCCTGTGCGCCAGGGAAGTACGCGATAAGTGCGGTCTCTCCGATACCGGCCCAGTACGAAACGCCGAAGTGCTTGTTGGTCGGGCTGACTGAGTCGCCCGTTGGATCAGGCAGCACGATGGGTGCAACCGCAATGCCGGCACGCTCAAGCGCACGCGTGAGGTGAGGGATGGGCTTGTCTGCGGCCAGGCGCAGGGCCTCACGGGTTTGAGCTGCCAGTTCCTCGATGTCGTCTTCTGACAGGTCCGGTGCGCTGGCGAACGGAAGCGGCGGCGCCGGGTAGCCGGCCTTGTTGGTGATCTCCTCTGTCACACGGAAGCTTTCGCCGTAGAACGCGCTGATCCGGCGTGTGACAGTCCGGCTCGCAGTTGCCATCTTGCGAAAGCGCAACGAGTCCAGTGGTACGGAGGAAGGCTGTGCGTAGAAGAAGCTCATCGGCGTATCGGTGGCTTCAGCAATCACGCGCAGCCGGTCCTCGGCTGGCTCGCGCGCACCTGTCTCAACCTGTGAGGTCCAGCTTTGGCTGATTCCTGTCAGGCGGTGGAGGTCGGCACCGGTGAGCCCGAGGAGGTCGCGGAGTGTCCGCAGCCGCTCACCAGGGGAAGCCTCCAGTGCCGTCGGCATCGTTTGTCTCCTCATCCGGAAGTTCGAGTTCCAGACCTTCATCTTGCGGCTCGAAGTGAAGGTCCCGCAGGTCGGACGCACTGGCGAGCAGCGGAAAATCCAGATCGACAAGCTGTTCCTTGCCGAACCTCCACGTGCCGATGGTCCGTACTACCCGGAACAACGGTGCTCCCTGGGCATCGATACGCCAGAGGATAAGCAGATCGTTGTCTTCCGGCCCCACCAGGGTCGGCTGACCGAACTTCGTCAAGGGTCGGTTCTGATAGAAGGCTCGCCGCTGACGGTTCGGTCCAGGGGCGGGGACGTGATCGTCCCTGAAGCCGTGGAGGAGGCGGGTGCAGTACTCGTCGTTCGTAAGCCACAGCTCCCCGTTCCGGCGGTGATTGCCGCTGAGCTTCCAGTCGCCGAGCTTGGCTGCCGCCGATCCGAGGCGGTAATGGACGAAGGCGCGGGTCATGTGTGTACGGATCCAGCCGTAGGCGTGGCCGTTCATCTCGGGCACCTGGGTCCGCTGGTGTTGAACAGCCCACGCGAAGGCGTCGTGAAGCGGCTCGCAGAGCTGCGCGGTGGCGTCGCGGATGTTCACGACCTCATCCTTAATCACGCCCGTGAAAATATCACGGGAAAAGTTAAGGGTGTAGATGGTTGCCTATCAAACACCTTGAGATGTAGGTGACCTGACGGCCTGTCCAGACCAATGGCACCGATGGCCGCCATGCAAGGACCCGGACAGTCGGTCCGGGTCCTCTGCTGTTGAGCCCATCATGCTGCGGTCGGAGTACCGGCGGGCTCGGGTTCTGGCCCTGTCTGGTCGAGGATGCGCTTGCCTCTCCACGGAGGTCGGCCTCTGTTGCCGGACGGGGTGAGTCCGGCAGCAGAGGCCCGTGACGGTGCCCTACTTCCGGGCGCTGATGACTCCTCCCAAGAACCCGGCGCCGACGGTGATGAGGGCGCCGCCTGCCGCATCGTGGCCGGTCAGGGAGAGGACCACACCGGTGGTGCAGAACGCTACGGACAGCCCGACCGTGGCCCAGACGAGGGCGTTCTGTGCGCGCGAGGGCTCCGAGGGGGCCTGCTCCGGCGTCTGCAGCTCGCTCGGCGGAGTTCCGTGCGGCTGCAGGTCATCCGAGTGGTCTTTTGTGGTGGACATGGCGAACCTTCGCTTCTGGTGCGTGCAGCAGCACGCGGTGAATGGGTGAACAGACCTTGGACCGGCGGGGAGTTAGCCGCGCAAGTCCGCTGGTCGTGTCCGGTGGCGCCCCCGGACATGGAGGAGACCGCACCGCGCGGGGAGCCGATTCGAGTTCTCGCGAATCGGCTGGCAGCCGCTGCGTTGCCCCCTCAGCATGGACTGCTCGCCGCGCCCATTCATGGCTTCTGACCTGCGGCTTTGCGTGACCCGGCTCTTGAATCAGCTTGGCCTTCGCTGCTACGGCTGCTGGCCATAGACCATCGCCCCAGCTGTGCGAATCCTCCTCTCTCGCGCCCTACAGGCTCGGGGTGTAAGCCGCGCAACCAGAGTGACCAGCCACGGGCACAGTCGTCTTCCGACGCCTTGCGGGACAGATTCAGTCTGGCGCAGTCATTTCTTCGAGTTGATTGCGGCGAATGCCGCGTCATGGCGCCAACTGACCTGACTCAATGGACACATGGAGATGGGTGAGCACTGGGCATACCGTGCCAGGCCGAAGGAGCTGGGCGGCGCGGTTCGCCGGGTGGAGATCGTTCGAGTGGGCGGCTCCGGCAGGTCCGGTTGGATCCATGTGCGGTTCCTTGACGGCGACGACGCGGGCCTGCAGGAGTGGGTCAATCCGAACTCTCTCGTAACACTGTGGGCGGACGTCGACGTGTTCCGCGCGGACGACGCGGGAGAGTTGGCACTGGCCGAGGCGTCACGCCAGGTGCGGGGAAGCACAGAGTTCGAGGCCGCGCGCATGATCCTCGGGTTCGTCCGGCCGAAGAACAGGCTGCGTCTGCGCAGGGGCGTTGCGGACGCAGGAGTCCTGGAGCTGGGCCGCCTTGACGACGCGGCACCGGTCATCGGCATGGACACCGCTGAACTACGTGCCGACCCGATGGTCTACGAGAAGAGCGACGGCTCGTGCTTGGCCGGATGGCCGGTTACCGAACGCGTCGCCCGTCAGGTGGCCGGCCGCCTCGCTGAAGAGATCCTCCCTGAGGTGGATCGCAAGCAGCAGGACATCGAGCAGGAGCGCACCCAGTCCTCCTGGTACTCCTACAGTCGCCGGGACGATCGCAAGCTGGACGCGGAGGCGGCCGTCTTGCGGACTGTCCGTGCGTGGTGCGGCGAGGACAAGGCCGACCGCTACGACGAGTTGGTTGCCCTGCGCGCCGAGGTCATCAGGCTCGGGGAGCTGGTCGAGAAGGCGGTCAAGGCCCTACGCGACCGCGGCCACGGCGTCATCGCCTCCACCATTGAGCGCGACCTTGGCGTCCATATCTCCAGCCTTGATCCTGATGTGCGTCGATGACACCTCGCCACGGGTCTGGCTCCGGCTTGGGCGGCGCGGGCTGCGCCGGCGGCTTCTCCTTCTCCGGCCGGTGCGGGTGCCAGCCGTCGAGAAACGGTCGCAGCTGATCTCCTGTCGGCTCCGCATGGAAATTGAGCGAGGCCAGGCCCCTGCCGTTCATGGTGGGGTCGAGCCGGTCGGCCTCCGCCTTTCCCCAAGCCGACCACTCTCGCAGTCTCTCGGCTTCGAGGGCGTCCTGCGACGCGACGGCGGCTTCATCCAGAGCGGCGCAGAAAGCCCTGATCTCCCCTGCGGCCCGCCACCGCTCAAGGGCCGCGCCGAAGTGCTCGGCCCGTGCCGCGCGAACGGCCTTGATCGAAGCGACACGGACAGCGGCCTCCCACTCCCGCCGTTCGCGTTCCTCCCGCTCCGCTTCCAGCCGCCGGCGCTCTGCCTCCTGCCGCTCTCGTTCCTCTCGCAGACGCTGCTGCTCCGCCTCATGTTCCAGCCGAGCCCGCTCCTGCTCCTCTGCGCGCGCCTTCAACGCCCGGAAGACTGAGCCGATCTGCTCCTCCAAGGGCTTCTTGGCGGTGTCGGCCCACTCCTTCTTCCAGCCGTAGCTGTGGCCGTAGCCGTAGCCCGAGTGCTGGCCAACCACCAGCTCCAGCTCGCCGGACGGCTCGAACTTGTGCGCCGGGGTGACTCGCTGCCAGTCGTACGTACGGCGGCCGGGCTGCTTGGGCACGTACCGGACCTGCTTCTGCCGCTCGCGGAAGCTGATCTCGTACGTTCTGCCGTGGACGGTGAGCAGCGGCCTGGGCTGCTTGCGCTTCTTGGACACCGCGATCTCGCCGTACCGTGCGAGAGCCTGCTCGGCGAGGAGCCGGAGCAGCTCGAGCACTCTCGGCAGGACCTCCTCGGAGATCTCGAAGGCGCTGTGGTCCGCGGTGACTGCGGCGAGCACGTCCTCGACGTCGGTGATCACACGGCTGCGTGCCAGGCGGACCCGGTTCCACTCGGTGTCGTCCTCACCGGTCACCCGGAGCAGGCCGAGGAAGAAGTCGCCCTTCGCCCGCCCGCTGTACTTCAGGTGGTATCCCTCCGGAGCGCACTGCCGTGCCGCGTCGAAGGCTCTGCGATACCGAGCCCGTTTCGCGTCGCTGGGGTCCGGGATCCGAAGGAATCGTCCGGCTTCCTGCACTTGTGCGATCAGCGCCGCCCCGACTTCCGCTGGTGACGGGCGTGGGGGTTTCACGGCACGCTGCGGGGCTGGCTTGGTCTCGGGCGGGAGAGCGGCGTCCTGCCGAGGGCGAGGTGCAACCGGCGCCTTTGCTCCATACGCCGCCGAACGAGGTCTGCGTGGAGCTGGCTCGGGGCGGTCGGGATGATGCCCGTGCTCCAAGTAGAAGCGTCCCGCGTCGGTGATCTCCGCCTGCCACTTCCCCTTCTTCTTGGGCATTGTGATCAGGCCCCGGTCCTTGAGCGCGCGGGCCGTGGTCGCGAGCTCGGGGTTGTCCGACGTGACGGGGTCGGTTCCGTCCCCACCGATGCGGGTGAGGAGCGCGAGCTGCCGGTCATTTAACGGAGACCATGGGTGCATGGCGATCGTCGTACCGTCCCTGGGCTCCCCGGCACAAGCCGTGGGGAAGGGCTCTCCCAGGGTGCACCCGGCGCACAGCGCGCTCGTAGGCGGAACGCCCCTCGCTGGGAGCCGCCGGGAGCCGGATCCCGAAGTCCACACCCAGTTGGCTCCCAAATGGCTCCCAAAACGGGGCCACACAACAAATCAGGCCCGGTGCTGATCTCTCAGCACCGGGCCTGACCTGGTATTTCTCTGTCGGGGTGGCGGGATTTGAACCCACGACCTCTTCGTCCCGAACGAAGCGCGCTGCCAAGCTGCGCCACACCCCGGTGTCGCTGCTGTCGCGGCGACGACGTTTACTTTAGCCCACTGGTGGCTAGAGACGAAATCTGGTTTTCGGGCGGGTGTGGTCCAGGGCCACCAGCAGGACCGCCACCGCGTAGAACGCGAGCCCCACGAGGAGCCCGTTGGCCAGCACGGCCTTGTAACCGTGCCGGGCGACGTCGAGGAACGGGTAGAGGTAGCGGACCGGGGAGCCGGGCAGGAGCTCGCCCCGGCCGAGGGTGAAGGCCAGGTAGGCCAAGGGGTAAAGGAGCCATGTCGGCGCCTGGCGCAGGTGCATGCGGGCCGGTGGCGTGAGGATCAGCCAGTCGAGTACCGCGGCCACCGGCAGCACCGTGTGCAGCGTGTGCGCGGCGACCGGCTCCAGCCACGACACGCCGCCGGACGCCGGGCCCGTCATGGAGAAGGCCGGGGACGCGTCCGCCAGGAGGATGTGGTGGACCAGGCCTGCCATGACGACGTACAGCAGCGCGGCCCCGGTGACCGCGCCCGGCAGGGGGTGCCGGGCGGTCCAGGCGCGGCGGGCCGAGGCGAACGTCACCAGCGCCAGCAGGACCCCGCTCTGGATCACGAAGTAGCTCAGCACCCTGGCGGGGCTGCCGAGGAGGATCTCGATCAGTACGGCCGCCGTCGCGACCACCGCCAGCACCAGCCGGTACACCGCTGTCAGCGGGCGGCGCACCGGCGGTACGACGGCTCTGGCGGGGACGACGGAGGGGAGCAGTGCCGGTGCCTTCCGCGGCAGGGCGGGGAGGTCCGGGATGTCCCTGGGTATCGGGGCGGTCATGCACCCCAGCGTGGGCCGGTGTCCGGTTCGGGGCGATGTGGGCTGGGCCGGTCGGGTTACCCGCCCGATCGCCCGCAGGCCCGCCCGCTCGCCGACCCGATCGCTCGCCCTCGCCCACCCGCTCGCTCGCCCTTGCCTGGGTCCTGGGTGGCGCGGTCGCCGGATACGCCGCCGACTCCACGGGCCCCCGCGATACACCGCCGGCTCCGCATGCCCCCGATACACCGACGGGCCCGCCGACTCACGTCAACGGGCCCGGCAGCACGCCGACCTCTTCAGAAACCGGTCTCAGCGGCCGACCGGTCTCAGCGGCCGACCGGCCTCAGCGCCCGGCCAGCGTCAGCGCCCGGCCAGCGTCAACGCCCGACCAGCGTCAGCAGCGTCGCCTCCGGCGGGCACGCGAAGCGGACCGGTGTGTAGCGGCTCGTGCCGCAGCCCGCCGACACGTGCAGGTACGACCTGCGGCCCTCCGCCGTATGGGTGGACAGGCCCTTCACGCGGTCCGTGTCCAGGTCGCAGTTGGTGACCAAGGCACCGTAGAAGGGGATGCAGAGCTGGCCGCCGTGCGTGTGGCCGGCCAGGATCAGCGGGTAGCCGTCGGCGGCGAAGGCGTCCAGCACGCGCAGGTACGGCGCGTGCACCACGCCCATCGAGAAGTCGACGCCTGCCGAGGGGCCGCCCGCCACCTCCGGGTAGCGGTCGCGTTTGATGTGCGGGTCGTCCAGGCCGGTCAGCTCGATCGACGAGCCCTCGATCTTCAGGGTGCCCCGGGTGTTGGTCAGGTTCAGCCAGCCCGCCGAGTCGAAACCGTCCCGCAGGTCCTCCCACGGGTTGTGGACGGCGTCGACGACCGGCGGGTTGCCGTTCAGGCCGTGCCGGCCCTGGACCTTCTCCACCAGGTAGCGGGCGGGGTTGCGGAGCCGGGGCCCGTAGTAGTCGTTCGAGCCGAAGACGTACGCGCCGGGGAACTCCATCAGAGGGCCCAGCGCGTCCAGGACCTCGGGGACGCCCTCGGGGTCGGACAGGTTGTCACCCGTGTTGATCACGAAGTCGGGACGCAGCCCCGCCAGCGAGCGCAGCCAGCGCTGCTTCTTGCGCTGGCCGCCGACCATGTGGATGTCGGACACCTGCAGCACGCGCAGGGGGCGCATCCCGGAGGGGAGAACGGGGACGGTCACCCGTCGGAGGCGGAAGGAGCGGGCCTCGAAGCCCGCGGCGTACAGCAGTCCGGCGGCGCCGGCCGCCGTGATTCCCAGGGGGATTCCGTATCGCGCGCGCATACGCCCATCGTGTCAGACCCTGACGGTCCCTCCGAACGAACCTCGGCGGCGGGGCACCGCAAATCGGCAGGCGCCGTCGCCCCCGCACCTGCGACAATCAAGTCATGACCACGCTCAAGTCGAAGCTGCACGACGACCTCAACGCCGCGATCAAGGAGCGCGACGGGCTCCGCTCCTCGACGCTCCGGCTGACGCTCGCCGCGATCACCAAGGAGGAGGTCGCGGGCAAGGAGAAGCGCGAGCTCTCCGACGACGAGGTGCAGAAGGTGATCACCCGCGAGGCGAAGAAGCGCCGTGAGGCGGCGGACGCCTTCGCGCAGGGCGGCCGTCCCGAGCAGGCCGAGCGGGAGAAGGCGGAGGGCGAGGTGCTGGCCGCGTACCTGCCCAAGCAGCTGTCCGACGACGAGCTGGACGTGATCGTCGCGCAGGCCGTGGAGGAGGCCCGGGCCGCCGGCGCCGAGGGCCCGCGTGCCATGGGTGCCGTCATGAAGATCGTGAACCCGAAGGTGGCCGGTCAGGCGGAGGGTGGCCGGGTGGCCGCCGCCGTGAAGAAGCTGCTGGCGGGCTGAGCCGGGCGAACCGGCGCGGCAGCATCCCGTCCACCGCGCGAGGCGGCTGCGTACGGTACGTCGTCTCCGTGACGGAACAGCCGTAACGGCGGGCGGCCCCTTCCCCACCCGGGGAAGGGGCCGCCCGCCGTTCGCTTCGTCCTTGCCGCCCGCCAGGGCTCAGCGGCGGCCGCCCGGCCCGTTGCCCGGGCCCTGGATGAAGCCTTCGGGGAGGGAGATGCCCGGGTTGGGCTCGTCGCCTCCGCCTCCGCCGTCGCCGCCTCCGTTGCCGTTGCCGCCGTTGATCAGGCCGCCGATGAAGCCCTCGTCGCCGTTGCCGCCGTCGTCACGGTCGCCGTCGCCGCCGGGCTTCCCGGGCTTGTTCGGCTTCGGGATGTGCACCGTGTGGAACTCCGGTGCTTCCTTGCCCTCCAGGGCGCCCGTCATGGCGTCGCGCCAGATGGGGCCCGGGACGGCGCCACCGAAGACCAGCGAGTGGTACTGGCCGCCGATGGTGATGTCCCGCATCTTCACCTTCTGGGTGGCGCTGCCCACCCACACGGCGCCCGACATGTTCGGCGTGTAGCCGACGAACCAGGCGTTCCTGCGCTCGTCCGTCGTACCCGTCTTACCGGCGTTGTCGCGTGCGTCGCCGAGGCCTGCCTGCTGGCCCGTACCGGAGTCGACCACGCCCTGGAGCAGGGTGTTCACCGTGTCCGCGGTCTGCTCGCTCATCGCCCGCGAGCACGTCGACTTCGGGACCGGCAGTGACTTCGACTGGTCGCCGTTCTTCTGGGTGATCGACTCGATGGCGACCGGCGTGCAGTACATGCCCCGCGAGGCGAAGGCCGCGTAGGCGCTCGCCATCGTGAGGGGCGAGAGACCGGTGGAGCCGAGGGTCATCGAGGACGGCACCTCGGGGATCTTGTCCCCGTTGCCCTGGACCACGCCGAGTTTGTCGGTCATCGTCACCACCGGGCACATCCCGATGTCCTCGATCATCTGCACGAAGTAGGTGTTGACCGACTTGGCCATCGCCTCTTCCAACGGGTACGGCCCGACCTCGGACTCGTTCTCGTTCTCCAGCTTGTAGTTGTCGTCGTTCACCCACGGCTTGTCGCAGCCGCGCACGGTGTCCGGGTACGGCATCTCGTACGGCGCGGAGTACGTCTGCGTCGGAGGCCGGCCCTCCTCCAGGGCGGCGGCGGCCACGAACGGCTTGAACGTCGAACCGGTCGGGAAACCGAAGTTGGAGCCGCCCCAGGCCGAGTCCACGGAGAAGTTGATCTCCGTCTCGTCCTTGCCGTAGCCGTACGGCTTGGACTGGCCCATCGCGACGACCTTGCCGGTGCCCGGCTCCACCAGCGTGGAGGCGGCGGCGACCTTGTCCGACTGGTAGACGTGGTCCTTCAGCGCGTCCTGCACCGACTCCTGCGCCTGCGGGTCGAGCGTCGTACGGATGGTCAGGCCGCCCTGGTTCCAGGTCTTCGCCCGCTCCTCGCGGGTCTTGCCGAAGACCGGGTCGTTGAGGAAGACCTTCTCCACGTACTTGCAGAAGAAGCCCGCGCCGTTGGCCGCGGTGATGCAGCCGTTCTTCGGCTTGCTGACCTTGAGGCCCAGCGGGGCGCGTGCCGCCTCGGCGGCCTCCTCGGTCGAGATGTCGCCGACCTCGGCCATCCGCTGCAGGACGGTGTTCCGCCGCTTCTTCGCCTCGGCCTCGTCGTTGACCGGGTCGTAGCGGCTCGGCGACTGGACGATGCCGGCGAGGAGGGCCGCCTCCTGGAGGTTGAGGTCCTTGGCCGGCTTGGAGAAGTAGCGCTGGGCGGCGGCCTCCACGCCGTAGGCCTGCTGGCCGAAGAACGTGATGTTCAGGTAGTTCTCGAGGATCTTCTTCTTGCCCAGTTCCTCCTCGACCTGGATCGCGTACTTCAGCTCCGCGATCTTGCGGCCGATGGTCTGCTGGGTGGCCTGCGCGACCTTCGTCGGGTCGTCACCCGCCTCCTCGACGAAGACGTTCTTCACGTACTGCTGGGTGAGCGTGGAGGCGCCCTCGGAGACCTCACCGCTGCGGGCGTTCTTGTTGAGCGCGCGCAGCACGCCCTTCAGGTCGACCGCCCCGTGCTCGTAGAAGCGGGAGTCCTCGATGGCCACGATCGCCTTCTGCATGTACGGCGAGATGTCCTTGAGGTCGACCACCGTGCGGTCGCGTGAGTAGACGGTGGCGATGAGGCCGCCGTCGGCGTCGAGGATGGTGGTGCGCTGGCTCAGCGGCGGCGTCTTCAGATTGGCCGGGAGCTCGTCGAAGCTCTCGACCGAACCCTTCGCCGCGAGGCCCAGCGCGCCCACGGCGGGCAGTGCGATGCCGGCCATGACGGCCCCCGCGAGGACACTGACACCGAGGAACTTGGCGGCCTGCTGCGTGGAGGACAGACCACCGCCCGAGCGCTTCTTTGGCATGGGAGCAGCCTACGTTCTCATTCGCCGGACAAGCGTATATGCCTTGGCCTAAGCTGCACTCAACTGTCACAGCAGTGAGGCCACGTATCAATACGTCCGGCGACCCCGAATCGTTCCGGATCTTCTCGACTTTCTTCATACGAGTTCAGTTGAGAAGCGTGGAGACCGTGTCCGGATCGCCTCATGTGTCATGTGGTGCCCGTTGTGACGCGACGGAACTACCCCTATATGCCCCTTTGGTCCCGCATGTCGCCCCCTCACTCCCCCGGGTGATCTGCCGCTTACCCATAGTCCGTTCGGACCATTCAAGATTGGGCCCGCTGGGGGTGTTGCGCTGTGTCCACCTTCCGTAACGTCCTCAACTGGCGGCGGTGAATATGCCGCTGCCGCCGTGGGGGAGCCTCGATTCGGGAGAGGACGGCGCCGGTATGGGCTGGGTTACCGACTGGAGTGCGCAGGCTGCCTGCCGCACTACCGATCCGGATGAACTGTTCGTTCAGGGAGCAGCGCAGAACAGGGCGAAGGCGGTGTGCACCGGCTGCCCGGTGCGTACCGAGTGCCTGGCCGACGCGCTCGACAACCGCGTCGAGTTCGGCGTGTGGGGAGGCATGACGGAGCGTGAGCGCCGCGCGCTGCTGCGCCGGCGGCCGACCGTGACCTCCTGGCGCCGGCTGCTGGAGACCGCGCGCTCGGAGTACGAGCGCGGCACGGGCGTCGTGCCGCTCAGCGACGACGAGGTCTTCCAGGACTACGCCGCCGTGAGCTGAGAGCTTTCGGGGGCCCACGGCGCGTGCCCGGTTCCGTGACCGGGTGCACGCGGTCCCTCGGGGGCGGGTCTCGGAGTGCCGGGTTGCCCGCGCCGGCGGGGCGCGCCCCGCCTTTGCCGCGCCTTCTCGCGCGCGAGTGCGGAACGGGGCCGGCCCGGAGCCACCGAGTCCGTCGCCGTACGAGGTGTGACGTGCCGTTTCTCGTGGTGCCTGCGTGCCGCGCCTACGCCCCTTCCTGTCGTGCCGCGTAACAGGACGCTTCGCGTCACATCAGGGCGTTTCCGGCAGCTCCGGTCGCCCGGCAGCGAGCCGCTCGCCGATGTCCCGCAGCCCCGCGAGGTCGTGCACGTCGCCGGGCAGGGCGGCCACCTCGGCCACCGCCACCTCGGGGTGCAGCGCGGTGAAGCGGTCACGCGTGCGCTGCTCGCGCGAGAGCAGCTGCATGCGCTCGGCGTGCAGCCTCAGCAGGCCCGCGGTGAGACGGTCCACGGACCGCTCCGCGTCCGCGTCGCCGTCCGCTGCCGGATGGTCGGGAGCCGCGCCGGTACCGTCCTCGGTGGCGGGGGAGCCTCCGTCGGTGACGTTACGCGCGGATGATTCTGAACTGCCGTACGTGTCGGGAGAGTTACGAAGTCCAGCTTTCCCGTCCCCCTGATCCACAATGCGGGAGTCCTCAAGATTTTCCGCGGCGGCCAGCGCCCGCTCCGCCGACAGCCGGTCGGCGCCGCTGCCGTGCACCCGGTTGAGCACCAGACCGGCCAGCGGCATGTCCTCCGCGGCCAGCCGCTCCACGAAGTACGCGGCCTCGCGCAGCGCGTCCCGCTCCGGGGCCGCCACCACCAGGAAGGCCGTCCCGGGCGCCTGGAGCAACTTGTACGTGGCGTCCGCGCGGGTACGGAACCCGCCGAACATCGAGTCCATCGCGGCGACGAAGGTCTGTACGTCCTTCAGCAGCTGACCGCCCAGCACCTTGCCCAGCGCGCCGGTCATCATCGACATCCCCACGTTCAGGAACTTCATCCCCGCACGGCCGCCGACCTTGGCCGGCGCCAGCAGCACCCGGATCAGCTTGCCGTCGAGGAAGGAACCGAGCCGCTTGGGCGCGTCCAGGAAGTCCAGCGCGGAACGGGACGGCGGGGTGTCGACCACGATCAGGTCCCACTCGTCCCGGGACCGCAGCTGCCCCAGCTTCTCCATCGCCATGTACTCCTGCGTGCCGGCGAAGCCCGCGGAGAGCGACTGGTAGAAGGGGTTGCCCAGGATCGCGGCGGCCCGCTCCGGGTCCGCGTGCGCCTCGACGATCTCGTCGAAGGTGCGCTTCATGTCGAGCATCATCGCGTGCAGCTCGCCGCCCGCGGAGTCGTCGACGCCCTTCACCCGGCGCGGGGTGTTGTCGAGGGAGTCGATGCCCATGGACTGGGCGAGGCGGCGCGCGGGGTCGATGGTGAGGACCACCACCTTGCGGCCCCGCTCGGCCGCGCGCAGCCCCAGGGCCGCGGCGGTGGTCGTCTTGCCGACGCCGCCCGAGCCGCAGCACACCACGATCCGGGTGTCCGGGTTCTCGATCAGCGGGTCGATGTCGAGGGAGAGGGTGGGCGAGAGGTGGTGACGGACCGGGTCGTCCGTCTGCGCCGCTTCCGGACGACGGCTCATGACATCCCCTGCTTCCGGTGCTTCCGACTCGTGACGGGGCCGATACGGCGGTGGCGGTGGTGCGGGCGGGTGCGACAGGAACGCTCGGCGAGCGGCGACCGGGCCGTACGGCGACCGGTCACGGGCGCCCGCGTCCACGTCGTGCGGCCGGTCACGGCCGTCCGCGTCCGCATCGTGCGGTCGGTCACGGCCGTCCGGGTCGTGCGGCCGGTCACGAGACGCCCTGTCCGCGCAGCTTCCGCGCCAGCGCGTACAGCCCGGCCAGGTCCATCCCCTCCGCCAGCAGGGGCAGTTCGTGCAACGGCACCCCCAGGCCCGCCAGCACGGCCCGCTGCTCGGTCTCCAGCGCGTACCGCTCGGCGTACTCCTCCGCCTGCCCGAGCAGCGGCTCCACCAGCCGCTCGGCGTGGCCGCCGCGCCGCGCGCCGCCCAGCCCGGCGGACGACAGCGACCGTGCGACGGAGGAACGGGGGACGGACCCGACGAGTTCCAGGGCGTCCGCGTCCAGCACCTGCGGGCGCACCATGTTCACGATGACCCGCCCCACCGGCAGCCGGGCCGCGCGCAGCTCCGCGATGCCGTCCGCGGTCTCCTGCACCGGCATCTCCTCCAGCAGGGTCACCAGGTGCACAGCCGTCTCCGGCGACTTCAGCACCCGCATGACCGCCTGCGCCTGATTGTGTATCGGGCCGATCTTGGCGAGTCCGGCCACCTCGTCGTTGACGTTGAGGAAGCGGGTGATGCGGCCGGTCGGCGGGGCGTCCATCACGACGTAGTCGTAGACGAACCGGCCGCCGCGGTCCTTGCGCCGCACCGCCTCGCACGCCTTGCCGGTGAGCAGGACGTCCCGGACGCCGGGCGCGATGGTGGTGGCGAAGTCGATCGCGCCGAGTTTCCTCAGGGCGCGGCCGGCGCTGCCGAGTTTGTAGAACATCTGGAGGTAGTCCAGAAGGGCCAGTTCGGCGTCGATGGCGAGGGCGTACACCTCCCCGCCCCCGGGAGCGACGGCGATCTTCCGCTCCTCGTACGGCAGCGCCTGCGTCTCGAAGAGCTGCGCGATGCCCTGCCGGCCCTCGACCTCGACGAGAAGCGTCCGCTTCCCCTCCTCGGCCAGGGCCAGCGCCAGAGCGGCGGCCACCGTGGTCTTGCCGGTTCCGCCCTTACCACTCACGACCTGGAGCCTGCTCACGCCTTCGAGCCTAAATGCTTGCCGCGCGCAGTGGCGGCTCCGGGGGATGTTCCCGGCCTCGTGTGCCGCTCCATCGGCGCGGAGGTTCGTCCAGTCGAGTGCGGCAGCGCCCTCAGTGGTCCGGCAGCCGCTCGCTGACGAACGTTCCCAGGCCAACTTCGCCGCGCGTCCATCCTTCGGCCCGCAGGTGTGCCATGGCTTTCGCTGCCGTTGCGTTGACCACGCCGCATTCCTGCGCAATCTCCAACGTGGACGGGACACGACTGCCAGGCGGATACGCGCCGTCGCTGATGCGCCGAATGATCTCCGCCGCAATCTGCCGCCAGAGCGGGCGCGTCCTGTCCAGTTCGACCATGTGACCAGCGTGGGCAACCGTGGACATGTGCGCATCCGTGAATAACTGCGGATGACTGTGGGTGGGCTGCGCAACAGAAGGCCCCCCAGCAGCCGGCCAGGGCCACTGAGGGGCAGCGACTGACGCTGAGCTGGGTGCCTTCACAGAGCCTCTGGCAGCAGCGCTGGGCGAAGTGCTCGGGGTGCTGCGTACTGGTCAGCGAGCCGGGGCAGCCGCAGCCATGTGGCAGATGCTTCGCGGCGAGGGTGACAGCGTGCGCGAACCAGTCTGGGGAGACGCTGCGCGAGCACTGGGCGAGTCGCTGAAGCACAGCCAGGAAGGTGGCCGGCGATGAGCACTGTCGTCACGACCATCGCGCTGACTGCGCTCGCCTGGTTCGCCTGCGGGGCACTGATCAGGTGGGGAGCATCCCGCCGCTAGACACAGCCCACAAAGCACAGAACGGCCCGCTACGCCCCCTGGAATGCTCACGGAGGGCAGAGCGGGCCGTTCTCATGTCTGCGAGGCGCTTACAGGGCGCCCTGTGCGTGCAGCCAGCGGGCAATGCCGGGGGAGCGACCAGCAACCCAACCGAGCAATTCGCTGTCGTTCTTCGAAAGAGGGCGCACAGGCAGGAACCAGATTCCACACGCTGTGTTACCCGCCCTTTGCCAGCGGGTGAGCGTGGTCGGCATGTTTCGGCCGGCGCGCTGCCGCAGTAGACGCACAGGAACCGGTCATCGGACGTCATCAGGAAGCTTGCGGCGAGCCAGTGCGCGACCTGATCGGCAGCGCTGAAGGGTTCGATCTGGGCGCTCACCTTCAGCGCACGACGTTCGGCATTTCTGCGCGCCTTGCAGTTTCGGCACCGCTGTTCCCGGAAATCAGCGCGCGAGCGGTCCCGACTGAACTCATACCGCGTCAGCAGGCGTCCACAGCCACCAGCGGCAGGAGTCGTGCATTTCTTCGGAAGGTGCGAGTCACCCAGGTCTATCGGCCGGCGCGCGTATTCTGCTCTGCAGCTACGATCCTGACCATTTCGCTGGGCGCGCCATTCCGGGGCATTCGTCAGGCGCTCACGTTTCTGGGCATTCTTCGTTGCACGCACAGCCGGATCACTAACGCGCGCTGTCTGCGTCGCACGGTCACACACGGCGCAATACGGCTGCCGCCCATCTGGCGCCTTGCGATGCTTCCCGAATGCCCCCAGCGGCTTGACCCGGAAGCATTTGGCGCAAGCCTGTCTCGCGTAGCCTCGCCGCTTCGTCCGCTTCCATCTGTGCACGGTACTGGTCGCGCTCGGCGTCAGTCATAATGGTGTTTCCCTTGTTTGGGACACACGGCCGGCGAGTCCGCCAAGATCTGTCCGGCCCTGTGCCAATTGCCTACGGCGTTAAACCCATTCGATGGTCACGCGCGGTTCGATGACAGCCGCTGCTTTCGCACCCCGGCTCTTTTCGCTGGGAAGTGCCTTGCGTACAGTGATCCGCTTCACGAACAGCGCTACGAAACTGCGCCGTTCGTCCAGCGAGGCGCCCGCCCACCAGGTGCCAGGCCCTAGCGGATCCCCGTTCCAGTCAGGGTCATCACTTGCTGACCACTCATGAATCGGCAGCGTCAGCGTCCCCTCACGGCCCATGTCTTCCAGTCGCGCATCAGCGGCTGCGACCCTGGCTTGCTGCGTCCGCACGTCGTTGGCCCAGCGCTGCCGTCCGATAGCGTCGCCCCGGTACAGGTCTGCATCGTCATAGAGCTGCGTCAGTGCCCGCGTGGCGTCCGCCCGTTCCTGTACCAGCGTGCGCCGTTCCTGCGCTGTCTCCGCTGTCTCGTTGACCTCTGCGTAGTGGGCAGCGACACGTGCCAGGACGTCCCGCGATGCGTCGTCATACTCCGCTGTTGCGATCAGTCCGAAGATGCTGCGCACAACGTAGTCGTCCAGCGCCCTGCGGCTGATGTAGCTGCGCCCTAGGTGGTCGCCCGGCGTATCGCTCAGAGGCTTGCCAGCGGGCCGATTGCAAAAGTAGCTGGGTCGCTCGCTGTTGTTGGCGCTCATGGTGTACCCGCAGGCGCAGCCCATGATCCCCTGACTGGACAGCAGGCCAGAGCTGCGAGGGGCGTTGGCGCGCACAGGGCGAGCGTCCAGCCACTCTTGCAGGGCGAACCAGTCGGCGGGCGGCAGGATCGGTTCCCAGGCAGCCAGCGGCCGGCCCTCAGCGTCACGGCGGATCCGGTGCCCGGTCACCCTGCCCTCTGCGCTGTATATGGCGTCAGCGTCGAACCCAGCGATGTGCGGATGACGCAGCATGCGGATGAGGGTCTTCGGATACCAGGAACTGCCCGCTGACTTCTTACCGCGAGCCGTGCCCTGCGTGGCCACGCCTTCGGTGTTCAGCATCGTGCACAGCGCGCCGATGGTGTGGTTGTCCTCGCTGATCAACTTGTGCAGGCGCCGGATGACGTCCGCCTGCGCTGGTTCGACGTCCAGCAACTGCACGGCAACTGGCTTGCCTTCTGCGTTCGTCCGGATTTCCTGCCGGAAGCGACGGCCATACGGCGCCTTGCCTCCGACGTACCCGCCCAGTGCGCGAGCCTGAGCAGCAGCGTCACGGACGGCAGTGCTCTTGGTCTTCGATTCCTGGTGCGCAGCGTCCAGCCGGAAGATCAGATGGATCAGGTCCATGGTGTCGCCCGGCCGGAAGATGCCCTCAGTGGTGGACACGATGGTCACGCCCAGCGACAACAGTTCGTTCACGATCGGGATAGCGTCGCGCGGTTCGAGCCGAGACAACCGGCTGATGTTGTAAACGATCATGACGTTCACGCGCCCCATGCGGCAGTCGCGCAACAGCCGTTCGAAGTCTGGCCGTTCGGTTCCGCTGTAGGCGCTGATACCGACGTCTTCGTAGTGCCCGCACCACACAGCCTCGCGCCCCTGGTGCGCCGACTCCTTGGCGAACAGTTCGAACCTGGCGTGATTCGCAGCGCGCTGGCTCGCTGGTGACGTCTCACTGCCGTTGACTCGCCCGTATGACTGCCGCGTATAGCCTGCGACGTGAAGGTTCATCCCCGTTACCACCTTTGGAGTTGTCATGGCGGAACCGTACCGTCGTTCATGGGAATACGCGACTGTGCCGCTGCTCGTCCACGCAACGAAGCAGATTCTGGACACCTGGGGCGAGGACGGCTGGGAGCTCGTCCAGGTCGTGCCCGGGCCGAACAACCCCGAGCAGCTGGTGGCCTACCTGAAGCGCGAGAAGCAGGCATGAGCGGCGTCGTCGAGGCCCGGCTGGCCGAGCTGGGCCTGAGCCTGCCGGAGGTCGTCCCGCCGCTCGCCTCGTACCAGCCGGCCGTCATCTCGGGCCGCTACGTGTTCACGTCCGGCCAGCTGCCGATGGTGGACGGCAAGCTTCCGACGACCGGCAAGGTCGGTGCGGAGGTCACCCCCGAGGAGGCCAAGGACCTGGCCCGCACCTGCGCGCTGAACGCGCTCGCCGCGGTCAAGTCCGTCGTCGGTGACCTGGACCGCGTGGCGCGCGTGGTGAAGGTCGTCGGCTTCGTCGCCTCCGCCGCGGACTTCACCGGCCAGCCCGGCGTGGTGAACGGCGCGAGCGAACTCCTGGGCGAGGTGCTCGGCGACAAGGGCGTCCACGCCCGCAGCGCGGTGGGCGTCGCGGTCCTGCCGCTGGACGCCCCGGTCGAGGTCGAGATGCAGATGGAGCTCACGGAGGCGTAACCCTCCGGAGCGCCCCGCGCGCGTTTCCTTCGGTACGCACCCTCGCCCCGGCCGTGGCCCCCTCGCCAGGCCGGGGCGACGGCCGTCCGGCCCCGCTGCTCCGGGCGGGTGACGACGGCCGCCCCCGCGCCCGTGCTCCCCGCCCGCCCCGAGGGGCACTCGAACATCCGGGCGTCTCGGGATAGCCTCCGGCCATGGCGAATGCGCAGGCTGGCGGGCAGTGGTACCCCCCGGAGTGGCCCGAGCGGATCAGGGCGCTCGCGAGCGGTGAGCTGACTCCCGTCACGCCGAAGCGGGCGGCCACCGTCATGCTCCTCAAGGACACCGCCGGCGGACCCGCCGTGCACATGCTGCGCCGCCGTACGTCCATGGCGTTCGCGGGCGGCGCGTACGCCTACCCCGGCGGCGGTGTCGACCCGCGCGACGACGACCGGCACGTCCGCTGGGCCGGCCCCTCGCTCGACTGGTGGGCGGACCGGCTCGGCGTGGACCGCGCCGGCGCCCAGGCGATCGTCTGCGCGGCCGTGCGGGAGACGTACGAGGAGGCCGGCGTGCTGCTGGCCGGCCCCGCCCCGGACTCCGTGGTCGGCGACACCACCGGCGCGGACTGGGAGGCGGACCGCGCCGCGCTCGTCGCGCGCGAGCTGTCCTTCGCGGAGTTCCTCGACCGGCGCGGGCTGGTGCTGCGCTCGGACCTGCTCGGCGCCTGGACCCGCTGGATCACCCCCGAGTTCGAGCCCCGCCGCTACGACACCTGGTTCTTCGTCGCCGCGCTCCCCGAGGGCCAGCGCACCCGCAACGCCTCCACGGAGGCCGACCGCACGGTGTGGATCACCCCGCGCGAGGCGGCGGCCGCGTACGACCGGGGTGAACTGCTGATGATGCCCCCGACGATCGCGACCCTGCGCCAGCTCACGGCGTACGACACGCCGGCGGAGGCGCTCGACGCAGCGCCCGAGCGGGACCTCACGCCGGTGCTGGCCTCCGCGCGCCTGGTGGACGGCGAGATCGTCCTTTCCTGGCCGGGGCACGACGAGTTCACCAAGCACATCCCGACCGGGGGAGCCCCCGCATGACGGACGCCACCGCCCTTCCCGGCCAGCCGCGCGGCGGGGTCCTCTCCGGTCCCGCGACCGCGCGGGCCGTCAACGTGCTCGCCCCGAACCCCTCGGCGATGACGCTGGACGGCACCAACACCTGGATCCTCTCCGAGCCGGACTCCGACCTCGCCGTCGTCGTCGACCCGGGACCGCTGGACGACGGGCACCTGCGGCACGTCATCGGCACCGCCGAGCAGGCGGGCAAACGGGTCGCCCTCACCCTCCTGACGCACGGTCACCCCGACCACGCCGAGGGCGCCGCCAGGTTCGCCGAGCTGACCGGCACGAAGGTCCGCGCCCTGGACCCGGCGCTGCGGCTCGGCGACGAGGGGCTGGCCGCCGGGGACGTCGTCACCGTCGGCGGCCTGGAGCTGCGGGTCGTCCCGGCCCCGGGGCACACGGCGGACTCCCTGTGCTTCCACCTGCCGGCGGACCGGGCGGTCCTCACCGGCGACACCGTGCTGGGGCGCGGCACGACCGTCGTGGCCCATCCCGACGGCCGCCTCGGCGACTACCTGGACACCCTGCGCCGGCTCAGGTCGCTCACGGTCGACGACGGCGTCCACACGGTGCTGCCCGGGCACGGGCCGGTGCTGGAGGACGCGCAGGGTGCCGTGGAGTACTACCTCGCTCATCGCGCCCACCGGCTCGCCCAGGTGGAGACGGCCGTCGAGGACGGCCACCGCACCCCGTCCGAGGTCGTCGCCCACGTCTACGCCGACGTCGACCGCTCCCTGTGGCCGGCCGCGGAGCTCTCCGTGCGCGCGCAGCTGGAGTATCTGAAGGAGCACGGCATCCTCTGACGGGGTCCGTCTTCCGTGCCGTGCCCCGGACATATCCGTGGCCTGACCCCGGACACATCGGCGGCCTTACCCCGGACACCCCTGCGCCCCCCACAGGCCGGGGGCCGCGGGGGGCGCAGGGGTGGTTCTGGGTGGTTCCGGGCTGAGGCGTCAGCGGGAGCGCTTGGCGAGGCGTTCCACGTCGAGGAGGATCACCGCGCGGGCCTCCAGGCGGAGCCAGCCGCGCTGGGCGAAGTCCGCCAGGGCCTTGTTGACCGTCTCGCGGGACGCGCCGACCAGCTGGGCCAGCTCCTCCTGCGTGAGGTCGTGCACCACGTGGATGCCTTCCTCGGACTGCACGCCGAAGCGGCGGGACAGGTCGAGCAGGGCGCGCGCGACACGGCCCGGAACGTCGGAGAAGACCAGGTCGGACATGGCGTCGTTGGTCTTGCGCAGGCGGCGGGCGACGGCCCGCAGCAGCGCCGTGGCCACCTCGGGGCGGGCGCTCAGCCAGGGCGTCAGGTCGCCGTGGCCCAGGCCCAGCAGCTTCACCTCGGTGAGGGCCGTGGCGGTCGCGGTGCGCGGGCCCGGGTCGAACAGGGACAGCTCACCGATCAGCTCGCCCGGGCCGACCACGGCGAGCATGTTCTCGCGGCCGTCGGGGGAGGTGCGGTGCAGCTTCACCTTGCCCTCGGTGACCACGTACAGGCGGTCGCCGGGGTCGCCCTCGTGGAAAAGTGAGTCGCCCCGTGCCAGGGTCACCTCACTCATGGAGGCGCGAAGCTCCGCGGCCTGCTCGTCATCGAGCGCCGCGAAAAGCGGGTTCCGCCGCAGAACGTCGTCCACGAGTACTCTCCTTGTCGACCTGCTCAGGGGATCTTGTTCCCCAACGTGCCAGGGGACCGTGGTTCCCATTTTGCCGGACGGTCCAAACAGTGTGATCTGTCACAAGGATGCCGCACGGGTCGGCCGGGGTAAGCGGCAGGGGTCCAATTGGACGCCGATCTTCGCGGTCCGGGGCGGATGTCCGTGTCGGGTCGTAGGCTGGCCGGGTGTCCAAATCGCCGGTGAGAGCACAGGCCGAGGGGGCTGCGCGGGTGAGTTCAGGTCGTGATTCCGCTGTGGGCGAACAGGGCTCCGATGGCGGTAGGGAAACGACGAAAGCGGCGAAGCGGTCGGCGTCGCGGGGAGCCGCGACGCCGGACGACGTGAGGACGTCCGGCCGGGGCCGCACGGGAGCGACCGGTGCGGCCAAGAAGGCCGCCGCCAAGAAGGCCGCCGCCAAGAAGGCTCCCGCCAAGAGGGCGGCTGCCAAGAAGGCGTCCCCCGCAACGCAGGAACCCGGCGACAAGAAGGCCGCGCCCGCCAAGAAGGCGCCCTCTGCCAAGAAGGCGACCCCCGTTGCCGGGAAGGCGCCCGCGGCCAAGAAGGCGTCCTCCGCCAAGAAGGCTGCTCCTCTCAAGAAGGCGCCCGCTCCCAAGAAGCAGGTTGTCGCGCCCAAGAAGGCCACCGCCGCGGTGTCGGCCGCGCCCGCCAGGACCGTCGACCCGCACCCGCGGGGCGAATCCCGCACCGCGCTGGTGCGGCGGGCGCGCCGGATCGACCGCGAGCTCGCCGAGGTCTACCCGTACGCCCACCCCGAGCTGGACTTCGAGAACCCCTTCCAACTCGTCGTCGCGACCGTGCTGTCGGCCCAGACGACCGACCTGCGCGTCAACCAGACGACGCCCGGACTGTTCGCGAAGTACCCCACCCCCGAGGACCTGGCCGCCGCCAACCCGGAGGAGGTGGAGGAGATCCTCCGCCCCACCGGCTTCTTCCGCGCCAAGACCAAGTCGGTCATCGGGCTGTCCAAGGCGCTCGTGGAGCAGTTCGGCGGTGAGGTGCCGGGCCGCCTCGAGGACCTGGTCAAGCTGCCCGGCGTGGGCCGCAAGACCGCGTTCGTCGTGCTCGGCAACGCCTTCGGGCGCCCCGGAATCACCGTCGACACCCACTTCCAGCGCCTGGTGCGCCGCTGGCGCTGGACCGAGGAGACCGACCCCGACAAGATCGAGGCGGCGGTCGGCGCGCTGTTCCCCAAGAGCGACTGGACCGACCTGTCCCACCACGTCATCTGGCACGGCCGCCGCATCTGCCACGCCCGCAAGCCGGCCTGCGGTGCCTGCCCGATCGCCCCGCTCTGCCCGGCGTACGGCGAGGGCGAGACGGACCCGGAGAAGGCGCGGAAGCTGCTGAAGTACGAGAAGGCAGGTCAGCCGGGCCAGCGCCTGAAGCCCCCGCAGGCGTATCTGGACGCCGGCGGCCGGCCCGCCCCGCCGCTGGGGGCCGGATGACGGCACGGCGGGCACCCGCGCGGACCGCGGAACGATCCCGGGGCCGCCGGGCGTTGGACCCGTGGGACGGGGCAGGACGACGGGGGTGGGTATGACGCGCGCGAGCGGGACGCAGGGGGGTCCGGTGACCCTCAGCAGGGACGGGCTGCCCGCGTGGCTGGACCCGGTCGTCGGCGTGACCGAGACGATCGCGCCGAAGCAGCTCAGCCGCTTCCTGCCGCCGGGGGACGGCTCGGGGCGGCAGTCCGCCGTCCTCATCCTCTTCGGCGAGGACGAGCGTGGCCCCCAGCTGCTGCTCATGGAGCGGGCGACCTCGCTGCGCTCGCACGCCGGCCAGCCGTCGTTCCCCGGCGGTGCCCTCGACCCGGAGGACGGCGATCCGCAGGGCGACGGACCGCTGCGCGCGGCGCTGCGCGAGGCCGAGGAGGAGACCGGGCTCGACCCGTCCGGCGTGCAGCTCTTCGGCGTGCTGCCGAAGCTGTACATCCCCGTCAGCGGTTTCGTCGTCACCCCCGTGCTCGGCTGGTGGCGCGAGCCCAGCCCGGTCGGTGTCGTCGACCCGAACGAGACGGCGCGGGTCTTCACCGTGCCCGTGGCCGATCTCACCCACCCGGACAACCGGGTGACCGCGATCCACCCCAGCGGCTTCCACGGGCCGGCGTTCCTGGTCGAATCGGCCCTCGTATGGGGGTTCACCGCGGGTGTCATCGACCGGTTGCTGCACTTCGCGGGCTGGGAGCGTCCCTGGGATCGGGACAAGCAGGTCCCGCTGGACTGGCGGGCGTGACAGGGTGGTCGCCGTGCTGCGTAGGACAAGGCGAGGCTTGAATCGGTGAACGTGCTGGACATCCTGTTGCTGGTGGCCGCCGTGTGGTTCGCCGTGGTCGGCTACCGCCAGGGCTTCGTCGTCGGCATCCTGTCGGTGGTCGGCTTCCTCGGCGGCGGACTGGTCGCCGTCTACGCACTGCCCGTCATCTGGGACGTGATGACGGAGAACTCCGAGGTGAGCACCGCCGCCGCCGTCGTAGCGGTCGTGATCGTCATAGTCTGCGCCTCCGTCGGCCAGGCCCTGACCACGCACCTCGGCAACAAGCTGCGCCGCCACATCACCTGGTCACCGGCCCGGGCGCTGGACGCCACCGGCGGCGCCCTGGTCAACGTCGTCGCCATGCTCCTGGTCGCCTGGCTGATCGGTTCCGCCCTGGCGGGGACGACGCTGCCGACGCTCGGCAAGGAGGTGCGCGGCTCCAAGGTGCTGCTCGGGGTCTCCCGGGCGCTGCCGGACAAGGCCGACATCTGGTTCGCCGACTTCTCCTCCGTCCTCGCGCAGAACGGCTTCCCGCAGGTCTTCAGCCCGTTCGCCAACGAGCCGATCACCGACGTCCGCCCGCCGGACCCGGCGCTCGCGGGCAGCCCCGTGGCGCTCCGCGCGCAGCGTTCCATCGTCAAGGTGACGGGTACCGCGACGAGCTGCGGCAAGGTCCTGGAGGGCACCGGCTTCGTCTTCGACGACCGGCGCGTCATGACCAACGCCCATGTGGTGGGCGGCGTCGACGAGCCGGTCGTGCAGATAGGCGGCGAGGGCAGGAAGTACGACGCGACGGTCGTCCTGTACGACTGGGAGCGCGACATCGCCGTGCTCGACGTACCCGACCTGGACGCACCCGCGCTGCGCTTCGCCACGGAGGACGCGGGCAGCGGGGACAGCGCCATCGTCGCCGGCTTCCCGGAGAACGGCGCGTACGACGTCCGCGCGGCGCGGCTGCGGGGCCGCATCACGGCCAACGGCCCCGACATCTACCACCGCGGCACCGTGCGCCGCGACGTGTACTCGCTGTACGCGACGGTCCGTCAGGGCAACTCCGGCGGCCCGCTCCTCACCCCGGAGGGCGAGGTCTACGGCGTGGTCTTCGCGAAGTCGCTGGACGACGCCGAGACGGGTTACGCGCTCACCGTCGACGAGATCCGCGAGGACATCGCCGAGGGCCGAACCGCCACCCAGCAGGTGGACAGCGACAAGTGCGCGCTCTGAGCGGGTGCTGCCGGACCGGCGGCCCGGACGAGAGGGGCAGACGGACCGTCAGCCGCGCGGGTGACGCAGCCGGACCGAGACCCAGCGCGCACGGCGGCGGAGGATGCGCGGGATTCCGACCCTGAGGTCCGTAGCTGCCATCTGTGGTGCACCGCCTCGCTGGTGGGAACCCATACCGCTCGCCGAGCGGCGATTGCGGCTTGCGTCACTGTAGTCGTGCGTCCAGCCCATACCCCGACGTGTGCCCCCGCCCCAAGGTCCATAACCGCCTGAGGGGCGGCCAATTGGCCTATGCGCCAGGCAATTGGCGTTCGTAGGACAAGCGTTCAGGCCGCGGGGGTGTGACGGGTACCGAGCGCGTCCGTACGGTCACCGATCCGGCTCGGGATCCTTCAGCCAGTTGATCAGTTCCGTCGAGAAGGTGACCGGGTCCTCCTCGTGCGGGAAGTGCCCCAGCCCGTCGAACAGGCGCCACCGGTACGGCGCTTCGACGTACGCGCCCGAGCCCGCCGCGCTGCGCGTGCGCACCACGGGGTCCAGTGAGCCGTGCAGATGCAGGGTCGGCACCCGCACCGGGCGCTTCATCCTGCGGTTGAACTGGATGCCGTCGGGGCGCGCCAGAGACCGCACCATCCAGCGGTACGGCTCGATCGAGCAGTGCGCGGTGGACGGGATGCACATGGCCCGCCGGTAGATCTCCAGGGCCTTCTCGTCGGGCGGCTGCGGCCCGGACCAGTCCTGGATGAGTTGTGCCACCAGAGCCCCGTCGTCCGCGGTGAGCCGGCGCTCCGGGACCCACGGCCGCTGGAACCCCCAGATGTGCGACTGGGCGGCCGTCTGCCGGGCGTCGGCGAGCATCGAGGAGCGCCAGCGCCTCGGATGCGGCATCGAGGACACCGCCAGCCGCCGTACGAGCTTGGGGCGCATGGCCGCGGCCGTCCAGGCCAGGTAGCCGCCCAGGTCGTGGCCGACCAGCGCCGCGTCCGGCTCGCCCAGGGAGCGGATCACACCGGTGATGTCCAGCGCGAGGTTCGCCGGGTCGTAGCCGCGCGGGGTGCGGTCGCTGCCGCCGACACCCCGCAGGTCCATGGCGACGGCCCGGAAACCGGCGTCGGCGAGCGCCGTCAGCTGGTGCCGCCACGTCCACCAGAACTGGGGGAAGCCGTGCAGCAGCAGCACCAGCGGGCCGTCGCCGAGCTCCGCGATGTGGAAACGGGCGCCGTTGGCGGCGACGTCCCGGTGGATGAGTCCCGGGCCGCCCGGGATGTCCAGGCGTACGACCGAGGCTGGTTGCGCCGAAGGAGTGGCGGGGTCCGTCATGAGGACGAGCGTGCCACAGCCTCGATGGCCTCGGGGCCACGGTGCTCGGGGAGCGCCGGACGCGGGTGCGGCTTGGCCTTCTGCAGGACGCCGGCCGTCTCCTTCATCGAGGCGGCGACCTTCTGCGGACCACGCCCCTTCTTGGCCTTCTTGGCGAAGGTGACGCCGATCAGCGCGAGGAGGCCGGCGACGATGCAGTTCGCCGCGAAGGACAGCAGGAAGCACCACCCGAGGTTCCAGCCGCTCCAGGTGCGGATGCCGTACGCCAGCGCGAAGTTCAGCATCGGCAGGGAGAACAGCAGCAGCACGCCCGCCGCCATGAACGCGCCACCGCTGGTCGCGCCCCGCTTCACGTCCTGCCTGAGCTGAGCCTTCGCCAACGCGATCTCGTCGTGCACCAGGGCCGACATCTCCGCCGTCGCCGAGGCGAACAGCTGGCCGATGCTGCGTTCGGCGCCGACCGGGCTGCCGTCGGGTGCGCTCATCGCGGTCTCCCTCTTCTGCGTACGCGTCGCGTACGTCCGTCGTGCCTGCGCGGGACGGTCCCGTCTTTTGTACCGTCTCGTCAGATCATGCCGGACCGTCGTGCCGATCGCCTGCCCCGCCCGGCACTTCGGCAAGCGCGTCCCGTTCGGCGGCCTTCTCCCGGGCGAGTCGGCGGTGCTCCGCGGCCTTCTTCTCCAGGAGCTCGGCCATGCGCAGGTGGTACTCCGGGTCGTCCTGCTCGTAGACGTCCGGCACGCCGCTGAGGTCCTCGTCCCGCTCCTCCTCCTCGGCCAGCTTGCGGTACTTGGCGTTGCGGATCTTCAGCAGGACGGTGGCCAAGGCGGTCGCGATCAGCGAACCGGCGAGGACGGCGGCCTTCACGCTGTCCGTCATCGTCGCGTCGTCCTCGAAGGCGAGCTCCCCGATGAGCAGCGACACGGTGAAGCCGATACCGGCGAGCGTCGCCACGGCGAACACGTCCGGCCAGGCCAGGTCGTCGCTGAGCGAGGCGCGCGTGAAGCGGGACGTCAGCCAGGTGCCGCCGAAGATGCCGAGCGTCTTGCCGAGGACCAGACCGAGGACCACGCCCAGCGTCTCGGGCTGGGTGAACACCTTCGCGAGCGCGTCCCCGGAGATCGCGACTCCGGCGCTGAACAGGGCGAACAGCGGGACCGCGAGACCCGCCGACAGCGGCCGGACCAGGTGCTCGATGTGCTCGCCGGGGGACTGCTCCTCACCCTCGCGGCGGTGGCAGCGCAGCATGAGGCCCATCGCGACGCCGGCGATGGTGGCGTGGATGCCGCTGTTGTACATCAGCCCCCAGATCACCAGCGCCAGCGGCACGTACACGTACCAGCCGCGCACGCCCTTGCGCAGCAGCAGCCAGAAGACGAACAGGCCCACCACCGCGCCGCCCAGCGCCGCGAAGTTCAGCTGCTCGGTGAAGAAGACGGCGATGATCAGGATCGCGAACAGGTCGTCCACGACGGCGAGGGTGAGCAGGAAGGCGCGCAGCGCGCTGGGCAGGGAGGTGCCGATGACGGCGAGGACGGCCAGGGCGAACGCGATGTCGGTGGCGGTGGGCACGGCCCAGCCGGCGAGGGAGCCACCGCCCACGCCGGCGGTGATCGTGTAGACCAGCGCGGGCGCGATCATGCCGCACAGGGCGGCGACGACCGGGAGTGCGGCGGCCTTGGGATCGCGCAGGTCACCGGCGACGAGCTCACGCTTGAGCTCGATACCGGCGACGAAGAAGAAGACCGCGAGCAGACCGTCGGCCGCCCAGTGCGCCACGGACAGGTTCAGCCCGACGGCCCCGGGACCGATGTGGAAGTCACTGACGCTCTCGTAGCTGTCGTGCAGCGCGGGTATGTTCGCCCAGACCAGCGCGGCGACGGCGGCGAGCAGCAGCAGCACACCGCCGACGGTCTCGGTGCGCAGCGCCTCCGCGACGTAGTTGCGTTCGGGCAGGGAGAGGCGTCCGAAAGCCTTGCGGGGGGTGGGGGTGCGGGGGGCGCTCACGGTGTGGTCCTTCGGTCGGCGGGCAGCACGAATCGCGTGCCGACCAGACTTCCCGGCGCCCCATGAGACAGCGTGTTGTGTTCTTTAGCGTAGCTAACGTGCCCCGAGGCCGCACCAGCAACACCTCTGGGCCCGACGCGGGAGGCCCCCGGGGTCGTCGCGGTGAATCGGGCGGGACGAACGGTGCTGACCTGCGGTGATGCGCCAGGCGGGCTGCTGCTGCCCGGCTGCGACACATGCGTCGAGGAGCGCTGTGACGTGGCTTGCCTCACAGGACGGGTGCCAGTGGGTGAGACATACGCAGTCGCGGTGCCCTCAGTCCTCTCCGCAGGCCAGGGCCTTCTTCTTGGCCTCGATCTCTTCCAGGGTGGTTACGCGCAGGCGCCGCCGTCCGCGTGTGACACGTCCGGACCCGACCACGGCAGGGGCCGCGGCCGTTCTTCCGGTCGTCTCCCCGTCTGCCGGCCCGGTGGTATCAGGCCTTCCGATGCCGGCGAGCAGTTTCTCCACAGGGCGGGCGCACACGGCGCACAGGTCTGTCTCGACGGTCCTGCCGTCGGCCGACGCGATCGTGTAGGTGACGGCGGGCCTCCGCCGATCCACGTCACACGCGGTGACCTGCATCTTCACACCTGCCCTTGCCGGTTGAGTACGTCCTCAGGTTACCGGTGTGAAGATCCGGTGAGCGTGCCCGATACCGTGATCGAAAACGTTGCGGGGGGTGCGGGAAAACCGTGCGACGCGAGTAGGAGAGGCCGTGCCGAAGCGCAAGATCGTGGATGAGGGCGAGGTCGTCCGCTGGTTCGAGGAGGGGTGGACCTACCAGCAGATGATCGAGGAGTACCGGAGGAAGTACGGAATCGACACCGTCTCGTCGATGTGGGGGAACTTCCGGCACCGCAAGGGCCTGCGCAGGCGTATCGCCCGAGATGACGACCTGATCCCGTGGGCTGTGAAAGCCGAGCACCGTCACCAGTACCCGCTGGCGATGTTGCGCGTGGAGGGCCGGTACCGCGCGGGCATGGACCTGGACGAGAACTCGGCCAAGCGGCTGGAGTCCTGGCGACGAACGCTGGCGGAGGAGAACGCTGTCGTCCACTACGACCCCGACACGAAGGAGGGTTTCTTCTACGTGCCTCGTGAACCGCACGACGACGACCTGATCCGTCGGCCCCGACGCAAGACGACCTTGCGCCGCAACGCCGACGAGCGCCGGGACACCTGAGGAGCGGGTGGGCGCACTCGCCGCCTTGAGCGGGAGAGCACGCCATGGGCGTGGGCGAACGGGCAGGGCCGGGTCACGGAGTGGCCAGGCGTGCCCGGCTGCCCGGCCACCGTGACGGCGAGGCCCGCCGACGGGTGGGGTGCCGGACGGAGTCCCCGCGCGAGTCGCGAGCGACCCGGCCCGGGGGCACCGTGTGGGCATACCCCACCCGTGACAGGTCCGCCGTTCTAGTCCTCGCTCGGCGCAGCCGGCAGCTTGGTCTGGATGAGGTCCATGACCGTGGAGTCCGTCAGCGTGGTGACGTCCCCGAGCTGGCGGTTCTCCGCCACGTCCCGCAGCAGGCGGCGCATGATCTTGCCCGAGCGGGTCTTCGGCAGCTCGGCCACCGGCAGGATCCGCTTGGGCTTGGCGATCGGGCCCAGCGTGGCGCCCACGTGGTTGCGGAGCTCGCCGACCAGGTCCTCGCTCTCCGCCGCCGTGCCCCGCAGGATCACGAAGGCGACGATCGCCTGGCCGGTCGTCTCGTCGGCGGCGCCCACCACGGCCGCCTCGGCGACCGACGGGTGGGAGACCAGCGCGGACTCGACCTCCGTGGTGGAGATGTTGTGGCCGGACACCAGCATCACGTCGTCGACCCGGCCGAGCAGCCAGATGTCGCCGTCGTCGTCCTTCTTGGCGCCGTCACCGGCGAAGTACTTGCCCTCGAAGCGCGACCAGTAGGTGTCGATGAACCGCTGGTCGTCGCCCCAGATGGTGCGCAGCATCGACGGCCACGGCTCGGTGAGGACCAGGTAGCCACCGCCGCCGTCGGGCACCTCGCGCGCCTCGTCGTCCACCACGGTGGCGGAGATGCCGGGCAGCGGCGTCTGGGCGGAGCCCGGCTTGGCCTCGGTCACGCCCGGCAGCGGGGAGATCATGATGCCGCCGGTCTCCGTCTGCCACCAGGTGTCGACGACCGGGGTGCGGTCCGCGCCGATGTTCTTGCGGTACCAGATCCAGGCCTCGGGGTTGATCGGCTCACCGACGGAACCGAGCACCCGCAGCGACGACAGGTCGAACTTCGCGGGGATGTCGTCGCCCCACTTCATGAACGTCCGGATCGCGGTGGGCGCCGTGTAGAGGATCGTCACCCCGTACTTCTGCACGATCTCCCAGAAGCGGCCCTGGTGCGGCGTGTCCGGGGTGCCCTCGTACATGACCTGGGTGGCGCCGTTGGCGAGGGGGCCGTAGACGATGTACGAGTGCCCGGTGACCCAGCCGACGTCGGCGGTGCACCAGTAGACGTCGGTCTCCGGCTTGAGGTCGAACACGGCCCAGTGCGTGTACGACGTCTGGGTCAGGTAGCCGCCGGAGGTGTGCAGGATGCCCTTCGGCTTACCCGTGGTGCCCGAGGTGTAGAGGATGAACAGCGGGTGCTCGGCCCCGAACGCCTCCGGGGTGTGCTCGCTGCTCTGCCGGTCGACCACGTCGTGCCACCACACGTCGCGGCCCTCGGTCCAGGCGACGTCCTGGCCGGTGCGGCGGACGACCAGGACGTGCTCGACGCTCTCCACCCGGCCGACGGCCTCGTCCACGGCCGGCTTCAGTGCGGACGGCTTGCCGCGCCGGTAGCCGCCGTCGGCGGTGATGACCACGCGCGCGTCGGCGTCCTGGATACGGGTGGCGAGCGCGTCGGCCGAGAAGCCGCCGAAGACCACGGAGTGCGCGGCGCCGATGCGGGCGCAGGCCAGCATCGCCACGGCGGTCTCGGGGATCATCGGCATGTAGACGGCGACCCGGTCGCCCTTGCGGACCCCGAGCTCCAGCAGGGCGTTGGCCGCCTTGGAGATCTCGTCCTTGAGCTCGGCGTAGGTGATGGCGCGGCTGTCGCCCGGCTCACCCTCGAAGTGGATCGCGACCCTGTCCCCGTGGCCGGCCTCCACGTGCCGGTCGACGCAGTTGTAGGCGACGTTGAGCTCGCCGTCCTGGAACCACTTGGCGAACGGCGGGTTCGACCAGTCGAGGGTCTCGGTCGGCTCCTTGGCCCAGGTCAGCCGACGGGCCTGCTCGGCCCAGAAGCCGAGCCGGTCAGCCTTGGCCTGTTCATACGCCTCCGCGGTGACGTTGGCGTTCGCGGCCAGGTCGGCGGGGGGCGCGAAGCGTCGCTCCTCCTTCAGAAGGTTGGCCAGGCTTTCATTGCTCACGGCATCTGCCTTTCCCAGGGTGTCCGTTGTGTCCCAGGCCACAGCTCATCAGACCCGGGGGTGCGATGACAAGGGTCGACGGGAAATTGGTTTAGACCTGTCGGGGCCCTGTGCGGGCGCCCGACAACCCTTCCCACGGGGCGGGGAGCAAGCCGGTTCAAGAGGTGTAACGCCTCTCACATCCGGCCGTCTCTCACACCGCCAGGTCCACGTCCCGCACCCGGTCGAACACCCGGTCCTCACCCTGCTCGGTGAGGAGATACGCCTGGGCCTCACCCACATGGAAGTACAGCCCGTGCAGTTCCAGCGCCCCGTCCCGCAGCGCGCGGGCCACCGAGTCATGGGCGCGCAGATGCTCCAGCTGCTGGACCACGTTGGCCAGGCAGAGCCGCTCGACGTCGTCGGCGGGGGCCCGCCCGGTCAGCCGCGGCGCGGGCGCCCCGGCGTCGCGCAGGCGCTCCACGCTCGGCCCGCCGTGCCGCAGCCAGCGTCTCAGCGGCGTGGTGACGGAGCCGGCGGGCCGGGAGTCGAGCAGCGCCTGCATGGCGCCGCACCCCGAGTGGCCGCACACGGTGATCGAGCGCACCGCGAGTACCTCGACGGCGTACTCGATCGCGGCCGCCACCGAGTCGTCGCCGCTCTCCGTGCCGGGCGGCGGCACGAGATTGCCGACGTTGCGCACCACGAACAGGTCGCCCGGGCCGCTGGACGTGATCATCGACGTGACCACGCGGGAGTCGGCACAGGTGAGGAACAGCTGGGAGGGCTGCTGTCCTTCGCGCGCGAGCCGTGCCAGCTCCCCCCGGACCAGGGGCGCCGTCCTGCGCTGGAACGTGCTGAGTCCGCGCACCAGTTGACTGCCGCCCGTGTCGCCCGCCCGGGCGGGGGTGTGCGTACCGGTCCCGTCGGGGGCGGCCGGTGCCGGTCCGGCCGTCGCGGGGTGGGTCCATGCCTTCGCGGGGCCGCTCGGCGTCGTCGTACCCGGCGGGGGCGCGGTGTCCGGCGGGCCGGAGGACGGGTGGTCGCACTGGTGGTTGCGCCAGGCCGTCCAGGGGCGGCAGCGGCAGTCGCCGGTGCCGTCGGCTTCCGCGTCCGTCCCGGCCGCGGGCCCGGAGGTGAGGACCGCGGGCTCGGCGATCCGTACCCCGGCGCGCCGGCCGGTGATCTCCACGGTGCCGCCCCGCGCGGTGTGCGTGTTCTGCCAGTCCTGCAGCGTCTCGTACGCCGCGTGGTCCATGAAGGAACCGTCCAACGACACGACCACGTCGGCGCCTTGCGGCACGAGATGCAGCGCCCGGCTGAGCCGTGGCACCGCGAGGAACGTCAACTGCCCGCGGACGTGGACGTGATGCGTCCCGTTCGCCTCCCGGTGCGTGATCCGGGTCCGGGTGAGCCGGTGCAGGGCCACCCCGACGGCCACGCCGATGCCGAGCGCCACGCCCTCCAGCACACCGAAGGACACCACGCCGAGGGTGGTCACGGCGTAGACCATGACCTCACGGTGGCGGGTCACCGTGCGGATGTGGTGCAGGGACACCATCTGGATGCCGACGGCCATGACCAGGGCGGCGAGCGCGGCGAGCGGGATGAGCTCCAGCAGCGGGACCAGGAGCAGCGCGGCCGCCACCACCAGGACGCCGTGCGCCATCGTGGAGTTCCGGCTGACGGCGCCCGCGTGGACGTTCGCGGTGCTGCGGACCGCGACTCCGGCGACGGGCAGGCCGCCGAGGGAGCCGGAGACGACGTTGGCCGCGCCTTGCCCCAGCAGTTCCCGGTCCAGGTTGGAGCGGACGACGTCCCGGGAGGCGGGCCGGGCGGCCGCCAGCTTGTCCACGGCCACCGCGCCGAGCAGTGACTGCACGCTGCACACCAGTGTCGTGGTCAGCACGGCCGCGACGAGGCCGAGCACCGGGCCCTCGGGCAGCCCGGCCAGGGCGTGGCTGCGCCACGACGGCAGGTCCACCAGGGGCAGGACCAGACCGGCCGCCGCGGCGACCGCGGTGGCGGCGGCGACGGCGACGAGCGCGGCGGGCACCTTGCGCAGCAGGCGCCCGGCCCGGCCCGGCAGCCGGGGCCACAGCAGCAGGACGGTCAGGGCCAGCACGCTCACGGCCAGGGCCGCGGGATCCAGGTGCGCCAACTGGGCGGGGAGCGCGCGGAGGTTGTCGGGCACGGAGCTCTGCGGCTCGCCCCCGAGCACGATGTGCACCTGGGCGACGGCGATGGTGACGCCGATACCGGCGAGCATGCCGTGCACGATCGCGGGGCTCACGGCGAGGGCGCCGCGAGCCACCCGCAGACAGCCGAGCCCGAGCTGGGCGAGGCCGGCGAGGACGGTGACGGCGCAGGTGGTGCGCCATCCGTAGTGCTGGATGAGGTCGGCGGTGACGACGGTGAGGCCCGCCGCCGGTCCGCTCACCTGGAGCGGTGAGCCGCCGAGCCGTCCGGCGACGAGTCCGCCCACGGCCGCGGCGACCAGGCCGGCCTGGAGCGGTGCGCCGGTGGCGAGGGCGATGCCGAGGGACAGGGGGAGCGCGATGAGGAACACCGCGATCGCGGCCGAGAGGTCGGCGCCCGCGATGCGGAAGCGGCGGGGACGGCCGGGCGGTGGCGGGCTGTGCGGCGGATGGGCGCGCTCGGTGTGCGCCGAGTCGGTGTGCGTCGAGTCGGTGGTGCCGGCGGGAACGCAGGCTGACATGGTCTCCCGTCTCCTTCGGGTCTGCGCGGTCGCGTGACGTGTGGCCCCGCTCGGTGCGAGCGGTCGCGGCCGTGGGGCACGGCCCCAGAACGGCGGGATGAAGCAACACTCAGTAAACAGAGCGTAATTGTGAGTAAAGGGCTGGCATAGACTTTCCGGGCAAATGGCTGCACTAGTCACTCTGAGGAGTGAAGTAGCCATTTCATCGGCTTGTCGTATTAATTCCTTTCTTCTTTCCGTGCGACGTTGACGGCGCGGTCGGCAAGGACCGGCACAGCACCGCACGACGCCCCTCATCAGGCTCGGCCCGAGAGAAGGAAGAAGGTGGGCGAATGGCCGCCACCCACAGGATCGCCACGGGCACCGTGATCGTCGCGGTCTCCCTCGCCTCGCTCGCCGGCTGCGGAACCGGCGCGGACGGCGACGGCGGACCGGAGAAGGAGAAGGCACAGCCGGCACCCGCGCCGAAGAACGTCGTCCGGCTGATCGGCGACGGCTCCACCGCGTACACCGGCGCCCAGCCGCACCTGCCCCGGCCCGAGCGGCTGAAGCCCGGTGAGAAGCCACCGCAGTTCGTGGTCTTCTCCTGGGACGGCGCGGGAGAGGACAGCCAGAAGCTCTTCTCCCACTTCCGCAAGGTCGCCAAGGAGAACGACGCGACCATGACGTACTTCCTGAGCGGCGTGTACCTGCTTCCCGAGGAGAAGCGGGACCTGTACCACCCGCCGCAGCACTCGCCGGGCCGCTCCGACATCGGCTTCAACGACCAGCAGGGCATCACGGACACCGTGAAGCAGCTGCGGCTGGCCTGGCTGGAGGGCAATGAGATCGGCACCCACTTCAACGGTCACTTCTGCGGCAGCGCCGGCGGGGTCGGGGAGTGGTCGGTGGACGAGTGGAAGGAGGAGATCTCCCAGGCCAAGCAGTTCGTGAAGACCTGGAAGACCAACACCGGCATGAAGGAAGCGGCCCCGCTGCCCTTCGACTACGACAAGGAGCTCATCGGGGCCCGCACTCCCTGCCTGGAGGGGCAGAAGAACTTCATGAAGGCCGCCCGGGAGCTGGGCTTCCGCTACGACACCAGCGGAGTCAACAACCAGGTGTGGCCGGACAAGAAGGAAGGGCTGTGGGACCTGTCCATGCAGCTCGTGCCCTTCCCCGGGCACTCCTTCGAGCAGCTGACCATGGACTACAACTTCATGGTCAACCAGTCCGGCACCACCACCCAGGGCGACCCCGCCAAGCACGAGATGTGGGGCGACCAGATGCGGGACGGCCTGCTCCAGGGCTTCGAGCGCGCCTACAACGGCAACCGGGCACCCTTGATCATCGGCAACCACTTCGAGTCCTGGAACGGCGGCGCCTACATGCGGGCCGTCGAAGAGGTCGTCGAGGCGGTGTGCACCAAGTCCGACGTGCGGTGCGTCTCCTTCCGGCAGTTGGCCGACTGGCTGGACGCGCAGGACCCGGCGACCCTGGCGAAGCTGCGCACACTGGGTGTCGGGGAGGCGCCGAAGAAGGGCTGGAAGCCCTTCCTGGCCGCCGGCTCAGCCCCGGCCCCCAAGGGTGCACCGGGTTCCCCCGCACCGAAGGAGTGAGGGTCAGGCGCCGGCGGTGACGCTCCCGCCGAGCACGAAACCGGGGTCGACCTGCGCCGCCAGGTCGGCCCCGGTGCGCTCGTTGCCCCACGACTGGGCGTTCTTCAGATGGAAGTGCACCATCTGCCGGGTATAGCGCTCCGGGTCACGCAGTTCGTACGTCGCGTCGGCGGAGGCACGCAGCGTGCGCAGGGCGAGCCGGTTGCATTCCTCCAGGCGGTCGAAGCGGGGCGGGCGGCCCTTCTCCATGGCCCGGACCCAGTCCGAGTGGCCCACGGTCACCAGCAGGTCGTCCCCGACCTCCGCGCGGAGGAAGTCCAGGTCGTCCGGGCCCTGCACCTTGTTGCCGACGACCTTCAGCGCCACGCCGAAGTCACGGGCGTACTCCTTGTACTGGCGGTAGACGGAGACGCCCTTGCGGGTCGGCTCCGCCACCAGGAACGTCATGTCGAAGCGGGTGAACATGCCGGACGCGAAGGAGTCGGAGCCGGCCGTCATGTCGACCACGACGTACTCGTCGGGGCCGTCCACCAGGTGGTTCAGGCAGAGCTCCACGGCGCCGGTCTTGGAGTGGTAGCAGGCGACCCCGAGGTCGGCGTCGGTGAAGGGCCCGGTGACCATCAGCCGGACGGTGCCGCCGTCGAGTTCCACCGGCCGGGCGCAGGCGTCGTAGACCGGGTTGTCCTCGCACACCCGCAGCAGGCGGGAGCCGTCGCCGGGCGGCGTCGTCTTGATCATCGTCTCGGCGGACGCGATGCGCGGGTTGCCGCCGCGCAGATAGTCCTTGATCAGCCGCAGGTTCTCGCCCATCGCGGGGAGGGCGGCCGCCTCCGCCTCGTCCAGGCCCAGGGCCGCCCCGAGGTGCTGGTTGATGTCGGCGTCGACCGCGACGACCGGAGCGCCGTCGGCCGCGAGGTGACGGATGAAGAGGGAGGACAGGGTCGTCTTTCCGCTCCCGCCCTTCCCAACGAAAGCAATTTTCATGTTCACCAAGCGTAGTGGAACGATTGCTGTACGTCATCGTCGGGCGTGAAGAAGACCACTCCTTCGTGGGGTGGGGGCCCGGGGTGCGTAGGGTCGTACTCATGAGTACGACGGGCGCGACCGCCGATCCCCTCGCGGCCCTGGGCTCCCTGCCCGGTGTGGCCGACTCCGTGGAGTCCGTACGCAAGGCCGTGGACCGGGTCTACGGCCACCGGGTCATGCGGCGGCGCAGCAACGAGATCACCTCCGAGGCGGCCCTGCGCGGCGCCCGGGGCTCGGCGGCGCTGTCCGGCGCGGACTGGGCCCTCGAGGAGGTGCGGCGGCGCAGCGCCTTCAGCGGTGACGACGAGGCACGCACCGTGGGCGCGGCGCTGCGCCTGACGGCCGAGGCGGGCCAGCTGCTGTCGATCTGGCGGCAGTCGCCGCTGCGGGTGCTGGCGCGGCTGCACCTGGTCGCGGCGGCCGACAAGGGGGAGCAGGTGGGCCGTCCCCGGCAGGAGGGGGAGCAGGTCGACGAGCCCCTGGTCGGGCTTGCCCTGCCCAGCGCCGCGGAGGCGCACGGCCGGCTGGACGGGCTGGCCGAGCTGATCATCGCGGGCGGTTCGGCGCCGGCGCTGGTGACGGCCGCCGTGGTGCACGGCGAGCTGCTCGCGCTGCGCCCCTTCACCTCCCACAACGGTCTGGTCGCGCGGACGGCCGAACGTATCGTCCTGGTCGGCAGCGGCCTGGACCCCAAGTCGGTGTGCGCCGCCGAGGTCGGCCACGCGGAGCTGGGCCGGGACGCCTATCTGCGGGCGCTGGAAGGCTATGTGTCCGGCACTCCGGAGGGTGTGGCCGCCTGGATCACCCACTGCGGGCGCGCGGTCGAGCTGGGCGCGCGCGAGTCGACGGCGGTGTGCGAGGCGCTGCAGCGCGGAGCGGCCTGAGCGGCGGGACGGATCGCGCGGGCCGGGAAGTCTGTCCTCACGCAGAGATGCGGCGGTACGAATACTCGTACCGCCGCTGGCATGTCCACCGCGTTACCAAGCGTCCTCGATATGTGCCCATCAGGTCGGGGTCTTTGCCCGTCACCTGGTGCGGCTGGCCCGTAATCGACGGGTCGACGTCGCGTGGGTGCGCGGTGTCCATGCTCGGTCCGTGGGGCCAAAAGCGTTCAGAAGGTGATCCTCGCGGATGTCCTTGGTCTCGCGGGCCGCTTAGCTCCTTTGTACTCCGGCTTCCCGGAGAGGGGAAGTCCTGGCCGCGCTTCTTTACTTTTGGGTTCAAAGACGCAGTAAACGGACGTCGACATGCCGGGCTGGACCGGCGGAGGCCACGCGCTACGGAAAAGTGCGTTCAGGCAACCGTGGTGCGGCGCCTGCTGGCGTACCAGACGAGGCCCGCCGTGGCCGCCGCCGCACCTATCGCGGCCGCCGCGACGAGAGCGGGGCGCGGCGGGACGGAGAACGCCGGGAACCGCTGCTTCAACCGCACCGGGCGGTGGAAGTCGAGGATCGGCCACTCGCGTGCCAGCGCCTCCCGGCGCAGCGCCCGGTCCGGGTTCACGGCGTGCGGATGCCCCACGGCCTCCAGCATCGGGACGTCGGTCACCGAGTCGCTGTAGGCGTAGCAGCGCGCCAGGTCGTAGCCCTCGGACGCGGCGAGCTGGCGGACGGCCTCCGCCTTGGTCGGTCCGTACGCGTAGTACTCCACCTCGCCGGTGAAGCACCCGTCGCCGCCCACCACCATGCGGGTGGCCACGACCCGGTCGGCGCCGAGCAGTTCACCGATCGGCTCCACCACCTCGGCGCCCGAGGTCGACACGATCACGACGTCCCGGCCGGCGGTGTGGTGCTGCTCGATGAGCGTGGCGGCCTCGTCGTAGATGATCGGGTCGATCAGGTCGTGCAGCGTCTCGGCGACGATCTCCTTGACCTGCTGGACGTTCCACCCGCGGCACAGCGCGGACAGGTACTTGCGCATGCGCTCCATCTGGTCGTGATCCGCGCCGCCGGCGAGGAACACGAACTGCGCGTACGCGGTCCGCAGTACGGCCCTGCGGTTGATCAGGCCGCCTTGGTAGAACGACTTGCTGAAGGTGAGTGTGCTCGACTTCGCAATGACCGTCTTGTCCAGGTCGAAGAAGGCCGCTGTACGGGGCAACAAGTGGTTTTCCACGTCCCTGAGCATAGGCGCAGCCCATTCGGCGTAAGGTGTGGCGCGTGGGTTTGCCTGAGAGGGCCCTCGGGTACACCATGGAAGTCACGGATCGTTCGCGACCGTGCTAACCCGGTCCGACTCCTCCCCCCCCGAGTCGGCCGTGGGGACGACCCCCGCTCTCCCCCCCGGCGGGGGTCGTCGCATGTCCGGACGCGTTTTGCCCCCTTTCCCCTGGCGTTGGAATGCCGCGGTTCGACGTGCGCGAGTGCTTTGTCATGACCCTGATTGACAACTGTGTGTAACGGTCGGACTGCTCTGCGGTAATCGCACAGAAGGTATGGCGACCTCACCGGTATGGGTGACCGCGATATTCACAGGCATCGCCCCGTCCACAGTTTTCCACCAAGATCCCCACGATTTCCGGGAGCGCTGCACTGTCATTCCCGCGCACCCCGCTCGCCGTGAGTTCACGGCGGTTCTCTTTGCCGGGATGCGTACGGCCGGTTTTCGCCGGCCGTCCGACGGGAGGCCGCGCCGCGGCTCTCCCCACAGCTGGGACGAGCGGGGCCCGAGGGCCTCCGCGAAAGAGGGAGCACAGGGGGACGCCATGACCGGATCCATCACGCACGACCCGCCGCCGACGCCCGCAGGGAACCGGCCGGCCGTACCGCTGATCCTCACCGAGGACACCGGGCTCCTCGACGACCTGCTGCGCCTGTGCGCCGCCGCCGGAGCCACACCGGAGGTCCACCACGGACTGCCCGGGCCGCGCGGAAGCTGGGAAGCCGCACCGCTGGTCCTGGTCGGCGACGACGCCGCGCGCCGGGTCCGCTCCACGCCCCGCAGGCCGGGAGTGGTCCTGGTCGGCCGCGACCAGGACGACCCCGGGATCTGGCGGCGGGCCGTCGAGATCGGCGCCGACCACGTGCTGATGCTGCCCGACGGCGAGCAGTGGCTGGTCGACCGCATCGCCGACGTCGCCGAAGGTGTCGGACGGCCCGCCCTGACCGTCGGGGTCATCGGCGGCCGGGGCGGCGCTGGAGCCTCCACCCTCGCCTGCGCGCTCGCCGTCACCTCCGCCCGCGAAGGACTGCGCACCCTCCTCGTGGACGCCGATCCACTGGGCGGAGGGCTCGACGTGGCGCTCGGCGGCGAGACGGCGAAAGGACTGCGCTGGCCCGCCTTCGCCGCGTCGCACGGCCGGGTCGGAGGCGGAGCACTGGAGGAGTCGCTGCCGGAACTGCACGCGCTGCGGGTGCTCAGCTGGGACCGCGGCGACTGTCTCGCGGTGCCGCCCCGAGCCGTGCGCGCGGTGCTCGCCGCGGCCCGGCGCGGAGGGGGAACCGTCGTGGTCGACCTGCCGCGACGCGTCGACGAGGGCGTCGCCGAGGTCCTCGCCCAGCTCGACCTGGCGCTGCTCGTGGTCCCCGCGGAACTGCGTGCCGTCGCCGCGGCGGGCCGCGTCGCCTCCGCCGTGGGCATGGTCCTGCGCGACCTGCGTGTCGCGGTCCGCGGACCGTACGCGCCCGGCCTGGACGACCGTGCGGTGGCCCGGCTGCTCGGGCTGCCCCTCGTCGGGGAGGTTCCCGTCGAAGCGGCACTGCAGCGCCCGTACGGGGCCGGGCGGCCGCCCGGCGTGTCCGGCCGGGGCCCGCTGGCCCGCTTCTGCAAGGAGTTCTGGGAGCGCGCGCTGGTGGAGGCGAGGGCGGCATGAGCGGTGCGGAGACGACCGGTGCGGGGATGCCGCCCGGTCTGCTGGACGGAGTGCGGCGGTGGCTGGCGGAGAGCGGGGCCGAGCCGACGCCCGCGCGGGTGGCGCAGGCACTGCGGGAACAGGGCCGGGTGCTCGGTGACGCGGAAGTGCTCGGGGCGGCCGAGCAATTGCGGTCCGAGCTGGTCGGCAGTGGACCGCTGGAGCGGCTGCTGTCCGACCCCACGGTGACGGATGTGCTGGTGTCGGCACCGGACCGGGTGTGGGTGGACCGGGGCGGGGGCCTGGTGCTCACCACGGTCGCCTTCCCGGACGAGACGTCCGTGCGGCGTCTGGCGCAGCGGCTCGCCGCGGTGGCCGGGCGGCGCCTCGACGACGCGCGGCCCTGGGTGGACGCCAGGCTCCCCGACGGAACCCGGTTGCACGCGGTGCTCCCGCCGGTCGCGGTGGGCGGCACCTGCCTGTCCCTGCGGGTCGTGCGGCCGCGCGCCTTCACGCTCGACGAGCTGGTGGCGGCGGGGACGGTGCCGCCGGGCGGCGACCGGATGCTGCGGGCCCTGATGGACGCGCGGCTCTCCTTCCTGGTGAGCGGGGGCACGGGCACCGGCAAGACGACCTTGCTGAGCGCCCTGCTGGGGCTGGTCCGGCACGACGAGCGGATCGTGCTGGCGGAGGACTCGGCCGAGCTGCGGCCCGACCACCCCCACGTCGTGCGCCTGGAGACCAGGTCCGCCAACCAGGAGGGCGCGGGACTGGTCACCCTCGAGGACCTGGTGCGCCAGGCCCTGCGGATGAGGCCGGACCGTCTGGTCGTGGGCGAGGTGCGCGGTCCCGAGGTGGTCCATCTGCTCGCCGCTCTCAACACAGGTCATGAAGGCGGCTCGGGAACTGTCCACGCCAATGCGGCGAGTGACGTGCCCGCCCGGCTGGAAGCGCTCGGTACGGCCGCGGGGCTCGACCGGTTCGCCCTGCACAGCCAGCTGGCGGCGGCGCTGTCGGTGGTGCTGCACCTCGTACGCGACCGGAGCGGCCGGCGCCGGATCGCCGAGGTGCACGTGCTGGAACGGGACGTCTCGGGGCTGGTGCGGACGGCACCGGCGCTGCGGTGGGGGCCGGAGACCTTCGTCGCCCAACCGGGATGGCCGCGCCTGCGGGAGCTGCTGCGCGCCGCGCACGACGACGAGGCACGGGCACCGCGAGAGGCGGTCGGCTCGTGAACGGGGCGACCGGGACGTCGATGGGCGCGGCGGCGGCGTGCCTGGGCGCCGCGGCCTTGTTACTGGGCGGCGGGCAGGCGGAGGCCGGACGGGCGCGGGCGCTCTGCGCCGGTGGGAGCGCTGTCCGCGGTGGGAGTGCGGTCACCGGTGGAAGGGCGGTCGCAGGCGAGGGTGCGGTGGTCGGTGAGGGCGTGGGGGACGCCGGGCCTCCGGGATGGTCCCGGGTCGTGCGCGCGGGAGACCGGCTGCGGCGGCGGCTGACCGTCGAGTGGGCCTCGTTGGCCGCCGGGCTGGTGCTGGCGGTCCTGGGCGCGTCGGTGCTGCCGGTCGTCGCGGGGGCGGCCGGGGTTCCGGTGCTGCGGAGAGTGCGGCGCGCCGCCGCCGACCGCAAGCGCCGGGATCACCGGGCGGACGCGGTGATCGCGCTCTGCGGGGCGCTCGCCGGGGAACTGCGGGCCGGGCGGCAGCCCGGTGAGGCGCTGCTGTCGGCCGCCCGGGACTCCGCAGGACTCGGCGGCATGCAGGCGGCCGTGCTGGCGGCGGCGCGGTTCGGCGGGGACGTGCCGGACGCGCTGGCGGCGGCGGCCGGGCGGACGGGCGCCGAGGGACTGCGCGGTCTCGCCGCCTGCTGGCGCGTGGCGGTGGACCAGGGCGCGGGCCTCGCGGACGGGCTCGACCGGCTGGAGGCGGCGCTGCGTGCCGAACGGGACCAGCGTGCCGACCTGCGCGCCCAGTTGGCCGGAGCCCGGGCCACAGCGGTGATGCTCGCGGGGCTCCCGGCCGTGGGGCTGGCGCTCGGCGCAGCCCTGGGCGCCGATCCGCTGCACGTCCTGCTGCACACCCCGTCGGGGTCGGTCTGTCTGGCGGCCGGCGGGGTGCTGGAGGGGCTGGGCCTGTGGTGGGCCCTCCGCATCATGCGGGGCGCCGAGGAGGCGGCGTCATGAACGGAGACGTCATCCACAGGCTGGGGACAGTGGTGGGGACGCTGGCGGTGCTCGCGTGGGCGGCGGCGTGGTGGCACCGGGCCCGGTACGAGAGGCGGGCACGGCGGCGACTGGACGCGCTGGCGGCAAGGGAGCACAAGAAGGCGGTGGTGCACCTCCCGCTCCTGCGGGCGGCACGCGACCGGCTGCCGTACGTGGGCCTCGCGGGCGCCGGGTGGGTGCTGGTGGGTGGCCTCACCGGGTTGGGGCTGGGTCTGGCGGTGGCGGCCGGGCTGTGGCGTCGGCACCGGCGGCAGACGGCGGCGGCCGCGCAGGCACGCGAGCTCGACACCGTGGAGGCGGTGCGCCAACTGCCGCTCGCGGCCGACCTCCTGTCCGCCTGCATCGCGGCGGGTGCCGGACCGGTACCGGCGGCGCAGGCCGTCGGCGAGACCCTGGGCGGCCCCGTCGGGGACGCCCTGGCCCGGGGCGCGGCGGAGGTACGGCTCGGCGGTGAACCGGGCGAGGCCTGGCGCCGGCTGGCCGCACTGCCCGGCGCGGTTCCGCTGGCCCGGCTGCTGGAGCGGGCCGACGTGTCCGGGCTGCCCCTGGCCGCCCCGGTGGGCCGGCTGGCCGCCGAGGCACGGGCCGGGTGGAACCGCGCGGCGACGGCACGGGCCCGACGGGCGGCCGTCCTGGTCAGCGCCCCGGTGGGGCTGTGCTTCCTGCCCGCCTTCATCGCCGTCGGCGTCCTGCCCGTGGTCATCGGCCTCGCGGGCGGGGTGCTCGGAGCGGGAGGGGGTGGGTGAGGGGACGGGCGGAGCGCGGCAGGACCGGCACGGGTGACGGATGACGGATGGCGCAGGACGAAGGACGAAGGACGGCAACGGACATGGCACGCAGGGAGGTTCGGATGTACCGGGTGGTGCGGGCGCGGCTGCGTGCCCTGGTGGTCAGGGCACGCGGGGCGCGGAGGGACGCAGGGATGGTGACCTCGGAGTACGCGATGGGCATCGTGGCGGCGGTGGCGTTCGCCGTGGTGCTCTACAAGGTGGTCAACAGCGGGCCGGTCAGTACGGCCCTGCGGAACATCGTGCAGCAGGCTCTCGATGGCCGGATGTGACAGGCGTGGCGACCGTGGGTTCGTGACGGCGGAGTCGGCGCTGGTGCTGCCCGTGCTGGTGCTGTTCGTGACGGCGCTGGTCTGGGGGCTGCTGGTGGTGTCCGCGCAGATCCAGTGCGTGGACGCGGCCCGGGCGGGTGCCCGGGCGGCGGCCCGCCAGGATCCGCCCGACGCGGTGGTCGAGGTGGCCCGCGAGGCGGCACCGGCCGGCGCGAGGGTCACGGTCAGCCGGGACGCCGATCAGGTCCGGGTGACCGTCGCGGCCAGGGCGCCGATGCTGAGGGGACTGCCCTTCGAGCTGAGGGAGGAGGCCGTCGCGGCGGCGGAGGAGGCGGTGGCGATGGCGCCGGGGGCCGGGGGGAGGAGGACGTGAACGGGAAGTGGGGCCGTGACGGGCGGGGGCGCGCGAGATCGCCGGCGGTTCGCCTCACCTCCCGGCGGTGCTCGGACCGAGGGCGGTGCTCGGACCGGGGGTCGGCGTCCGTGTGGAGCGTCGGTGCGATCGCCGTGCTGTGTGTGGTGTTCGGTGTCGTGCTCGCCCTGGGGCACGCCGTGGTGGTCCGGCACCGGGCGGCGGGCGGCGCGGACCTCGCGGCACTCGCCGCCGCGGACCACTGGGGGCAGGGCGCGGCGGAGGCATGCGCCCGGGCGGAGCGGGTGGCCCGGGCCCAGGACGCCCGGCTCGTGCGGTGCGCGATGACCGGCGAGGTGTCGGACGTGTCGGTGGCGTCCGGCCACGGACCGTTCACCGTGGAGGTCAGGGCGCGGGCGGGACCCGCCGGTCCGCCGTAGCCGGGTCGCCCTCACCCGGCCCGCTGACGTCGTCGGCAGCCGCCGCAGCCGGGACCTCGCCGGCAGCCTCCGCACCCGCCCGGGCGCCCGCGTCCGCCGGCTCCTCCGCGGCCTCGGCCTCGGACGCCGTCGCGACCTCCGGCATCCTCGGGTCCGCCGCCGCCCCCGGCACCTCCGCGTGCCCCGCCCCCTCCTCCTGCTTCTCGTCCTGCTCCTCGTCCGGCTTCTCGGGCGGCGCGCCTTCCAGCAGGACGGTGAGCAGCCGGACGGCGCCCCGCTTGTGCAGAGGGTCGTTGCCGTTGCCGCACTTCGGGGACTGGATGCAGGAGGGGCAGCCGGCCTCGCACTCGCAGGAGGCGATGGCCTGGCGGGTGGCCGTGAGCCAGGAGCGGGCGGTGTGGAAGGCGCGTTCCGCGAAGCCCGCGCCGCCCGGGTGGCCGTCGTAGACGAACACCGTGGGCAGCAGGGTGTCGGGGTGCAGCGGGACCGAGACGCCGCCGATGTCCCAGCGGTCGCAGGTGGCGAAGAGCGGCAGCATGCCGATCGACGCGTGCTCGGCGGCGTGCAGGGCGCCGCCGAGGATCTCCGGGTCGATCCGCGCCCGGTCCAGCTGGTCCTCGGTGACCGTCCACCACACGGCCCGGGTGCGCAGCGTACGAGGAGGGAGGTCGAGTTTTGTCTCGCCGAGCACTTCGCCGGTGATGACCCGCCGCCGCAGGAAGGAGACCACCTGGTTGGTGACCTCGACGGAGCCGAAGCACAGCCGCCCGTCGCCCCACGGGATCTCGGTGTCCGTCTCCAGCACGGAGATGGAGGTCGTGTCCCGGGCCACGGTCGTGTAGGCAGGGCTCGCCTGCTCGACCAGGGCGACGGAGTCCTCCAGGTCGAGGGAGCGGACGACGTAGGTGCGGCCCTGGTGCAGGTGGACGGCGCCCTCGTGGACGCTGGTGTGCGCCGCGCCCGCGTCGACCGTGCCCAGCAGCCTGCCCGTCCCCGCCTCGACGACCTGGACCGGCCGGCCGCCCTCCCCACGGATGTCGGTGAGGTCGGCGGCCCGCTCGCGGCGGGTCCAGTGCCAGGCCCGCGTGCGTCGGCGCAGCAGCTTCGCGGCCTCCAGCTGCGGCAGCAGGTCCTCGGCCGCGGGGCCGAAGAGGGCGAGGTCGTCGTCCGTCAGGGGCAGTTCCTCGGCCGCGGCGCACAGGTGCGGGGCGAGCACGTAGGGGTTGTCGGGGTCGAGGACGGTGGACTCCACGGGCCGGTCGAAGAGCGCCTCGGGATGGTGGACGAGGAAGGTGTCCAGGGGGTCGTCGCGGGCGACGAGGACGGCGAGGGCGCCCTGCCCGGACCGTCCGGCGCGGCCGGCCTGCTGCCACAGGGAGGCGCGGGTGCCCGGATAGCCGGCGATGACCACGGCGTCCAGGCCGGAGATGTCCATGCCGAGTTCGAGGGCGTTGGTGGCGGCGAGGCCGAGCAGCTCACCGGAGTGCAGGGCCCGTTCCAGGGCCCGGCGCTCCTCGGGGAGGTAGCCGCCCCGGTAGGCCGCGACCCGCCCGGCCAGCGACCGGTCGACCTCGGCGAGACGTTCCTGGGCGATCACGGAGATCAGCTCGGCGCCGCGCCGGGAGCGGACGAAGGTGACCGAGCGGACGCCCTGCACGGTCAGGTCGGTCAGCAGGTCGGCGGCCTCGGCGGTGGCGGTGCGGCGCACCGGGGCGCCCCGCTCGCCGTGCAGTTCGGTCAGCGGCGGCTCCCAGAGGGCGAACACCAGTTCACCGCGGGGTGAGGCGTCGTCGGCCACCTCGACCACCGGCAGCCCGGTGAGGCGGCGGGCGGCGACGGCCGGCTCGGCGGCGGTCGCCGAGGCCAGCAGGAACACGGGCGACGAGCCGTAGCGGGCACACAGCCGCCGCAGCCGGCGCAGCACCTGGGCGACGTGCGAGCCGAACACGCCCCGGTAGGTGTGGCACTCGTCGACGACGACGTACTTCAGCGATTTGAGGAAGGAGGACCAGCGGGGATGGGACGGCAGGATGCTGCGGTGCAGCATGTCCGGGTTGGTCAGCACGTAGTTGGCGTACTGGCGGATCCACTCGCGTTCCTCGAACGGCGTGTCGCCGTCGTGGACCGCCGCGCGCACCGAATGGCCCAGTGGCTGTGAAAGTTCCTTCACGGACCGGAGCTGGTCCGCGGCGAGGGCCTTGGTGGGGGAGAGGTACAGCGCGGTGGCGCCCCTGCCGTTCGGGGCCTCGGCGCCGTCCAGCAGCGTGGACAGGACGGGCGTCAGATACGCCAGGGACTTCCCCGAGGCCGTGCCGGTCGCCACGACCACGGACTCGCCGTCCAGGGCGTGCTCGGCGGCCCGTGCCTGGTGGGCCCAGGGGTGCTCGATGCCCGCGGCCCGCACCGCGGCCACGACCTCGGCGCGGATCCGGTCCGGCCAGACGGCATGCCGACCCGCGCGCGGGGGCAAGTGCTCCGTATGAGTAATGCGCGAAGCCCGGCTCGGTCCGGACGCGAGCCGGTCCAGGACGGTGCCCGGCGCGGCGGTCCTGGATCGCTTGTCCGTCGGGGGTCGATCGGATCGGTGATTCTTGGCCATCGGCACCGAGTGTGTCACTGGCGTGACGGACAATGGGGCCAAGGCGTCGTGCACGCCTGCCGGTAAGTGATTGAATGCCATGGCGGCTGGCGAACCGTCCAGGGGGCTGAGCCGAGATGTCCCAAGGGCGACCGCTCGATAGCTAGGTGCTGGAGGATCCGTGGACCTGTCCTTGTCGACCGAGACCATCGGCGATCGCACGATCGTCAGGGTCGGTGGCGAAATCGACGTATATACCGCGCCCAAGCTGCGCGAGCAGCTGGTCGAGCTGGTGAACGACGGCAGTTTCCACCTTGTCGTCGACATGGAAGGTGTGGACTTCCTCGACTCCACCGGACTCGGCGTGCTGGTCGGCGGCCTGAAGCGGGTGCGTGCCCATGAGGGCTCGCTGCGCCTGGTCTGCAACCAGGAGCGCATTTTGAAGATCTTCCGCATCACCGGCCTCACCAAGGTGTTCCCGATTCACACCTCGGTCGAGGAAGCGGTGGCGGCGACCGACTGACCACCCGCTCCCGGGCCGTCGTGCCCGGGCAGCACGAGACACCACGAAGGGGGCCGGGCTTTCGGCAGCCCGGCCTCCTCACCGCACGCCCGTAGTCGCGAGGGGGATGCATGGCCACCGTCGAACTCCGCTTCAGCGCGCTGCCCGAGCACGTCCGGACCGCCCGCCTCGTGGCGGCGGCGGTGGCGCGCAGGGCCGGAGTCGACGAGGCCGTCCTCGACGAGGTCAGGCTCGCCGTGGGCGAGGCCTGCACCCGGGCCGTCGGCCTGCACCAGCACGGCGGCATCTCGGCGCCCGTGAAGGTGCTGCTGATCGAGGAGGAGAAGCAGTTCTCCATCGAGGTCGGCGACGAGGCGCCCCATGCCCCCGCCGGAGCCCGTGCGGCCGGTGCCGCGCCCGGTGACGCGGACGCGGAGACCGAGGAGGACGAGATGGGCCTCGCGGTCATCAGCGGCCTCGTCGACGACGTCGAGGTGAGTGCGGGGGAGAGCGGCGGATCGATCCGCATGAGGTGGCCCACCACGCCGCCGGCCGCGCTGTTCACCTGACCGGTTCACCCGTACGCCGACCGTTTTCCGAAGGGCCCCCTGCTCGGGGGCCCTTCGGCATGTGCGGGTTCCGCTCAGCGCGCCTACAGTGGTCCCCGAGCGGTTGATCGCGTGAATTCGTTCACTATCCTCAGGCGCTCTGGAATTTCGATCACCGGAATGCCTCAAGGGCATTACCGATTTCGGGCCGATGGCCTCCCGGTGATCAATGGGAAAGAGTGCATGCAGGCCATTTACATTTCTCGCGGTCTGTTTTGATCAGGTTCCGGTACCTACAATCCCGTCCACATCTTGAGCTCAGCCCAAGCGTCAAGGAGGACGAATGGCGGGGCTTTCCATCTCATACGAGTCGGGCCAACCCACATCCCTCGCAGCCGCCGTGCTGACCGACGAGAACCGCGTGCTCGTGGTGACCATCGGCATCGTGGCCCTGGCGGCGCTGGCGGTCGCGGCGGTCCTGGTACGCCAGGTACTCGCGGCCGGCGAGGGCACCGACAGCATGAAGAAGATCGCAGCCGCGGTACAGGAGGGCGCCAACGCCTATCTGGCCCGCCAGCTGCGCACCCTCGGCGTATTCGCCGTGGTCGTGTTCTTCCTGCTCATGCTGCTGCCCGCGGACGACTGGAATCAGCGTGCCGGGCGGTCGGTGTTCTTCTTGATCGGAGCGGCGTTCTCGGCGGCCACCGGTTATATCGGCATGTGGCTTGCCGTGCGCAGTAATGTCCGGGTCGCCGCGGCGGCCCGCGAAGCCACTCCGGCCGAGGGCGAGCCGGAAAAGGATCTCACCGCCGTCTCGCACAAAGCGATGAAGATCGCTTTCCGTACGGGCGGTGTCGTCGGCATGTTCACGGTGGGGCTGGGGCTGCTCGGCGCCGCCTGTGTCGTGCTGGTGTACGCGGCCGACGCGCCGAAGGTGCTCGAGGGCTTCGGCCTCGGGGCCGCGCTGATCGCAATGTTCATGCGCGTCGGCGGCGGCATCTTCACCAAGGCCGCCGACGTCGGCGCCGACCTGGTCGGCAAGGTCGAGCAGGGCATTCCGGAGGACGATCCGCGCAATGCCGCGACCATCGCCGACAACGTGGGCGACAACGTCGGCGACTGCGCGGGCATGGCGGCCGACCTCTTCGAGTCGTACGCGGTGACGCTGGTGGCGGCGCTGATCCTCGGTTCGGCGGCGTTCGGCGACGCGGGGCTGGCGTTCCCGCTGCTGGTCCCCGCGATCGGGGTGATCACCGCGATGGCCGGCATCTTCGCGGTGGCGCCGAGGCGCGCCGACCGCAGCGGCATGAGCGCGATCAACCGCGGGTTCTTCATCTCCGCCGCGATCTCGCTCGTGCTGGTCGCGATCGCCGTGTTCGTCTACCTGCCGTCGTCGTACGCCGACCTGAACGGGGTGACCGACGAGGCGATCCTCGGGAAGAGCGGCGACCCGCGGATCCTCGCGCTCGTCGCGGTGGCCATCGGCATCGTGCTCGCCGCCCTGATCCAGCAGCTCACCGGCTACTTCACCGAGACCACCCGGCGCCCCGTGCGGGACATCGGGAAGACGTCGCTCACCGGCCCGGCCACCGTCGTCCTCGCCGGTATCTCCGTCGGTCTCGAATCGGCCGTCTACACCGCCCTGCTGATCGGCCTCGGCGTGTACGGGGCGTTCCTGCTCGGCGGCACGTCGATCATGCTGGCGCTGTTCGCGGTGGCGCTGGCCGGCACCGGCCTGCTCACCACGGTCGGGGTGATCGTCGCGATGGACACCTTCGGTCCCGTCTCCGACAACGCCCAGGGCATCGCCGAGATGTCCGGCGACGTCGAGGGCGCGGGCGCCCAGGTGCTCACCAACCTGGACGCGGTCGGCAACACCACCAAGGCCATCACCAAGGGCATCGCCATCGCCACGGCCGTGCTCGCGGCGGCGGCGCTGTTCGGCTCCTACCGGGACGCCATCACCACGGGCGCCAGAGACGTGGGCGAGCGGCTCACCGGTGAGGGGGCGCCGCTGAGTCTGATGATGGACATCTCGCAGCCCAACAACCTCGTCGGGCTGATCGCCGGCGCGGCGGTCGTCTTCCTCTTCTCGGGGCTGGCGATCAACGCGGTGTCGCGGTCGGCGGGTTCGGTGGTCTACGAGGTGCGGCGGCAGTTCCGCGAGAAGCCCGGGATCATGGACCACAGCGAGACACCGGAGTACGGCAAGGTCGTCGACATCTGCACCAAGGACGCCCTGCGGGAGCTCGCCACGCCCGGTCTGCTCGCCGTGACGGCGCCCATCTTCATCGGGTTCACGCTCGGTGTGGGCGCGCTGGGCGCCTTCCTCGCGGGTGCGATCGGCACCGGCACGCTGATGGCGGTGTTCCTCGCCAACTCCGGTGGCGCGTGGGACAACGCGAAGAAGCTCGTCGAGGACGGCCACCACGGCGGCAAGGGCAGCGAAGCCCACGCGGCCACCGTCATCGGCGACACGGTCGGCGACCCGTTCAAGGACACCGCCGGTCCCGCGATCAACCCCCTGCTGAAGGTGATGAACCTGGTGGCGCTGCTCATCGCGCCCGCGGTCATCAAGTTCTCCTACGGCGCGGACAAAAGCGTGGGGATGCGGGTGCTCATCGCGGTGCTGTCCGCGCTGGTCATCATCGCCGCGGTCTACGTGTCCAAGCGGCGCGGGATCGCCGTGGACGACGAGGACGACGCCGGACCCAGGCCCAAGTCGCCGGATCCGGCGGTGGTTTCCGGGTAGCGGCCTTCGGGCACCCGATCAAGCTGCGGGCGGGCGGCGTGGATTGACGCGTCGCCCGCCCGCGGTGTCCGCGTACTCGTGAGCCTTCTCTCGCCTGGTGCAAATGGCTTTAAAAAGGGGGGTACCGGACGTTCGACGGGTGGGTGTAGGCCATCCGGCGTGTATGTTCCGGGGCCGAAGGCCATGGAAGGGACCAATCCGGTGAACAAGAAGCTCGCGGCCGCGCTGTCCGGCGGTGCGGTACTGGTACTGGCGCTGACGGGATGCGGCGGCGACGACAGCGACGAGAAGCTCGACGCATGGGCGAAGGAGGTCTGCGACTCGGTGCAGCCGCAGGCCGCCAAGATCAAGGCCGCCAACACCGCGATCCAGAAGGAGACCTCGGACAACAGCACGCCGCAGGCGGTCCAGCAGGCCGACTCGAAGGCCTTCCAGGACATGTCCGACGCCTACAAGGCGATCGGCGCGGCCGTGAACAAGGCCGGGGCGCCGGACGTCGACAACGGCGAGCAGAAGCAGCAGGACGCGGTCAAGGAGCTCAACAGCATCTCCGCGTCCTACGCCACCCTGAGGAAGCAGGTCGACGCCCTCAACACCAAGGACCAGGCGAAGTTCGCCGACGGTCTGAAGGACATCGCGGCCGAGCTGGACAAGCTGAGCAAGAGCGGCAGCGACGCCCTCAGCACGCTGGAGGAAGGCAAGGTCGGCGAGGCGATGTCCCGGCAGGCCAGCTGCCAGACCGCCACCGCGTCGGCGGGAGCGACCAAGAGCTGAGCCGCGCGGGGCGGCGGGTCCCGAGCTGACGCCGGTTCAGCGGGCGCGGTGCGCGCCGGGCCGGGGCGGCGGCCACAATGGGGGCGTGAGTGACGCCAGCCTGCCGCCCCTGCCCTCGTCCGACCGCCCCGACGCCGCCGCCCGGCTGCGGGAGGCGCTGCTCGGCGCTTCCTTCACCGCCGACGGACTGCTCGACCTGCTCGGCGCCCCCGCGTACACGGCGCTGGCCCGCAGCGAGACCGTGCCCGCGCTCCGCGCCACCCGCGGGGACACCCCGCTGGAGCTGCTCGTACGGCTGTTCCTGCTCCAGCAGCCCGTGCCGCGTGCGGGCGTGGCCGGGGTACTGCCCGTCGACACCTGCCTGGAGAGCGGGTGGCTCCGGAGCGCCGGCCCGGACACGCTGACCGCGACCGTGGACGTACGGCCGTACGGCGGGCCGGGCGGCGAGGACTGGTTCGTCGTGTCGGACCTCGGGTGCGCGGTCGGCGGCGCCGGGGGCATCGGCAGCCGGGACGCGGGCGTGGTGCTCGGCGTCGGCGGCGCCTCCACCACCCTGGCCGGCATCACCGTCCGTACGCCCGTGGCGTCCGCGCTCGACGTCGGCACGGGCTCCGGCATCCAGGCGCTGCACGCCGCGCGGCACGCCACACGCGTGACGGCCACCGACCTGAACCCGCGCGCCCTGCACATCTCCGCGCTCACCCTCGCGCTCTCCGGGGTCCCCGCCGCCGACCTGCGCGAGGGTTCGCTGTTCGAACCGCTCCGGGACGACGAGACGTACGACCTGATCGTGTCCAACCCGCCGTTCGTGATCTCCCCCGGCGCCCGGCTCACCTACCGCGACGGCGGGATGGGCGGGGACGACCTGTGCCGCACGCTCGTCGCCGAGGCGGGGGAGCGGTTGAACGAGGGCGGGTTCGCCCAGTTCCTCGCCAACTGGCAGCACGTGGAGGGGGAGGACTGGCAGGACCGGCTCAGGTCGTGGGTGCCCCGCGGCTGCGACGCGTGGATCGTGCAGCGAGAGGTGCAGGACGTCACGCAGTACGCCGAGCTGTGGCTGCGGGACGCGGGCGACCACCGCGGGGACGAGGCGGAGTACCGGGCGCGGTACGACGCGTGGCTGGACGAGTTCGAGGCGCGGAAGGTGAAGGCCGTCGGCTTCGGCTGGATCACCCTGCGCAGGTCGGACGCGGCCGTGCCGTCGGTCACGGTGGAGGAGTGGCCGCACCCGGTGGAGCAGCCGCTCGGCGACGCGGTCCGGGCGCACTTCGAGCGGCTCGACTACCTGCGGGCCCACGACGACGCGGCGCTGCTGGAGGCGCGCTTCGAGCTGGCGCCCGAGGTGGTGCAGGAGCAGGTCGGGCTGCCCGGCGCCGAGGACCCGGAGCATGTCGTGCTGCGGCAGAACCGGGGGATGCGGCGGGCGACCAAGGTCGACACGATCGGCGCGGGCTTCGCGGGCGTGTGCGACGGCACCATGACCGCGGGCCGGATCCTGGACGCCATCGCCCAGCTGCTCGGCGAGGACCCCGTGCCGCTGCGTGACCGGACGCCGGCCCAGATCCGGCTGCTGGTGGAACAGGGCTTCCTGAACCCGGCGGGCTGAGGCGGCGCGGAGGCCGGGCGCCCCGCGACGGTTGCGGGGCGCCCCGCAACGATCGGGTGCCACCCGCCAGGCTCGCGGGCCACCCCGTCCCGTTCCCAGGTCACCCCTTCCCGCTACCGGGCCCAGTTTCCGGCCCCAGGCCAGTCCGCCCCGATTCGGAGCCGCCCGTCACGAGCGGGGGTCGCACCATCACGAGCGCCAGGCACCCCCTCACGAGCGCCAGGCACCCCCTCACGAGCGCCAGGCACCCTCACGCTCCCGGGGCGCCCGGCCGGCCCCGCTCCCACACCCCAGCCGTCACTCGGGTCACGGTGACGAACACCCGTGCGCCGTTGTGTCTTCAGCCGCATCTTTCACGCCCATGTCGGGCGTCGACCCGGGTCGTCCGGATCGGTCGACCCGGGTCGTCCGGATCGGTCGGATTTTTTCGGAAGCGCCCCGTACGGGCCCGCTCCCCGCTTCCTCGCTCCTCCCCCGAGCCCTGACGTTCACCTCCGGTTCGTCCCGGTGCCGCCCGGGCGTGGCAGCGTCCCACCAGGGCGGTACACGGACGGGTAAGAGGGGGCGCGGGCGACGATGGAGAGCGGACCGGCGATCTTCACGGGGGCGGTGTTCTGCCTGTTCGGCGCCGGTTTGCTGGCCTGGACCGTGACCCGCGCGCGGCACCGCCGGCCGGTCTCCCTCGGTGTGAGCCCTGTCGCATCGGTCACCGTCGCCGCCGGTGTCGCGGTCGCCTCCCTTTCCCTCGGCGCCTGGTGCTTCACCCGCCTGTGAGAAACGGCCGCAACCGGCCGCCGCCGGTAACCGTAAGATCGCGCTCCGCATATGGGCGGGCGGAGTCTGGACACTCCGGGCGGCAGGAACGGTGGTAGTCGGGTTACCGTTCGAGTGGCCGTTGCGGGCTTTTCCCGTTTGACACGGGGGCGGGATGTACCGTCACACTCCGCAGCGTCACCATGACCCGACCCCGGGGAGCAGCGCCTGGGGAGGTCCGAGCGTCGACGGAGAGAAGAGCGAAGTTGTCCCCGACCAGCGAGACCGCGAACGGCGGCCGCCGACTCGTCATCGTCGAGTCGCCTGCCAAGGCGAAGACGATCAAGGGCTATCTCGGCCCTGGCTACATCGTCGAGGCGAGCGTCGGGCACATTCGCGACCTTCCCAACGGCGCTGCCGAGGTTCCGGAGAAGTACACCGGCGAGGTGCGCCGCCTCGGTGTGGACGTCGACCATGACTTCCAGCCGATCTATGTGGTCAACGCGGACAAGAAGGCCCAGGTCAAGAAGCTCAAGGACCTGCTGAAGGAGTCCGACGAACTCTTCCTCGCCACCGATGAGGACCGCGAGGGCGAGGCCATCGCGTGGCACCTCCAGGAAGTGCTCAAGCCGAAGATCCCGGTCAAGCGCATGGTGTTCCACGAGATCACCAAGGACGCGATCCGGGCGGCCGTGGCCAACCCGCGCGAGCTCAACCAGAAGCTGGTCGACGCCCAGGAGACCCGCCGCATCCTCGACCGTCTCTACGGCTACGAGGTCTCGCCGGTCCTGTGGAAGAAGGTCATGCCGCGCCTGTCGGCGGGCCGCGTCCAGTCCGTGGCCACCCGGCTCGTGGTGGAGCGGGAGCGTGAGCGCATGGCGTTCCGCACCGCCGAGTACTGGGACCTGACCGGCACCTTCTCCACCGGCCGCGCCGGTGACGCGAGCGACCCGTCGACGCTGGTCGCCCGGCTGCAGACGGTCGACGGACGCCGGGTCGCGCAGGGCCGCGACTTCGACTCGCTGGGGCAGCTGAAGGGCGCCAACACCCTCCACCTCGACGAGGCGAACGCCCGCGCGCTGGCCGCCGCCCTGGCGGACACGCGGTTCGCGGTCCGCTCGGTCGAGTCCAAGCCGTACCGCCGCTCGCCGTACGCGCCGTTCCGTACGACGACGCTGCAGCAGGAGGCGAGCCGCAAGCTCGGCTTCGGCGCCAAGGCCACCATGCAGGTCGCGCAGAAGCTGTACGAGAACGGCTACATCACTTACATGCGTACGGACTCGACGACCCTGAGCGAGACGGCGGTCGCCGCCGCCCGCGCCCAGGTCACGCAGCTGTACGGAGCCGACTACCTGCCGCCCCAGCCGCGCACCTACGCGGGCAAGGTGAAGAACGCGCAGGAGGCGCACGAGGCGATCCGTCCTTCGGGGGACCGCTTCCGCACGCCCGCCGAGACCGGGCTGACCGGCGACCAGTTCAAGCTGTACGAGCTGATCTGGAAGCGGACCGTCGCCTCGCAGATGAAGGACGCGACCGGCAACTCCGTCACCGTGAAGATCGGCGGCGCGGCTGCCGACGGCCGGGACGTCGAGTTCAGCGCGTCCGGCAAGACCATCACCTTCCACGGCTTCCTCAAGGCCTACGTCGAGGGCGCCGACGACCCGAACGCCGAGCTCGACGACCGTGAGCGCCGGCTGCCGCAGGTCGCCGAGGGCGACGCGCTGAGTGCCGAGGAGATCTCGGTCGACGGGCACGCCACCAAGCCCCCGGCCCGCTACACCGAGGCCTCGCTGGTCAAGGAGCTGGAGGAGCGGGAGATCGGCCGCCCGTCGACGTACGCGTCGATCATCGGCACGATCCTCGACCGCGGCTACGTCTTCAAGAAGGGCACGGCCCTGGTGCCGTCCTTCCTTTCCTTCGCCGTGGTCAACCTGCTGGAGAAGCACTTCGGCCGGCTCGTCGACTACGACTTCACCGCGCGCATGGAGGACGACCTCGACCGCATCGCGCGCGGCGAGGCCCGCGCCGTGCCGTGGCTGAAGCGGTTCTACTTCGGCGAAGGCGACGACGCGGGCAACGGCGGCGCCGCCGACGCGGGCAACGGCGACGGGGACCACCTCGGCGGCCTCAAGGAGCTGGTGACCGACCTGGGCGCCATCGACGCGCGCGAGGTGTCGTCGTTCCCGGTGGGCAACGGCATCGTGCTGCGGGTCGGCCGCTACGGCCCGTACATCGAGCGCGGCGAGAAGGACACCGAGCAGCACCAGCGCGCCGACATCCCGGAGGACCTGGCCCCCGACGAGCTGAACGTCGAGCTCGCCGAGGAACTGCTCGCCAAGCCGAGCGGCGACTTCGAGCTGGGCACCGACCCGGCGACCGGTCACACGATCGTCGCCAAGGACGGCCGCTACGGTCCGTACGTCACCGAGGTCCTCCCCGAGGGCACCCCGAAGACCGGCAAGAACGCGGTCAAGCCGCGCACGGCCTCCCTCTTCAAGTCGATGTCCCTGGACACGGTGACGCTCGACGACGCGCTGAAGCTGATGTCCCTGCCGCGTGTGGTCGGCGTCGATCCGGAGGGCCAGGAGATCACCGCGCAGAACGGCCGCTACGGTCCCTACCTGAAGAAGGGGACGGACTCGCGGTCGCTGCAGACGGAGGAGCAGCTCTTCACCATCACGCTGGAGGAGGCGCTGGCGATCTACGCCCAGCCCAAGCAGCGTGGCCGGGCCGCGGCCAAGCCGCCGCTGAAGGAGCTGGGCACCGACCCGGTCAGCGAGAAGCCGGTCGTGGTGAAGGACGGCCGCTTCGGCCCGTACGTGACGGACGGCGAGACGAACGCCACGCTGCGCTCGGGCGACAGTGTGGAGACGATCACGCCGGAGCGCGGTTTCGAGCTGCTCGCCGAGAAGCGGGCCAAGGGTCCCGCCAAGAAGACGGCGAAGAAGACCGCCAAGAAGACGACGGCCAAGAAGACGACGGCCAAGAAGGCGCCCGCGAAGAAGACGGCGGCCGCCAAGACGACCGCGGCGAAGAAGACCACGGCGGCCAAGAAGACGACGGCGAAGAAGACCGCCGCCAAGAAGGCGACCGCGGCGAACGGCGCGGAGGACTGACCCCCGTCCGGTGACGCCGGGTTCCACCACCGGCGTTCGGAATGCGAACGTCCCGGCACGGTTCCGTGTCGGGACGTGTGCATGTCAGGCGCGTCGGCCCCGGGGTGTCCTCCCGGGCCGATAGGCTGAACGCATGACGCGAGCCGAGCAGCCCACGGCCCCTCAACCGGCCCCCGACGACGCCCTTGTCGCGGACTCCCGCGAGCGTGCCGTCCGCGCCCTGCTGCGCCGACCGCAGGTGAAACGGCTGTGGAGCGCGCAGCTCGTGGGCGGGGTCGGCGACGTCCTCGCCCTCCTCGTGCTGGTGCTCCTCACCCTTCAAGCCTCGGTCGCCGAGCAGGCGTTCGGCGGCGGGTACCGCGGAGCGGCGTTCGCAGTGGCGACCGTTTTCGGCGTGCGCATCCTCGCGACGCTGCTGTTCGGCGCCGTGCTCCTCGGCCCGCTCACCTCGCTCACCTCGCAGGACGGGCCGCTGGACCGCCGCTGGACCATGGTCGGCGCGGACGGACTGCGGGCCGCGCTGCTCATCGTGGCGCCGCTGTGGATCGACTGGACCCCGGACAACGCCCTGGCGATCCTCCTGGTCACCGCGTTCGTGGCCGGCGTCGCCGAGCGGTTCTGGACGGTGTGCCGCGAGAGCGCCGCGCCCGCCCTGCTGCCCGGGCCGCCGCCCGAGGGCGCCAGCATCCGGCCGCTGCCCGACCACCTGGACGCCCTGCGCCGGCTGTCCCTGCGCACCGGCTTCGTGGCGATACCGCTCGCCGCCCTGACGCTCGTCGTCGCCGCCCTGTGCAACAACCTCCTGGGCACGGGCATCGAGTGGTTCGGCGAGCACCAGGCGGCGCTCGCCTCGTACGTCGCGGCCGGGCTGTTCGCCGCGTCGCTGTCCGTCGTCACCTTCCTCGAGCTGCCCGGCACCCGCACGCCCCGCCCGCGCTCGCCGCTGGAGGGCCTGCGCCGCCCGCGGGTCGCCGCAGGACCCGACAAGGGCCGCACCGGCGTGCTGCCGCTGCTGGTGCTCGCGGGCGCGTCCGTCGCCGGCGCGGTGGCGGCCGCCGTCGCCGTGTCGGTGCTGCACGCCAAGGACCTGGGCGGCGGACCCGTGCTCTTCGGCCTCATGGTGGGCGCGCTGACCGGCGGCGTGGTCGTCGGCATCCGTACCGCGCCGCTGCTGATGCCGTCCCTGTCCCGGCGCCGGATGCTCGCCCTCACGCTCGCCTTCACGGGCGTCGCCCTGCTGGCCGCCGGACTCGTGCCGGACGTCACCAGCGTGCTGCTGATCCTCGCGCTGGCCGGCGCCGGCGCGGGCATGGCCGCCAACATCGGGCACACCCTGCTCGACCAGGAGACCGAGGAGCAGCGCCGGGCCCGGGTCACCGAACACCTGCACGCGGTCGTCCGCGTGTACGTGGCGCTCGGCGCGGTCGTCGCCCCCGTGGTGGCGGCGGCGATCGGCCCGCACCGCCTGGAGAACGGCAAGTTCGTCTTCGCGCACGGCGGCGCCGCCTTCACGCTCATGCTGGTCGGCGCGCTGCTGCTGCCGGTGGCCGCGCTGGTGCTGGCCAAGGTCGACGACCGCTCCGGCGTCCCGCTGCGGCAGGACCTGCGCGACGCGCTGCTCGGCGGCGACGACCCCGCGCCCACGTCCGCCGCCTCCGGCTTCTTCATCGCCCTGGAGGGCGGCGACGGCGCCGGGAAGTCCACCCAGGCCGAGGCACTCGCCGAGTGGATCCGCTCCAAGGGCCACGAGGTCGTCCTGACCCGTGAGCCGGGGGCGACCCCGGTCGGCAAGCGGCTGCGCTCCATCCTGCTGGACGTCTCCAGCGCCGGCCTCTCGCACCGCGCCGAGGCCCTGCTGTACGCCGCCGACCGCGCGGAGCACGTCGACACCGTCGTGCGCCCGGCCCTGGAGCGCGGCGCCGTGGTCATCAGCGACCGGTACATCGACTCCTCCGTCGCCTACCAGGGCGCCGGGCGGGACCTGTCGCCCACCGAGATCGCCCGCATCAACCGCTGGGCCACCGACGGACTCGTACCGCATCTGACGGTGCTGCTCGACGTGTCGCCGGAGGCCGCGCGGGAGCGTTTCACCGAGGCGCCCGACCGGCTGGAGTCGGAGCCCGCGGAGTTCCACGCGCGCGTGCGCTCCGGCTTCCTCACGCTGGCCGCCGCCGACCCCGGCCGCTACCTGGTGGTCGACGCCGGGCAGGAGCCCGAGGCGGTCACCACGGTGATCCGGCACCGGCTCGACCGGGTGCTGCCGCTGTCCGAGGCCGAGATCGCGGCGCGCGAGGAGGCGCGCCGCAAGGCCGAGGAGGAGGCCCGCCGCAAGGCGGAGGAGGAGGCCGCCCGCAAGGCCGAGGAGGAGCGCCTCGAGCGGGAGCGCCAGGCGCAGCTCGCCAAGCTGCGCGCCGAGGAGGAGGAGCGCAAGCGGCGCGAGCTCGAGGAGGCGCAGCGGCGTGAGGCCGAGCGGCAGGCGGAGGAGGCCCGGCAGCGCGCCGAGGAGGCCCGTCGGCGTGCCGAAGAGGAGCGTCAGCGGCTGCTCGCCGAGGAGAAGGCGCGTGCCGAGGAGGAGGCGCGCCGCAAGGCCGAGGAGGAGCGCCGCCGCAAGCAGGCGGAGGAAGAGGCGCGGCTGCGCGCCGAGGCGGAGGCGCAGCGCCTGGAGAAGCAGCGCAAGGCTGAGGAAGCCCTGCTGCGCGCGGAGCAGGCCCGGCAGCTCGCCGAGCGTGCGGCGGCCGCGGCGGAGGCGGGGCCGCGCAACACCGTGACGCCTTCCGAGGCCCCGGCCCGGCCCTCCGAGGCCCCGGCCCGGCCTTCCGCGGGCCCGGAGGCCGACGAGGCCCTGACCGTGCCGACGCCGGTGGTGACGCCGACGAACGCGACGGGCGGACCGGTGGACGAGACGGCCGTACTGCCCCGGGTGCGGGACGAGGACGGCACGCGGGAGCCGGCCCGGCCCGCGCCGGCCGACACCGAGGTGACGACGGAACTGCCCCTGCCGCAGGTGCCGCCGGGCGCGGCGGACGACACGGCGGTGCTGCCCCCGGTCCCGCCGGGCGCGGCCGACGAAACGGCGGTGCTGCCCCCGGTGCGAGGCGGCGAGACCGGTTCGGGCCGTGGCGCGGAGGAGCCCGAGGACCGTACGCGTGAGCTGCCCCAGGTGGACGCCGAAGGCGCCCCGCGCCGCCGGCAGCGGTCCGACTGGGCCGAGGAGACCCCGCTGGACGACCTGCCGTCGCTGGCCGACGAACTGCTCGGCCCGCACGACGACGACCAGGGCGACGACGAGGGCCGTGGCGGCGGGCGGTGGCGTCGGCGCTGAGGGGCGCGTACCTCACGGGTGTGTGGGTGCCGGGCGGGCCTTCGGGCGCGCCCGGCACTGTCGTCGGCGGCGGACGGGACGCCCGCCGGGACGGGTGTGTCGGTGCCGACCCGCACAATGGATCCGGCAAGGCACCGATGTGACGGAAGGGCGGGCTGACCCATGACCGTGTGGGACGACCTCGTCGGGCAGGAGCGGGTGAGCGAACAGCTCGCCGCCGCCGCCCGGGACGCGGACGCGTTCGTCACCGCCGCGTCGAGCGACGCGCCACCGCCCGAGGCGTCCCGCATGACGCACGCGTGGCTGTTCACCGGCCCGCCCGGCGCCGGCCGCAACCAGGCGGCGCGGGCCTTCGCCGCCGCGCTGCAGTGCGTCAGCCCGGACCGGGCCCTCGGTGGGGCCCCCGGCTGCGGCTTCTGCGACGGCTGCCACACCGCGCTGGTCGGCACCCACGCCGACGTCTCCACGGTCGCCGCCGTCGGCGCGGAGATCCTGGTCAGGCATATGCGCGACACCGTCCGCAAGTCGTTCACCGCCCCGGCGAACGGCCGCTGGCAGGTGATCCTCGTCGAGGACGCCGAGCGGCTCAACGAGAGGTCGGCCAACGCCGTCCTCAAGGCCGTCGAGGAGCCCGCCCCCCGTACGGTGTGGCTGCTGTGCGCGCCCTCCGTCGAGGACGTCCTGCCGACGATCCGCTCCCGCTGCCGCCACCTCGTCCTGAGCACGCCGTCGGTGGACGCCGTCACCGACATGCTGATCCGGCGCGAGGGCATCGAACCGGACGTCGCCGCCTCCGTCGCCCGCGCCACCCAGGGCCACGTCGACCGGGCACGCCGTCTGGCCACCGACCCGGCCGCCCGCGCCCGCCGCGCCTCCGTGCTGAAGCTGCCGCTGCGGGTCGAGGACGTCGGCGGGGCGCTGAAAGCCGCGCAGGAACTCGTCGACGCGGCGGCCGAGGACGCCAAGCAGCTGGCCGAGGAGATGGACGGCAAGGAGACCGAGGACCTGAAGGCGGCGCTCGGCGCGGTCCAGGGCAGCCGGCTGCCACGCGGCACGGCGGGCGTGGTCAAGGACCTGGAGGAGATGCAGAAGCGGCGCAGGACGCGGACCCAGCGCGACAGCCTCGACGTCGCCCTGGCCGACCTCACCAGCTTCTACCGGGACGTGCTGGCCCTGCAGCTCGGCTCCCGCATCGCCCTCGCCAACACGGACGCCGAGGACGCGCTGGAGCGACTGGCCCGGAGCAGCACCCCGGAGGCCACCTTGCGCCGGATCGAGGCGATCGCCGCCTGCGGTGAGGCCCTGGACCGCAACGTGGCGCCGCTGCTCGCGGTGGAGGCGATGACGATGGCGCTGAGGGCGGGCTGAGCCACCGTCATCGAGGGCGGGCCGAGCGACCCTCATCGGGGGCGGGCTGAGCGACTGTCATCGAGGGCGGACCGAGCCGCCGTTACCGGGACCGGTCGGGCCACCGTGCCCGAGGGCCGGCTCGACTGCCGCCACCGGCGCCCCGGTCGAGGTACCGCGCCCGTGACGCCGTAACTCGTACGGGGAACGGTGTGTGCACAGCGCATTCGTCCGGTCGCTCACCGTTACGCTCGCTGCATGCACACAAGGCGCACCCCACGCAGGACCCGTACCGCAGCCGCCCTGCTCGCCACGGCCGCGCTGCTGCTCGCGGGCTGCTCCTCCGGAAGTTCGACGAGCAGGGCCAGTACGCCGGTGGCGGGAGCGGCCGCCGCCCTCGCCCCCCTGCCCGGTCCCACGCCGTCGGCCCTCGCGCCGTACTACAAGCAGAAACCGGCCTGGCGGGACTGCGGTGCCCCCGGCTTCCAGTGCGCCACGCTCAAGGCCCCGCTCGACTACGCCGAACCGTCCGCGGGGGACGTGCGCCTCGCCGTCTCCCGCAAGAAGGCCACGGGTCCCGGCAAGCGGCTCGGTTCGCTGCTGGTCAACCCCGGCGGGCCGGGCGGCTCGGCGGTGGGCTACCTCCAGGCGTACGCGGGCATCGGTTACCCGGCCGACGTGCGCGCCCGGTACGACGTCGTCGCCGTCGACCCGCGGGGCGTCGCCCGCAGCGAGCCCGTCGAGTGCCTGGACGGGCCGGCGATGGACGCGTACACCCGCGTCGACACCACGCCGGACGACGAGAAGGAGACCGAGGCGCTCGTCGCGGCGTACCGGACGTTCGCCGAGGGGTGCGGGGCGGGCGCGCCGAAGCTGCTGCGCCATGTGTCGACCGTCGAGGCGGCCCGGGACATGGACATCGTGCGCGCGGCGCTGGGCGACGAGAAGCTGACGTACGTCGGCGCCTCGTACGGCACCCTGCTCGGCGCGACGTACGCGGGGCTGTTCCCGGACCGGACCGGTCGGCTGGTGCTGGACGGCGCGATGGACCCCTCGCTGTCCGCCCGGCAGCTCAACCTGGAGCAGACGGAGGGCTTCGGTACGGCGTTCACCGCCTTCGCCGAGGACTGCGTGCGGCAGAGCGACTGCCCGCTCGGCGGCAAGGGGACGTCCCCGGCGCGGGTCGGCGAGAACCTGAGGACGTTCTTCGACGCGCTCGACGCCCGCCCGCTCGCCACCGGTGACGCCGACGGCCGCAGGCTGACCGAGTCGCTGGCGACGATGGGCGTGATCGCCGCCATGTACGACGAGGCGGCCTGGCCGCAGCTGCGCGAGTCGCTGACGGCGGCGATGAAGGAGAAGGACGGCGCCGGGCTCCTCTTCCTCTCCGACAGCTACTACGAGCGGGACGCGAAGGGGACCTACAGCAACCTGATGTTCGCCAACGCGGCCGTGAACTGCCTCGACCTGCCGCCCGCCTTCGAGGGCCCGGACCAGGTGCGGCAGGCGCTCCCCGCCTTCAGGAAGGCGTCCCCGGTGTTCGGCGAGGGGCTCGCCTGGGCGTCGCTGAACTGCGCGTACTGGCCGGTGCGGGCCACGGGCGAGGCGCAGCGGATCGAGGCGAAGGGCGCGGCCCCGATCGTCGTCGTCGGCACCACCCGGGACCCGGCGACCCCGTACCGCTGGGCGGAGGCCCTGGCCGGCCAGCTCGACTCGGCCCGCCTCCTCACCTACGAGGGCGACGGCCACACGGCCTTCGGCCGCGGCAGCTCCTGCATCGACTCCGCGATCAACACCTACCTGATCGACGGCACCCCTCCGAAGGACGGAAAGCGCTGCTCGTAGACGGTGCGGACACCCCCGGAGGCGGTGGCTCGGGCCCGCCTCCGGGGCCGGTACGAAGCACCCTCGGAAACTGTGTAGACTTACCGACGTCGCTGATCGCACCATGGTGCACACGGCGCGCCGCCTTAGCTCAGATGGCCAGAGCAACGCACTCGTAATGCGTAGGTCTCGGGTTCGAATCCCGAAGGCGGCTCAGAGAAACCCCAGGTCACACAGCCCGTGACCTGGGGTTTTCTGTTGCTGGGGGCATGGCGGGACACGCGGCTGAAGTGCCGCAGGTTTGCGTGCGTGAGCGATGCGTGAGCGGAGGGGCCGTCAGCCCTTCTTGGCGGCCTTCTTGGCCTTGCCCTTCTTCCTCCCCCTGGCCTTCGCTTTCGCGGCCCGCTTGGCCTCCTTGGCGGCCTTGCTGGCCTGCGCTTCCTGCTCGGCCTTGCGCTGGAGGGGGACCAGCTTCGCGGTGGCCTCGGCGGCGCTCTAGCCGACGTGGGGGAGCACGCTCTGGTAGATGTCGCGCGTGATCCGGGTGTCAGAATGACCACCGGCCGCTGCGCTGTACGTGCCTCCCCGCAGAAGAGGGGCAGACACGGACGCCATTGGTTTTCCGGCGCCGGGTCGGCACTGCGGATCCCGGACGGTGAGACGTCGTCCCGCGCCTCAGGACTCCAAGGCCACAACCGCCCTTTCACGCGACCATCCGAAGGCGCGGCACAGAGTAGCGGGCTTCGCCTCGACCATCGTATCCACGAATCGGGCCGCCGCCCGCGCGTCGCGCTCGGCGCGGCTGCCGTGCGACGGCACGGAAAAGGCCCGCGCGGTCAACTCGATGACGCAGCTGGCCCAGCCGGGGCCCTCCTCGACACCGTAGTTGGTGATCAGCAGGTGACGGCCCAGCTCGGTCAGCACCTGGTCGAACTTCTTGCCAGTCACTCCGACGGCATCGCGCAGCGCGCGGGTCGCCATCGGCCCCTCGTCCAGCAGGAGGCCCGCCAGTCGGTCGGCCTCCTCGGAGAGCCCGGTCACCGACAGGACGTCGTCCTCCTTGCCCTCGAACTCGTAGAGGTCCGCCAGAAGTTGGCTGGAGAGCAGGGTCTGCTTGCCGGACAGGTAGCGGCCCAGCCAGGCGTGGCCCTGGACGGGGAGCGTGTCCTTCCAGGTCCACATCGCCTCCAGGTCCTCTCCCCATCCGGAGGGGAGGCGGGGGAGGGACTCGTCGCGCGAGGCCTCGCGGAGCGACGGGTAGCGAGCGGCGCCTCCACCGAAGAGCAGCGAGATGCCGACATCCTCGATGTACTCCTGCGCCTCTTCCAGGGAGCGCAGCGGGGTGCCGTCCTGCCACCAGCGTTCCCGGCGCGCCTCGGTGACGGTGACGCCTGCCACTCGTGATCTCCCCCTCACGCGGTCCGTTCCGGAGTTCCCGCCACCACGTTGGCGTCCACGATTTGGACACTTGCGGTCTCAACCTACGCGCCACGCCGAGGCAAAACAAGCCTTGCTTGTCGGCTCGGAGTTGATGAATGATCGGGCCCGCCGTGGTCCGCAAGACCCAACAACTGGGGGAGTTCATGGGGGAGTTGCTGATGGTTGGGTGCGGCTGGATGGGCCGCCCCTATCTGGGTCGGGCCCATGCGCGTGGGCTGGACGTGTCGGTTCTGGACACCTCCGCTGCACTAGGGTGGGAGGAGACCAAGGCCGCTCTGGGCCCGGGCGACCGGGGGTACCCGGTGACGGCGACGGACGACGAGGGCTGGCTGGCGGCGGCGACCACCGCCCTGGCCGATGGGCCGGTGGCCGGCGTACTGGGCTTCTCGGAGCCGCACATCGTCGCGGCCGCGATGCTGGCCGAGGAGCTGGGTCTGCCGGGGCCCGGGGTGCGGGCCGCGGCCATTTCCCGCAACAAGCTCATGCAGCGCGAGGTGTTCGGCCGGGCCGGCCTCAACCAGCCCGAGTACCTGCACGCTCGGGACGCGGCGGCGGCCGAGTCGTTCGCTGCCGGCCGCTACCCGGTGGTGCTGAAACCTTTGTCCAGCATGGGCAGTCTGGGCGTGCGGATCGCCGCCGACCACCACGAACTGCACGCCTGGGCGAACAAGCAGCCCGCGAATGCCTCGTTCCTGATCGAGGAGTACCTCGACGGTCCGGAGTTCAGCGTCGAGGCCCTGATCGTCGACGGCGCTCCGGTCTTCGAAAGCGTCACCGCGAAGACCACCACGGTGGCGCCCTATCGGGTCGAGCTGGCCCACCACGTCCCCGCCGGTCTCGACGCGGCGGACCGGCAGGCGATCTCGACACTGTTGCGCCAGGTGATCGGGGCGCTGGGCATGCGTACCGGCGTCGTGCATTTCGAGCTCATCCTGCGTTCCGACGGTCCGCACATCGTGGAGATCGCCACCCGCACGCCCGGCGACTACCTGATGGACGTCATCCAGGCCGCCACTGACGTCGACCTGTACGACGCTGCGGTCGCGGCGGCCTGTGGACTCCCGCTCAACCTCCCGTCCGGCGCGACCGGGACCCCGCCGCCACGGATGGCCTCGGTCTGGTTCCCGACGCCTCCGGCCGGCACGGTGAGCGCCGTCGAGGGCGTGGAGCGGGTGGCGAAGCTCCCCGGCGTGGTGAAGATCGAAATCGATGTGGCGCCCGGCGACGAGGTCCACGAGCTGCGCTCCTCGATGGACCGCGTCGGCATGGTGGTCTACCAGGCCCCCGACCGGCGGGAACTCGATGCGGTGCTGGCCCGTGTGCGCGACGAACTGCGCATCGCGGTGACGGCGTGAGCCGGTCCTCGGCTCACGGGGGAAGCGTCGTTCTGGTGGATCCGGCCATGACCGGGCACCCGTTCAAGGACGCCTGCCGCCGTCGAGCTCTGCCGACCATCTCGCTGTACACCCTGGACGAGACGCTCCTCGCGTCCTACGACCAAGACTACCGGCGGGACGACGAGCAGGTCGTGCACGCCGCCGACGCGGATGAGGCCGCCCGGCGGCTGACAGGGCAGGTCCGCGCGGTCGTCCCGACCACCGAGCCGTCGGTGGAGGTCGGGGACCGGCTGAGCGAGCTGTTAGGGGTGCCGGGGAATCCGGCGGTCACCGCGTCGGCCCGGCGCTCCAAGGCGGCGATGCGAAGACACGCCGTGGCGTCGGGCATCCGGGTTCCGGCCTTCGAGGTCGTCTCCCGGGACCGGGTCGCCGAGGCGGCGTCGCGGATCGGCTTACCGGCCATCGCCAAGCCGCAGCGCGGTGCGGGCTCGCACGGGGTGACGGTCCTGCCGGATCCGGCAGCCGTGGGCGACCTTCCGGCCCGCGACCTGTTCGGTGGCGCGAACGAGAAATGGCTGGTCGAGGAGTACGTGCGCGGCCGGGAGATCGCCGTCAACTGCTTCAGCCAGGACGGCCGCCACCGGGTGCTGGACATGTGGGAGTACCGGCAGCCGGACAGCGGCGACTACGACCAGCCGTACTGGGACCTGGTCCAGCTCGGCCCCGACGACCCTGACTGGCCGGCCGCGGAGCGCTTCGTCCTTCAGGCGCTGGACGCCTACCGGGTGCGGCTGGGTCCCAGCCACACCGAGATCAAGACGGATGCCGCCGGACCCTGTCTGATGGAGCTGGCCAGTCGGCTTCCCGGCGCGCACATGACGGACCACTGGCGTCTGCACAGCACCATCCGCCCCTACGACGACACCCTCGCCGCGTATCTGGGCGAGGACACGGGACTGCTCTCCCGCGACCTCGGATTCGACGCGGCGCTGGGCATCTGCTGCCTGCGCAACGACGACCGGCCCGGGGTGCTCAAGGAGCTGGCCGGCCTGGAGGAGATCCGGTCGACCGCCGGGGTCGACGCCGTCTTCCCCTGTGCCGCTCCCGGCGACTTCGTGCCCCTCACCCGCGATCTGGGATCCCTCACCGCTTTCGTGCTCGTCCACGGCCGGGACGCGGCCGAGGTCGACGCGCTGCTCCGCACTGTCCGCCAAAGCGTGCGATTGGAACTCGAATGATCAACCTCATGCCCGGCAAGACCCTGATGAAGTTCGACCGCCAGCTCCCCTTCTACAACTGGCTCTACCCGATGAAGGGCCAGGAGCTGGACACGGTCACGCACCACGAATTCCACTCCGGGATGCGGACGGAGGGGGTGCGCTCTCGCGCGCTCTACTTCCATGTACCGTTCTGCGACACGATATGTACCTTCTGTACCCTCAACCGGGGCCTGGGGAGCACCGGGGACGAGCAGATCGAGACGTACGTCCAGGCCCTGCTCAAGGAAATCGCGCTCAAGGGCCGTTACGCCGAGGCCACTTCGATACCGATCCGGGCGATCTTCTTCGGCGGCGGTACCCCGACCACGCTGACCGCCGGCCAGATCACCCGTATCGGCCAGGCCGTGCGCGACCACTTCGACCTCTCCCAGCTCCAGGAGTTCACGTTCGAGGCCGAGGTCAAGAGCGTGACCGAGGAGAAGTGCGCGGCGATGCGGGACATCGGGGTGAACAAGGTCCGGTTCGGCCTGCAGAGCTTCGACCCGCTGTACCGCGAGCTGTTCAACATCACCGCGACGATCGAGCAGGAGTACGCCGCGGTCGAGCTCTTCAAGAAGTACTTCGAGTACACGAGCTTCGACATGATCTACGGGATGCACGGCCAGACCTTCGAGCAGTTCTCCCGTGACATCGAATACGCCACGAGCATGGGCACCCCGACGATGGAGCTGTACCCCATCAGCAACGTCGTCACCCAGGCACCGCTCCACCACTCGTACGCGAGCCGCGGCCTGAAGCCGCTGAGCTTCATCGACAAGATGGCCATGACCATCTACCTGAACCAGTACATGCGCGCCTCGGGGTTCCAGCAGCACAACGGGCACGGCTATCTCCGCCTGCCGGAGGGGCAGAGGCCGACGACGCCCTTCATCTCGCGCGACTACCTCAACCTGTACAACACCCACACCTGGTCGTACCACGACGACGAGCTGATCGGGCTGGGCAACAGCGCCATCTCGCAGGTCGCCAACTACACCGTGATGAACGACGAGAACCGCGCCACGTACGTCAAGAACCTGCTGGAGAACGACGATGTGAAGATCAACATCACCGTTGGTGACGGCATCCCCTATGAGCGGGGAATCATCCTGCACCTGCCCTACTTCGGCTATCTCGACAAGAGCCGCATCGCCTGGGAGCACATCCCCACCGAACTCACCGACAAGCTCGCCCTGTTGGTCTCCGAGGGAATGCTGGAGGAGGACGCGGAGGAGTTCCGGATCACCGAGCTGGGCTGGGTCTGGTACGCCAACATGATGTACTACCTCTCGCCGGCCTCGGACCAGAAGGTGCTCGACGAGTTCACCGCTCTCAAGCGCAGGACCAAGGGCCTCACCGACGGCGACGACCGCATGCTTCCCCTGCTCCCGATGGCGTCGGCCCGGTGAGCGAGCCCGCGGACAAGAAGGCTCCGCCACTGTGGCGGCTCGACGGTCTGCAGGCGCTGCTCGCGGCCGGCTCGCTGCTCAACGCCATTGCGTTCTTCGCGGCCATGCCCTTCGCATCGATCTATCTGGCCTCCCGCACCTCGCTGTCCGAGGTGGCCATCGGAGCTGTCGTCGGATCGATCGCGCTCATCGCCTCGGTCGGCGGCGTGGTGGGCGGGACACTCGTCGACCGCTTCGGCACCGTGCCCATGATGGTCCTGGGGCTCTCCGCGTACGTGGGCATCTACGCGGGACTCACCGTGGCGGACGGGGCGCCCGCGATCGTCTCCCTGCTCCTCGGGCTTGGCCTGGCCCGGCTCTTCGTCGAGCCCGGCGGCAAGAAGCTGATGTCGCTGGCGGCGGACGAGGACGGCCGTATCTTCCGCGTGCGCTACATGATCCTGTGCTTCGGCGGCATAGTCGGTCCGGCGATCGGCGGAGTTCTCTACAGCATCAGCGCGGTCGCGTTCTTCGCCGTTCCGGCCCTGTTCTACACGGGTTACCTGACGCTGATCCTGGCTCGCCGCAAGCGGCTGGCGGCACTGGAGGGCGGCGCGGAGGAGAGAGGTCCGCGCTTCCCGCTCCGTGCCGCGCTGCGCGACCGGCTGCTGCTCGCCGCGACGGCCGCCGGGCTGGTCATCTTCTTCGTGTTCTCCCAGCTGGAGTCGATGATTCCGCTGTACATGGCGGACGAGTGGGGCGGGGACGCGGTCCGCCTCTTCGCAGGCCTCTTCATCGCCAACGCCGTCTTGGCGCTACTGCTCCAGGTGCCCATCGTCTGGCTGTCCCGGAAGGTGCGGCCCAACCTCATGGTCGTCATCGGCTGCGTTGGGTTCGCCCTGTCGTTCCTGTGCTTCTACGCCGCCGCCGACGAAGGCCTGTTCATGCTCTACCTGGGCATCGTCTTCTGGACCGTCGGTGAGGGCGTGCTGTTGCCACTGCCTGACATCGCCGTCCACGAGATCGCGAGCGACGACCGCAAGGGCACCTACTTCGGGATCGCCGAGATCCGCTACCTCGGGTTCTTCGCTGGCCCCTTCGTCGGCGGACTGCTGCTTGGTGGTGACGTCGCCTACTTCGTCGTGATGGCCCTGTCGATATTCGTGTGCGCGCCACTGCTGATGTCCAGACGCAAGAGCGTGGCGAGCAACGGACGAACGGAGGTGACCGTCGGTGCGGAAGCATGACGACGGCCTGATCCTGCTGGCGCACCGGATCCCAGCCCAGGTCACGCCGGTGGGCGAGTGGCTGGCCGAGGTGGCGGACCGGGTCGTGCTCATCACCAGCGAGGAGGCCGGGCCCGGATACGCCGGCCAGTTCGGCGAGGTGATACCGGTCGCCGACTACTCCGGTTCCGATGCCGTGATCGCCCATGTCGACCGGCTGTGCACCGAGCGCACGGTGTCCGCGATCGTCCACGGGACCGAGGACGACATCCTGCGGCTTGCCCGGGGCCGCGACCGGCACGGGATCGCCGGACTCTCCGGCGCGGACGCGCTGGTGTTCCGGGACAAGCACGCCATGAAGGCCGCCGTGGCCGCGGCCGTGCCGACGCCGCGGTTCCTCGCCCCCGCCGGGCGCGCCGATGCCGAGGAGTTCGCGGAGCGGGCCGGCTGGCCGGTGGTCGTCAAGCCGCGGCTGGGCTACGGATCGCGTGGCGTCGTAGTGGTCCACGACGTCGGCGAGCTGACGGCCCAGCTGTCCAACCGCGATCCGGACGATGTTCTGATCGAGGCCTACCTGCCGGGCGCCGTCCACCATGTCGACGGCTTCATGCGGGAGGGCGAGGTGCTCTTCGCCCTCCCCTCACGCTATGTCAACTCGTGTCTGTCGTTCGCGGACGGAGAAAGCCTGGGCAGTGCCCAGCTCGACGAGCACGACCCGCTCGGGAAGCGCCTCGTCGATTTCGCCGAGAGAGCCGTCGCCGCTCTGCCCCCGACCGGGTTCAGCCCCTTCCACCTCGAGGTGTTCCTCCACGAGGACACGGAGGAGCTGTACTTCTGTGAGATCGGGGCGCGCCTGGGCGGCGGGCACGTGTACGAGACGCTCACCCTCAGCACAGGAGTCAACCCCGTCGAGCTCTGGTTCCGGGACCAGGCCGGACTGAGCTGCGGCGACGTCCCCGTCTCCCGCGGTCCCGAGTGCTACGGCTGGCTCCTCGTGCCCCCACGCCGTGGCACTTTGGAGGAGATCACGGATATGCGCCTGCCCGATTCGGCGGTGCAGCACCGCTTGCCTGACGAACTCCCCGCCGCCTACGCCGCGGCCACGGCGTCGACGGACGCGGTCGTGTCGTTCGTCGTACGCGGCATCGACAGCGCGGCGGTGGAAGCCGCTCTGCACGAGTGTGCCCAATGGGCCTCGGACGCTCTGAGGTGGTCGGTGTGAGCGTGTACGCCTTCTCCGGAACCCATGTGCTGTGCGACATCGTGGGCATAGCCGCCGAACGGATCACCGACAACGAGCTGATACTCGAGGCCATCAGGAAGGGCATCGAGGCCAGTGGGGCGGAACTGTGCGGGGTGCAGACCAAGGAGTTCGAACCGGTCGGCGTCACGGCGGTGTTCGTCCTGGCCGAGTCGCACGTGTCGGTGCACACCTATCCCGAGCAGGGATCATTGTTTCTGGACGCCTTCACCTGCGGCACGCGCTGTGATCCGCAGCGCATTGTGGACGTGGTCCTCGAAGCGCTCGGGCCCTGCGAGCACCGCACCAGTGTGCTGAGCCGTGGGGAACCGGTCCGCGTCCTTGCTTCCGCGGGATACGCCGCATGATCGGCGAGGAGGTCCGGGCGGCACACGAGCAACTCGTCCGGCGCGGCACGGGTGTGGGGGCCTCCTCCGCGGCCGCCTCGGACGCCACCAGCCGGCAGCGGGTCGGCTCGGACGCGCATGCGGCCCTGGACACCTGGGAGAGTCGTTCCTGCTCGTTATTCCCCTACCTGGAAGTGGTCGCGCACTTCCAGGCGGTGGGGCGCAGCCAGGCGGATCCGGCCTTGGTGCGGCGGCTCTCCTCGGTCCCCGCCGACCGGCAGGACGCTTTCCTGGCGGCTTGGCTCCCGATGACCTGTGACCAGGAGACCGGAGGGTACGTCACCTACGCGGGCCTGCATCCGCACCTGCTGGCGGCAGGAGCCGACCAGGGTGAGGACGCCGATACGACCGCACACGGGAGCGGGCGGGACCGGCTCCGTTCCCGCCTCGACGAACTCACCGTGGCGGTCCTGGGCGACCTCCTCCGCACGGAGGCAGCCACGGCTGGCCTGGACTCGCCGGCGCCCGCGGTCCGCACCCGCCTCCGGGCGACGGCGCGACTGCTGGTCCTGTCCGGCGACCTCGCCCCCCGTCACCGGCTTGACCCATCCGTCACCACTGACGTGGCCGCGGCTCTGACCCGGACGCAGGACCCTCTGGACTCGCTCGCCGAGGCATCGGAACGCGCCGCGAAGACCGTCCTGGAGCTGGTGTCCCCCTCGGTGGCGCAGACCGTCTTCCGCTCCTTGCTTCCGGTCACCCGACTGCACGACGAGATCATGTTCATCCGCTCCATCCAGGTCTTCGAGGCGCTGTACGAGCAGATCGGACTTGCCGTCGCCGAATCGCGCGACGCCCTCCTCGAGGAGCACCTCGACAAGGCGGTCGACGTCCTGGCCGCGGTCACTGACCGGATGACCGTGCTCCCGGCCCTGTTCCGGCTGCTGGGCACCATGCCGGTCAAGGCGTTCGCGGTGATCCGCGGGTACACCAGCGGCCGCAGTGCCGTCCAGTCCCGCTCCTACCGGCGCATCGAGGCCGCGTGCGCGCCCCTCCCGCCGTCCGGTGTCGTGGACGCCCCGTGGACCGGACCGACCCTTCAAGAGGCCTGGAGCGACGTCCGCACCCGCCCCGGCGCGGACCTGCTCACCGAGCAACTGAGGCGTCTGGACACGTTGTGGCGTGGGATGAAGCGCAGCCACTGGGGCATCACGCTGCGCATCATCGGCGAGGTCCCCGGCACCGGCGGCACCGCCGGGGCCTCCTACCTGAAGACCACCTCCGAGACACCGCTGTTCCCGGCGCTGACGGGGAAGGGAGAACGTTGACAACGGAAGACGCAACCGCGGCCCGGCACAACGAGCTGCTCCGCCGCAAGATCATGGGATACCTGGTGTCCCGGTCCGTCTCCGCCGTCTGCGAACTCGGCGTCCCCGACCGCCTCGCGGACGGACCGTTGCCGGTGGCCGAACTCGCGCGGGCGGTGGGCGCGCATCCCGGAGCACTCGGCCGGTTCCTCCGGGTGCTCGCCGGAGAGGACCTGTTCGACGAGGTGGCGCCGGACGTCTTCGGCCTCACCCCGCTCGGCACCCTGCTGTGCGCGAACACCCCGGGCTCGCTGCGCCAGTTGGTGGAGCTGATGGGCGGCGAGGCCTACCGGGTCTGGGAGGCCGCGGAGCATTCGCTGCGCACTGGGGACGCCGCGTTCCCTCAAGTCTTCGGGCAGCCCTACTTCGAGTGGCTCATGGAGCACCCCGACGCCGCCAAGCGTTTCGACGAGGGACAGGCCGGACTCGTCGAGCTGCGGCTGCTGCCGCTGCTGGGCCTCGACTGGTCCGGTGTCGGCACCGTCGTGGACATCGGAGGGGGCACCGGGGCTCTGCTGAGCCGGCTGCTGACCGGCAACGCCCATCTCCGGGGGACGGTGTTCGACCTGCCGCATGTGGTGGCCGGCGCGGCCCCGGCGCTGGCCGACGCAGGAGTCGCCGACCGGGCCACCATCGCCGAGGGCAACTTCTTCGAGCGGATCCCATCGGGCGCCGACGTCTATGTCCTGTCGCAGATCCTGCACGACTGGGCGGACCACGACGCCGTGCGCATCCTGCAAAGGTGCAGCGAGGCCATGAGCGCCGACTCTCGCCTGCTGATTGTCGAGCATGTGCTTCCGGAGGACGCTGGGGCCGGCGCCGCGGGGCTGCTCGATCTGCACATGCTGGTGCTGCTCGGCGGCCAGGAGCGGACTCGGCTCCAGTGGGAGAACCTGCTGGAACGCGGTGGATTCCGTCTCGCATCCATCACCGACGGACCTAGGTCCTCGGTACTGGAAGCAAGGGCATGACGTGATGGACATCGTTCTCACGGGCGGCCGGGTGCTTGGTCACGACCACGCGGACACCATCGTCCTGCGCGAGGACCGCGTGCTCGCGACCGGCTCGGCCCGGGACGTGCTCAACGTGGTGGGCGAGGACGCCCAAGTAGTGCGTACCGAGGGCCGGTTGGTCATGCCCGGCTTCCAGGACGCCCATGTGCATCCGATGGCGGCCGGACTGCTCGAGTCCTGGTGCGACCTCAGCGACTCCGCCGGCCTCGACGACGCGCTGATGCGAGTCGGTGCGTACGCCCGGCGGCACCCGGATCTTCCGTGGGTCGTCGGGGGCGGCCTCACCTCGGCGTTCCTGCCCCATGGCACACCAGTGGCCGAACTGCTCGACGCGGTCGTGCCGGACCGGCCCGTTCATCTCCTGGGCTCGGACCTGCACGACGCGTGCGTGAACAGCGCGGCTCTGGCTCGGGCCGGTGTCAGTGCGCACACGCCGGACCCGCCGTTCGGCACCATCGGCAGGGGCCTCGGCGGCCGGCCGACGGGCCTGCTGCACGAGGCGGCGGCCGAACTGGTGGGCCGGCACGTCCCCCCGCCGGACCGGGCGGCGCAGGAGAACGCGCTGCTCACGGCCCACCGTCTACTGCACCGGCACGGCATCACCGCATGGCAGGACGCCCTGGTCGGCCCCTACCTCGGCCTGCCCGACCCGCTCCCCGCCTACCTGCGGCTGGCCGGCCGGGGCGAGGTGACCGGCGCCGTGTCGCTGGCTCTGTGGTGGGACCCGCGCCGCGGGCCCGAGCAGATCGAGGACCTGCGGGAACGTCGAGCGCAGGCCCGCGCCGTGGGGCTTCCCGCCGATCATGTGAAGATCATGCAGGACGGCATCTGCGAGAACGGCTGGGCGGCACTGCTCTCGCCGTATCTCGACAGATCCGTCACCCCGCCCGGCCGACTGGACGCCACGGAGCTGAGTGAGGCCGTGACCGCGCTGGTCCGGGCGGAGTTCTCCGTGCACTTCCACGCCGTGGGGGACAGGGCGGTGCGCGAGTGCCTCGACGCCGTCGAGGCGGCCGGCTGCTCCTCGGGGCAGCGGCACCACATCGCCCACGTACAACTCGTCGACGACGCCGACCTGCCCAGGTTCGCCGAGCTCGACGTGACGGCGAACGTGCAGCCGCTGTGGGCGGCGGAGATCCCGCACATGCGAGAGGCGTACGAGCCGATGCTCGGCCCCCGCCGAGTGGATCGGCAGTACCCCTTCGCCGGTCTGACGCGGGCCGGCGCACGGCTGGCGGCCGGCAGCGACTGGCCCGTCAGCAGTCCGAACCCGCTCTGGGGCGCCTACGTCGCGGCCACCCGGCTGCCGGCTCTGGCCAGCGCCCCCTGGATGGGACCGGACTACCGGCCCGATCCGTTCAATCCGCAGGAGCGGATCGGCCTGCCGGAGATCCTCCGTGCGTACACGGCCGGCTCGGGCCATCTGCACCTGCGTCCGGCCACCCTGGCGCCGGGTTCCCCTGCCGACGTCGTGGTCCTCGACGTCGATGTGCTGCGGGAGGGGCCGGACGCCTTGTGCGAGGCGCAGGTGGACCTCGCGATCGCCGGCGGCCTGCCCGTGCACGACCGGCTGGGCGAGGCGGAAGCAACGCCGGTGGGCGCGCGGGGCCGCTGAGCGGTCGAACAGTACGAAGAACTCCCTGACTTGACGCGATGAGTCCGTCCTGCCGGGCGCCGCTCGCTCTGAGCGCTGCTCCGCGGGACCGTACATCTGGAGAGGAAAAGCAGTCATGACGACGTCTCAACTCAGTGTCGTTCCGTCCCCCATGGCCGGCGTCAGCACCCGGGTCGAGGGGTGGCATTGCGGGCTGGTCACCCCGGAAATCGTCTGGAAGGGAGTGATCGGTGCCGTGCGCGCCGTCATGGCGGGCGACGACCAGCGCGAGTTGATCAAGATCACCGTGGGCGGCGACGTGCTCTCCGACCATGCCCTGATGCCGGCTCCGGACGGCAGCGAGTCGCCGGACGAGTGGTTGACCAGGATGCAGCAGAAGTTCGGCGCGGAGACCCCGATTCTGCTCTACGCGCGAGAACTGCCCTCGCACGAGAGGAGTCTGTTCGACCTGCTGGTGTCCGCCTTTGGCCGCCCGGTTTTCGAGGGGCACGGGCTGGTCCGCGGAAACATAGACATCGAGGTGTTCCTGGGCGAGTACCGCGCCACCCCTGGCGGCATACACCGCGAGCAGTGCGGCAACAGCCACTTCGTGCTCCAGGGGCGCAAGTACATGCATTTCTGGCACGGCGAGGACTGGATCCCCAAGACCGCCGACTGGCGGGCGGCCGAGGGCGACAACGCCATCGACCCGGAGGAGTACCTGCCCTCCCTGCAGGTGCCCGAGGTGGTCGACCGCGGCACGTCACTGATCGCCTCAGCCGGTGAGTTCTTCACCTGGGACCCTGGCACCTGGCATGTGGCCGAGACGGTCGGCCCGGCCTTCGCCGTCAACATCGCGCGCTACACGAGGTCCTTCGTTCCCGGGGAGGGGACCTATCCCTTCGTCGCGGAGCCCGACGGCCGGGTGAGCACCGAGTGGCTCGAGGGCTACCGTGACTTCCTCGGTGGCGAGGCCGACCTGGCCTCGACGCTGGCCTCCGCCTCCGCCTACGGCCTCGCGGGGGCGGATCCGGAGCACAAGGAGACCGTTGATCCGCGCCGGGTGGCGATCTCCAGCCATGCGCGCCGCCTGTGGCACGAGTCGCAGGGCTCCGTGCAGGTGGCCGCCCACGGGAGGAGCGGCGTCTTTCCCGCCTCCGTACTGCCCTGGCTGGTCGGTCTCGCCGACCTGCCGTACGACGCGGAATGCGACGTGCCCGACGACCCGGACACCCGGGCTCTCGCCCGGTTCCTGGTGGAGAACCACTCCTTGCGAGCTGTCCAGGGCTTCAAGTAAAGCCGGGCGGCCGGGCCCTGGTGCGAGGTCTGGCCGAGGCGGCCGGTGCGGAAACGAAGGGGACCGTGCGGCTCTGAAGTCGCACCCCCCGGGGAGTTCGCGTCCTGCTGGTCGGAGACAGGTGGCGGATTGCCTCGCTGGGTACAGATCCTCTGTGATCACCAAACGCGACGATGCGACCCGTGGGCTGACGCGCGAGGAACTGCTCGCGCTGCCTGCAGCCGTGGACCTGGAGACGGCGAACCGTGCGCTGTCCCTCAGCCGTACTACGGGGTATGACCTTGCCAAGCGCGGCCGGTATCCGTGCACGGTCCTGCGGCTCGGCAACGCCTACCGGATCGTCACCGCCGATCTCCTCAAACTACTCCACATCGACGTACGGGAGCCCGCGGGTGTCGACGAGCCGACGGCTGTCATGCCCGAGGCGGAAGGAAGCCGCCCTCCGTCGACCTGCTGTTGTTGCTGTGGGTGCCGCTGTGCTCGTCGGCGTCAGGCGTGTGGGTGGGAAGACCACGGATGATGGCGATCGGTCTCGTATGTGGGATCTCGACAAGCCGTGCGAGCATGGTGTCGCCACCGAGTTTGTAGGCCGGTTCATCGCCCTGCCGAAGGGACGGGAGCGCAAGGGGAGCGCGGACGCCTGTGGACGGTGCGACACGGCGTAAGAGCAGCGGGACCGTGATCAGTGCCCTGATCTGCGGAAACTGGACCTGATGCGATCGCGGGGCACGACTCGTCATGATCGATATCGCCCTCGTAATGCGTAGGTCGCGGGTTCGAATCCCGAAGGCGGCTCCACTGAAACCCCAGCTCGGAGAGCATCCGACCTGGGGTTTTGTCGTTCCGTAGGGCGGCAGGCGTCGGGCGCTCGCATCTTGGGCGGATGGCGCGACTGCGTGGCATCGTCTTCGACTGCCCGGCCCGCGGGCGACGGTTGTTCCGCCATGCATCGATGCTCGACGCCACGCCCCCGTCATACCTTGACGACCTCGACGGCCGGTCCGCGGAGCGGGCTCAAGTCGTCCACGTGCCCGAGGGTGGCGGTCATCGGGAAAAGAACGAGGCCCCGGTCGTTCACCTCTGGCGACCGGGGGTCCTCGTGGGTCGGATCGGGCCGCGGCGGCGACACTCCCCCGAGTTGCGCGGCTGACGCGCGCACCCCCGGGCCGGATCCGATGTAGTGATCACATCAAACCTTGCCAACGGATGGCTAACATGTGGCCAATGGATTCCCGTTCGGTCACCCGGAAGGCAGTGGTGCGGCGTGACACGGCGCGGGCTGCGTTTCGGACTGCTCGGAACACCCGTCCTCTACGACGGTGAGCGGGCCGGCGAGCAGGGTGACGCCCCGGTGCTCACCGTGACCGGGCCCAAGCTGCGCACCCTGCTGGCCGTCCTGTTGCTCGACGCCGGGCGGGTCGTCTCCGTCGAGGCGCTGAAGGAGGCCCTGTGGGGCGCCACGCCGCCCCTCTCGGCGCTGCCCTCGCTGCACAACCACGTGGCCCGGCTGCGGCGGCTGCTCGACGAGCCGGACCGGCTGGTCACCGTCCCCACCGGGTACGTGCTCCGCGTCGACGAGGGCGAGCTGGACGTCCAGGTCTTCGACGCCCACACCGCCGCCGCCCGCGCCGCCTACGTCGAGGGTGACTGGGAGCGGGTGCGCTTCGCCTGCCAGGGCGCGCTCGCGCTGTGGCGGGGGAGTCCGCTGGCCGGGCTGCCGCAGGAGGTGGGCGGGTACGCCCTGGTGCGGCGGCTGGAGGAGGCGCGGCTGCTCCTCCTGGAGTGGCGCCACGACGCCGAACTCGCCCTGGGCGGTGACCATCTCGCCGACCTCCTCCCCGAACTGGCGGCGCTGGCCGCCGAACATCCGCTGCGGGAGGCGTACCACCGGCAGCTGATGCTCGCCCTGCACCGCACCGGCCGTCAGGTGGAGGCCCTCGTGGTCCACCGCGATCTGCGCGCCCGCCTGGCCGACGAACTCGGTGTCGAGCCGGGGCGGGGGGTCCGCGAGGCCCACGTGGAGGTGCTGCGGGGGAGCGTGGCCCGGCCACGGCGGCCGGACCGTTCGGATCGCTCAGACCCCTCGGATCGCTCCGATCGCTCGGATGCGCCGGGCGACGGTGAGGGCATCGGGCGGGTGCGACCCGCTCAACTTCCGCCCTCACCCGCCTATTTCACCGGCAGGACCGAGGTGCGGGCGGGCATGCGGCAGGTGCTCGCCGGTGCGTCGGGCACGAGCGGGGGTGCCGCCGTCGTCGTCCTCAGCGGGACCGCCGGGGTCGGCAAGAGCGCCCTCGCGCTCCACGCCGCCCATACCCTGGCGGAACGTTTCAGCAGTGGTCAGCTGTACGTCGCCCTCCAGGGCTCGGTACCCGGTACCGCGCCCCTGACCGCCGCCCAGGCGCTCACCGTGCTTCTGCGTGACCTCGGTGTCTCACCCTGCGACATCCCCGAACACCCGGAAGCCGCGTCCGCGTTGCTGCGGTCCCTGCTCGCACCCACCCGCACGCTCCTGGTGCTCGACGACGCCGCGAGCGCCGCCCAGGTACGCCCGCTGCTGCCGGCGGGAGGCGGCTGTGCCGTGATCGTCACCAGCCGCTCACCCCTCACCGCCCTCGACGGCGTGGCGCGCTTCCCCCTCGGTCCGCTGACCGGCGAGGAGAGCGCCGAGCTGCTCCGCGCCGCCTCCGGGCGGGACGGCCTGTCCGCCGGCCATCCGCTGGTCGCGCTCACCGGGCGCCTTCCGCTGGCGCTGCGGGTGGCCGCGGCCCGGCTCGCCGCGCGCGCGGCCCTCACCCCGGACGTGCTCGCCGCGCAACTGGAGGCGGCCGGCAGCAGGTTGTCCCACCTGGAGTACGACGACCTCAGCGTCCGCCGCTCGCTGGCCGTCACCCACGACGCGCTCGCCGCCTCCGAGCGCCGCGTCGACCGGGACGCGGCCCTCGCCCTGTGCCACCTCGGCGCCCAGGACCTGCCGTCCTGCACCGCCCCGGTGCTGGCGCGGCTCGCCGGAATCGACGAGACCCGGGCCGAGGCGGCGCTGGACCGGCTCGTGGACGTGGCCCTGCTGGAGGAGACCGCGTACGGGCACTACGTGCCGTACGAGCTGGTCCGTGACTTCGCCCGTGAACGCGCGGCGGGAGCCGCGGCGCCCGGGGCCGAGAGCGACGACGGGGCAAGGGACGGGAACGGGGACGGTCAGGTCTGACAGCCGCGGCCGGTCAGGTCTGACAGCGGCGGCCGGTCACTTCGCGTCGGCGTAGCACTCCACCACCGCCGTGCCGAACGGGAACCGCACCGGCGTCTCGCCGAAGGCGATCCTGCCCGCCGCGTCGGCCGACCCGCGGATCGCCGCCACCACCGCTTCCGCCTCCTCCTCGGGGCAGTGGACGATCACCTCGTCGTGCTGGAAGAACACCAGCTCGGCCGCCATCCCGGTCAGCGCCTGGCGTAGTCCCGCGAGCAGCAGCAGCGCCCAGTCGGCCGCGCTGCCCTGGACCACGAAGTTACGGGCGAAGCGGCCGCGGGCGCGGGCGTCGGTCGAGGCGTACCCGGGGACCCACACACGGGCGTCGGAGGCGCGGTCCTCGTCCCCGGCCGGTCCGACCGGGATGCCCGCCTCCTCCGTCGCGTCGTCGGTCGTCCGGGCGGCCGGAGGGCAGGTGCGGCCCAGCCACGTCCGCACCAGCCGGCCCTCCTCGCCCGCGCGGGCGGCCTCGTCGACGTACGCGACGGCCTTGGGGAAGCGGCGGCGCAGCGCGGCGAGGTTCTTCAGGCCGTCGCCGGAGGTCTGGCCGTAGACCGCGCCGAGCACGGCGATCTTGGCGCGGTCACGGTCGCCGGAGAAGGCCCGCTCGGACACCGCCTGGTAGAGGTCGCTCTCGCGCCCGGCCACCTCCATCAGCCCGGGGTCGCGGGAGATGGCCGCCAGCACCCGCGGCTCCATCTGGTCGGCGTCGGCGACGACGAGCCGCCAGCCGGGGTCGGCGACGGCCGCGCGGCGGATCACCTTGGGGATCTGCAGGGCGCCCCCGCCGTTGGTCACCCAGCGGCCGGTCACCGTGCCGCCGGCGAGGAACTCCGGGCGGAAGCGGCCGTCACGCACCCAGTCCTGGAGCCAGGACCAGCCGTGGGCGACCCAGATCCGGTACAGCTTCTTGTACTCCAGGAGCGGCTCGACCGCGGGGTGGTCGACCGAGTGGAGTTCCCAGCGGCGGGTGGAGGTCACCTTGATCCCGGCCTGTGCGAACGCCTTGACCACGTCGGCCGGCAGGTCGGGCCGCACCCGGCGGCCGAAGGCGGTGGACACCTCGTCGGCCAGCTCGGCCAGCCGGCGCGGCTCACCCCCGCCCGCGTACCGCTCGCCGAGCAGGTCGTGCAGCAGCGCGCGGTGCACGTCGGCCCGCCAGGGCAGCCCCGCGCGGTTCATCTCGGCGGCGACCAGCGTGCCCGCGGACTCGGCGGCGGTCAGCAGCCGCATCCGGTCCGGATGCGCGGTGGCGTCGGTGCGCCGCTGCTGCTCCGCGTAGACCGCGAGCAGGTCGGCCAGCGGCAGCGGAGTCGCCTGCGGGTCGAACAGCGGGGACTGCGCGCCCGGTTCGGCGTGCCGCTGCGGCGGATCGGGCGGTACGGGGCCGCCGCGCAGCCGAGCCAGCGCGGCGGCGGCCGAGTGCGGCTCCCCGTACCGCCCCTCGTGGCCGAGGAGCAGGGTCTCGGCGGCCTGGATGTCGTAGGCCCGCTCCACCCGCACCCCCGTGGCGAGCAGACGCGGATACACCTCGGCGGTGGACCGCCACACCCACCGGGCCACGCCCGGCCGGCTCCGCACGGCTTCGGCGAGGTCCGCCTCGCGCCGCACCGGACCGGAGGGCAGCCCGCCCGGGCCGAGGGGGGCGACGTCCACGCCACCGTCCTCGGCCGGAGCGAGCGCCCAGCGGCCGGTCATGTACGCGAGTGTCGCAGGGAGGTCTGACAACGGCCTGGTGGGAGGCGTCGCCCAGCCCGACGGTCAGTCCTCCGGGGCCGGCTCCTCCTCCGTCTTCGTCTCGACGTACTGCGCGAGCATCTCGGCGAGGTACCGCTCGGTGGCGGCCTTGTCGACGCCGAGGCCGCTGAGCACCCCGGTGCCGTTCTCGTGCTCGAGGAGCGCGAGCAGGATGTGCTCGGTGCCGATGTAGTTGTGGCCGAGGCGGAGCGCCTCGCGGAACGTGAGCTCCAGGACCTTCTTGGCCGCCGGGCCGTACGGCACCAGCTCGGGGGCGTCCTCGACGGCCGCGGGCAGCGCGGCGCGGGCGGCCTCACGGACCGCGTCGACCGTGACGCCCTGCTCGGTGATCGCCTTGACGGCCAGGCCCTGAGGTTCGGCCAGCAGGCCGAGGACCAGGTGCTCGGGGAGGCCCTCGGCGTTGCGGGCGGCCTGGGCCTCGTTGTGGGCGGCCATGACCGTGTTGCGGGCGCGGGGGGTGTAGCGGTTGAAGCCCTGGCTCGGGTCGAGGTCGTTGCCCTCCTTCGGCACGAAGCGCTTCTGGGCGGCCTGCCGGGTGACGCCCATGCTCTTGCCGATGTCCGTCCAGGAGGCGCCGGAGCGCCGGGCCTGGTCGACGAAGTGGCCGATCAGGTGGTCGGCGACGTCACCGAGGTGCTCGCCGGCGAGCACCGCGTCCTGGAGCTGTTCGAGCGGTTCGTCGTGGACCGTCTTGATGGCCGCGATGAGGTCGTCGAGACGGACGGATGACTTGATGGCTTTGTTCGTCGTCATGGTGTCAACCGTAAGTTGACAGTGGAGGGGTGTCAACCCATGGTTGACACTTTCGGGTGACCTTCCGAGGCGTGGCACGATCGGCTGTGTGAGTACGTCCGGCACCGTCGACCGCGCCTTCCGTTCCGCCCTCTACGACACGGGCGACGACGCCCTGGACTCGGCTGCCTCGCTGCTCGCCGCCGACCCGGCCGCCGACGCCGAACTGGCGCGGCGTGGCCAGGAGTTCGTGGCGAGCGTCTGGCAGCGCGGCTGGCAGCCCGCCGATGTGGTCCGGGTGGTGCGCCGCGAACTGGAGGAGGTCCACGTACGCCTGGCCGCCTCCCTGATCCGGGCCCAGGCGCCGCGCGAGGACCGGCCGCGCGGGCCGCGCTGGAAGGCCCAGCTCGACGATTTGCCGGCGGACACCGGCCCGCGCGGCGACCGCTTCTCGTACGCCACCGCCGTCCTGGAGCTGTACCGCCTGCTGCTGCGGCTGCCCGCGCTGGAACCGCTGGACGACGTGACGGTGCCCGGCGGACGGGACCGGCGGCCCGAGTCGCGCGTGCTCGGGCGCATCCGGGCGCTGCTGGCGAAGGCGGAGGGGACGGGGTTCCCGGAGGAGGCGGAGGCGCTCAGCGCCAAGGCACAGGAACTGATGGCACGGCACAGCATCGACGAGGCGCTGCTCGCCACGCGGGCGCCCGCCGCCCGGACCCCGGACGCCTTCCGGATCGGCGTGGAGCCGCCGTACGAGCAGGCCAAGGCGGTGCTGCTGGACGCGGTCGCCACGGCGAACCACTGCCGGGCGGTGTGGAACGAACCGTTCGGATTCTCCACGGTGGTCGGCTTCGCCTCCGACCTGGAGGCGGTCGAGCTGCTGTACACCTCGCTGCTGGTTCAGGCGACCACCGCCATGACCAGGGCGGAGGCCGAGCAGCGCAAGGGCGGCCGCAAGCGGACCAAGACCTTCCGGCAGTCCTTCCTCGCCGCGTACGCGCACCGCGTGGGCGCGCGGCTCGCGGCGGCGGCCGAGGCGCAGGTGAGCGACGACCTGCTGCCCGTCCTGGCCTCGCGGGAGGTCGCGGTCACCGAGCGGACGGACCGGCTGTTCCCGCAGACGACCACCACGCGCCTGCGCGGCGTGAGTGACGCGGCGGGCTGGGAACAGGGCGCCCGCGCGGCGGACGAGGCGCAGGTGCGGGGGCGGCCGCGCCTGCCCTGAGCCCGCCGGGCCGCACGCGAGCCCGGAAGACGGCTGCCGGCCCCCGTCGAACCCGGTGAACGGGACCTAGGAGCCCAGGCCCTCCGTCGGCAGCCCCGGAGGCAGCGAGCCGCCCTCCGCCTTGGTGTACGTCTCCGTGCCCGCGCCGCCCGTCCAGGCGATCGTGAGGGACGTCGCGTCGACCGACTCCACCGTGCCCTTCGTGCGGTCCCCGTCGCCGGCCGGGCACTTCAGGCTGATCGAGCCGCCCCCGTCACTCTCCGTCGCAGTTCCGCTGCACACGGTGCCGCCCGTGGCGAACAGCGCCGCCTCCCCGCCGGTGACCATGAGGACCACCGCGTTGCCGTCCGCGGTGGTCAGCCAGCTGCCCTGAAGCCCCCCGGCCGGGGCCTCGCTCGCACCGGAGCCTCCCGTGCCGGCCCCGTCGTCCGGGGTCCGGGTGGCCGGCGGCGTGGAGGCGGACGGGGGGTCGTCCGAGCCGCCGTCGCCGCATGCCGTGAGGGTGAACGCGCCGGCCAGGCCCACGGCCGCGGCGGCGATCCGCGCGCGCCGGGAACGGGATCCGCGCCGTGTCCGCCCGTACGCCGCCGGACCGGCCCGGTCCGCCGCACCCACCGAAGCCTTCGAAGTCACTGTGAGCCCCCTCCCTGTAGCCGGCCCTGACGGCCGGACGACCGCAGCCAGCTAACAGGAACCGCCCGGTCACCGGCCAGACCCGCGTGACGGACCTCGCACCATCGGTGCCGGCTCACCGGAGACACGTCACCCACCTCCCACCAGAACGGCACACGAGGGAACACGAAGGCGCTCGATTGCGTCTTTGAAGCAGCGAGGTTCGGTAAAGCGTCCGTCAAAGCGGACATCGGGGGGCCGGTGGGGCTGTAATCGCGGGAACACCCCGCGTGCACGTGCATCTGCCCATGCATATGCAGGTGAACGGAGCTATGATCCGGGTCAGTTGACTACTGCATCAATGGCCACACCAGCCAGTGCACCAGCGGGGAGCGACCTGTGGACCACGACGTGTACGACGGTGACGGGCACGACGGTGCCGGCGCGTCCGGCGTGTACAACGGCATGGCGGCCACCCGGTTGGACGGTGTGGCCTGGCAGAAGAGCCGGCACAGCAACTCGCAGGGTTCCTGCGTGGAGTTCGCCCGGCTGCCGGGCGGGGACGTGGCGGTGCGCAACTCCCGTTTTCCCGAGGGGCCCGCGCTCGTCTACACGCGTGCGGAGATCGAGGCCATGCTGCTGGGTGTGAAGGACGGCGAGTTCGACCACCTGGTCGCGGGCTGACGTCGTCCGGGCGGCCGGAGTGCGGTGAAGACGACTGCCGCCCGGTGACCTCGTCCCGCGGGGGCCGGCCCCCGCATACGGTGACGCGCGTAGATTTGCCGCACGCATATGCGCCCGGAAGGGATCAGAGGCCGGGCGCCGGCCGGTCCGCCGCACTCGGGTGCCGGAACAGCGCCCACACCACCTTGCCGCTGAGCGCTCCCGCCAGCGGGTGCCAGCCCCAGCTGTCGCTGAACGAGTCGACCAGGAACAGCCCGCGTCCCGACTCGGCGGAGCAGTCGTCGGACAGGTCCTCGGGGTCCCGGGTGACCGGACTGTCGTCGCTCGGGTCGCGCACCGCGCACACCAGTCGCCCGGTCCACCGCATCAGGTGCAGCCGGACCGGCGGTTCCGGGGCGGCCGGCCGCGGGGCGCCGGCCGGCAGGGCGTGACGCAGGGCGTTGGTGACCAGTTCGGAGACCACCAGGCAGACGTCGTCGAACCGGTCGCCCATGTGCCACCGGTCGAGGGTCGCGCGGGTGAACTGCCGTGCCTCGCGCACCGCTTCGTACCGGGCGTGCAGGGCACAGGAGGCGGCGTCGGAGGCGGCCGCGAGGTTCAGCGGAGGAAGGCCCTGCCGTAACGGCTCGAGCATGGTCGATCCATTCGTCCCCATGCGAGGCACTCCCGAATTCGCGGTCGTAGCGAGGCGGCGGTGGTGCGGAGACCATGGTTTCGGATGCGTACAGCAGATGCAAGGGCAGATGCACGTGCAGCTGACCGAAATCAGCCCCACCGTACGGGTTTGTTGGCCAATTTTTCCGTCATCTCCTCGTTCCTTCCTGGCTGTTCTCTTCTCATCCCGTTGCGCTTCGCCGTCCGTCCCGTGCACCTTCCTGACCGGATCGCTCGACCGGTTTCCGTTTCCGTAACCGGTCGAGTACTGCTCGAAGTGTTTTAGTGGCAGACTGCGGGCCCGGAAGACCGTTGGGGAGGCTGTCGAACGTGAGCGCGGGAGAGCCGGGATCGGTGGTGCGGCGCATGCTGCTCGGATCACAACTCAGGCGACTGCGTGAGGCGCGGGGGATCACGCGCGAGGCCGCGGGCTACTCGATCCGCGCCTCGGAGTCGAAGATCAGCCGGATGGAGCTGGGCCGGGTGAGCTTCAAGACCAGGGATGTGGAAGACCTGCTGACGCTGTACGGCATCACGGACGAGCAGGAGCGGGCCTCGCTGGTCTCCCTCGCCAAGGAGGCCAACGTGGCGGGCTGGTGGCACAGTTACTCGGACGTCCTGCCCAGCTGGTTCCCCACCTACGTGGGCCTGGAGGGCGCGGCCTCGCTGCTGCGCGCCTACGAGGTGCAGTTCGTGCACGGTCTGCTGCAGACCGAGGAGTACGCCCGCGCGGTGGTGCGGCGTGGCATGAAGAGCGCGAGCGACGCCGACGTCGAACGACGGGTGGCGCTGCGCCTGGAGCGGCAGAAGTACCTGGTGTCGGAGAACGCCCCCGAGTTCCACGTCGTGCTCGACGAGGCGGCCCTGCGCCGGCCCTACGGCGACCGCGCGGTGATGCGCGGCCAGCTCCAGCACCTCATCGACATCTCCGAGCGGCCCAACATCCGCCTCCAGGTGGTGCCGTTCAGCCTCGGCGGCCACTCGGGAGAGTCCGGTGCGTTCACCATCCTCAGCTTCCCCGAGTCCGACCTGTCGGACGTCGTGTACCTGGAGCAGCTCACCAGTGCGCTGTACCTGGACAAGTCCGAGGACGTGGCCCAGTACGAGAAGGCGCTCAAGGAGCTGCAGCACGACAGCCCGGGTCCGGCGGAGAGCCGGGACATCCTCCGGGGGCTGCTGCAGCTGTCCTGAAGGCCGCCTGCGGCTGTCCTGACTGGCCCTTCAACTCCCGTGCGGCACAAGTACGATGACGTGTGATCACGCCCCGGTGTGCTGATCGTGTTTCTGCTGACGCAGCAAGGGATCGAGGGATCGCATGTCGTCGTACTTCACCGACCTGGCTCAGCAGTACATCGGCGGTGAGTGGCGCCCGGGCACCGGCTCCTGGGACATCATCGACTTCAACCCGTACGACGACGAGAAGCTCGCGTCGATCACCATCGCCACGGTCGACGAGGTCGACCAGGCGTACCGGTCGGCCGCCCGTGCGCAGAAGGAGTGGGGGGCCACCAACCCCTACGCCCGCCGCGCGGTGTTCGAGAAGGCGCTCCGGCTGGTCGAGGAGCGCGAGGAGGAGATAGCCGAGGCGATCGTCGCCGAGCTGGGCGGCACCCGCCTGAAAGCGGCCTTCGAGCTGCACCTCGCCAAGGAGTTCCTGCGCGAGTCGGTGCACCTGGCGCTGGCCCCCGAGGGCCGGATCATCCCCTCGCCGGTGGACGGCAAGGAGAACCGCGTCTACCGGGTACCGGTCGGCGTGGTGGGCGTGATCAGCCCGTTCAACTTCCCCTTCCTGCTGTCGCTGAAGTCGGTCGCCCCCGCGCTCGCGCTGGGCAACGGCGTGGTGCTCAAGCCGCACCAGAACACGCCGGTCGTCGGCGGCTCCCTGATCGGGAAGATCTTCGAGGACGCCGGACTGCCCGCCGGTCTGCTGAACGTCGTGATCACCGACATCGCGGAGATCGGTGACGCCTTCCTGGAGCACCCGGTCCCGAAGGTCATCTCCTTCACCGGCTCCGACCAGGTCGGCCGGCACGTGGCGACCGTGTGCGCCTCCCTCTTCAAGCGCGCGGTGCTGGAGCTGGGCGGCAACAGCGCGCTGGTCGTCCTCGACGACGCCGACGTGGACTACGCGGTCGACGCGGCCGTGTTCAGCCGGTACGTGCACCAGGGCCAGGTCTGCATGGCCGCCAACCGCATCCTGGTGGACCGCGCGGTGGCCGACGAGTTCACCGAGAAGTTCGTGGCCAAGGTCCGCTCCCTCAAGGCCGGCGACCCGCGCGACCCGGAGACCGTCATCGGCCCGGTGATCAACTCCCGTCAGGCGGACGCCCTCATGGGCGTCGTCGAGCAGGCCCTCGCCGAGGGCGGCACCGCCCTGGTGCACGGCGCCCGCCGCGAGAACCTGGTCGAGCCGTCCGTCGTCACCGGCCTGCCCGCGGACTCCGCCCTGCTGCGCCAGGAGGTCTTCGGCCCCGTCGCCTTCCTCGTCCCGTTCGAGGGCGAGGAGGAGGCCGTACGCATCGTGAACGACACCCCGTACGGGCTCAGCGGTGCCGTGCACACCGGGGACGTCGAGCGGGGCGTGCGGTTCGCCAGGCAGATCGACTCCGGGATGTTCCACGTCAACGACGCCACCGTGCACGACGAGCCGATCGTGCCGTTCGGCGGTGAGAAGCACTCCGGCGTCGGCCGGCTGAACGGCGACACCATGCTCGACGCCTTCACCACCACGAAGTGGATCTCGGTGCAGCACGGCCGCAGTGGTTTCCCGTTCTGAGCCGCACCTCCGCCCCGTACGCACCGCGTATCCCGTAGGCCCGCTCCCCGTCCCCGGCGGAGGCGGGCCTACGCTGGTCCGCATGTCAGTGATCCGTCTTCTCGTGCTCGGCGCGGTGCGCCAGCACGGGCGGGCCCACGGCTACCAGGTGCGCAACGACCTGGAGTACTGGGGCGCGCACGAGTGGTCCAACGCCAAGCCCGGGTCGATCTACCACGCGCTGAAGCAGATGGCCAAGCAGGGACTGCTGCGCGCGCACGAGACCGCACCCTCCACGGCGGGTGGCCCGCCGCGCACGGAGTACGAGGTCACCGAGCAGGGCACCGAGGAGTACTTCCGGCTGCTGCGGGAGGCGCTGACCTCCTACGACCAGAAGCCGGACGTGCTCTCGGCCGGGCTCGGCCTGATGGTCGACCTGGAGCGCGCGGAGGCCCTGGCCCTGCTGGAGCGGCGGCTGGCGTCGATCGGGGAGTGGCGCAAGGCCGTCACGGAGTACTACACGCCCGAGGGCGGCCCCGGTCAGCTCGGTCACATCGGCGAGATCATGGACTTCTGGGTGCACTCGGCGGACACCGGTGCCGCGTGGACCCGCGGCCTCGTCGAACGCATCCGGGGTGGCGCCTACACCTTCGCCGGCGAGGGCGAGCCGTTCGTCGGCGTGCTCGCCGAGGGCGAGGAGAACCCGTACGGGACGGGACAGCGGCATCCGGGGGATGTCGAGTAATCAAGTTTGACGAGTGAGGGGGCCGGGTATTACGGTCAGGGCGCTAGTCAAACTTGACTAATAAGGGGGCTTCAGTGTCCGACGCGGCGATCACCGTCGAGGAAGCACGCAAGACGTACCGGGGCGCCAAGGGCACCGGCACACCCGCACTGGACGGACTCGACCTCACCGTCGCCCGGGGCACGGTCCACGCGGTGCTCGGGCCGAACGGCGCGGGCAAGACCACCCTGGTGCGGGTCCTGTCCACCCTGCTGCGCCCCGACTCCGGCCGGGTCGTGGTGGCGGGGCACGACGTGGTCCGCGAGGCGTACGCGGTACGGCTGCGGATCGGCCTGCTCGGCCAGCACGCGGCACTCGACGAGGAACTCGGCGGCCGGCAGAACCTCGAACTGTTCGGCCGCCTCCACCACCTGGGCGCACGGCGGGCCCGCGCCCGGGCCGAGGAACTGCTGGAGCGCTTCGAGCTCTCCGGCACCGGAGCCAAGGCGGTGCGGCAGTACAGCGGCGGCATGCGGCGCCGGCTGGACCTCGCCGCCTCCCTGATCACCGAACCGGAGGTGCTCTTCCTGGACGAACCGACCACCGGACTCGACCCGCGCGGGCGCGCGGAGGTGTGGAGCGCGGTCCGCTCCCTGGTGGGCGGCGGGACGACGGTCCTGCTCACCACCCAGTACCTGGAGGAGGCCGACCAGCTGGCCGACCGCGTCTCGATGGTGGACTCCGGCCTGGTCGTCGCGGACGGCACGGTCGACGAGCTCAAGGCGGCCACCGGCGGCGACCGCATCGACGTCGTCCTGCGCGACGCCGGACAGCTGGACGCGGCCGCCGCCCTGCTGCCCGTGGAGCGGGAGGCGGTCACCGTGGACGCCGACCGGAGGCTGCTGAGCGCCCCCGTCACCGACCGCATGGCGGCCCTCGCCGCCGTGGTCCGCGCCCTGGACGGCGCCGGTGTCGAGGCCGAGGACATCGCCCTGCGCAGGCCCACCCTCGACGAGGTGTTCCTACGTCTGACCGGGCGCGACGAACGAGTGAAGGAGGCAGCGTGAGCAGCACGGCCTACGCACTGACCGACTCCTGGACCATGACCCGCAGGGAGCTGGCCCGCTGGGGCCGGCAGCCGGTCGCCGTGGTGGTGAACCTGGTCTTCCCGGTGATGCTGCTGCTGATGTTCGGCTACCTGGTCGGCGGCGGCCGGGGAGTCAGCGGCGAGTACCTCGACTTCCTGGTGCCGGGCATGCTCGCGCTCACCATGGCCTTCGGGCTGGAGGGCACGATGATCGCCGTCACCCAGGACATGAACAAGGGGGTTCTCGACCGCTTCCGGTCCATGCCGATGGCGGACGGCGCGGTACTGGTGGGCCGTTCCGCCGCCGACATGCTCCAGTCGGCGCTCGGCCTCGCGGTGCTGTTCGGCGTGGCCGCCGCGCTGGGCTGGCGCACCCACGGCGGACCGGCCGCGTTCCTGGGCGCGGTGGGGCTGCTCCTGCTGTTCCGGTTCGCGATGCTGTGGACCGGCATCCACCTGGCACTGGTGGCGGGCAAACCGGAGATGGTGCAGGCCGTGCAGATCCTGGTCTGGCCGGTCGGCTTCCTCTCCAACGCCTTCGCCACGCCCGAGTCCATGCCCGGCTGGCTGGCCACGGTCGTCGGGTGGAACCCGCTGTCCCACACGGCCACGGCCGTACGGGACCTGTTCGGCGGGCCCGGCGGGGAACCGGGGCACGTGGGGGCGGCGATCGCCTGGCCGCTCGTCCTGCTCGCGGTCTTCTTCCCGCTGGCGGTACGGCGGTTCGCGCGGCTCAGCCGCTGAGAGCGTGGTCCGGCTCCCGTGCGCGCGGGAGCCGGACCCCGGTCAGTGGTGGAACCCGGTCGCCGCGTTCCGGTCCCGGGTGAGCGGGTGCGGCTGGCGGCGCAGCTCCGGCAGCAGCCGGGTCAGGTCCTCGGCGAACAGGTCGGCGAGGTCCTCGGAGAAGCCGTTGCGGCACACCACCCGCAGCACCGCCAGGTCCTCACGGTTCGCCGGGAAGGTGTACGCGGGCACCAGCCAGCCGGTCTCCCGCAGCCGCCGGGCCACGTCGAAGACGTCGTAGGCCGTCACCTCCGGCGCGGTGGTGAAGGCGAACACCGGCAGCTCGTCGCCCCGGGTGAGCAGCCGGAAGTCGCCGAGCGCCTCGATCCGCGAGGACAGCCCCGTGGCCACGTCCCGCGCGGCCTGCTGCACCGCCCGGTAGCCCTCCCGGCCCAGGCGCAGGAACGAGTAGTACTGCGCCACGACCTGGGCGCCCGGGCGGGAGAAGTTCAGCGCGAAGGTGGGCAGGTCGCCGCCCAGGTAGTTCACCCGGAAGACCAGCTCCTCGGGCAGCGCCGTCGCGTCCCGCCACAGCACCCAGCCCACACCCGGGTACACCAGCCCGTACTTGTGCCCGGAGGTGTTGACGGACGCGACCCGCGGCAGGCGGAAGTCCCACTCCAGGTCCTCGTCGAGGAACGGCGCGATCATCGCCCCGGACGCCCCGTCGACATGCACGGGGACGTCCAGACCGGTGCGCTCCTGGAGGTCGTCCAGCGCCGCGCACAGCTCCGCGATCGGCTCGTAGGACCCGTCGAAGGTGGAGCCCAGGATGCCGACGACGCCGATGGTGTTCTCGTCGCACAGCTCGGCGGCCGCCGCCGGGTCGAGGTGGAACCGCTCGCCCTCCATGGGCACCTGACGGGGCTCCACCTCCCAGAAGGTGCAGAACTTGTCCCAGCAGACCTGCACGTTCACGCCCATCACGAGGTTGGGGCGGGCCTCGGGCGAGGGATACCGGCCGGCGTTGCGCAGCGACCAGCGCCGCTTGAGTGCCAGACCGGCCAGCATGCAGGCCTCGCTGGACCCGGTGGTCGAACAGCCCACGGCCTTGCCGGGGTCGGGCGCGTGCCACAGGTCGGCGAGCATCGACACGCAGCGCCGCTCCAGCTCGGCGGTGCGCGGGTACTCGTCCTTGTCGATCATGTTCTTGTCCCGGCACTCCGCCATCAGCAGCCCGGCCTCGGGCTCCATCCAGGTGGTGACGAAGGTGGCCAGGTTCAGCCGGGCGTTGCCGTCCAGCATCAGCTCGTCATGCACCAGCTGATACGCCGTCGACGGCGCCATCGGGTCGTCCGGGAGGCGGTGCTTGGGCGGCGCCTCGGTCATGCCCCCGACCGGGTTCGCCGGTCCGAGGAACGGGTTGACGGACAGCGGGCGCTCGCCGGCCGTCCGGCCTTGGTGCAGCGGCATGGGTCCTCCGTAGGGTGTCGGACGGCCCGGGCGCGGGCCGTTCGGGGCGGGAAGCGGACGGTCACCGGACCGCCGTCCCGTCCGCCCGCAACTGCATGTGCGGGCGGCCGGTGACGAGCAGCCAGGCGGGAAGGGTGGCCAGGCACAGCAGGGTGAGGATGCCGGTGTCGGCGACCAGCACGGCCGCGACGAACAGGCTGACCCAGCCCTGCCGGGTGACGGCCAGCAGCAGGCCCAGGACGCCCGCCGACACGCCGACCGCCGGGTGCACCGCCGGCACCAGCGCGTGGGCGCACAGCCCGAGCGCGGTCCCCGCGAACACCGCGGGGAAGATCCGGCCGCCGCGGAAACCGCTGCAGGTGGCGACGAGCAGCGCGGCCAGCTTCACCACCGTCATCGTGGCGAACTCGCCCGCCGTCCAGCCGTCCGGGTCACGGGCCAGCTCGGCGATCTCGTCGAGCCCCTTGAACAGCGTCAGATGCCCGCCGAGCGCCGCGAGTCCGCCCAGGACCACGCCGCCCGCCGGGAGCACCAGCATCGGGTGCCGCAGCCGCCGGAACGCCCGGTGGACGAAGGGGAAGGCGTACACGGCGCACATGCCGAGCAGCGCGCCCACCGGAGCCACCACGAGGGAAGCCAGCAGGTCGGCCCAGCCGGGCCGCCCGAACGGCGGCAGGTGCAGGTCGAAGCTCGGCTCGGACACCAGCGTGGTGGTGAGGGCGCCGGCCCCGGCGGCGGCCAGCGGGGCGAAGAGGCTGTCCCACAGCTGCCCCTTCACGCGCTGCCCCGCCAGCGCCTCGGAGATCACCAGCGCGGCGGCAACCGGCGTCCCGAACAGCGCGCCGATGGTCCCCGCCTCCGCCAGCGCCACCCACCCGCGCCGCGGCGCCCGGGGGAAGGCCCGGGTGCCGAGTCCGACGGCCAGCGCGACGTTCACCGCGATGATCGGGTTCTCCGGACCCAGGCTGGGCCCGCCGGCCAGGACGAACGCGGTCGCCAGCAGCAGCCCGGGCAGCACCGCGGGCGGCAGCACCGGCGCCTCCAGCCCGGTGGTCGCCGGATCGGGACCCGCGTGCCCGGGGACCTTCCACACCACCAGCCCGACCGCCACCCCCGTGGCGACGAGCACCGTGAACATCCACAGCACGGAGTACCGGCCGACGCCGACCGCGTCCGGCAGGGTCTGCCACAGCACGTCCTGCAGCTCCTCGGCCGCCGCGCTCACCCCGAGCAGGACCAGGCTCGTCACCACGCCCACCAGCAGCGCGGGCACGATGGTCGGCAGGAGGGTGCGTGCCGCGGTCGCCGGGGCGGCGGCGGGAGCCGACTGCGTGCTGTCCTGGGCCACGCGCACACGATAAGCGGGCGAAAGGGATAAACAGGGAACCTGCTTGCACCTCACGTGGCGTGAGGACCCAGGCTGGGGCGCGGAACGGAAGGGGAGCGGAAGTGAGCTACTCCGTAGGACAGGTGGCCGGATTCGCCGGTGTCACGGTGCGCACCCTGCACCACTACGACGCCATCGGCCTGCTGGTGCCGACCGAGCGCAGCCACGCGGGGCACCGCCGGTACGCCGACGCCGACCTCGACCGGCTGCAGCAGATCCTGTTCTACCGCGAACTCGGCTTCCCGCTGGAGGAGGTCGCCGCCCTGCTCGACGACCCGGACGCGGACCCGCGCGCGCACCTGCGCCGCCGGCACGACCTGCTGACCGCCCGGATCGAGAGGCTGCGGAAGATGGCGGCGGCCGTGGAACAGGCCATGGAGGCACGCACGATGGGGATCAACCTGACACCGGAGGAGAAGTTCGAGGTCTTCGGGGACTTCGACCCCGACCAGTACCAGGAGGAGGTCCAGGCGCGCTGGGGCGACACCGACGCCTACCGCCAGTCGCGGGAGCGGACGGCCTCCTACACCAAGGAGGACTGGCAGCGGATCCAGGACGAGGCCGACGAGCTGACCCGCCGGTTCGTCGCCCTGATGGAGGCCGGCGAGCCCGCCGACTCCGAGGCCGCGATGGACGCGGCCGAGGAGCACCGCCAGGGCATCTCCCGCAACCACTACGACTGCGGCCACGAGATGCACACCTGCCTGGGTGAGATGTACGTCGCCGACGAGCGGTTCACGCGGAACATCGACCAGGCCAGGCCCGGTCTGGCCGCGTACATGCGGGACGCGATCCTCGCCAACGCGCTGCGGCACACCGCCTGAGTGGTGGGGGGCCCGGCCCCCCCCGGCCCCCCCCCCCGCCCGCCCCCCCCCCCCCCCCCCGGCCCCGGGCCCCCCCCCCGGCCCCCGGCCGCCC
>NZ_JBITSH010000008.1:0-69160 GCF_044540535.1 Streptomyces sp. NPDC085937 | reverse complement strand
TTTTCCCGGCTCACCCACCCCCCCCCGCGCGGGGGGGGGCCGTATTCGGGGGCGCCCGCCCCCCCCCCCGGGGCGGGCCCCCCCCCGGGGGGGGGGGGGGGCCCCGCCCCCCCGGCCCCACGACCAGCGGCGATCGCCCACGGCCCCGGCTCGCGGCTTTCCCCGGGCAGGGGCACAGTGCATGCTGGGTACCCCCGCGGAACCTGGGCTTCGACGGCTGCGTTCATAATTTGGGCAGCCAGCCCCCGCCCTTGACCCCCAGCTGCAGGAGCCACATCCCCGTGACCACGCTTGCGCTCGGCCCCGAGTGGCTGAGCCCGGACTACCTCATCGAGACCTTCAGCCTTCCCGGCATCCTGCTGATCGTCTTCGCGGAGTCCGGACTCTTCGCGTTCCTGCCCGGCGACTCCCTGCTGTTCACGGCGGGTCTGTTCGTGGCCGAGGGGACCTACATCAGCCAGCCGCTCTGGCTGGTGTGCCTCCTGATCGTGCTCGCCGCGGTGATCGGTGACCAGGTCGGCTACATGATCGGCAAGTTCTTCGGGCCCCGGCTGTTCAGCCGGCCCAACTCCAAGCTCTTCAAGCAGGAGAACCTGGAGAAGGCCCACGAGTTCATGGAGAAGTACGGTCCCAAGGCGATCGTCCTGGCCCGCTTCGTCCCCATCGTGCGGACCTTCGCGCCCATCGTGGCCGGCGCCGGCCGCATGAAGTACCGCACGTTCCTCACGTACAACGTCATCGGCGGTGTCGCCTGGGGCACGGGTGTCACCCTCGCCGGGTACTGGCTCGGCCAGATCAGCTTCATCAAGGCCAACGTCGAGGCGATCCTCATCCTGATCGTCTTCGTCTCCGTGGTCCCCATCCTCATCGAGTACCTGCGCGAACGCGGGAAGAAGAAGCGCGCCGCCGCCGAGGCCCCGGCCGCGCAGTACGCCCAGCCGCCGGTCATGGACGACGCCACCACCCAGCTGCGCCGCGTCACCCCGGCCGCCCCGCAGCAGCCCGGCCGGCAGCACTACGGCAACCAGGGCGGCGACCCCCAGCAGCCCCGCCCGCCCTACGGCGGCACCCCGAACGGCCACCCGCAGCAGCAGCCCCGGCAGCAGCCGTACGGAGACGGTCAGAGGTACGACCAGCAGCAGCCGTACCGCGACGGCGGGCAGTACGACCCGCGCCGGCCCTACGGCAACGACCGGCAGCAGCCCTACGGCAACGACCGGCAGCAGCCCTACGGGAACGACCAGCAGTACGACCGGCAGCAGCCGTACAACGGCGGTTACTGAGCCGGAGCCGGGCGGCGGCCGGCGCGGACCGAGGGTCAGAAGCCTCGCGTGCGCTTCGCCGCCCGGCGCTTCTCCGCGGAGCCGATCCGCAGGAACAGCCGGGAGATCTCGGACCCGAGGTTCACCCCGATCGCGATGGCCATCGCCAGCGCCACCGCCTTGGTGAGCGACGTCAGACCCCGGTTGACCTCGTTCTGCGCGATGCCCAGCAGACCGAAGTACGTGGCCGAACCGGGCAGCAGCGGGCCGATCGCGGCCGTGGTGTACGGCAGCGCGGACGCGAACCGGTAGCGGGCCAGCAGCTGCCCGAACAGGCCCACCACACCCGCCGCGACCGCCGTGGACGCCACCGGCGAGATGTCGCCCGTGTAGTGCATCGCCCCGTAGACCACCCAGGCGATGCCGCCGTTCAGCGTCACCATCAGCACGGTGGCCCGCTCCTGCTGGAGCAGCACGGCGAAGGCGAGCGACAGGCCCAGGGACGCGGCGATCTGCAGCAGCGGTTGCGGGTCCGAGCCGCCGAGCGCGGCGTCCGGGACCAGGTTGGCGCCGAGCTGAACGCCGAAGTACAGCACCGTCAGCACGCCGATCACGATGCCGACGAAGAAGTACAGCACCTCCAGCAGACGCGCGGACGCCGTGATGTAGAAGCCGGTCAGACCGTCCTGCACGCCCGCCACCAGCGCCCGTCCGGGCAGCAGCGCGAACAGACCACCGGTGATCACCGCGGACGCCTTCACGTCCGCGTGCGCCAGGGTCAGTGCCACGCCGATCGCGGCCGGCGGCGTCGCGGCCACCGTGAACTGGTAGAACTCCGGCAGCCCGCGCCCGGCGCACAGCCACGCCAGCCGGTCGCCGAGCATCGCGCCGATCGCCGCCGCCACGAACACCAGCAGCTGACCGCCGACCAGCACCGAGGCGGACCCGGCGAGCAGCCCGCTGGCGGCCGTCAGGGCCCAGCCGGGATAGGGGTGCCGGTTGCGGCGAATCTCCGCCAGCCGCCGGTAGGCCTCCTCCAGGGACACCTGCGTCTCGTCGTCGCTGAGGTCGTCCACCAGCTGGTAGACGGCCGCCAGCCGGGTGTAGTCGGGGCTGCGGCGGCGTACCGTGCGGGAGGCCGTCACCGGGTCGTCGACCAGCGACGGCTGGTAGGAGACGGCCAGCAGGGTGAAGGTGACGTTGGGCTCACAGCGGTCCAGGCCGTAGGAGCGGCACACGGCGAACATCGCCGCCTCCACGTCCTCGGCGCCCTCACCGCCGGCCAGCAGCAGCTCCCCGATACGCAGGCTCAGGTCCAGCACGCGCGGCACGGCCGGACCGGCCTCGTCGTGCCGCTGCACCGGCTCCGGAGCGGGCCGCTCGGTCACCGGCATGCGCAGCATCGTGCGCATCCGGTCCTGCCAGGGCACGTCCTTGGTCAGCCGCACCAGCGGGACGCCCGCCGGCGGGGTGAAGGCCGCGGCCTGCCGTGCGCTGTAGGTCCTCGGCGTGCTGAACGCCGACCCCTCCGCCTCCGGCGACGGCGGGGGCGGGGCCACGTCCAGACCGTCCGGAAGGGCGAACTCCGAGGTGGTCTCGGACTCCGTGCCCGGCTTCGGCACGGCCAGCCCGTCGGGGACGGCGAACTCGGACGTCGTCTGCGACTCGCTGTCGGCCGGTGCCGCGACACCGGAGGGGGGTACGAAGGCGTTCCTCGCCTCGTCCGACTGTGGCTTGCGGTCCTCCGCGTCCGTCACGTGCTGTGCTCTCCCTGCTGACGACACCGTCCCTCAGTGTGCCCCGTGCCTCGCCGGTCTTGCGCAGGCACAGCGAGACGGGGCGCCCCCCGGGGCGGGGGGGCCCGCCCGGGGCGCGCGGCGGCGGGGGGCAGTGGGCGCCCCGGGGGGAGTATCGCGGGTGTGAGCCCGCGCACACCCGCCCGCCGGCCCCCCCCCCCCCCCCCGCGGGGGCGCCCCCCCGGCGCCCCCCCCCCCCCGCGGGGGCCCCGGGGCCGGGGGGGGGGGGGCCCCCCCCCCGCGGGGGGGCCCCCCGGGGGGGGGGGCCCCCCCGTCCGGTGCCTCTCGGCGGCGGTGCTCAGTGGCCGCCCTGGTCCTTGAAGCGCTTGTAGGACCGCTCGATCTCGGCCTCGGCGTCCACCCGGCCGACCCAGTCGGCGCCCTCGACGGACTTGCCGGGCTCCAGGTCCTTGTAGACCTCGAAGAAGTGCTGGATCTCCAGGCGGTCGAACTCCGACACGTGGTGGATGTCGCGCAGGTGCTCCACGCGCGGGTCCGTCGACGGGACGCACAGCAGCTTGTCGTCGCCGCCGGCCTCGTCGGTCATGCGGAACATGCCGATGGCGCGGCAGCGGATCAGGCAGCCCGGGAACGTCGGCTCGTCCAGGATGACCAGCGCGTCCAGCGGGTCGCCGTCCTCGCCGAGGGTGTTCTCGACGAAGCCGTAGTCGGTCGGGTAGGCGGTCGAGGTGAAGAGCCGACGGTCCAGCCGGATCCGACCCGTCTCGTGGTCCACCTCGTACTTGTTCCGCGAACCCTTCGGGATCTCGATCGTGACGTCGAACTCCACCGGACGCTCCTCCATGATCAGCACATAGTTCTGGTGGTTAAGTGTCCCTCACGCAGGTGTGTGATCGCGAAAGGGGCTGGTGGTCGTGCCGGAGCTGAGGCCTTGGCGGGCCGCGGGACCGCACGTCGTGCGGATCGCGGACGCCGTACGACCGCGTCTGGCGCGTGTCGCCGCGGCCGCCGGGCCGTGGTTCACGCGGTCGGGCCGGCCGGGATCGCCGCAGGCCCCGCGGGTCGCGCGGCCCGGCACCGGCTGGTACACCGCGACCGCCGCCACCGCCGGTCTGGCGCTGGCCGCGGGTGTGGTGACCGCCGCCGGCCCCTGGGACTCCACGGGTCAGCGTACGGCCGAGCGGGACCGGGCCGTGGCCCTGACCGCCTCGCGTGGCACAGATCACGACGGCTCCCGGGCGCACGCGGGCACCCCGCCGCGCGGACCCCAGGCCGCCCCGCCCGCCCCGTCCGTGCTCACCGGCCTCGGCGGCACCGCCACCACCGTGCGGTCGGCGCCCGCGGGGAAGGCGCTCGCCGCCGTCCTCGACCCGCTGCTGAACACCCCGGCGCTCGGCCGCCGCTCCGCCGCCGTCGTCGATGTCGCCACGGGAAAACGGCTCTACGGCGCCGGCTCCGGCGACGCCCTCACCCCCGCCTCCACCACGAAGATCGCCACCGCCGTCGCCGCGCTCTCCGCCCTGGGCGCCGACCACCGCCTCACCACCCGCACGGTCTACGAACCCGACACCCGGGAGGTCGTCCTGGTCGGCGGCGGCGACCCCACGCTCACCGCCCGCAAGCAGGCCAAGGGGTTCGCCAGCCTGCGGGACCTCGCCGCGCGCACCGCCGCGGCCCTCGGCAAGCGGGGCGTGCGCAAGGTGACGCTGTCGTACGACACGACGCTCTACAAGGGCGGCACCCTGCACCCGATCGGGGTCAACCCCAACCTCGCCGCCGTCACCCCCCTGATGGCCGACGAGGGGCGCACCGACGACTCCTCCAGCGGACCCGCGCCCCGCGTCGCGGACCCCGCGGCCGACGCCGCCCGGACGTTCGGGGAGCTGCTGAAGAAGCACGGGATCACGGCGACGCCGCCCGGCCCGTCCAAGTCGACCACCCGCGCCACCACCCTCGCTACGGTCTCCTCGCCGCCGCTCGCCTCGCTCGTGGAGCGGATGCTGACCCACAGCGACAACGACCTCGCCGAGGCGCTCGCCCGGCACACCGCCCTCGCCACCGGCAAGCCGGCCGACTTCGCGGGCGGGGGAGCGGCGGTCACCGCCCGTCTGAAGCAGCTGAAGCTGCCCGTGAAGGGCATCGAGGTCAAGGACGGCAGCGGTCTCGACCGGGGTGACCGGCTCACCGCCGACCTGCTCACCGCCCTGCTGGTCAAGGCCGGCGACCCGGCCCACCCCGAGCTGCGGTCCGTCCTCACCGGGCTGCCGATCGCCGGCTTCACCGGCACGTTGTCCGGGCGGTACGAGGACGGTGCGGCCGGTGTCGTCCGGGCCAAGACCGGCACGCTGACGGGCGTGAACACGCTGGCCGGTACGGTCGTCGACCGTGACGGGCGTCTTCTGGCGTTCGCCTTCCTGGCCAACGACACACCGGGGCCGGACGCGGCGCAGACAGCCCTCGACGAGGCAGCCACAGCCCTGTCGGCCTGCGGCTGCCGCTGACACCCCGCTGCCAAGGCGGAGGCGCCCCCCTCACCCACTCCGGGGGCTCCGCTCCCGGACCCCCTTCGCGCGGTTCCCCGCGGCCCCGAGGGGCGGGAGGTCATAGGTGCCGGGACGGCAGTTCCCCAGGGGCGCGGGGAACTGCGCGAACGGGGGTGTCGGGGGGTGACCTCTGAAGCGGGGCCAGGGTGACGCAGCCCCTCCCGCGGGGCCGGCTGGAGTGCGCGGCGACCATGTCGCCCCAGGGGCGCGGGGAACTGCGCGAACGGGCCCCCGCTTCCTCGCCCTGCCCGTAACCCCACCACTCACGTACCGTTGACGCATGACGAGCATCGGTGGTGCTGCCTCTTCCGGGATGGTCGACTGGAACCTCGCGGTCGCGACCGCGACCAGGCTCATGCGGCCGGGCCCCGACGTCAGCCGGGACGAGGCCCGCGCCGTCGTCGCGGAACTCCGCCGCCACGCGCAGGCCGCGGAGGAACACGTCCGCGGCTTCACCGGTCTCGGCACCGCCGAGACCCACGACACGCCCCTCCTCGTGGTCGACCGCCCCGGCTGGGTCCGGGCCAACGTCGCCGGTTTCCGTGAACTGCTCAAACCCCTGCTCGACAAGATGCAGGAGCGGCGCGGCACCAGCCCCGGCAACGCGGTCCTCGGCGCCGTCGGCGGCAAGGTCACCGGCGTGGAGCTGGGCATGCTGCTGTCCTTCCTCGCCTCCCGCGTCCTCGGCCAGTACGAAACCTTCGCCCCCGCGACCCGCGACCTCCCGGCCGGCGCGAACGGCGGCGGACGGCTGCTGCTGGTCGCCCCGAACATCGTCCACGTCGAACGCGAACTCGACGTCGAGCCCCACGACTTCCGCCTGTGGGTGACGCTCCACGAGGAGACCCACCGCACCCAGTTCACCGCCGTGCCCTGGCTGCGGGACCACCTGGAGGGCGAGATCCAGGCGTTCCTGGGCGAGACCGACGTCGACCCCATGACCGTCCTGGAACGGGTGCGCGAGGCGGCCCAGTCGCTCGCCGGCGGCCGTCCCGAGGGCGAGGAGGGCGACGACGGACGCTCCCTCGTCGAGATCGTGCAGACCCCGGCCCAGCGCGAGATCCTCGGCCGGCTCACCGCGGTGATGTCCCTGCTGGAGGGGCACGCCGACTACGTCATGGACGGCGTGGGCCCCGAGGTCGTGCCGAGCGTCGCCGAGATCCGCGAGAAGTTCCAGCAGCGCCGCGCCAAGGGCGCCTCCCGCCTGGACATGGCCCTGCGCAAGCTGCTCGGCCTGGACGCCAAGCTCCGCCAGTACCGCGACGGCGAACGCTTCGTCCGTGCGGTCGTCGACGAGGTCGGCATGGACGGCTTCAACCGCGTGTGGACCTCGCCCAACACGCTCCCCACCAAGGCGGAGATCGGCAAACCGGCGGACTGGATCACCCGGGTGCACAGCAAACCGGAGGCATGAGCACCGCGCCCCCGTCGCGCGGGGTGTCCGGGGCGGCAGACGGACGCCCCGCCAATCACCCGTCCGAGGGACCGTGGGTCCGGGGCAGGCGTGCAATGCTCGGGGAACGGCCCGGTTCTGTCACCATCTACACACTCTGCGTGACCGAACCTTCGGGCTCAACCCCCCGGAACATCATCGAAGGGAACCGGACATGGGTCCCCATCCTGCGGTCGCGGCGATACGCCTGGCGGTCCGCCGCGTCCTCAACGACATCCTCGCCGAACACGGCCGGCCGCCCGGCCGGCCCGCGACCGACGAGCGGTCCTCCTCCCCGCTCGTCCTCGTGGCCTGCTCCGGCGGCGCCGACTCCATGGCACTCGCCTCCGCCCTCGCCTTCGAGGCCCCCCGGGCCGGCCTGCGCGCCGGCGGCGTGACCGTCGACCACGGCCTTCAGCCGGGCTCCGACCTGCGCGCCGCCGAGGTCGCCGCCCGGCTGCGTGAACTCGGCCTGGATCCCGTCGAGTCGGTCGCCGTCACCGTCGGCCGCGACGGCGGTCCGGAGGCCGCCGCCCGGGACGCCCGCTACGCCGCCCTCGACGCCGCCGCCGAGCGCCACAGCGCCGCCGCCGTCCTGCTCGGCCACACCCGCGACGACCAGGCCGAGACGGTCCTGCTCGGCCTCGCGCGCGGTTCCGGCATCCGGTCCCTGTCCGGCATGGCCGCGGTCTCGGGGGCCGACGGCCGTTACCGGCGCCCCTTCCTCCGGCTCGACCGGCAGACCGCCCGCAAGGCCTGCATGGTGCAGTCCCTGCCCGTCTGGGACGACCCGCACAACACCGACCCCGCCTACACCCGCTCCCGGCTGCGCCACGAAGGCCTGCCCGCCCTGGAGAAGGCCCTCGGCAAGGGCGTCGTCGAGGCCCTCGCCCGTACGGCCCAGCTCTCCCGTGACGACGCGGACGCCCTCGACGCCTGGGCCGGGAAGGCCGCGGCCGGCGTCCGCGACGACGACGGCCGCCTGGAGTGCGACGCCCTGCACGACCTGCCGCCCGCCGTACGCCGGCGGGTGCTGCGCCGGGCCGCCATCGAGGCGGGCGCCCCGGCCGGTTCGCTGTTCGCCCGCCACATCGAGGAGGTCGACCGGCTGATCACCGGCTGGCGCGGTCAGGGGGCCATCAATCTCCCCGGCCGGGTCGTCGCCCGCCGGCAGGGTGGCAGACTGGTGATTCGGCAGGGCTGAATCCGGACCCCACCGACCCGTAGGAGTCGCGGGGCGGACCGGACCGGCCGGTGGGACGACCGAAAGTGATGCGGGTGGACGCGAACGACATGGGTGCCGACCTCGAGAAGGTACTCATCACCAAGGAAGAGATCGACGCCAAGCTGGTGGAGCTGGCGGCGAAGATCGACGCGGAGTACGCGGGCAAGGACCTGCTGATCGTCGGCGTGCTCAAGGGCGCGGTGATGGTGATGGCGGACCTCGCCCGGGCGCTGTCCACCCCCGTCACGATGGACTGGATGGCCGTGTCCTCGTACGGGGCGGGCACCCAGTCCTCCGGCGTCGTGCGGATCCTCAAGGACCTCGACACGGACATCAAGGGCCGGCACGTCCTGATCGTCGAGGACATCATCGACTCCGGACTGACCCTGTCCTGGCTGATCTCCAACCTCGGCTCGCGCGAGCCCGCCTCCCTCAAGGTGTGCACGCTGCTGCGCAAGCCCGAGGCCGCCAAGGTCGCCATCGACGTCGAATGGGTCGGTTTCGACATCCCCAACGAGTTCGTCGTCGGCTACGGCCTCGACTACGCCGAGAAGTACCGCAACCTCCCGTTCGTGGGTACGCTCGCGCCCCACGTCTACGGCGGTTGAACCCGGGCGGCCCCGGCCGCCGTACATGATCGGGAACCCCGGCGGGCTCCTCGGCGTTGGAGCATGCGTGGGCGCCACTGTCGGCCGTCCCCCGCAGCTTCGGGGGGCCATGCTGGGGTACCGTCCGAAGAACAGCCTTTATCAAACTCACTATGGCAGGAGGGACGGGGCGGCACCGCTCCGTATGGATGGACGTGAAGCGATACTTCCGTGGGCCGGTCATGTGGATCGTGCTGGCCGTCCTTGCCGTGGTCGTGTTGATGCAGGTCGTCGGTTCGTCCGGCGGCTACAAGACGGTGGACACGGGCCAGGTCGTCCAGGCGATCAATGAGAACAAGGTCGAACAGGCCAAGCTGACCACCGGCGACGAGCAGATCATCAAGGTCGAGCTCAAGGACGGCCAGAAGGTCGAGGGCAGCTCGAAGATCCAGGCGAGCTACATCGGCGACCAGGGCGTCACCATCGCCAGCACGCTGCAGGACAAGTTCCAGAACAAGCAGATCCCGGACGGCTACACCGTTTCGCCGTCCAAGCAGAACCCCTTCGTGAGCATTCTGCTGTCCCTGCTTCCCTTCGTCCTCATCGTGGTCGTCTTCCTGTTCCTGATGAATCAGATGCAGGGCGGCGGCTCCCGCGTCATGAACTTCGGCAAGTCCAAGGCGAAGCTCATCACCAAGGACACCCCGAAGACGACGTTCTCCGACGTCGCGGGCTCCGAGGAGGCCGTCGAGGAGCTCCACGAGATCAAGGAGTTCCTGCAGGAGCCGGCGAAGTTCCAGGCCGTCGGCGCCAAGATCCCCAAGGGTGTGCTGCTCTACGGCCCGCCCGGTACCGGCAAGACGCTGCTCGCACGCGCCGTCGCCGGCGAGGCGGGCGTGCCGTTCTACTCGATCTCCGGTTCCGACTTCGTCGAGATGTTCGTCGGTGTCGGTGCCTCCCGGGTCCGTGACCTGTTCGAGCAGGCCAAGGCCAACGCCCCCGCGATCGTCTTCGTCGACGAGATCGACGCGGTCGGCCGCCATCGCGGCGCCGGCCTCGGCGGCGGTCACGACGAGCGTGAGCAGACCCTGAACCAGCTCCTCGTCGAGATGGACGGCTTCGACGTGAAGGGCGGCGTGATCCTCATCGCCGCCACGAACCGCCCGGACATCCTCGACCCGGCGCTGCTGCGTCCCGGCCGTTTCGACCGCCAGATCGCGGTCGACCGCCCGGACATGCAGGGCCGCCTCGAAATCCTCAAGGTGCACCAGAAGGGCAAGCCGGTCGCGCCGGACGTCGACCTCGGCGCCGTCGCCCGCCGCACGCCCGGCATGACCGGTGCCGACCTGGCCAACGTGCTGAACGAGGCCGCGCTGCTCACCGCGCGCAGCGACCAGAAGCTCATCGACAACCACATGCTCGACGAGGCGATCGACCGTGTGGTGGCGGGCCCGCAGAAGCGGACCCGGATCATGTCGGACAAGGAGAAGAAGATCACCGCGTACCACGAGGGCGGACACGCCCTGGTCGCGGCGGCCTCACCGAACTCCGACCCGGTTCACAAGATCACCATCCTGTCGAGAGGCCGCGCCCTCGGCTACACCATGGTCCTGCCGGACGAGGACAAGTACTCCACCACGCGCAACGAGATGCTGGACCAGCTGGCCTACATGCTGGGCGGCCGCGCGGCCGAGGAGCTCGTCTTCCACGACCCGACCACCGGTGCCGCCAACGACATCGAGAAGGCCACCGGACTGGCCCGCGCGATGGTCACCCAGTACGGCATGACCGAGCGGCTCGGCGCCATCAAGTTCGGCGGCGACAACACCGAGCCCTTCCTCGGCCGGGAGATGGCCCACCAGCGCGACTACTCGGAAGAGGTCGCCGCGCTGGTCGACGAAGAGGTCAAGAAGCTCATCGAGACCGCGCACAACGAGGCGTGGGAGATCCTCGTCGAGAACCGCGACGTCCTCGACAACCTGGTCCTGGCCCTCCTCGAGAAGGAGACACTGGGCAAGGAGGAGATCGCCGAGGTCTTCGCGCCGATCGTCAAGCGCCCGCCCAGGCCCGCCTGGACCGGCTCCTCCCGCCGTACGCCGTCCACCCGCCCGCCGGTCCTCTCCCCCAAGGAGCTGGCCCTGACGAACGGGGCGAACGGCGCCACGCCGGCCATCTCCACCACGAAGACCGCCACGACGGAGCCCGCCCCGCAGCCGGAGCGAGCCCCGGAGGAGCGCCCGGAGAGCTGATCCAGGGCTCACCGCGCCCCACCGGGCCCGGAATGGATGCCGCGTCCCCCAGGTTCTAGCCTGGGGGACGCGGCATTTGCGTAACCCGCAGTTCGAGACGCGTGCCCCTCACGCGTGCAGGCATCAGGAACGAGGCACCCCATGACCGACCCCGTGACGCTGGACGGCATAGCCCCCGTCGGTGAGTTCGACGAGAAGCGGGCCCGCGACGCCGTGCGCGAGCTGCTGATCGCGGTGGGCGAGGACCCGGACCGTGAGGGCCTGCAGGAGACGCCGGCGCGGGTGGCGCGGGCGTACCGGGAGATCTTCGCGGGGCTGTGGCAGAAGCCCGAGGACGTCCTGACGACGACGTTCGACATCGGCCACGACGAGATGGTGCTGGTCAAGGACATTGAGGTGTACTCGACATGTGAGCATCATCTGGTGCCGTTCCGGGGCGTGGCGCACGTCGGGTACATCCCGTCCACCAGCGGGAAGATCACCGGGCTGTCCAAGCTGGCCCGGCTGGTGGACGTCTACGCCCGTCGCCCGCAGGTGCAGGAACGACTCACCACGCAGATCGCCGACTCGCTGATGGACATCCTGGAGCCGCGCGGGGTGATCGTGGTCGTGGAGTGCGAGCACATGTGCATGTCGATGCGGGGCATCCGCAAGCCCGGCGCCAAGACGCTCACCTCGGCCGTGCGCGGCCAGCTGCGGGACGCGGCGACCCGCAACGAGGCGATGAGCCTGATCATGGCGCGCTGACGCCGTACACGGAGAAGGGGCCACGGAGGAAGGGGCACGGTTCGTGTGAACCGTGCCCCTTCTTCTGTGTACGACGCCCCTAGGCCGCCGGGGCCGCGCCCGGGTGATTGTCGTCGTCCTCGTCCTCCGGGAGCTTGCAGACCCGCTCCAGGAAGATCGCCGCCGCTATCACGCCGATGCCCGCGACGACCGAGAAGCCCGCGTAGATGGCCTGGTCGCGGCGGGCGGGGATGTCCAGGGAGCCCAGCAGGACCACGAAGGTGCCGCCGTACAGGCCCGCGACCAGTGCGGCCACCAGGGCGCTGGCCTGCCCGAAGACCACCGCGCGGGCCGCCATCAGGGGGTCGACGCCCTTGGCGTCGGGCCGGCGCTCGCGCTGTGCCTTGAGGCGGGCCCGCAGGGAGAGCGCGGTGGCCGCGAGGACCACGGCGATCAGGGCGAGCACGATGGGCGCGGCGACGGGCACGCTGGGGAGGGTCCCGAAGGAGTTCCACAGGCGGGCTCCGGCCCAGGACAGGACTCCGGCGACGACGAAGACGCCGGCCAGCACCCTGATGCGCAGCTCTTTCACGGTGTCCCTTCGCGTTCCCCGGACCGGTGCCCCGGGCTGTGGCCGTCTCGACCTTAACGGCTACTCGGGCAGCCGGAGTTCCAGGTCGGCGCGGGGCGTGACACCTTCGCGGGTGACGGTGTCCAGCAGGTCGGCCACCGGGCCGCGGCCCGGGAGCTCCGCCGCGGGGTCGATGTCGTGCCAGGGGGCGAGCACGAAGGCCCGCTCGTGGGCGCGCGGGTGCGGGAGGGTGAGCTGCGGGTCGTCGGAGTGGAGGTCGGCGTAGGCGACGATGTCCACGTCCAGGGTGCGCGGTCCCCAGCGCTCGTCCCGTACGCGGTGGAAGGCCTCCTCGACGGCGTGTGCGCGCTCCAGGAGGGAGGACGGCGGCAGGGTCGTCCGCAGGACGGCGACCGCGTTGAAGTAGGACGGCTGGCTGCCGGGATCGACGCCCCAGGGCTCCGTCTCGTACACGGGGGAGACGGCCTTGACCCGGATGCCCGGGGTGTCCTCCAGGGCGTCCACGGCCCCCTGCAGGGTCTCCAGACGGTTGCCCAGGTTGGCGCCGAGGGAGACCACGGCCCATTTCGGGTTCTGCAGGGTGGTGTCGGCCGCGTCCACCTGCTCGACCACGGAGGCGGGGACGGGCTGGACGGTCGGGTCGGTGTGGCCCGTGGTGGACGGCCTGGTCATACGCGGCTCCGGGTGATGGTGACGGTCACGTCGTCGAAGGGCACGGTGATCGGCGCGTCCGGCTTGTGGACGCATACCTCGACCTCCTGCACGACGTCGTGCTTCAGGCAGACCTGGGCGATGCGCTCGGCGAGGGTCTCGATGAGGTTGAGGGGCTCGCCCTCCACGACGGCCACCACCTCCTCCGCGACGATGCCGTAGTGCACGGTCTTCGTCAGGTCGTCGTCGGCGGCGGCCGGGCGGGTGTCCAGGCCGAGGACGAGGTCCACGAGGAAGGTCTGGCCCTCCTCGCGCTCCTTCGGGAACACTCCGTGGTGCCCGCGGGCCTTCAGGCCGCGCAGCGCGACACGATCCACGCGAATCACTCCTGCAGTCGTCGGTCCGGCCGGTCGGTGCCTGTGCGGACGGCACACCGGCCCGTCCTCGAATCTACCCGCGGCGGACGACGGAGCCGGTGGCGCGGGGTGGCCGCCGCGGTCCGGCGTCCGTTGTCCTCACTGTGCGTCTGCCCAGCCGGGGCGGGGTGCTCACGGGCCGGTGGCGCCCGTCGCACCCCCTGTGGTGATTCCCGCCACGCGGGGCGGGCCGCCGGGCGCGTCCCGTGCCGGTCAGGCCGGTGCCTCGTCGTCCTCGTCGTCCTCCTGGGCGAGGACGGGCGAGGCGTGGTGGGACCAGAGCTTCCAGCCGGCCGGGGTGCGGCGGTAGACGTTGGTGGCGACGACGAGCTGGCCGACCAGCGGGCCCAGCTCCTCGCCGGCCTCGGGGGCCGGCCCGCCGCTGAGGATGTTCTCCGTGCAGGTCACCACGGCGGTGTCACCGGTGACGGAGACATGCACGTCGGTGAGGAAGAACTGGATGTAGTCGGTGTTCGCCATGATCAGGGCGTACGACCTGAGGACCTCGCCGCGCCCGGTGAGCACGGGCCAGCCGGGGTGCACGCAGGAGACCACGCCGCTGTCGGCGGGGTCGTGGTAGGTCTCGTCGACGCCGAGGTCGGCGGGGGTGAGCCAGGCGGAGGCGACCTCTTCGAAGTCGCCCCGCTCCAGTGCCTCGTAGAAGGCGGTGTTGGCGGCTTCGACCTGCTCGACGTCGGTGTGGGGAGCGGTCACCGGGCTCCTTCCGCGCCGGATGCGGGAGACGCGGGGCCGTCGGCGCGCGCCTGGGTTATCGCTCGGACGACCCGTACGGCGTCGGCGCTGGCGCGGACCTCGTGCACGCGCACCGCCCAGGCGCCGGCCTGTGCGGAGAGGGCGGAGACGGCGGCGGTGGCCGCGTCGCGCTCCCGGGCGGGCGGGGGCGGGGCGTCGGGGCCGGCCAGCACCCGGCCGAGGAACCGCTTGCGGGACGCGGCGACGAGCAGGGGGTGGCCGAGGTCGGTCAGGCGGTCGAGCCGGGCGAGCAGCGCGAGGTCGTGTCCGGCGTCCTTGGAGAAGCCGAGGCCGGGGTCGACGATCACGCGGTCGGCGGCCACACCGCCCTCCAGCACGGCCTCCACGCGTGCGCGCAGTTCGTCGGCGACCTCGGTGACCACGTCGTCGTACACGCCCCGGACGTTGCCGCCCTCCAGGAATCCGCGCCAGTGCATGACGACGAACGGCGCGCCGGCGGCGGCCACGACGCCGATCATGGCGGGGTCGGCGAGGCCGCCGCTGACGTCGTTGACCAGGGCGGCGCCGGCCGCGAGCGACTGCTCGGCGACGGAGGCGCGCATGGTGTCGACGGAGACGGTGACGCCTTCGGCGGCGAGGCCGCGGACGACCGGGATGACGCGCTTGAGTTCCTCGGCCTCGTCGACGCGGGTGGCGCCGGGGCGGGTGGACTCGCCGCCCACGTCGACCAGGTCGGCGCCCTGGGCGACCAGGTCGAGGCCGTGCTTGACGGCGGTCGTCGTGTCGAACCAGCGGCCGCCGTCGGAGAAGGAGTCGGGGGTGACGTTCACGACTCCCATGACCGCGCACCGGTCCCAGTGGGGGAGGCCCGCGATCCGACGGCGTCCGCTGTGATTGCTCATACGTTCAGCGTAGGCCCCGGGGCGGGTCCCGGACGCCGCGCGGGCCGGTGGGCGGGGAGCGGGGAAACGCGGTGGCGGGGATTGCGGTGTCTTTCGCCGTCGCTTTGCGGCGGGGCCGTGCGCGTGAGATCGCGGGGGGCGGGAAAGGGCGGGAATCGTGGTTCACCGGGGGTGGGCGGAACGGGATCTCCGGCCGGTGGATCGGCATCGGGGAGGCGGCCCGGGTGGGGTGCCGTTGTGGGGCGAGCGGGTGGGAGCGGGCCGGGGACGGGCGCGGCGCGGGCGGGGGCGCGCCCGGAGGGTGGGGCGCGGGACGGGGCGCGGAGAGGGCTTCGGCGTGGCGGCGGCGGCGAAGTGGAATGCCGGGAGGGGGAGTTGTACGGTGATCCGGCTCGGAAATGATCTTGATGAAATTGCAAGGTGCCGCTATTCACGACTGCCCGGGTTCGCCGTTGGGCTGTGAAACGCCTCAACTCGCTTTCTTTTTGCGGGGCGGGGCACCATCATTCGCCTACGCGCGGTAAGTTTCTGGCCATGCCACGTGGACGTCACCGTCATTCCCCGCCTCTGCACAGGATGCTGCCCCCGTCGGCGATCGCAGGCGTCTCCGTCGTCTGCGCCCTGGGGCCCTGGGTGTTCACACAACCGGTGGTGCTTCGTCTCCTGGCCGCGGCCGCCGCGGTCACGGCGATCGCGGGTGCCGTCGTGATGCGTCACTGGGACGCCCAGGCGGGCAAACGCGTCGCCGATCTGACGCGCGCGCGGGCGAGCGACGAGTGGCGTTTCGAGGAACGGGTCGCCGAACTCGAGTCGGACCTCGAGGAGTCGCGTGAGCTGCGGATGAAGCTGGAGCAGCGGCTGCGCGCCAAGCGCGCGGAACTCGCCGGACTGCGCAACGAGCACGCTTCGCTGCTGCGCCGGTACGCGGCGGCCGAGGTGGACCGGGCGAGCGTCCTGGAGGAACGCCGGGTGCTCGAGATAGAGGCCACCGTCCCGGCGCGCGCGCTGCCGGCGGGGACCTCGTCGGCGCCCGCGGCCGAGCCCGTGGAGGCACCGGAGCCCACGGCACCCGTGACCCCGGAGAGCGCGGCGGACACCGTGGCGGACGCCGACGAGCCGAAGGGCGGGCAGGACCCGGAGACCTCCGGCGTCTTCTCCCCGGAGGGGTCGAAGCTGTACCTGCGGGCCGACGCGGCCCTGGCCCGGTTCACCGGGAAGCCGGGGCCCGAGGGTGCGAAGGCCCCGGACGCCGGCCGCGACGACGCGACGGACACCGGCGCGGCGGACACCGAGGCGACCGACGCCAAGGCGACCGACACCGAGGCGACGGAGCAGGCCGCCCCCGAGGCCGCCGTACCTGCCGCGCGGAAGGAGAGCGCCCCGGGCGCTCCCGCCGCCCGGCCCATCTCCGAGGACACCCCGCATCGGGGCGGCGCCCCCAGGACCGACTCCGCCCCCAAGGGCGGCGGCACGCCCGAGGACGACGGTCCCGAGCCCACGAAGCGGCCCCGGCCGGATCAGGCGCAGGAGGACGAGGCCGGGGGGCAGTCCCGGGCGGTCGGCGACCATGAGCGCGCGGCCGCCCCCACCGGACCGGCCACTCCCGGCAGTTCGGCCGTGCGGCAGCCCTCGGGGCACTTCACCGTGCCGACCGCCGTCGCGGTCGTCCCGCCGACGGCGCCCGTGCGGCGGCCCGTGACGGGGGGCGGCTTCGACTTCTTCGGCACGAAGCAGGAGACGGAGCGCTCCGCCCTGGACGCCGTGCAGAACGAGGACCTCGCCGACGTGGTCGGCCAGGAGGCGCTCGCGCTGCACAAGGCGGAGGCCGAGGCGCGGTACAAGCCGGCCGCCGAGGAGACGCGCGGTGCCGGTCAGGTCATCGACCTGACGGCCCACGACGAGACCGAGCACATCGACGTCCAGGGTCTGCGCAGCGCGGTCTCCTGAGTCCGCCCGCGACCGTCGACGGGGCCCCGCACTCGCGGGGCCCCGTTCGCCTGTCCGGGGCCGGTCAGGCCATCCAGCGGTCCGGAAGGGCGTCCCCGCGGCCGGTGCGGGATCGTTCCGCCTGTGCGCGCAGCAGCACGGCGGCCTCGTCGGCGGGGCGAAGGCGGGCCGCGACGGTGCTGTTGGCGCCGGTGTCCACATGGACGTCGGCGACCCCGCGGGCCCGCTGCCACGGCCCCTGGACCAGCCGGACGCTCTGCACCTTCGCGTGCGGCACCAGCGACAGGCTGCGCCGCAGCAGCCCGCGCCGGGCGGCGAACACCGCGTCGGTGACGGCGAGTCCGTAGCCCCGCCACCACACCGGCACGCACCAGCGCGCGCGTCGCGGCGGGCGGACGAGTGCCTCGGGCGTCGGGACGGTCACCCCGGGCAGCACGCGGGCGACGACCGACTCGGCGATCTCGCGCGGCGCCACCGGCAGCAGCAGGGAGTTGGACGAACCGGCCACGTCGAGTTCCACGCGCACCCAGCCGCGCCTGCGCCACAGCAGCGGCTCGACCAGCCGCACGGTCTGCACGCGGCCCGGCGGGACCGTCTCGTGCGCCCGGTCCAGCAGCCCGTGGTCGATCCGGAGACCGTCGGGCGACTCGCCCAGCGTCCAGTCGTACTCGGCGACGAAGCGTCCCACGCTGCTCGCGCCCGCCGCGCCGAGCATCGGCACGCCCGCCGCGAGCACCGTCCACAGGCTGTGGGTGGCCGTCCACAGCAGCGGCAGCGCCACCGCGGCGACCAGCAGCCAGACCCAGGTCGCGCCGGTCAGCAGCAGTGAGACGGCGAGGACGCCCGGCGGCACCCGCAGCATCTGCCGGGAGGGTGCCTCGCCCACCTCGTGCGCGGTGTCCGGGGCGAACCCGGCCGCCCGCGCCAGCAGTTCCGCGCGCAGCGCCCGCGCCTCGCCGGCCCCGAGAAAGGCGAGCTCGTCCTTCTTGTCGGTGCCTATGACGTCGAGTTTCAGCTTCGCCACGCCCGCGACCCGCGCCAGCAGCGGCTGGGTGACGTCGATGGCCTGGATCCGCTCCAGCCGGATGTGCGCGGTGCGCCGGAACAGCAGCCCGGTCCGCACCCGCAGTTCGCCGTCGGTCACCGCGAAATGGGTGAACCACCAGCTCAGGAAGCCGTAGAGGGCGGCGGCCGGGATGAGCACCCCGAGCCCGACCAGCAGCGTGGTGGTGGTCAGCCGGGTGAGCTGGCGCTGCGCCCCGTCGAGGTCGTGCACCACCCAGCCCATCAGGACGGCCACGGGCGCCCATGCCCGCCGCAGCGGCGTGACCGGGTGCAGCCGCCTCTCGGTCACGGGCGGCCGGTCGTGTACGTCCTTCTGGACGCCGGTGGTCGTCACAGTCCCGCCGACCGGGCCTCGCCCAGCTCGGTGAGCCGGTCGCGCAGCCGTTCCGCCTCGGCCGGGTCGAGGCCGGGGATGGTGGCGTCGGTGGCCGCGGCGGCCGTGTGCAGCTGCACGCTGGCCAGCCCGAAGTACCGCTCGACGGGTCCGGACGTGACCTCCACCAGCTGCATCCGCCCGTACGGCACGACCGTCTCCTCGCGCCAGAGGACACCGCGGCTGATCAGCAAATCGTCGGCGCGCTCGGCGTACCGCCAGGAGCGCCAGTTGCGCTCCAGCATCACCCAGCCCCAGACGAGCACGGCCAGCGGCAGCACCGCGAAGGCGGCCCAGCCGGGTCCGGTCAGCAGGCCCGGCACCAGCGCGGTGGCCAGTGTCAGCAGTCCCAGCCACACCACGACCAGCAGCCGTCGCATCTTCAGCAGCCCGGGCGGCAGCGCCCGCCACACCGGCTCCGCCGCACCGGCACCCGGCTCCGCCACCGCTTCCGCCGCACCGGCATCCGGTACGGCCGGCGCGTGTGCCGCGTCCGGCGCCGCCGCCTCCGGCACGTCCGCTGTCCCCGTGTCGTGCGGGCTCCCCGTCTCCATGGAGCCAGCGTACGTAGGACAGACTGTGTGCATGACTCCTACGACGGAGACCATGGTCGGAATCGGCGGCGCCGCGGAGAGCACCGACATGGTGCTCAACATCGGCCCGCAGCACCCGTCGACGCACGGCGTGCTGCGGCTGAAGCTCGTCCTGGACGGCGAGCGGATCGTCCGCGCGGAGCCCGTGATCGGCTACATGCACCGGGGCGCGGAGAAGCTGTTCGAGGCCCGCGACTACCGCCAGATCATCGTGCTGGCCAACCGTCACGACTGGCTGTCGGCCTTCTCCAACGAGCTGGGCGTGGTCCTGGCCGTGGAGCGGATGCTCGGCATGGAGGTCCCCGAGCGCGCGGTGTGGCTGCGCACGCTGCTCGCCGAGCTGAACCGGGTGCTCAACCACCTGATGTTCCTCGGCTCCTATCCGCTGGAGCTCGGCGGCATCACCCCGATCTTCTACGCCTTCACCGAACGCGAGGAGCTCCAGCACGTCATGGAGGAGGTCTCCGGCGGGCGCATGCACTACATGTTCAACCGTGTGGGCGGCCTCAAGGAGGACCTCCCGGCGGGCTGGACGTCCCGGGCCCGCGGCGCCGTCGCCGGGGTGCGCTCCCGCATGGACCGCTTCGACGACCTGGTGCTCGGCAACGAGATCTTCCGGGGCCGCACCCGGGGCGTCGGTGTGCTGTCCGCCGAGGCCGTGCACGCGTACGGGGTGAGCGGGCCGATCGGGCGCGCCTCGGGCGTCGACTTCGACCTGCGCCGCGACGAGCCGTACCTGGCCTACGGCGAGCTGGGTGACGTCCTGAAGGTGGTCACCCGCGAGGAGGGCGACTGCCTCGCCCGCTTCGAGTGCCTGCTGGAGCAGACGCACAACGCCCTGGACCTCGCCGACGCCTGCCTGGACCGGCTGGCGGAGCTGCCTCCCGGCCCGGTGAACCAGCGGCTCCCGAAGGTCCTCAAGGCCCCGGAGGGCCACACGTACGCGTGGACCGAGAACCCGCTCGGCATCAACGGCTACTACCTGGTCAGCAAGGGCGAGAAGACGCCGTACCGGCTGAAGCTGCGTTCGGCGTCGTACAACAACATCCAGGCGCTCACCGAGCTGCTGCCGGGCACGCTGGTCGCGGACATGGTGGCGATCCTCGGGTCGCTGTTCTTCGTCGTCGGTGACATCGACAAGTAGCCGTCACCCGGTGAGGACGTCCCCGGTCCCCACCGGCTGCGCCAGCCAGCCGAAGTCCCCGAGGCCGCCCGCGGCGGTGAGTTCGGCGGCTTCCCCGGCGGCGGCGAGGGCGCGGACGTAGCCGGCCGGGTCGGTGCCCGCCAGGGACAGCGGAGGACGCCCGCCTGTCACGCCGAGCGTGCGCAGGGCGTCCCGCTGCGTCAGCAGGCGCGCGCCCGGCAGGGCGGGGGCGGCGGCGCACGCGTCCAGCGCGACGTGCGCCGTGAGATCGCGGGAGCCGTCCGGCACCGGCGCCGTCTCGCGTCCCTCCCGGAACGCGGTCAGCGTGCCGAACGGGGGCCGCGCGCCGGCCGTGTGCGCGTAGTCCACGGCGACGGCCAGCCCGCGCTCCAGGGTGCCGACGGCCGCCGCCCAGGCCTCGTCCCGGGGCAGTCCGATCTCCGCGCGCAGTCCCTCCTCGGCGGGCAGCGGCCACCACCGGGCCAGCCACGCGGCCTCCGGTCCGGTGAGGGGTTCCCCGAGCCGCTCGGTGCCGTCCGCCCGCACCAGCACCCGCCGGGGGACGCCGGAGGCGTCCACCTCGGCGACGTCCACGGGCACGTTGTCCAGCCACTCGTTGGCGAACAGCAGGCCAGTGACCCGCTCCGGCGGCGCGGCCCGCCACTCGACCCGCCCGTCGAGCCCTTCCGGACGCCCGGCCAGCTCGACGGCGTACGGGCGCACCCGGTCCGCCACGTCGGCGGGGAGTGCGCTCAGGACGCCGGTGACCAGTTCGCCCCGGCCGGCCGCCATGTCCACGAGGTCGAGCGCCGGCGGGCGTCCCAGCGCCTCGTCGACCCGGCACAGCAGCCGTGCCACGGCCCCGGCGAACAGCGGCGACGCGTGCACGGAGGTACGGAAGTGTCCGGCCGGACCCGCTCCGCCGGGCCGGCGGTAGAAGCCGTCCGGCCCGTACAGGGCCTCCTCGGCCGCCTCCCGCCAGCCGCGGAAGCCGTCCCGTGCCGTCCCCGCGGTCCCCGCCGTCACCGCTTCCCCGCGCTCGTCGCCGCCGTCGTCACCGGCCCAGAGTACGTGCGCGCGGCGGCCCGGATCAGGTGCGCGCATCGGTCCGGCCTCCACCTTGCGGAGTACACGTACCGGGCGGGGATCGGCCCTCCGGTTGACCCCTGCACGCATTTCACTTCCCTACGCTGGGTTACGTGCAGCGCCTCTATGACTTCCTCCGCAGGCACCCGACGTGGGTCGACGGCTTCTGGGCCGTGATCCTCTTCGGGATTTCGGTGGTCGGCGGAGCGGCCACGGGGGCGTCCAGGGGCACCGACCGGGCGGCTCTCGTCGTACCGGTCGTCCTGTTCCTGTCCCTGGTGGTGGCGCTGCGCCGCCGGATGCCCGAGCGGATGCTGGTCCTCGCCGTGGCGGTCGGCCTGGGACAGCTCGCCGCCGACGTGGCCCCCCTGCCCGCCGACTTCGCCCTGCTGGTGATCGTCTACACGGTCGCGGCGACCGGTGCCCGCTGGGCCTCCCGCCTCGCGCTGACCGCGGGCCTGTGCGCGGCCCCGTTCGCGACGCTGCGCTGGCCCAGCGAGGACACGGGGACGGCCGGCAACATCGCCATCACGGTCTTCCAGGCCGTGCCGTTCGCCCTGGCGTGGGTGCTGGGCGACTCCATCCGCACCCGGCGCGCGTACTTCGCGCAGCTGGAGGAACGCGCGGCCCGGCTGGAGAAGGAGCGCGAGGCGCAGGCCAAGGTGGCGGTCGCCGCCGAACGCGCCCGCATAGCCCGCGAGCTCCACGACGTGGTCGCGCACAACGTGTCGGTGATGGTGGTGCAGGCCGACGGCGCCGCCTACGTCCTCGACGCGGCGCCCGACCAGGCCAAGAACGCCCTGGAGACCATCTCCAGCACCGGCCGGCAGGCCCTCGCCGAGATGCGCCGCCTGCTGGGCGTCCTGCGCACCGGCGAGCACCAGGAGGCGGGGGAGTACGTCCCGCAGCCGGGGGTGCAGCAGATCGAGGACCTCGTCGAGCAGTGCCGGGAGTCCGGGCTGCCCGTGGACTTCAAGATCGAGGGCACCTCGCGCGAGCTGCCCAGCGGGGTCGAGCTGACCGCGTACCGCATCGTGCAGGAGGCCCTGACCAACACCCGCAAGCACGGCGGGCCCAACGCGGGCGCGAGCGTGCGGCTGGTGTACTTCGACGACGGGCTCGGCCTGCTCGTGGAGGACGACGGCAAGGGAGCCCCGCACGAGCTGTACGAGGAGGGCGGGCTCGACGGCCAGGGACACGGACTGATCGGGATGCGTGAGCGGGTCGGCATGGTCGGCGGAACGCTGGACGCCGGACCGCGGCCGGGCGGAGGATTCCGCATCAGTGTGCTGCTGCCGCTCAAACCCGCGCATTGACGCATCCGCACGCCCCCTGTTGACACCTGTCACGCCCCCTGCGGCGACCCGACGACCGAACGGAAGAAGCCACGATGACGATCCGCGTGATGCTCGTCGACGACCAGGTGCTGCTGCGCACCGGGTTCCGGATGGTGCTCGCCGCCCAGCCGGACATGGAGGTCGTGGCGGAGGCGGGCAACGGCGTGGAGGCCCTGGAGGTGCTGCGGTCCACAGCCGTCGACGTGGTGCTGATGGACGTCCGCATGCCCAAGCTCGACGGGGTGGAGGCCACCCGCAGGATCTGCGCGGACACCGACCCGCCGAAGGTGCTCATCCTGACGACCTTCGACCTCGACGAGTACGCCTTCTCCGGGCTGAAGGCGGGCGCGTCCGGCTTCATGCTCAAGGACGTGCCGCCCGGTGAACTGCTGACCGCGATCCGCGCGGTGCACAGCGGCGACGCGGTGGTCGCCCCGTCCACCACCCGCCGGCTCCTGGACCGGTTCGCGCCGATGCTGCCCAGCACCGGCAAGCAGCCCGAGCACAAGGAACTGGAGCGGCTCACCGAGCGCGAGCGCGAGGTCATGGTGCTGGTCGCCCAGGGCCTGTCCAACGGGGAGATCGCGGCGCGGCTGGTGCTGTCAGAGGCGACCGTGAAGACGCACGTGGGCCGCATCCTCACCAAGCTGGGGCTGCGGGACCGGGTGCAGGTGGTCGTCCTCGCCTACGAGACGGGTCTGGTGCGGGCCGGCGGACACGGCTGAGCCGAGCCCCGCCCGCCGGTAGGGTGCCGCGCATGCTCCTGTGGATCAACGGCCCCTTCGGGGGCGGCAAGACACAGACCGCACACGAGATACGGCGCCGCCTGCCCGGCAGCGTCGTCTGCGACCCGGAGCAGCCCGGCTTCGGCCTGCACCGCATGCTGCCGCCCGAACTGCGCGGCGACTTCCGGGATCTGAGGTCCTGGCGGCACGGGGTCGTCGAGGTCCTCGACCTCACCCTCACCCGGCGCGAGGGCGTGGTGATCGCGCCGATGACCGTCACCGACCCCGGCCACTTCGCCGAGACTGTGCACCGGCTGCGCGAACTGGGCCACGAGGTGCGGCACTTCACGCTTCTCGCCGAGCGGGAGACGGTGCTGCGGCGGCTGCGGGAGCGGGGCCTCGGGCACCTGCTGGGCGGCGCCCGGAGCCTGCGCCGGGAGAGCTGGGCGGTCGAGCGGCTCGACCACTGCCTGGAGCGGCTCGCCGAGCCGGAGTTCGCCGAACACCTGTGGACCGACCACACCACGGTGCCGAGGACGGCGGACCGCATCGCCGTCCTCGCCGGCCTCACCCTGCGCCCCAACCACGAGGGCCGGCTGCGCACCCGCCTCCGCCAGGCGGGCGTGGGCGTCCGGCACATCCGGCTGGGCTGACGGCGGGCATACGTCCCCGTGCACGGCCCGGGGGTGGCCTCAGCGGAGGATGCTCTCCAGGAAGTCGCTGCCGAGGCGGGCCACGACGGTCACGTCCAGCTGGTGGAGGACGTACCGGCCGCGGCGCCGGGTGGTGATCAGCCCCGCCTTCTTCAGCGCGGCCAGGTGCCGGGATATCTCCGGCGCGGTCATGCCGTGCACCTGGGCCAGCTCGCTCGTGGTGAACGCGCCGCGGGCGAGGTTGCGGCACATCCGCATGCGCACCGGATGGGACAGCGCGGTCATCCGCAGGCTCAGCTGGCCGACGCTCGGCGGCGCGGCCGGCTCCGGTGAGCCGACGGGATAGTGCAGCACCGGCTGCCAGTCGTGGCGGTGCAGCACCATCAGATGCGGCCAGCCGAGGCTGGTGGGGATCAGCAGCAGCCCGCCGTCCCCCGTGACGGAACGCCCGTCGCCCAGCTTGTCGACGGTGATCCGGGCCGCCGCCGCGTCCAGCGTCACGGCGGGGGAGACCGCGGCCAGTGCCTCGCCCAGCCCTTTGTGCCGCAGCAGGTCCGTCTTGAGACGGGCGTCCGCGGCGAGCTGGTGCCGCAGCCGGGACCACGTCTCCGCGAAGAACGCCTCGTCGCAGTCGTGCAGGAACTGCCGCAGCCAGTCCCTGATCCGCGGCGGGTCGGCCAGCAGCCGCTCGGTGAACAGCACCTGGCTCGGCCCGCGCGCGGCGGCCAGTTCCAGCGCGCGGCGGCGCAGACCGTCGTCGACGAGCGGGCCGCCCCCCGGCACGCCGTAGGGGAGGGCGCAGGTGAACTCCAGGGCCGCGTCCACGAACTGCTCGTCCGACAGCTTGTCCAGCAGGTCCAGCTCCTCGGTGAGCGTGGTGCCGGGCAGCGTCGTCCTGCCCGGCAACCCGGCGCACGGCAGGAACAGGTCGGAGAACGTCGTGCGCCACAGGAAGTCCGCCTCGCACATGCGGTCCGCCAGGTGAGGGTCGAGCCGCGCGGTCACCCCCGTCACCCAGGCCTGCAGTCCCGGGTGGTGCGCCGGCTCGGACAGCGCGTGCAGCGCCATGCCCAGCTCGGCCAGCGGAGAGAGCACGACGGCGGCTCTCTCCGGCCGCAGCCCCGTGATGTCGATGTGCACGCCCATGACCACATGGTGCACCGGGCCACCGACACCGCGGACCCCGATTGACGGGCCGCGTCAATCGAGGAGACGCGGCGGCCGGGAAGGCGCAGCGTGGACGGCATGAGCCTCACGCAGCAGTACCTCCTCGACACCTACCGTGCCTCCCGGCTGGGCGTGCCGGCCCCGCCCGCACCGGGCCTCGAAGACTGGCAGGCCGTCCGCGAACTGGGCGGCGAACCGCACCGCCTCCGCGCGGTCGGCGCGGCCCGCGCGGCCCGCGCGGCCCGCGCCGACCGCGCCGACCGCGGCACCCGCACGGCCCACCGGCTCCGCCGCGCCCTGACCCACCTGCTCCCACGCCACCCCGGCCCGCCCTCCGTCCCGACCCCTCGCCCGGCCGCCACCCAGCCCCGCCGGGCCTCCGGACCGGCGTGCCGCCCGGCACCCGGACCGGCATGCCGCCCGGCCGGGACCGCTTGAGCCGAACGGCCGGGACCGCCTGAGCCGAACGGCGGCGCGGCCTACGCCGGGGATGCGGCGGTCAGGCGGTGGGCGAAGTCCGTGGCCGCCTCGCGTACGTCGTCGGCCGTCCACTCCAGGGCGGCGGCGCGGACGTAGACCTCGGTGAACGTCAGCCCCGGGCCCTTCGGGTCCCAGTGGTTGGCGAACAGCATGCTGCCCGTCTCCTCGCCCGCCCGGATCGCCGTCTCCGCCACCACCTCGGTCGCGTACGGCAGCCACAGCTGGAAGTCATGGGTGTGCGGCACCTCGGGGTGGATCCGGAACCAGGGCAGCCCCCCGGCTTCCAGCCCTTCGCGCAGGGCGGCGGCCACCACGCGCGCGTGGCGGACGTACTCCGGCAGCCGGGGCAGCTCCCGGTCGAGGCCGATCAGCGCGGACAGCGCGGTCGGGAACTGCTGGAACACCGCGCCCCCGTACCGGTGCCGCCAGGTCCTCGCCTCCTCGATCAGTGAGGCGGGGCCGGCGAGGGCCGCGCCGCCGAACGCGTCGAGGGACTTGTAGAAGGACACGTAGACGCTGTCCGCGAGGCCCGCGATCTCCTCCAGCGACCTGCCGAAGTGCTCGGTGCACTCCCACAGCCGGGCGCCGTCGAGGTGCACGATCGCGTCGCGTTCCCGCGCGGCGTCCGCCAGCTCGGTCAGTTCGTCCCAGGTGGGCAGCACGAACCCGGCGTCCCGCAGCGGCAGTTCCAGCATCAGCGCCCCGAAGGGCTCCGCGAAGTCGCGGACCTCCTCGGCGGTGGGCAGCCGCGGCTCGTTCGCGAAGTGCACCGGGCGCAGGCCGCTGACCTGACTGAACGCGTTCCGCTCGTGCACCTCCGGGTGGCTCAGCGGGTGCAGCGCCACCGCCGGGTTGCCGGTGCGCCCCGCCCAGCAGCGCAGGGCCACCTGCTGGGCCATCGTGCCGGTCGGGAAGAAGGCCGCGGCCTCCGTGCCGAGCAGCTCCGCCACCCGCCGCTCCAGGGCCTCCACGACCCCGTTGCCGTAGAGGTCCGAGGTCTCGTCGAGGTCGTAGACGTCTCCCGCCGCCGCCAGCAGCGCCAGCCGCTCCCTGAGCGGGGCGAGGAAGCCGAGGCGCGCCAGCACGCGCGGGGCGTTCCGCCAGGCCGCGATGCGTCGTTCACGCGGTGTGGGCGCGGCGGCCTCCGCCGTCGTCGGTCCGGTGCCGTCGTGGTCAGCTGTGTCAGTCATGCCCGCGATCATGCCCCGCGCCCCTTCGCGGGGTCACCCGCGATTCCGTGCGCGGGCGGGGGCGGACGCGGTCCGTACGCGAGGGCGGGCGCGTCCACGGAAACCCACAGCCTGTGGACAACCGGTGGCCGCCGGAACCGATCGCGTTAACATGACGAGAAATCGTCCGGTACCCCGAGCGGACTGGAACGGGAAGGCCACCCTCGCGTGAACACAACCCCACAGCCCGATCCCCGGGACCGTCCCGCGCGGCTCACCGTCGGCGTCGTAGGCGCCGGACGCGTGGGTCCCGCCCTGGCCGCGTCCCTCCAGCTGGCCGGGCACCGCCCGGTGGCCGTCTCCGCCGTCTCCGACACCTCCCGCAGGCGCGCCGAGGAGATGCTGCCGGACGTGCCGGTGGTGCCGCCCGCCGAGGTGCTGGAGCGGTCCGAGCTGGTGCTGCTGACCGTCCCCGACGACGCCCTGCCCGAGCTGGTCACCGGCCTCGCCGACACCGGCGCGGTGCGCCCCGGCCAGCTCCTCGTGCACACCTCCGGCCGCTACGGCGCCAAGGTGCTCGACCCCGCCCTGCGGGCCGGCGCGCTGCCGCTGGCCCTGCACCCGGCGATGACGTTCACCGGCACCCCCGTGGACGTGCAGCGGCTCGCCGGCTGCTCCTTCGGCGTGACCGCGCCCGACGAGCTGCGGCTGGCGGCCGAGGCCCTGGTCATCGAGATGGGCGGCGAGCCGGAGTGGATCGCCGAGGAGAACCGCCCGCTCTACCACGCGGCCCTCGCCCTGGGCGCCAACCACCTGGTCACCCTGGTGGCCCAGTCGCTGGAGCTGCTGCGCACCGCGGGCGTCGGCGCCCCCGACCGGATGCTCGGCCCGCTGCTCGGCGCCGCCCTGGACAACGCGCTGCGCTCCGGTGACGCGGCCCTCACCGGACCCGTCGCCCGGGGTGACGCCGGCACGGTCGCGGCGCACGTCGCCGAGCTGCGCGAGCACGCCCCCGGGACCGTCGCCGGGTACCTGGCCATGGCCCGCGCCACGGCCGACCGCGCTCTCGCCCACGGGCTGCTGAAGCCGGAGCTGGCCGAGCCCCTCCTCGGGGTGCTGGCCGGCCCGTCCGACGCGGCCGGCGGCACCGGAGACACCCCGGGGGACCCGACATGAGCGGCACCGCCCGCATCCCTCACGCCCACGCCACCCGTACGCCCCCGCGCGCGTCCCGGAACGGAGCCGCCCGATGACCGCCACCCTGCTGCGCACCGCCGCCGACCTGCACGCCCGCGCGCGTACCGGCCGCCGTGCCGTCGTCATGACCATGGGCGCGCTGCACGAGGGCCACGCCACGCTGATCCGCGCCGCGCGGAGGATCGCCGGTCCCGACGGCGAGGTCGTCGTCACGGTCTTCGTCAACCCGCTGCAGTTCGGCGCCGGTGAGGACCTGGACCGCTACCCGCGCACCCTGGACGCCGACGTCGAGCTGGCCGGGATGTCCGGCGCCGACGCCGTGTTCGCCCCGTCCGTCGACGAGGTCTACCCCGGCGGCGAACCGCAGGTGAGGGTCGGCGCCGGACCCATGGGTGAACGCCTGGAGGGCGCCGCCCGCCCCGGCCACTTCGACGGCATGCTCACCGTCGTGGCGAAGCTGCTGCACCTCACCCGTCCCGACGTCGCGCTGTACGGGCAGAAGGACGCCCAGCAGCTCGCCCTGATCCGGCGCATGGTGCGCGACCTGAACTTCGGCATCGAGATCGTCGGCGTGCCCACCGTCCGCGAGGAGGACGGGCTCGCCCTGTCCAGCCGCAACCGCTACCTCTCGCCCGCCGAGCGGCGCACGGCGCTCGCCCTGTCGCAGGCCCTGTTCGCGGGCCGCGACCGGCACGCCGCGCAGGAGGCGCTGCGCGCCCGGGCCCGCGAGGTGCCGGCCACCCGCGAGCGTGCCGAGGCGCTCAGCGCGATCGGGGAGTCCCGCGCCGCGGCCGACGCGCACGCCGTGGCCACCACCGCCGGCGGCCCCGCCGCGATCCGTGCCGCCGCCCGCCTGGTGCTGGACGAGGCCGCCCGCCTGGACCCGCCGCTCCGGATGGACTACCTGGCGCTGGTCGACCCGTCGGACTTCACCGAGATCGGCGACGACTTCACCGGCGAGGCCGTCCTCGCGGTCGCCGCACGTGTGGGCGCCACCCGGCTGATCGACAACATCCCCCTGACCTTCGGAAACCTCGGAGCCGCCTCGTGACCAGCACAGGCATACGACTGCACGCCCCCGCCCCGGGGTGGTCCATCGACGCGGACGTGGTGGTCGTCGGCTCCGGCGTCGCAGGACTCACCGCCGCCCTCCGCTGCGAGGCCGCGGGACTGACGACCGTGGTGGTCACCAAGGCGCGCCTCGACGACGGATCCACCCGCTGGGCGCAGGGCGGCATCGCCGCGGCCCTCGGCGAGGGCGACACCCCCGAACAGCACCTGGACGACACCCTGGTCGCCGGCGCGGGCCTGTGTGACGAGGAGGCGGTGCGCATCCTGGTCACCGAGGGCCCCGACGCCGTACGGCGGCTCATCGCGACCGGCGCGCGGTTCGACGCGTCCACCGACGGCCGGCTGGAACTCACCCGCGAGGGCGGCCACCACCGCCGTCGCATCGCCCACGCGGGCGGCGACGCGACCGGTGCGGAGATCTCCCGCGCCCTGGTCGAGGCGGTCCGCGCGCGCGGGCTGCGGACGATCGAGAACGCGCTCGTGCTGGACCTGCTGACCGACGCCGAGGGCCGCACCGCGGGCGTCACCCTGCACGTCATGGGGGAGGGCCAGCACGACGGCGTGGGCGCGGTGCACGCGCCCGCCGTGGTGCTCGCCACCGGCGGCATGGGCCAGGTGTTCTCCGCGACCACCAACCCGGCCGTCTCCACGGGCGACGGCGTGGCCCTCGCGCTACGCGCGGGCGCCGAGGTGAGCGACCTGGAGTTCGTCCAGTTCCACCCCACGGTGCTGTTCCTCGGCCCGGACGCGGAGGGCCAGCAGCCGCTGGTCTCCGAGGCGGTGCGTGGCGAGGGCGCCCACCTGGTCGACGCCGACGGCGTGCGCTTCATGCTGGGCCGGCACGAACTGGCCGAGCTGGCCCCCCGGGACATCGTCGCCAAGGGCATCATGCGCCGCATGCGGGAGCGCGACGCCGAGCACATGTACCTCGACGCCCGCCACTTCGGCGCCGAGATGTGGGAGCGCCGCTTCCCGACGATCCTGGCGGCCTGCCGCGCCCACGGCATCGACCCGGTCACCGAGCCCGTGCCCGTCGCCCCGGCCGCCCACTACGCCTCCGGCGGCGTCCGCACCGACTCCCGCGGCCGCACCACCGTGCCCGGGCTGTACGCCTGCGGCGAGGTCGCCTGCACCGGCGTGCACGGCGCCAACCGGCTGGCGTCCAACTCGCTCCTCGAAGGCCTCGTCTACGCCGAGCGCATCGCCTCCGACATCGCCTCCACCGGCCTCCACGCGCGCGTGCCGCAGCCGCTGCCCGCCGCCGGGCGCCCCGCGCACCCGCTGCTCCCGCCGGAGGCCCGCTTCACCATCCAGCGGACCATGACCCGCGGCGCGGGCGTGCTGCGCTCCGAGGCGTCCCTGGCCGAGGCCGCCGACCGCCTGCACCGGCTGCACGCCGACGCGCGCGACGCCCTCGACGAGAACGGCAAGACCGCCGAGCCGGGCGTCGACACCTGGGAGGCCACCAACCTGCTGTGCGTGGCCCGCGTCCTGGTGGCCGCCGCACGGCAGCGTGAGGAGACCCGCGGCTGCCACTGGCGCGAGGACCGCCCCGAACGGGACGACACCGCATGGCGCCGCCACATCGTCGTACGGCTGAATCCGGACCGATCGCTGGCGGTGCGCACCACCGACACCACAGACTTCCCCCCGACCCTCCCTCAGGCCCAGGAGCAGTGACAGCAGTGACCACCCCCGACCTTCCCCTCGTCTCCTCCGGCGGCTGTGGCGACGGCTGCGCCTGCGGCGCCGGCGACGAGGACACGTACCTGGAGTGCGGGCTCGACCCCGCGCTCGCCCAGCTCCTGGCCGACGCGGGCCTCGACCCCGTCGAGGTCGAGGACATCGCCAACGTGGCCCTTCAGGAGGACCTGGCGCACGGCGTGGACGTGACCACGGTCGCGACCATCCCGGAGGAGGCCGTCGCCACCGCCGACTTCACCGCGCGGGAGGCGGGCACGGTGGCCGGCCTGCGGGTCGCCGAGGCGGTCATGTCGATCGTCTGCACCGAGGAGTTCGAGGTCGAGCGCCACGTGGAGGACGGCGACCGCGTGGAGGCCGGGCAGGTGCTGCTCTCGGTCACCACCCGCACGCGCGACATCCTCACCGCGGAGCGCAGCGCCCTCAACCTGCTGTGCCGCCTGTCCGGCATCGCGACGGCCACCCGCGCGTGGGCGGACGCCCTGGAGGGCACCAAGGCGAAGGTGCGCGACACCCGCAAGACCACCCCGGGACTGCGCAGCCTGGAGAAGTTCGCCGTGCGTTGCGGCGGCGGGGTCAACCACCGGATGTCCCTGTCGGACGCGGCGCTGGTCAAGGACAACCACGTGGTGGCCGCCGGCGGCGTCGCGCAGGCCTTCACGGCGGTCCGCGAGCAGTTCCCCGACGTCCCGATCGAGGTCGAGGTCGACACCCTGCACCAGCTCCGTGAGGTGCTGGACGCGGGCGCCGACCTGATCCTGCTGGACAACTTCACCCCCGGCGAGTGCGAGGAGGCGGTGTCCCTCGTCGACGGCCGCGCGGCGCTGGAGGCCTCCGGCCGCCTCACCCTCGCAGGCGCCAAGGCGTACGCCGACACGGGCGTGGACTACCTCGCCGTGGGCGCCCTCACCCACTCCTCGCCGATCCTCGACATCGGCCTCGACCTGCGCGCCGCGGAGTAGGACCGGTCATGCTGCTGACGATCGACGTGGGCAACACGCACACCGTTCTCGGCCTGTTCGACGGCGACGAGATCGTCGAACACTGGCGCATCTCCACGGACGCGCGGCGCACGGCGGACGAGCTGGCCGTGCTCCTCCAAGGCCTGATGGGCATGCACCCGCTGCTGGGCGACGAGCTGGGCGACGGCATCGACGGCATCGCCATCTGCGCGACCGTTCCGTCCGTGCTGCACGAGCTGCGCGAGGTCACCCGCCGCTACTACGGCGACGTGCCCGCGGTCCTGGTGGAGCCCGGCGTGAAGACGGGCGTGCCGATCCAGTTCGACAACCCCAAGGAGGTCGGCGCCGACCGCATCATCAACGCGGTCGCGGCGAACGAGCTGTACGGCGGGCCGGCGATCGTCGTCGACTTCGGCACGGCGACGACGTTCGACGCGGTCTCCGCGCGCGGGGAGTACGTCGGCGGCGTCATCGCGCCCGGCATCGAGATCTCCGTGGAGGCGCTCGGCGTGAAGGCCGCGCAGCTGCGCAAGATCGAGGTGGCGCGGCCCCGCACCGTCATCGGCAAGAACACGGTCGCCGCGATGCAGTCGGGCATCGTGTACGGCTTCGCCGGCCAGGTGGACGGGGTGGTCAACCGCATGGCCCGGGAGCTGGCGGAGGACCCGGACGACGTGACGGTCATCGCCACCGGCGGGCTGGCGCCCACGGTGCTGGGGGAGAGCACGGTGATCGACGAGCACGAGCCGTGGCTGACGCTGATAGGGCTGCGCCTGGTCTACGAGCGGAACGTGTCCCGCATGTAGCGCGTACGCCGCCCCACGGTGGCCCCACCCGGGCATCGCGCCTGGTCGGGCCACCCGGGTGGTGACCGCGCCACACCTGCGGCTTTGATCCACATTTGTCTGATTAGCGCGTATCGTCGCAGCATGCCCACGCCCTACGGATCCCGCGGCGGCCTGGCGTTCGGTGCGGAGGAGCTGCGTGTGCTCCGCCGCGCCCTCGCCCTCGCCGTGCACCCCAGCCCCGCCTCGGCCGACGACGTCCAGGACTGCCTCCGCCTCGCCGCGTCCCTCGACGAGGCGAGGCGGGAGAGTGCCCGGCTGCGCGCCTTCCTCGTGGCCGATCTCGGCCGCTACCGCGCCGCCCTCCCCGGCACCGCCGCCGGGTACCTCGCGCTCCTGGAGGAGGCGCTGGGGGCCGGATACCGGCCCCACCCGGACGATCTGGCCGCCCTGCGCGCCCTGCGCGGCAATCCGACCGCCGCGGACCTGCTGCGGCACTGCGAACGCGTCCGCCTGACCGCGCTGCCCGGCGGGCGCGCGGACTCCGAGCAGGAGCGCGAGCCGGCCGAGCGGCCCTCGACGCCGCACCCGGCGCCCAACCCGAGCCCCGCGCCCACGCCGGCCCCCGCCCCGGGCACGCCGAAGCCCACCCGCAGGCCCGTGCCCACGCCCGGCGAGGTCTTCCCGCGGCGCAAGCCCGCCACGCCGCCGGACCAGCACCTGGCCGCCGGCTGAGCCGTCCGCCTGGCTACCCTGGACGCATGGACTACGTCTCCGCGCTCCTGCCCCCGGTCGTCATGGCCGTCTTCTTCATCGGCGTGATCCGCGTGATCGTGAAGACCCAGGGCGGCGCCAACAAGACCAAGGAGGACGCCGTGGTGGACGCGGCCCTCGCCCGGACGGAGGCCGCCCAAGCGGCCGCCGCCCCCAAGACCGACGCCTGACCGGCCCGCCGGGCGCCGGACACCGACCGCAGTCGCACCACAGGGGCGTACGACGAACCGTCGTACGCCCCTTTTGTCAGTGTTTGTCGGTGATCATGCCTGCCCGGCACGCCATGGGCGGGATCTCCCACTATTGTTCTGAGTTGTGCCTCGCCCCTTGGGAGAACTCGAAGACGCGGTCATGACGCGGGTGTGGAAGTGGAACCGCCCGGTGACCGTTCGGGAAGTCCTGGAAGATCTTCAGAAGGACCGGTCCATCGCGTACACCACGGTGATGACCGTTTTGGACAATCTCCATCAGAAGGGCTGGGTGCGCCGGGAGTCCGAAGGCCGCGCCTATCGATATGAGGCCGTCTCCACTCGCGCCGCCTACGCCGCGGCCCTGATGAACGAGGCGTGGTCGCAGAGCGACAACGCCGCCGCCGCTCTCGTGGCGTTCTTCGGCATGATGAGCGAGGAACAACGCCAGGCTCTCACGGACGCCATGCGGATCGTCCAGCTCCCGGAAACCCCTGACGACAACCCCGGCTCTCCCGACGGGCCCGGCGGGCGATAGCGTCCGTTCATGTCAGCAGACAGCCCCGAAGTCACCGCAAATGCCCTCTCCGTCCGACGGGCCCGCACCAGCGATGTGCCGGCCGTACGCGACCTGCTGGACGACTACGTCCGCGAGGGCATCCTGCTCGACAAAGCGACGGTGACGCTTTACGAGGACATCCAGGAGTTCTGGGTCGCGGAACGGGACGACAACGCGGAGGTCGTCGGCTGCGGCGCCCTGCACGTGATGTGGGAAGACCTCGCGGAAGTGCGCACTCTCGCCGTGAAGCCGGGTCTGAAGGGGGCCGGTGTCGGACACCGGCTGCTGGAGAAGTTGCTGCAGACCGCCCGCTGGCTAGGTGTTCGCCGCGTTTTCTGTCTGACCTTCGAAGTGGACTTCTTCGGCAAGCACGGCTTCGTGGAGATCGGTGAGACACCCGTCGACCGGGATGTGTACGCGGAGTTGCTGCGCTCCTATGACGAGGGTGTCGCGGAGTTCCTCGGCCTCGAACGCGTGAAACCGAACACCTTGGGCAACAGCCGGATGCTTCTGCATCTGTGATCTGTGTCAGGGCGCCCTATCCGGGTGCCCTATGTCCGAAACGCGCATGTTTCCGGGCCATGTGCGGGGGCCGGGCCTCTGCCGGGGGTTTGTGTTTTTACGTCAAAAGCGGTTTGCTTTCCGAGGTACTGCAGTACTGCATATAACAAGGGGCGGCGATACGGCGGACGCCGGCTCACCCCGGCCCTCAAGTTATCGATGAAAGGAAATCCGGTGGCACAGAAGGTTCAGGTCCTTCTTGTCGACGACCTCGACGGCGGCGAGGCGGACGAGACCGTGACGTTCGCGTTGGACGGCAAGACCTACGAGATCGATCTCACCACCGCCAACGCGGAGAAGCTCCGCGGCCTTCTCGAGCCTTACGTGAAGGGTGGCCGTCGTACCGGGGGCCGCGCTTCCGGCGGGCGCGGAAAGGCGCGTTCCTCCTCCGGCGGCAGCCAGGACACCGCGGCCATCCGCGCCTGGGCCAAGGAGAACGGTTACGAGGTCAACGACCGCGGCCGCGTTCCCCAGTCCATCCGCGAGGCCTACGAGAAGGCCAACGGCTGACCCTCTGCTGCCCGCGCGGCGGCGCCCGCACCGGCCCGCCGCAGGCGGACGCGGTGGATCTGCGTCGCCACGGTGTTCACCAGCCGCACGAGGTCCGGGGGGCCGGCACCGTCCCCTCGCGAGCTCCTCGTGCCCATCGCCGACAGCGTCGGCAGCGAGGCCCCGGCCTCGCGCCCCGGTTCGGGGGGTCGCAGCCACACGGCGGCCCCCTGCGGACCGTCACCGCCCCGGCCGCACGTCCCGGCGCTCCGGGCCCCGCACGGCCCGGCCACGGGTGTCCAGGGGGCGGGGGCGTCCATGAAGCCGCCCTCGCCGACCGCCAGCAGGTCCAGGCCCACCCCGCCCCACTCCAGCCACTCCAGCAGGCCCGGCAGCTCGTCCGCGCCTCCGGGGGCCACCAGGAGCCGCAGCCGGCCCGCCTGAAGGGCGACCGGAAAGCCCTGCCCGGCGGCGCCCAGACGCTCCAGCGCCACGCACCCCGCCTCCGCGGGGACGTCCAGGACGTCGAAGACCGGCCCCACCACCAGCCGCGGCGGGGCACCGGGCACCGTCGGCCAGCCCAGTACGTTCTCGTACCAGAGGCGTGTCCTGTCGCCCTGTGCGGATCCGTCCGGCCCTCGTGGGGGCGGGACGGTGACGGTGCGGGTGGAGGCCATGCCCGGCGCAACGGCCGACACCCCGTCGGGTTACGCTGGGTGTGCGGACGCATGCGCACGGTGGCGAACACGGGGGCGCGCGGGGGTGCGGCGGGGAGCAAGGTTGTTCGCCCGTAGCGGAGGGAACCCGTGCACTCGGCATGGACGGTCCGTAGCAGCGGGTAAGACATCCCTAGTGGGAGGGGGCGACACGCAGGTCGGGACGGCTCCCGTTCGCCACGGGCGTACTGGCGAAGGGGGTAACTGCCTGGCCTGCGGGAACATCGTCTCGCACCATCGGGTTGGAGCAGATGTCGGCGTGAGCGGGGTCAGGAGGCCATCGACGGTGTCGGCAGTTGGAATGAGCGGTCCCCGCTTGCGGGACTAAGCTGCGGAAGGACAGGGAGGGGAAGTTCCCCCCACTGCCTGACCGCTCTGAGGAGCGATTAACGATGTTCGAGAGGTTCACCGACCGCGCGCGGCGGGTTGTCGTCCTGGCTCAGGAAGAAGCCCGGATGCTCAACCACAACTACATCGGCACCGAGCACATCCTCCTGGGCCTGATCCACGAGGGTGAGGGTGTCGCCGCCAAGGCCCTTGAGAGCCTCGGGATTTCGCTCGAGGCGGTCCGCCAGCAGGTGGAGGAGATCATCGGGCAGGGCCAGCAGGCCCCGTCGGGTCACATCCCCTTCACCCCCCGTGCCAAGAAGGTCCTGGAGCTGTCGCTCCGCGAGGCCCTTCAGCTGGGCCACAACTACATCGGCACGGAGCACATCCTGCTCGGCCTGATCCGTGAGGGCGAGGGCGTCGCCGCCCAGGTCCTGGTCAAGCTGGGCGCCGATCTGAACCGTGTGCGGCAGCAGGTCATCCAGCTGCTCTCCGGTTACCAGGGCAAGGAGACCGCCACCGCCGGCGGTCCTGCGGAGGGCACGCCTTCCACGTCCCTGGTCCTCGACCAGTTCGGCCGGAACCTCACCCAGGCCGCTCGTGAGTCCAAGCTCGACCCGGTCATCGGGCGCGAGAAGGAGATCGAGCGGGTCATGCAGGTGCTGTCCCGCCGTACCAAGAACAACCCGGTGCTGATCGGTGAGCCCGGCGTCGGCAAGACCGCCGTCGTCGAGGGTCTCGCCCAGGCCATCGTCAAGGGCGAGGTGCCCGAGACCCTCAAGGACAAGCACCTCTACACCCTCGACCTCGGTGCCCTGGTGGCCGGCTCCCGCTACCGCGGTGACTTCGAGGAACGCCTGAAGAAGGTGCTCAAGGAGATCCGCACCCGCGGCGACATCATCCTGTTCATCGACGAGCTGCACACGCTGGTCGGTGCGGGTGCCGCCGAGGGCGCCATCGACGCGGCGAGCATCCTCAAGCCGATGCTGGCCCGCGGTGAGCTCCAGACCATCGGTGCGACCACGCTGGACGAGTACCGCAAGCACCTGGAGAAGGACGCGGCCCTCGAGCGCCGTTTCCAGCCCATCCAGGTCGCCGAGCCGTCCCTGCCGCACACGATCGAGATCCTCAAGGGCCTGCGCGACCGCTACGAGGCGCACCACCGCGTCTCCATCACGGACGAGGCCCTGGTCCAGGCCGCCACCCTGGCCGACCGCTACATCTCGGACCGCTTCCTGCCGGACAAGGCGATCGACCTGATCGACGAGGCCGGTTCCCGGATGCGCATCCGCCGGATGACCGCGCCGCCGGACCTGCGCGAGTTCGACGAGAAGATCGCCGGTGTCCGCCGGGACAAGGAGTCCGCGATCGACTCGCAGGACTTCGAGAAGGCCGCCTCGCTGCGCGACAAGGAGAAGCAGCTCCTGGCCGCCAAGGCGAAGCGGGAGAAGGAGTGGAAGGCCGGCGACATGGACGTCGTCGCCGAGGTCGACGGCGACCTGATCGCCGAGGTCCTCGCGACCGCCACCGGCATCCCGGTCTTCAAGCTGACCGAGGAGGAGTCCAGCCGCCTGCTCCGCATGGAGGAGGAGCTGCACAAGCGGGTCATCGGCCAGAACGACGCCGTCAAGGCGCTGTCCAAGGCGATCCGCCGTACCCGCGCCGGTCTGAAGGACCCGAAGCGTCCGGGTGGCTCGTTCATCTTCGCCGGCCCGTCCGGTGTCGGTAAGACGGAGCTGTCCAAGGCGCTCGCGGAGTTCCTCTTCGGTGACGAGGACGCGCTGATCTCCCTCGACATGTCGGAGTTCAGCGAGAAGCACACGGTCTCGCGTCTCTTCGGTTCGCCCCCCGGTTACGTGGGCTACGAGGAGGGCGGCCAGCTGACGGAGAAGGTGCGCCGCAAGCCGTTCTCGGTCGTCCTCTTCGACGAGGTCGAGAAGGCCCACCCGGACATCTTCAACTCGCTGCTGCAGATCCTGGAGGACGGTCGTCTGACCGACTCCCAGGGCCGGGTCGTGGACTTCAAGAACACGGTCATCATCATGACGACCAACCTCGGCACCCGGGACATCTCCAAGGGCTTCAACCTGGGCTTCGCCGCCGCGGGTGACACGAAGACCAACTACGAGCGCATGAAGAACAAGGTCTCGGACGAGCTCAAGCAGCACTTCCGGCCCGAGTTCCTCAACCGCGTCGACGACGTGGTGGTCTTCCCGCAGCTGACCCAGGGCGACATCCTGCGGATCGTGGACCTGATGATCGACAAGGTGGACGAGCGCCTGAAGGACCGGGACATGGGCATCGAGCTCTCCCAGTCCGCCAAGGAGCTGCTGTCCAAGAAGGGCTACGACCCCGTGCTGGGCGCCCGGCCGCTGCGCCGGACCATCCAGCGGGAGATCGAGGACTCGCTGTCGGAGAAGATCCTCTTCGGCGAGCTGCGTCCGGGTCACATCGTCGTCGTGGACACCGAGGGCGAGGGCGAGTCCCAGACCTTCACCTTCCGCGGCGAGGAGAAGTCGGCCCTGCCCGACGTCCCGCCGATCGAGCAGGCGGCCGGCGGCGCCGGCCCGAACCTGAGCAAGGACGCGTAAGCGCCCTGCCTCACGGCCTGTGAAAGGGGCCGGCACCCGCGAGGGTGCCGGCCCCTTTCCGTGTCCGGGGACCGTCAGGACAGCTGGCCGTCGTAGTCCGGGAGCTTGAAGGCGCGCTCGGCGTGGCCGCCCGAGAGGTCGGTGGCGCTGTTGCCGATGTTGGCGATGATCGTGTAGCCCTTGCGCTCGATGGCGACGCGCTGCGCCGTCTTGTAGTCGGCGACGTTCCTGAAGAGGTCCAGGAAGCCGCGGACGTACAGACCGGAGGACTCGTAGCCGGCGTGGTCGAGGTTCCACTCGGTGGGCGCGTAGATGATGCCGGGGCGGGCGGTGACGAAGAACAGGTCGACCCCGCGCTCCTCGGCGTACCGGGCGACCTCCAGGACCGGCTCGTTGGCGGGCTGCGGGAAGCTGAAGCCGAAGTCGGTCTCCAGGGCGGTGTTGTCGATGTCGAGGACGATGGCCTGCTTCTCGCCCGGCCGGGCGTCGGCGATGCGCTGCTTCACATAGGGCAGCGCCTGGTCCATCACCGCCCGGCAGTCGCGCTGCCAGGTGTCGCGGTCGACGTCGGCCGCGAGGGCGGAGGGGGCCGCAGGAGCCGCAGGAGCCGCGGGGGCGGCGGCCTGCAGGGCGGCGGGGGCCGTCGCGGGCGTCGCGGCGGCGGGTGTGGCCTCGGCCGGTGCGGCGAGGGCCACCAGGGCGGTCGCGGAGACGGTGGTCACCGCTACGCGGCGCGACCAGGGGCGTCGGCTTCTCATGTCGTGGGGGTCCTCTCACGTCCGTGACGCTGCCAACATGTCGTGTGCATGCTCGTGTGCGAGGGTGACGCGAGGTGAACCGTAGGGTTACCGCGCGGTAGGCGACCAGAGGCCTGCGCCACATTTCTGCGACCGCTTTTTCACTCCGCCGGTGACGTGCCGCACAGGAGCCACGTCACGTACGGCTCGGAATAGTAGAGGGACACCGAAACCAACTCGGGCATTCAGGGTGAAAGCGCCAACGAACGGCTTGAAATGGGGCTTTCGCCCGCTGTGAGCCCCGTCTCACACGGTGCTCAATCCGGCCGCTGTCTACGAATTTCCCTCGTAGGTCACACCTTTGCGGCTTATCGGGCGAAAGGGTTACCACTGAGAGGCCACCACGTCGCGGGCTTCGCGAGCAGGTGGCTCTCCTCTGTCCCCTCCCCCACGAGGTTTTGATGTTCGAGCGCGTCACGTCCCGTTTCCCCCGTACGTCCGCCACCCGTACCCGTGCGGCCGTCCTGGCCGCCGGCCTGGGAACCTCGGCCGTCCTGGGAGCCGGGGTCGCGGCCGCCGTCGACAACACGGCCGCCTCCGGCGCGGCCGGCGCCGTGCAGGCGCAGGCGGCCGCCCAGTCCAAGGTCGCGGAGGTCCAGGCGAAGGCCGTCCAGGCGCAGGCCGCCAAGGCCCAGAAGGCCGCCGAGGCGAAGAAGGCGGCCGCCGCGAAGGCCGCGCAGGCGAAGAAGGCCGCCAAGGCCGCCGCCAAGAAGAAGGCCGCGTCCTGGATCGACCCGGTCAAGAGCTACAAGCTGTCGGCGAGCTTCGCGCAGAACGGCGGCATGTGGGCCCACAAGCACTCCGGCCAGGACTACGCCGTCCCGACCGGCACCCCGGTGATGGCCGCCCACGGCGGCACCGTCGTCAAGGCCGGCGGCAACGGCGCCGGTGACGGCCCCGCGTACGGCAACGCCGTCGTGATCAAGCACGGCAACAAGACGTACTCCCAGTACGCCCACCTGTCGTCGGTGAAGGTGAAGGTCGGCCAGGTCGTCAAGACCGGCCAGAAGATCGCCCTGTCCGGCAACACCGGCAACTCCAGCGGTCCCCACCTGCACTTCGAGATCCGCACCACCCCGAACTACGGCTCCGCCGTCAACCCCGTGACCTTCCTGCGCGGCCACGGCGTGACGGTCTGACCCGCGGGGAGCGGACAGGCGTACGTGCCTGAGCCCTGCGGTCCCGCGGTGGGCTAAGCCTCCGCGGGACCCCGGTGGGCCTGGGTGATCAGATCGACGGCGACCTCGAGGACGGCCTTGCGCTTCTCCTCGGGGTCGCTTTCGGTGTCCTGGAGGATGTGCATCCCCGCGTGCAGGGTGAGCAGGGCGCTGACGCAGCGCACCTGGTCGACCAGGTCGGCGTCCGGATCGATGAGGATGTCCCGCAGCCCGAACATCCGGGTCTTGAACAGCTCGCCGATGCGCAGCTCGCGGATGGTGGCCTGGTTCTCCTGCATGAAGCGGAAGAGCGGGGCCGCCGCCGCGAGTGCCTCGCTGTAACGGCGCAGGATCTCCTGCTTGGTCCTCAGCGAGTGGGGCTGCTCCCGCCCCCAGGCGATCAGGTCCTCCAGCGGCCGGGAGAGGTCCTCGAAGATGCTGACGAGGATCTCTTCCTTGGTCTTGAAGTGGTAGTAGAGCGCCGCCTTGGTGACGTCCAGCTGCTCGGCGATCTCGCGCAGCGAGGTCTTCTCGTACCCCTGCTCGGCGAAGAGTCCGAGGGCCACGTCCTGGATGCGCTGGCGGGTGTTCCCGCGGCGCCGCTGTCTGGTGCCGTCCATGGTGACGCCCATCCTCCTACTCGGACCCTCTTGACGAAAACTTACTTGACGCCCGGCTAGTTGCGCGTCTAGCTTCCCAGTGTAGTGAACTAGCCGGGCGGCAAGTAAGTGGAAGTGGGCCACACACCGTGGCCGGGGGAGTGGGATCCATGACGGACACAGTGGCGGCGAAGGCCGCCCGCACGGACGACGGCAAACAGCCGGGAAGCGTGCGGGTGGTGCTGCTCGCGCTCATGATCGCGATGATGCTCGCGATGCTGGACAACATGATCATCGGCACCGCGATGCCGACCATCGTGGGCGAGCTGGGGGGTCTTGAGCACCTGTCCTGGGTGGTCACCGCCTACACGCTGGCGACCGCGGCCTCCACCCCGGTGTGGGGCAAGCTCGGGGACATGTACGGCCGCAAGGGCTCCTTCCTGACCTCCATCGTGATCTTCCTGGTCGGCTCCGCCCTCAGCGGCATGGCGCAGGACATGGGGCAGCTGATCGGCTTCCGCGCGGTGCAGGGCCTGGGCGCCGGCGGTCTGATGGTCGGCGTCATGGCGATCATCGGCGATCTCATCCCGCCCCGGGAGCGGGGCAAGTACCAGGGGATGATGGCCGCCGTGATGGCCCTGGCGATGATCGGCGGCCCGCTGGTCGGCGGCACCATCACCGACAACTGGGGCTGGCGCTGGGCCTTCTACATCAACCTGCCGCTCGGCGCGATCGCGCTGGCCGCCGTGGGGGCCGTGCTGCACCTGCCGAAGAAGCGGTCCAAGGCGGGCATCGACTACCCCGGGGTCGCGCTGCTGACCGTCGGCATCACCGCGATCGTCCTGGTCACCACCTGGGGCGGCACGGAGTACGCCTGGACCTCCGCGCGGATCATGGAGCTGATCGGTCTCGGGGTCGCCTCCCTGGTCGGCTTCGTGTTCTGGCAGACCCGGGCCGCCGAGCCGGTGGTGCCGCTGCACATCTTCCGCAGCCGCAACTTCACGCTGATGTCCGTCATCGGCTTCGTCGTCGGCTTCGTGATGTTCGGTGCGACGCTCTTCCTGCCGCTGTACCAGCAGTCGGTGCAGGGCGCCTCGGCCACCAACTCCGGCCTGCTGCTCCTGCCGATGCTCGGCGCGATGCTCGTCACCTCGATGGTCGCGGGCCGGGTGACCACCAGCACCGGCCGGTACAAGGTCTTCCCCGTGGTGGGCAGCGTGCTGCTGGTCGTCGGCCTGTTCCTGCTGTCCACCATGGACACCGGGACCTCCCGCCTCACCTCCGGCGTCTACATGGCCGTGGTCGGGCTCGGCATGGGCTGCCTGATGCAGATCACCATGCTGGTCGCGCAGAACAGCGTGGAGCCCCGGGACATGGGGGTGGCGTCCTCGTCGACCACCCTGTTCCGCACGCTCGGTTCGTCCTTCGGCGTCGCGGTCATGGGCGCGCTGTTCAACCACCGGGTCCAGGACGTCATGGCCGAGAAGGCCGGTGCGCTGGGCTCCAAGGTGACCGAGCGGTCCGCCCAGCTGGACGCGGCGAGCCTCGCCAAGCTGCCGGAGGCGGCGCGTGAGGCGTACCAGCACGCCGTGTCCTCCGGTACGCACGGGGCGTTCCTGCTCGGCTCGGTGATCGCGGTGCTGTCGCTGGCCGCGGCGGTGTTCGTCAAGGAAGTCCCGCTGAAGGGCGCGGGCCCGCAGCGGGAGGAGACTCCGGCGGCGGCTCCGGCCCCCGAGGCGGTCTGAGCCGGGAAGCGCTTCCGGGGCGTCGCGCGCGCCCCGGAAGGGTGCTCACTGCCCCAGTACCGGATAGCTCCCCGTGTTCGTGGGGGCGTGTTCCGGGAGCCAGAGGACGGCGACGGCGCCCTCGGGCGGCCTGTCGTCCGGGGCACCCGCCGGGCGTACGTTGCGGAAGGTCAGCCGGGCGCCCAGCACCCGGGCCTGGCCGGCCGCGATGGTCAGGCCCAGGCCGTGGCCCCGGCCCGCCCGGTCCGCGCTGCCGGTGCGGAACCGGCTCGGCCCCTCGGCGAGCAGGTCCTCCGGGAAGCCTGGCCCGTGGTCGCGGACCCGGACGACCCGGCCCTCCACGGTGACCTCGATGGGCGGCGCCCCGTGCCGGGCGGCGTTGGCCAGCAGGTTGAACAGCACCCGCTCCAGCCGCCGGGGATCGGTGGTGACCTCGGACTCGTGCACCACGCGCACGGTGGCGTCCGGGTCCTTCGCCGTGACCCGCCGGGCGACGAACTCGCCGAGCAGGATGTCCTGCAGCTCGGCCCGTTCGGAGGCGCTGTCGAGCCGGGCGACCTCCAGGACGTCCTCGACGAGGGTGCGCATCGCCTTGGCGCGGTCCTGCACCAGCTCCGTGGGCCGGCCCGGCGGCAGCAGTTCCGCCGCGGTGAGCAGGCCGGTCACCGGGGTGCGCAGCTCGTGGGCGATGTCGGCGGTCACCCGGCGCTCCGCCTCCAGCCGCTGGCGCAGCGCGTCCGCCATCGCGTCGACCGCGCTGGCGAGGTCGTCGGTCTCGTCCCGCACCACCCCGCCGATGGCGTCCCGCACCCGGACGTCCGTCTCGCCCCCCGCGACCCGGTTGGCGGCGGTGGCCGCCTTGCGCAGCCGCCGCGACAGATGCCCGCCGATGAGGACGCCGAGCGCGCAGCCGCCCAGGACGGTGGCGAGGGAGCCGATCCACAGGGCCTGGTCGAGGTCCTTGAGGATGTCCGAGCTGCGGTCGGTGAAGCCGGAGTGCAGCGACATCACGTGCCCGTTCTTCAGCGGCACCGCCGCCCAGATGTCGGGCGCCCCGCCCATGTCGGCCACGTAGGTCGCCCGGCGGCCCTCGTCGACCTTGGCCCTGAGCTCCCGGGGCAGCTGGGGGTCGTCGATCTTGGTGTTGGGGAAGTTCAGCCGTCCGGACAGCTCGTAGTTGCGCTGCGCGATCATGATGCGCTCGTCGGCGAGATCGCGCGCGTTGTCCAGCATCGACACCCGGGCCGCGTTGTGCACCACCAGGCTCAGCGCGACCGCCACCAGCGCCCCGACCAGCGCGATCGCCGCGCTGAGCTTCCACCTCAGGCCGGCGCCGATGCCCGCCCGCCGGACGAGCGCCGTCACCAGGCGCCGGAAATGCCCACGCATCCGTCCGCTCAGGCCTTCAACTTGTAGCCGAAACCGCGGACCGTCTCGATGCGGTCCTGGCCGATCTTCGCCCGCAGGCGCTGCACATGGACGTCGACGACCCGGGTGTCCCCGCCCCAGCCGTACTCCCAGACCCGTTCCAGCAGCTTGTCGCGGGAGAGCACGGTGCCCGGCGCCGCGGAGAACTCCAGCAGCAGCCGCATCTCGGTCGGGGTCAGCGCCACCGGCTCGCCCGCCTTGCGCACCTCCATGCCCTCGGTGTCGATCTCCAACTCGCCGAACGCCAGGACGGCGCCGGCCTCGTCGTCGTCCCGCCCCCGTCCGGACCCGCCCGCCCGCTCGAAGCGGCGCAGCACCGCGCGGATCCGGGCGACCAGGACGGCGGCGTCGAACGGCTTGGTCACGTAGTCGTCGGCACCCGCCTCCAGGCCCAGCACCACGTCGATGGCGTCGGCGCGGGCCGACAGCATGATCACCGGAACCATCGACTCGTCCCGGATCCGCCGGCACAGGCTGACCCCGTCCAGCCCGGGCACCATGACGTCGAGGAGCGCGATGTCCGGCCGGTCGGCGCGGAACGCCTCCAGACCCGACAGCCCGTCGGGCATCGCGGTGACCGCGAAGCCGTCCCGCTCCAGGGTGAGCTGGGTGGCCTCGCGGATGACGTCGTCGTCCTCGACGAACAGGACGTGGGTCTGGTCTGCCATCCCGCTGCTCTCAGTTCTCGTGTGGTCCGGGCCGGGCGGGCCCCCGTCCCCGCCCGGTCACGGCGCTTGCTCTCTCCGCCCCACCCCACGGGACGCGCCGGCCGCACGACGGGTTCATCCCTTCATCGTCCGGCGGCACGCTGCCGGTTCCCGCATGTGAGCCAGGTCTCAGCTGTCGGGTGCCGGTGTCGCCGCGGGGCCGGCCACCGGGCCGTACTCGTTGTGGGTGCGGTACTTCTCGACGAACCGGCCCGACACCCAGCGGTACGTGATCACGATCTCGACGGACGGGTTCGACACCTGGTCGCCGCGGTCGTAGACCTGCTTGCTCACCACCAGGTCGCCGCGGTCGATCTCCGCGTACACCGGCGGCTCCTCCGCGCTGAACACGTTGACGTACGCGTCGCCCTGGTGCTGGTACACGTACGTCCCGATCCCGACCGCGTCGCCGCAGGTCAGTACGTTGACGACGACGTCGTCCAGAGCCTCGCCGGTGAGGTTGCCGTAGCTGACGTCCACCGGGTACTCGTCGGCGACGCAGGGCTTGAGCTCCCGCTTCACCTCGGCGGAGACCGCCGGGTCCCGCAGAACCAGCCGTACGGCGTCGATCCGGTCGGGGGTCGGCGAGGGCGCCGTCGAGGGCGCCTTGGAGGCGGCGGGGCTGGTCGGCCCGTCCACGCGGGCCGGGCCCTCGTCCCGCGCGCCGGTGCCGCTCGCACCGCACCCGCTGACGAACAGCACGCCGACGGCGAGCACGGCCGTCGCCGTACTCGCCGTCCTGGCGGCGGAACGGGTCCGTGCGGACCCCGCGCCGGTCACGCCGCGCAACGCTCCCGCTCCTCACGCTCCAGCGCGCGTGCGTCCAGGTCGCGGGACTCCAGCTCCTCGCGGAGCCGGGCCAGCGCCCGGTGCAGCGTGCTCTTGACCGTTCCGGCCGACATGCCGAGTGCCGCGGCCGTCTCCTCGGTGGACATCTGCTCCCAGTGTCGCAGCACCACGACACTGCGCTGTTTCGGGGCGAGGACCTTCAGCACGTCCATCAGCAGGGCGCGGTCGGCGTACTGCTCGGTGGCGTCGTCCACGCAGGGCTCGGGGAGCTGCTCGGTGGGGACCTCCTCCAGCTTGCGCGCCCGCCACCACTCCGTCCGCGTGTTGATCATGACCCGGCGCAGGTAGGCGTCGGCCAGCCGCTTGTCCACGATGGTCTCCCAGCGGCCGTACGTACGCACCAGGGCCGTCTGGAGCAGGTCCTGCGCGTCGACGGGGTCCGGGACCAGGCGCCGGGCGCTGCGCAGCAGCGCGTCCTGCCGGGTGCGGACGTACTCCTCGAACTCGAGCACCTCGCCCTGCGCCATGGTGTACCGCCTTCCGCTCCCCGTTCCGGCAGGCCCGCTGCGGGCCGGCCGTACCGCCTGTGATCCGTGTCGGCGTGCCCTTGTCGAGCACGTGATCGAAGGTACGGAGGCGTTGTCACGGCACTGTGCGGAGCACCCTGCGGGCAGCGCTCGGCTGTCCGTCGGTTGTGTAACGGAGGAACGAACGGGACGAAGCGACGGACCGTTCAATGCGGGTATGCGGTGATATCGCCCGTCGCACGGGATGTGACGGGTGTGAACGGTGTGACGGGAAGCGGCTCGGGTCAGCTCAGCGGCAGCCGGTACAGACCGCCCGGCATCGGCTCGACCAGACCGTCGGAGACCAGACCGTCCAGCGCGCGGGCGCGCTGCACCGGTTCGTGCCACACCCGGTCGAGCGCCGCCTGCGGCACCGGCCCGTGCGCCTCCCGCAGCACGGCCAGCAGCCGCCCGCGGACCTGGCGGTCGGTGCCGGCGTACGTCTGGCCGCGGCGCGGCGGACCGTCGTGCGCGGGCTTGCCCGCCAGCCGCCAGGCGCACAGTGCGGCGATCGGGCAGCTGTGGCACGCCTCGTTCTTCGCCGTGCACACCAGCGCGCCGAGCTCCATCGAGGCGGCGGCCCAGCGGGCGGCCGTCTCCGCGTCCTCGGGCAGCAGCGCGCGGGCGAGGCGACGCTCGGCGGCCGTGGTGGCGTTCGGCGGGTACTGCGTGCCGGTGACCGCGCGGGCGAACACCCGGCGGACGTTGGTGTCCAGCACCGCGTGCCGCTGCCCGTACGCGAACGACGCCACGGCCGCGGCCGTGTACTCGCCGATGCCGGGCAGCGCCAGCAGCTGCGCGTGGTCCGCCGGTACGTCGCCGCCGTGCCGTTCCGTTATGGCCACGGCGGCTCCGTGCAGCCGCAGCGCGCGGCGCGGGTAGCCGAGCCGGCCCCAGGCGCGGACGGCCTCGCCGGGCGCCTCGGCGGCGAGATCGGCGGGGCGCGGCCACCGGGCCATCCACTGCTCGTAGACGGGCAGCACCCGGTTCACCGGGGTCTGCTGCAGCATGAACTCACTGACCATCACCCCCCACGCGCCGGCCTCCGGGCGTCGCCACGGAAGGTCCCGGGCGTGCTCGTCGAACCAGTCGATGACGGGGGAGTGCAGCGGCTCACCGGGAGCATGCTCGGACGCGGAATCGGCGGCGGTGCCGTACGGGGGCTTCGTGGGAGCAGTCATGACCTGTCCGATCCTGCCACGCCGGGCCCCGTCGACGGCCGAGCGCCACGGGGAAGGACCTCCCGGAAGGTGACACGGGACCTGACGATCGGCAGGGGCGGGGGCCGGCGTCCGCTTGTGGCGTCGGGCGCACGGACCGTGCCCGCACCGCCGTCGCCACCGCGCCGGCCGCGCGCCGCCCGCTCGCCGCCTTCGCCCTCACGGCCGCCCTGTGCGTCGCCGCCGCCCCCGCCCTGATCACCCTCTCCTACGGCCCCACGCTCGCCGTGTTCGCCCTGCTGCTCGGGCCGCGGGACGGCCGCGCCGCCCCCGCCGCCCTCTGCCTGCGTCGCCGCCGGCGGTGCCGGGACCGGCGCACGGCTCTGGCGCACGGCTCTGGCGCCAGGTGGCGCCCGACCTTTCCGGACGGCACCGGGTTACGGCGGTAGACCTGCGCGCGGCGGCCGAGGAGGTCGTCCCCACCGTGCCCGGCACGACCGGCGCCGTCCGGACGATGCCCCCCGAACAGGCGCACTCGGAGAGCGTGTTGGCCGGCGGCGCACCGGCGCTCCCTGCTCAGGTGCGGCGATCCCCACGAACTACTGCGTGGGCTAAGGGCGGTGGAGGGCGGCTGGTCCGCGAGGCCGACGCGCGGGCCCGCGCGGCACCGCTCATCACGGTGAAGGCGTACGCCAGCGCGGAACTGGACCGGCTCGGTGTACGCGATCGCGTACGAGGGGCGAACAACGAGGAGTTGAGCCCGTCCGCCGGCGCGCTCGCCTCGTCAGTCGTGGTGGTGGGTGGCGTACGGCGTGGGGGCGGTCGCACCGGAACGCGGGCCCGGTCCGGTGAGCCACCGCGCGGCGGGCGCCGTCGAGCCGCGCATCGCCGCGGCCGGCCGGAGCGCCGGACGTGTGGCCAGGCCCACGACGGCGAGGGACACCAGGCTGCCGAGCAGCAGTCCCGCGGCCACGTCGTGCGGGTAGTGCACACCGACGAACACCCGTGAGAACGCGACGAGTAGAGCGAGTGGCGCCGTCAGCCAGACCAGCGCGCGGCGCACGAGGGCCGGCGTGACGGCCGAGGCACCGGCGATGGTGGCGTGGTTGCTGGGCAACGACCAGTCGCCGTGCGGCGGACATTCCGCCAGGGGAGGAGCGGCACCGACCACGGCGCGGCACGGACGCTCCTCCGCCACACCGGACTTGAGGAGTTCGCTGCACACGTACGCCGCAGCCGTGGCCAGGGGTGCAAGGGCCGCGATCGCGAACACCCGGGTGTCCGCGTGCCGGGCCCGCCACCAGCCGACCACGAACAGCGCGACGACCACGAGCAGTCCGGCCTCCGTCCCGATCTCGGCCGTGTGCCGCAGCCACGTCGGGGCGTCGTACGCGTGGTCGGTGATGTCGCGGTAGAGCCCGCTGTCCACGAAGTCCATGGTCACCGACCGTAAGGGAACGGGTGGAACGGTCACGCCGAGCGATCGTCAGGTGCCGTACCTGACGAAAGACAGGGTGTGCGGCCGGTAACCGGGATGATGATCCTGAAAAGTTGCGCGCTGAGCGGCGGGTGGGACAAGCGAACGCTCGGATCTCTCGTACAGTTTGCGCCGTGGGATCTCTGCGCAATCCGGTCGGGCCGCTTCCCTCCTCCATCTACTGGCGTCGGAGGGCCGTACTGCTGTCCCTGCTCGCCGTGTTGGCGTTGTTGATCACCTGGGTCGTGGTTTCCGGCGGCGGCAGTGGCAACAACCGGGACAACGGCGCCAACGGCAAGAATCCCGTGCCCTCCATCACCCCTGGACCCTCCGGTTCGGGTCCCGCGATCAGCCAGGCACCGGGCGGACGCGACGAGACGGGTGACGGCGGGTCGGAGGGGTCCGGCGGGTCCGGTGGATCCGGCGGGTCCGGTGGGTCCTCGGACGGCGCGGGCGGCGACGGCGATCCCTCGGACGCCGCGGGCGCGGGTGGTGCGGACGGATCGGGCGGTGGCGCCGGCGGCAGCGCGGGCGGCGGGTCCGAGGGCGGCACGTCCGCCGGGGTCGGCTCGGGCGACGCGCTTCCGGCGGGCTCCGGGTCCGGGCTCCCCAACTGCACCACGAACGCGGTCCGGTTCAGCCTGCGCAGCGAGGAGAACACGTACGGTCCCGGGCAGACGCCCACCTTCCTGCTCACCGCGCGGAACACGTCCGGCGCCGACTGCAAGATCGACCTCGGGCCCGAGCACACGGTGGTGACGGTCTCCCAGGCCACGGGTGACGACGTGTTCTGGGCGTCGGACGACTGCCCCAAGGGCGCCCGCAGTCTGGTGTTCCGGGTGCCGGCCGGGGACAGCATCACGTACACCGTGAAGTGGGACCGCAAGCGGAGTGCGGCGCAGTGCGCCACGCCCAAGGGCGGGGCGGCACAGCCGGGGACGTACCTGGTGGAGGCGAAGGCCCCCGGCTACGAGAAGGTGCGGACGTCGTTCGTGCTGAAGGCCGACTAGGGCTTTCAGATACGCGGTGACCTGACGGTCGGTGGGAGTTGTTCGCGCAGTCCCCGCGCTCCTTCAGGGGCGTTTTTCTACACGTAGCGTTCGAGGATGCTGCTTTCCGCCAGGCGGGAGAGGCCCTCTCGGACGCTGCGGGCGCGGGCCTCGCCGACGCCGTCCACCGTCTGCAGGTCGTCCACGCTCGCGGCCAGCAGCTTCTGCAGACCGCCGAAGTGCTCCACCAGCCGGTCGATGATCGCGCCCGGCAGCCGCGGCACCTTGGCCAGCAGCCGGAAGCCGCGCGGCGACACCGCCGAGTCCAGCGTCTCCGGGGAGCCGGTGTAACCGAGCGCCCGCGCCACCGTCGACAGCTCCAGGAGCTCCGCGTGGGTGAGCACGTTCAGCTCGTGCAGCGCCTCGTCGACCGTGCGGGAGCGCTTGGCGGTCGGCTCGGGGACGTAGTCCCGTACGACCAGTTCACGCTCCGGCTCCACGCCCGCGATCAACTCGTCGAGCTGGAGCGCGAGAAGACGGCCGTCGGTGCCCAGTTCGACCACGTATTCGGCGATTTCGGTGGCGATACGGCGCACCATCTCAAGCCGCTGCGCGACCGCCGAGACGTCCCGGACCGTCACCAGGTCCTCGATCTCCAGCGCGGACAGCGTGCCCGCGACCTCGTCGAGGCGGAGCTTGTAGCGCTCCAGGGTGGCGAGCGCCTGGTTGGCGCGGGACAGGATCGCCGCCGAGTCCTCCAGGACACGGCGCTGACCGTCGACGTAGAGCGCGATCAGGCGCATCGACTGGGAGACGGAGACGACCGGGAAGCCGACCTGCTTGCTCACGCGGTCGGCGGTGCGGTGCCGGGTGCCGGTCTCCTCCGTGGGGATCGTCGGGTCCGGCACGAGCTGCACGCCCGCCCGCAGGATCTTGGACAGGTCGGAGGACAGCACGATGCCGCCGTCCAGCTTGCACAGCTCACGCAGCCGGGTCGCGGTGAACTCCACGTCCAGCACGAAGCCGCCGCTGCACAGCGTCTCGACGGTCTTGTCGGAGCCGAGCACGATGAGACCGCCGGTGTTGCCGCGGAGCACCCGCTCCAGGCCGTCACGCAGGGCGGTACCGGGCGCCACGGCGCTCAGCGAGGCGCGCATCAGGCCATCGGAACCGGCACTCCCACCGGACTTTCCGGGAGCTGCTGCCCGGTCGTTGGCTGCCACTGCACTCCTCCGGTCGCAGGTTCTGGGCGCCCCCGCGCTTCGTACGGACGGGCGAGACCTGGGCAAAGTCTACCGGCGGTCCTCCGACTCCCGTGGGGCCTCTCGCCGACGGGAGCGGGGAAGGACCCGCAGCGCGTCCCCTATGTCCGCCACTTCCAGGACCTTCATGCCCGCCGGGACCTTGCCCGGATCGCCCGGCACCAGGGCGTGCGTGAAGCCCAGGCGGTGCGCCTCGGCGAGCCTGCGCTGAACTCCCGTGACCCGTCTCACCTCGCCCGCGAGGCCGACCTCGCCGATCGCCACGAGGTTCTTCGGCAGCGGGGTGTCGCTCGCCGCCGAGGCCAGCGCGAGCGCCACGGCCAGGTCCGCGGCCGGCTCCGACAGCTTCACCCCGCCCACCGTCGCGGAGTAGATGTCCCTTTTGCCCAAGGCGCTGATGCGCCCGCGCTGTTCCAGCACCGCCAGCATCATCGACACCCGGGAGGTCTCCAGGCCGGAGGTGGTGCGGCGGGGGGAGGGGATCTGCGAGTCCACGGTGAGCGCCTGCACCTCGGCGACCAGGGGGCGGCGGCCCTCCAGGGTGACGGTCAGACAGGTGCCCGGGACCGGTTCGGCACGACGTGTCAGGAAAAGTCCGCTCGGGTCCGCGAGGCCCGTGATGCCCTCGTCGTGCAGTTCGAAGCAGCCGACCTCGTCGGTCGTGCCGTAGCGGTTCTTGACGCCGCGGACCAGGCGCAGGCGCGCGTGCCGGTCGCCCTCGAAGTGCAGGACGACGTCCACCAGGTGCTCCAGCAGGCGCGGGCCCGCGATGGCGCCGTCCTTGGTGACATGGCCCACGAGCAGCGTGGACATCCCGCGCTCCTTGGACGCCCGGATGAGGGCGCCCGCGACCTCGCGCACCTGCGCCATGCCGCCCGGGGCGCCGTCGATCTCCGGGGACGCCACCGTCTGCACCGAGTCCAGGATCAGCAGCGACGGCTTCACCGCGTCCAAGTGGCCGAGCACGGCGGCCAGGTCCGTCTCGGCGGCGAGGTACAGGTGGTCGTCGATGGCGTGGATGCGGTCGGCGCGCAGCCGCACCTGGCTCGCCGACTCCTCGCCCGTGACGTACAGGGTGCGGTGCTCGTCGCTCGCCGACTTGGCGGCGACGTCCAGCAGCAGCGTGGACTTGCCGACGCCCGGCTCTCCGGCCACCAGCACCACGGCGCCGGGGACCAGGCCGCCGCCCAGCACCCGGTCCAGCTCGGGCACGCCGGTGGAGCGGGCGGTGGCCTGGCGGCCGTCGACCTGGCCGATGGGCAGCGCGGACGTGGTGACCCGGCCCGGCGCGGTCGTCCGGACGGCGGGCGCCGAGCCGTACTCCTCGACCGTCCCCCAGGCCTGGCACTCGGGGCAGCGGCCGAGCCACTTGGCCGTCTGCCACCCGCACTCGGTGCAGCGGTAGGACGGACGGTCCTTGGAGGTCTTGGTACGGGCAGCCATGCGCCCAAGGTAACGGCCCCCTACGACAACGGGTCCGGCGCCCGCCCGCCGACGGGAGCGGGGGCCGGGGGCGTCCTGGCCGCTCAGCGGCCGGGGAAAGGTTCCTGTCCCCGGCCCGTCCCCGGATTGAGGGATCGTTTCACCCGTACGGATTAAAAGTGCGCAGGGCACCGGAAGGCGCCGCCCCGCGCCCCCTACGGTCGCCGAATGACGAGCAGCGGCCCGGAGACCTCGACCCGTACGTCCACCCGTACGACCGGAACACACCGGACCCCCCGCGAGGCGCGCGACCACGCGGCCGCGCGCACGCTGGCGCAGCGGCCGGCCGCCCGCTACACGCCGCACCTCGACGGCCTGTTCACCTACTGCCTGTCCGTCCTGTGCGACCACGACGCGGCGACCGCGGCCCTGGCCGACGCGCTGCACCTCGCGGAGCGCCGCGACCGGCACGTCCCGGAGGAGCTGGGCAGCCGCCGGGCCTGGCTGTACGCCCTGGCCCGCTGGGCCTGCCTGCGCAAACTCGCCGAGGCCAGGCAGAAGCGTCAGGCCTCCCACGCCGGGGGCCGCAGGCAGCGCGTGTCCAAGGAAGCCGCGGGGAGCGCCCCCGCCCCGGCCGTGTCCGCCGAGGTCCAGGAGCGGCGCCGGCGCGAACTGGCCGCCCTGGCCTGGCCGGAGGCCGCCGGCACCACCCCGGAGCAGCGCGAGGCCCTGGAGCTCGCGGTCCGCCACCACCTCGCCGCCCACGAGGTCGCCGCCGTGCTCGGCATGGCACCGGCCGCGGCGCGCGAGCTGCTCGCCACCGCGGCCTGCGAGGTGGAGCGCACCCGCGCGGCGCTCGCCGTCGTGGAGACCGGCACCTGTCCGGGCGTGGCGCATCTCACCGGCGAGCAGGGGCTGGTGCTCGGCACGACGCTGCGCCGCGAGCTCGTGCGCCACGTCGACGACTGCCCGCGCTGCCGCCGTACCGCCGAGCGGGCCGTCCCGGGCCGGTGGCCCGGCACCAGCGTCACGCCGGACGCCCTGCCCGTCCTGCCCGTGCCGGACGCCGCCCTGGTCACCGCTCTCGCGCACCACCCCCGCGTGCGCGGCACCGCGCCCCGTTTCGACCGGCGCGGCTTCCCCGTGGACCCCAAGGACCGGGTGGCCCGCCGGGACCGGCTGCGCTCGCGTGCCGTCACCACGACCGTCGTCGCCACGGTCGTCGCGGCGCCCGTGCTCGCGCTGTGGGCCGCGTACCGGGGCACCCCGGTGGGCGAGGGAACGGACGGCGGCGCGGCCTCCGCGCGGGAGGACGGCACCGTCGACTTCGACGGCCGCGACGGCGGCGCGGGTTACGAGAACGCCGGCAACGCCGCGCCCCGGCCCGGCACCACCGGGTTCGGCACGGACGGCGAGCCGGACGTGTCCGTGGAGGTCGTCGAGGTCGCGGGCGCCGGACGTGAGGGCGCCGCCGTGATGGGCGTGACGGCCGCCCACAGCGGCGACACCACGCTGATCACCCTGACCGCGAAGGGAGCGGGCCCGGTCCGCTGGTCCGCGTCGACGGGCGCGTCCTGGCTGTACCTGAGCCGGTCCGCGGGGACCCTCGCCCCCGGCGAGTCGGTGACGATCAGGGTGTACGTCGACCAGCTGCGCGAGCCGTCCGGCCACTGGAGGGCCACGGTGGCGGTCTCCCCGGCGGGTTCCGTCGTGTCCATCGAGGGATACGGCCCCGTCCCGTCCGCCCCGGCCGACGGCTCTCCCTCGGGCACGCCGGGCACCCCGGGCACCCCGGGCAGTCCTCCTCCGTCGTCCCCCGACCCGGACCCCACGCCCACCACACCGACACCCTCGGACCCCACTCCGACCGACCCCCCGTCCTCCCAGGACCCCGACCCCCGGCCCTCGACGGGCGACCCGGACCCCGGTGGTCCGGCACCGGGCGATCCGGGCTCCACCACACCCGGATCCCCCACCCCGGACGACTCCGCCCCGGCCGGCACGGGCACCCCGGACCCGGGCACGTCCTGACGCCACGCGGGCCGCCCCTCCCATGGACCGGCGACGCGCGGACGCCCGCCCCCTTCCCGCGGTGCGGGGAGGAGACGGGCGTCCGGGGCCGTCCAGGCCGTCGGGTCAGGCGGGGTCCGCCGGATGCGGCGCCAGCAAAGGCAGTTGCGACGCCAGCCGCTCCTCGCACAGCTCGACCAGGCGGTCGTACCCGGCCTTGCCCATCAGTTCGATCAGCTCCGGGCGGTAGGAGACGTACACCGGGTCGCCCGCGCCGTGCGCCGAGGTGGCCGAGGTGCACCACCAGTGCAGGTCGTGGCCGCCGGGGCCCCAGCCGCGCCGGTCGTACTCACCGATCGACACCTGCAGTACGCGGGTGTCGTCCGGCCGGTCGATCCAGTCGTACGTACGCCGGACGGGGAGCTGCCAGCAGACGTCCGGCTTGGTCTCCAGCGGCTCGCGGCCCTCCTTGAGGGCGAGGATGTGCAGCGAGCAGCCCATACCGCCCTCGAAGCCCGGGCGGTTCTGGAAGATGCACGACCCCTGGAACGGGCGCGTCTGGCGCTCGCCGTCCTCGTCCTCGGAGACCCAGCCGTTCCTGGTGCCCTCCGCGTGGTGCTGCCAGATGTCCGGTGTGAGCCTCGCCACATGCTCGGCGACCCGCTTCTCGTCGTCCTCGTCCGAGAAGTGGGCACCCAGGGTGCAGCACCCGTCGTCCGCGCGGCCGGCCTGGATGCCCTGGCAGCCGCTGCCGAAGATGCAGTTCCACCGAGAGGTGAGCCATGTCAGATCGCAGCGGAAGACCTGCTCGTCGTCCGCGGGATCGGGAAATTCCACCCAAGCGCGGGCGAAGTCGAGGCCCTTCTCGTCGTCAACCGGCGCCGCCCCCGGCGGCTGCGGTGCTGGCACCCGCGAGGGACCCCCGGTCAATCCGGCCATCTTGTCCTTCCTGGCCTTCTTGTCCGTCTTGTCGTCCTTCGCCTTTTTCGTCTTTGGCACTCGTCCAGGGTAAGTCGCCCGGCCCCCGCTCCGGCACCGGTCCGGCCGTGGCGAACCGGGCAACACGGCGTGCGTCGGGCAGTAGCGTTCCGTACATGAGACTCGGTGTCCTCGACGTGGGTTCGAACACGGTGCATCTGCTGGTGGTCGACGCCCACCCCGGCGCGCGGCCGCTGCCCGCGCACTCGCACAAGGTCGAACTGCGCCTCGCCCAGCTCCTCGACGACGACGGATCGATCGGGCCCGACGGCATCGACCGGCTGGTGTCGGTCGTCCACGAGGCGCTCCAGGCCGCCGAGGACAAGGGCGTGGAGGAGATCGTGCCGTTCGCGACGTCCGCGGTGCGTGACGCCCGCAACGCCGACGACGTGCTCGGCCGCGTCCGCGAGGAGACCGGCGTCGAACTGCGGGTGCTCAGCGGTGAGGAGGAGGCCAAGCTCACCTTCCTCGCCGCCCGCCGCTGGTTCGGCTGGTCGTCGGGGAAGCTGCTCGTCGTCGACATCGGCGGCGGCTCGCTGGAGATCGCCTACGGACTGGACGAGGAACCGGACGCGGCCGTGTCGCTGCCGCTCGGCGCGGGCCGGCTCACCGCCGGGTGGCTGCCCGGGGACCCGCCCCGGGCGGAGGACGTACGCGCGCTGCGCCGTCACGTCCGCACCGAGATAGCGCGCACGGTCGGCGAGTTCAGCCGGTTCGGCGCGCCGGACCACGTGGTCGCCACCTCCAAGACCTTCAAGCAGCTCGCCCGGCTCGCCGGCGCCCCGGGGTCCGCCGAGGGCCCGTACGTCCAGCGCGAGCTGAAGCGCGAGTCGCTGGAGGCCTGGGTGCCGCGGCTGGCCGGGATGACCGCCGCCGAACGTGCCGAGCTGCCGGGCGTGTCCGAGGCCCGCGCGGGCCAGCTGCTCGCCGGGGCCATGGTCGCCGAGGGAGCCATGGACCTGTTCGGCGTGGAGCGTCTGGAGATCTGCCCCTGGGCCCTGCGCGAGGGCGTCATACTCCGCCGGCTGGACCACATGGTGCAGGCGTGAGCACTGGCCGGTCCTTGGACGGGGCCCGGGTCACCCGGGCTCCGTACCTGGCAGGGCCCGGGTCCACAGGGGAGGTCCGGCGGGTCGTCCCGCGGGGGCGGGCCGCTATGGCAAACGCCACAACGGCCAAGCAGCACCCCGCACCGCCCCCACCCCACCCCGTAACCTGAGGCTCGTGGCAGAAGCAAGGGACGTAGTCCGCATCCCGGATGCGAAGGTCGCCCTGTCGACGGCCTCCGTCTACCCGGAGTCGACGGCGACGGCCTTCGAGATCGCCGCGCGCCTCGGGTACGACGGCGTCGAGGTGATGGTCTGGACCGATCCGGTCAGCCAGGACATCGAGGCCCTCCGCAGGCTCAGCGATTACCACCGCATCCCCATCCTCGCCATCCACGCGCCGTGCCTGCTGATCACGCAGCGCGTGTGGTCCACCGACCCCTGGACCAAGCTCCAGCGGGCCCGGGCCGCCGCCGAGAAGCTCGGCGCCTCGACGGTCGTCGTCCACCCGCCCTTCCGCTGGCAGCGGCAGTACGCCCGCGACTTCGTGGACGGTGTCTGGCGGATGGCGAACGAGACCGACGTGCGGTTCGCCGTGGAGAACATGTACCCGTGGCGCTACCGCGACCGCGAGATGCTGGCCTATGCCCCTGACTGGGACGTCACCAAAGAGGACTACCGGCACTTCACGATCGACCTCAGCCACGCCTCCACCTCCCGCACCGACACCCTGGGGATGGTCGAGCGGATGGGCGACCGGCTGGGGCACGTGCACCTGGCCGACGGGCGGGGCTCCGCCAAGGACGAGCACCTGGTGCCCGGACGGGGCGACCAGCCGTGCGCCGAGGTGCTGGACCGGCTGGCGGCCGGCGGCTTCGACGGGCACGTCGTGATCGAGGTCAACACCCGGCGCGCCATGTCGAGCGCGGAACGCGAGGCCGATCTGGCGGAGGCCCTGGCCTTCACCCGCCTCCACCTCGCCTCCGCGTCCTCCCCGTCCGCCCTGCGGGTGCCCCGGCGATGACCGGCGTCACCGCGGGCGACGGCCCGGCCGCTTCCGCACCCGGCGCCACCCGGCGCCGTGGCCGCCCCCCGCGCACCGAGTCGGCCGGCACCCGCGACCGCATCCTCGACGCCGCCCGCGAGGAGTTCTCCGCACGGGGGTACGACAAGACGTCCGTACGGGGCATCGCCAAGACCGCCGGGGTGGACTCGGCGCTGGTGCACCACTACTTCGGCACCAAGGAGCGCGTCTTCGAGGCCGCCGTGGAGGTCGCCTTCGGGCCGGTGCTCGACGAGCGGGAGGCGGTGCTCGAAGGTCCCCTCGACGAGGTGGGCGAGCGGATGACCCGCATGATCATCGGACTGTGGGAGAACCCCGTCACACGCGCCCCGCTGCTCGCGATCGTCCGCTCCGCCGTCAACAACGACACCGCGGCCGCCGTCTTCCGCCGCCTCGTCGCCAGCCACCTGCTGCGCCGGATCGCCGGACAGCTCGACCGGCAGGACGCGGAGCTGCGGGCCGAACTCGCCGCCGCGCAGCTCGTCGGGATCGCGATGATCCGGTACGTGATCCGGGTGGAGCCGCTCGCCTCGGCGGACCCCGAGGACATCGTCCGGCGCGTGGCCCCGGTGGTGCAGGGACACCTCACCGGCGACTGAGTCCTCCCGACACCTCACCGGCGACTGACGCCTCCCGACGCCCTGCCCACCGAGACAGGCGTCCCGTATTCCGGACAGTGTGTCCCGCCCTCTGGATGACCGGCGTACGCTCGGTGCAGTCAGAACTCTCTGGCGGAGACTCCCCGAAGGTCTGAAGGAGCGAGCGACGATGCCCGAGCTGAGGTCCCGCACAGTCACCCACGGCCGCAACATGGCGGGCGCCCGCGCCCTTATGCGCGCCTCCGGTGTACCCGGTGCGGACATCGGCCGGAAGCCGATCATCGCGGTCGCCAACAGCTTCACGGAGTTCGTCCCCGGCCACACCCACCTGGCGCCGGTCGGCCGGATCGTCAGCGAGGCGGTCGTCGCGGCCGGCGGCATCCCGCGCGAGTTCAACACCATCGCCGTCGACGACGGCATCGCGATGGGCCACGGCGGCATGCTCTACTCGCTGCCGTCCCGCGACCTGATCGCGGACAGCGTGGAGTACATGGTCGAGGCCCACTGCGCCGACGCCCTGATCTGCATCTCCAACTGCGACAAGATCACCCCGGGCATGCTCAACGCCGCGCTGCGGCTGAACATCCCCACGGTCTTCGTCTCCGGCGGCCCGATGGAGTCCGGCCGGGCCACGCTCGTCGACGGCACGGTCCGCACGCTCGACCTGGTCGACGCGATGTCGGAAGCGGTCAACGACAAGATCTCCGACGAGGACATCCTCCGCATCGAGGAGAACGCCTGCCCCACCTGCGGCTCCTGTTCGGGCATGTTCACCGCCAACTCGATGAACTGCCTGACCGAGGCCATCGGCCTGTCCCTGCCCGGCAACGGCTCGGTCCTCGCCACCCACACCGCCCGCAAGGACCTGTACGTCCGCGCGGCCCGGACGGTCCTGGACCTCACCCGCCGCTACTACGAGCAGGACGACGACTCGGTCCTGCCCCGCAACATCGCCACCCCCGCGGCCTTCGAGAACGCCATGGCGCTCGACATCGCGATGGGCGGCTCCACCAACACGATCCTGCACCTGCTGGCCGCCGCCCAGGAGGCGGAGGTCGCCTACGGCCTCACCGAGATGGACGCCCTCTCGCGCCGCGTCCCCTGCCTGGCGAAGGTCGCGCCCAACGTCGCGGGGGACCGCACGTACTACATGGAGGACGTGCACCGCGCGGGCGGCATTCCGGCTCTCCTCGGTGAACTGCACCGCGCGGGCCTGCTCAACGAGGACGTCCACTCCGTCCACAGCCCGTCCCTGGCCGACTGGCTGAAGACCTGGGACATCCGCGCCGGTTCCCCGTCCGCCGAGGCCGTGGAACTCTGGCACGCGGCCCCCGGCTGCAAGCGCTCCGCCGAGGCCTTCTCCCAGTCCGAGCGCTGGGACTCCCTGGACGTGGACGCCGAGGGCGGCTGCATCCGCTCCGTCGAGCACGCCTACTCCAAGGACGGCGGCCTCGCGGTCCTGCGCGGCAACCTCGCCGTGGACGGCTGCGTCGTCAAGACGGCCGGCGTCGACGAGTCCATCTGGACCTTCGAGGGCCCGGCGGTCGTCTGCGAGTCGCAGGAGGAGGCCGTCCAGAAGATCCTCACCCAGCAGGTCAAGGAGGGCGACGTCGTCGTCATCCGCTACGAGGGCCCCAAGGGCGGTCCCGGCATGCAGGAGATGCTCTACCCGACGTCGTACCTGAAGGGCCGCGGCCTCGGGAAGGCGTGCGCGCTGATCACCGACGGCCGTTTCTCCGGCGGCACCTCGGGCCTGTCCATCGGCCACGCCTCCCCCGAGGCGGCCTCGGGCGGCACCATCGCCCTGGTCGAGGACGGCGACCGCATCCGCATCGACATCCCGAACCGCTCCATCGAGCTGCTGGTGGACGACGCCGAGCTGGCCCGCCGCGAGGAGGCCCTCGGCGGCCGCTACGCCCCGAAGAACCGCGACCGCAAGGTCTCGGCGGCCCTGCGGGCGTACGCGGCGATGGCCACCAGCGCGGACAAGGGCGCGGTCCGCGACGTGAGCAAGCTCGGCTGACGCCCTTCCGCCGCCGCCACGACCCCGCCGCCTGTCACCAGGCGGCGGGGTCGCGCGCGTCGACGGCGAACACGGTGCCGTCGGGGGCGGAGGCGTAGACGCGGTCGCCGGCCACCACGGGCGCGGGCAGTGCGGCGACGACCCGGTCCCCCTCGCCGAGCCGCGGCGAGGTCTGCCCCACCAGCCGCCCAGTCCCGGCATCGACGGCGAGCAGCCGCCCGTCCGGCGCGACGAGGAAGACGTGCCGACCGTCGGAGACGGGGGCGGAGATGCGAGTGAGACCGGTTTCGAGGGTCCAAAGGCGGTCGCGCGTGCGCGGGTCGAAGGCTTCGAGCGAGCCACCCTGGGCCACGAGGTGCACGACGCTCCCGCTCCCGGTGGCTGCGACGTCGTTGCGCGGCACCGGCAGGGCGTACCGGGTCGTCGCACCGGAGCCCGGCACGTGGCGCACCAGGGCGTCCGTCCGGTCGGAGCGTGGGTCGGTGGAGACGAGGTGCACGGCGTCCCGGTCGGTCCCGACGGGCGTCAGCGATCCCTCCAGCCGTGTCTGCCAGCGCACCTCACCGTCGGCAGGGTCGAGTGCGGTCACCTGGGTGCGGCCGCCGTCCGGTGCGGTACCCGTCACGAACACAGGATCCGACGCGCCGAACACGGTGACCTTCGTGACCTCGCTCTCGCGCGGGACGGTGCGCTCCCACAGCGTCTCCCCGGTGGCGATGTCCACTCCGGTCACCGTGCCCTCCCCGCCGGTGAGCACCACGAGCGCGCCCGTGGCATGGACGTCGACGCCCTCGGGGACCGCCCGGCCCCAGAGCGCCCGTCCGGAGGTGGTGTCGAAGGCCTCCAGCCGAGAGCCGCCCCCGTACGGCAGGACCGTCCCGCCGGAGACGACCGGGACGCGGGCGACCTCGGCGCCCGTGCCGCGCCGCCACAGCACCTCGCCGTCGGACGGCTGAAGCGCGACCACCGTCCCGCCCTGTGCACAGACCACCGCGTCGGGACCATGAGCGCACTGCGGCATGCCGCCCGTGACGGACAGCGGCTCGGACGTCCAGCCGGAGAAGGCTGCCGAGCTGCGGGTGGCGGGCCGCTCCGGCGGAGCGGTGCCGCTCACCTGCACGGCGACGACGGTGCCGACGACCACGGCCGCGAGTGCGGCGCCGCTCACGAACATCCGGCGCCCCGAGGGCCGCCGTCGCGCCGCCGGTTTCTCCGAGGCGGGCTTTTCGAGTGCCCGCTCCGGATGAGGCCCCTCCACGGCTTCCGACTCGTCGGCGATGCGCTGACTCGGTATGAAGACCCGGGTGTCGTACGACGCCGCCACCGCCCGCAGTCCGGCCATCAGCTCGTCCGGCGTGGGCCGTTCCTCCGGCTCCTTGGCCAGACAGCACCGGACCAGGTCGGACAGTTCGCCGGGGACGCCCGTCAGATCGGGCTCGTCATGCACCACTTGGTACGCCACGACATACGGGCTGTCGGAGTCGAACGGCCCACGTCCCGTGGCCGCGTGCACCAGCACCGAGCCCAGCGCGAAGATGTCCGCCGCCGGCCCCACCTCACGCGGCCGGCGGAACTGCTCGGGCGCCATGAACGGCGGTGTGCCGATCAACTTGCCTGTCTCGGTGCGCAGTTCGCTGTCCTTGGGGCGCGAGATGCCGAAGTCGATGACCTTCGGGCCGTCCTCGGAGAGCAGCACGTTGCTCGGCTTGAGGTCCCGGTGCACGACTCCGACGCGGTGGATGTCGCGCAGCGCCTCCGCCAGTCCGGCCATCAGCCGCCGCAGTTGGGACGAGTCCAGCGGCCCGTTCCGCTTCACCTCGTCGGCGAGCGTCGGCCCGGGGATGTAGAGGGTGGCCATCCAGGGGCGTCCGGCCTCGGGGTCGGCGTCGACGACGGACGCGGTGAACGCGCCGCTGACCCGCCGGGCCGCCGCGACCTCCTGCCGGAAACGGCCCCTGAACTCGGGGTCCGCGGCGTACTGGGGATGCACGACCTTGACCGCGAGCTTCAGCCCCGAGGTGCTTCGGGCCAGGTGTACGACGCCCATGCCGCCGGATCCCAGGCGGCGTTCGAGACGGTAGTGACCGGCGAATTCGGGACGTTCCGCTTCCGCGCCCGCCCCGGCGTCCTGCTGTGGCGCCATGGGACCACCCCCGTGCTGTTCGTACGCGCGCGCGATGTCCGGAGCCTAATCGATGTCTCGTACGGGACCGAGGAGGCTTGCTAGCCTCCGTGTTCGAGTTGCGCACGGATGTTGCGCGTGCGACTCGGGGGAATCAACGCGACCCCAACACACGCCTGGGGTCTCACGGGGGAGGTACTCATGTCCGTCGATCGTGTCGAAGAGCCCACGACCACCGAGGACGCCGTCACCACTACGGCCGGCGCGGGCGTCCGCTACTACAACGTCGCGCCCGGCGTCCGGCTGAACGTCCGCAGCGGTCCGGGCACCAGCTACTCCATCGTCCGCGTCCTGCCCGAGGGGTCCCGCGTCGCAATCTACTGCCAGCGGCCGGGCACCCGCGTGACCGGCCCGTACGGCACGTCGGCCATCTGGGACAACATCAGCAACGGCCAGTACGTCGCGGACGCCTACGTCTACACAGGCAGCGACGGCTACGTCGCCTCGCGATGCGCCTGAACCACTACGTGTCCCAGGGGGACGCATGACATCCGTACGCCGCAGATTCGCCCTGTCGGCCGCCGTCGCGGGCGCCTTCCTCATGGTGCTCGGCAGCGCATCCCAGGCGTCGGCCGCCACCACCTACCCGACCGCACCCGGGTACCAGGTGAACGTGCGCAGCGGCCCGGGCACGAACTACACCGTCGTCCGGGTGCTGCAGCCGGGCTCGCAGGTGAGGATCTACTGCCAGACCACGGGCACCAGGGAGACAGGGCCGTACGGCACGTCGAACGTGTGGGACAACATCTCCAGCGGCCAGTACGTGTCGGACGCCTACGTCTACACCGGCAGCGACGGCTACGTGGCTCAGCGCTGCGCCTGATCACCACTCGTCCGGGAAGTGACGGCCAATTCGGCCAACGCTGTTCCTTCTGACCCGCCTCCCGGGAGCCCGGCCCGCCCGGGCCCCCGGGGATAATCGAATCGTGAGCGACGTACACGGCACCCCGGACCACCGCATTCCGGCCACCCCTGCCGGCCCTCAGCCCGAACCCATCCGGTTCTTCGGGACCACCTGGGTCGACCACTCCGGCGGATACGCCGCCCGCCGCGCCGGTGTCGCCGCCGGCTCCCTGGTCGCCGCGGCCGCCGCCTGCTTCGCGCTGCGCTTCGCCTACGACGGCCTCCAGATCGCCGAGGTCGGCAGCTTCGTCTCGCTCCTCGTCGTCGTGATGTTCGCGATCTGCAGCGCGCTCGCCTTCCGCCACACCTGGTCCTCCTTCTCCACCCGCCCGGACCCCGACCGCCAGGCGACCCTGCGCGGCCTGCTGACCATCGGGTTCGTCGGCTCGCTGCTCGCCTACTTCTTCCGCTCCCTCACCGAGGCGCCCGGCGAGAAGCTGCACCGCGCCGAGTACGCGCAGGCCCGCGAGGAGTACGACCGGCGCGTCACCCGCCGCTCGGGCAACCCCTCCAGGAAGCGCCGCCGCTCCTGAACCACGCCGCTGCGGACCGTCGTGCGGCCACCATGGCCGTATGACGACACCCGGCGCCGACAAGGTCACGCACACCGCCCGAGCCCACTCCTTCAACGCCGCGGCCGCGCAGTACGCGGCCCACCGCCCCTCCTATCCGCCCGCGCTGTTCGACACGATCGAGGAGCTGACCGGCCGCCCCCTGACCGGCGCCCGGGTGGCGGACGTCGGGGCCGGTACGGGCATGGCCACCGCCCGTCTCCTCGCGCGCGGCGCCGACGTGATCGCCGTGGAGCCCGGTGCCGGCATGGCGGACGAGTTCCGCCGCGCCCTCCCCGGCGTGCCGGTCGTCCGCGGCGACGGCAACGCCCTCCCCCTCGCCGGCCACAGCGCCGACCTGATCACCTACGCCCAGTCCTGGCACTGGACCGACCCGGCCCGCGCCGTCCCGGAGGCGGTACGGGTGCTGCGCCCCGGAGGGGCCCTCGCGCTGTGGTGGAACACCAGCGCCGTCGACGTGCCGTGGATCGCCGAGGCGTCCGCCCGGGCCGGCCGCCACTTCGGCCGGGACCTCTCCGCCGAGCGCGACCTGGACGCCCGTACCGCCGACCCCTCCGGCCGCCTGCGCTTCCGGCGCCGCACCGCCCGCTGGAGCCGCCGCGTCCCGGTCGACGCCCACCTCGCCAACCTCGGCAGCCACTCCCTCTTCCTCGTCCAGAGCACGGAACGCACCGCCGCCTTCCTCGCCGAGGAGCGGGCGCACGTCCTGGACGTCTTCCCGGACGGCATCGTCGAGGAGACCTACGACGTCGTCCTGCTCCTCGCCTCCACGCCCACGGACGCTTGACGCGCCCACCCCCCGGGAGCACTATTCATCGCATGATGAATTACTTCTCCCCGGCACCGGAGGAACCGGCCGTGCGCGCCCAGGACCTCACCGTCGCCCGGGGCACCCGCACCGTCCTGCGGGGCCTAGGCTTCACCGTCCCGCGCGGCCGGATCACCGGCCTCCTCGGCCCCTCCGGCTGCGGGAAGTCGACCCTGATGCGGGCCGTCGTCGGCACCCAGGCCAAGGTCACCGGCACCCTCGACGTCCTCGGCCGCCCCGCGGGGCACCCCGCCCTGCGCACCCGCATCGGCTACGTCACCCAGGCCCCGTCCGTCTACGACGACCTGAGCGTCCGCCAGAACCTCGACTACTTCGCCGCGATCCTCGACCCCGGCCGGGCCGCCGCCGACCGCCGCCACGAACACGTCACCCGCGCGATCGCCGACGTCGACCTCACCAGCCACGCCGACGCCCTCGCCGGCACCCTCTCCGGCGGCCAGCGCAGCCGGGTCTCCCTCGCCGTGGCCCTCCTCGGCGCACCCGAGCTCCTGGTCCTCGACGAACCCACCGTCGGCCTGGACCCCGTACTGCGCCGCGACCTCTGGCAGCTCTTCCACACCCTCGCCGCCGAGCGCGGGGCCACCCTGCTGATCTCCTCGCACGTGATGGACGAGGCCGAGCGCTGCCACCAGCTGCTGCTCATGCGCGCCGGCGAGGTCCTCGCCGACGGCACCCCCGAGGCCCTGCGCACCCGCACCGGCGCCGACACCGTCGAGGCCGCCTTCCTGCACCTGGTCGACGAGGCGGCCGCCGCCGGACGCACCACCGAGCACACCCCGGAGACCGCCCGATGACCGCCACCGGCACCCTCAGCCCGTCCCGCACCGCCGCCACCGCGGCCCGGGTCCTGCGTCAGCTCCGCCACGACCCGCGGACCATCGCGCTGATGCTCCTCGTCCCGTGCGTGATGCTGTTCCTGCTCCGCTACGTCTTCGACGGCAGCGCCCGCACCTTCGACGCCATCGGCGCCTCGTTGCTCGGGATCTTCCCGCTCATCACGATGTTCCTGGTCACGTCGATCGCCACCCTGCGCGAACGCACCTCGGGCACCCTGGAACGCCTGCTCGCCATGCCGCTGGGCAAGGCCGACCTCATCGCCGGGTACGCCCTGGCCTTCGGCGCCGTCGCGGTCGTCCAGTCGGTCCTCGCCACCGGCCTCGCCGTGTGGGTGCTGGACCTCGACGTCACCGGCAGCCCCTGGCTGCTGCTCCTGGTCGCACTGCTCGACGCGCTCCTCGGCACCGCCCTCGGCCTGTTCGTCTCGGCCTTCGCCGCGTCCGAGTTCCAGGCCGTCCAGTTCATGCCGGCGGTGATCTTCCCCCAGCTCCTCCTCTGCGGCCTGTTCACCCCGCGCGACGCCATGCACCCGGTCCTGGAGGCCGTCTCCGACGTCCTCCCCATGTCCTACGCCGTCGACGGCATGAACGAGGTCCTCCACCACGCCGACCTGACGACCGCCTTCCTCCGCGACCTCACGATCGTCGCGGCAGTCGCCCTCCTGGTCCTGACCCTGGGCGCGGCCACCTTGAAACGAAGGACGCCCTGACAGCCCGTCCGCCCACCGGACACCCCCACCCCCACCACCCCCCGGATGGGACAATCACACCCAGGACGACCCACCCCCGGAGGGCACCCCCAGCCATGACCCAGAAAGTCGCAGTCCTCGGCACCGGCAAGATCGGCGAAGCCCTGCTCAGCGGAATGATCCGCGCCGGCTGGGCCCCCGCCGACCTCCTGGTCACCGCCCGCCGCCGAGAGCGCGCCGACGAGCTCCGCGCCCGTCATGGCATCACTCCGGTCACCAACCAGGAAGCCGCCAAGACCGCCGACACCCTGATCCTCACGGTCAAGCCGCAGGACATGGGCACCCTCCTCGACGAGCTCGCCCCGCACGTCCCCGCCGACCGTCTGGTCATCAGCGGCGCCGCCGGCATCCCGACCGCGTTCTTCGAGGAGCGCCTCACCGCCGGCACCCCGGTCGTCCGGGTCATGACCAACACGCCGGCCCTCGTCGACGAGGCCATGTCCGTCATCTCCGGCGGGCGCCACGCGACCGCCGGCCACCTCGCCCACGCCGAGGAGATCTTCGGCGCCGTCGGCAAGACCCTCCGCGTCCCCGAGTCTCAGCAGGACGCCTGCACGGCGCTCTCCGGCTCCGGCCCGGCGTACTTCTTCTACCTGGTCGAGGCCATGACCGACGCCGGCATCCTGCTCGGCCTGCCCCGCGACAAGGCGCACGACCTGATCGTCCAGTCCGCGATCGGCGCCGCGACGATGCTCCGCGACAGCGGCGAGCACCCCGTCAAGCTGCGCGAGAACGTGACGTCCCCGGCCGGCACCACCATCAACGCCATCCGCGAACTGGAGAACCACGGCGTCCGCGCGGCACTCATCGCCGCCCTGGAAGCCGCCCGCGACCGCAGCCGCGAGCTGGCCTCCGGCAACAACGGCTGACCTCCGGCCTACCGGGCCGCGGCCGGCGTCACCGCCTCCACGTCCGAGGCGGGCAGCAGGCCGATCGCCCGGTAGGCGGCGTCCACCGTCGGCCGCGCCATGTCCCGCGCCCGCTCGGCCCCCTCCCGCAGCACGCCGTCCACGTACGACGGGTCGGCGCACAGCTCCTGGTGCCGCTCCCGCAACGGCCGCAGCACCTCGATCACGGCGTCCGCCGTGTCTCTCTTCAGCGCCCCGTACCCGTCGTACGCATCGGCCAGCCGCTCGGGATCGCCGCCCGTGCACGCGGCCAGGATCTCCAGCAGGTTGGCGAGCCCCGGCCGCGACTCCCGGTCGTAGACCACCTCGCTGCCGCTGTCGGTCACGGCCCGCATGACCTTCTTGCGCACCACGTCGGGCTCGTCCAGCAGGTAGACGATCCCCGGCCCGGAGTCGTCGCTCTTGCCCATCTTCGAACCGGGGTCCTGAAGGTTCATCACCCGCGCCGCCACCGCCGGGTTCGTGGCCCGCGGCACGACGAACGTGTGCCCGTACCGCTGGTTGAACCGCACCGCGAGATCCCGCGCCAGCTCCACGTGCTGCGTCTGGTCGTTCCCGACCGGCACCTCGTCCGTCCCGTACGCCAGGATGTCCGCCGCCATCAGCACCGGATACGTCAGCAGCGACAGCCGTACGCTCCCGCCGCGCCGCTGCTCGCGCGCCGCCTTCTCCTTGTACTGGATCATCCGGCGCATCTCGCCGTCCGTGGCCACGCACTCCAGCAGGTACGACAGCCGCGCGTGCTCATCGACATGGCTCTGCACGAACACCGTGCACAGGTCCGGGTCCAGTCCGGACGCCAGCAGCAGGGTGGCCGCCTGCCTGCTCAGCCGGCGCACCCGCGCCGGATCGTGGTCGACGGTCAGCGCATGCAGGTCGACGATGCAGAACAGCGCGTCCGACCGGTGCTGGTCGACCGTGGCCCACTGCCGCATGGCCCCCAGGTAGTTCCCCAGCGTCAGATGTCCGGTCGGCTTGATGCCGCTGAAGACCCGAGTCATCTCTTCTCCCTCTCCTGTCGAGGCCACCGCCCGTGCGGCCGCCCCTCGGAGTCATGGAGGGAGAAACAAAACGGCCGCCGAAGCGGCGGCCGATGAGTGCACACGCAGGACGGCCGCCGTCAGGCGGCCCGCCAGGACTGGCTGTGCGTGCGCGTCGTCATGGACACGAGACTACGCCCCGGGGGTCGGGCACCGCAGCGAGTTGACACGCGTCCGGGGGATCCGTAGTGTTCTCCGAGTTGTCCGACGTGAGCACCGACTCCGGTCGGCCCCGGACAGCCAATCCGCACCACCACTACTGATACACGTCAGCAGTCTGTCTGCCGGCGCGCCGTCGTCGTGCGTGTGTACGGAATAAGGAATCCGCACCCGAAAGGGAGCAGGACCCCGATTAGGTCGGGGACCGGGAATCCGCTAAAGTCTCACCTCGTCGGAACGGCCCAACGGCCGGGAGGACAAGCCCCGCTGACTGGGGGTCAGAGCGAGAAACTGGATCTGATAAAGTCGGAACCGCCGGAAAGGGAAAGCGCGAAAGCGCCGGCCTGGAAAGCACCGAGGAAATCGGATCGGAAAGATCTGATAGAGTCGGAAACGCAAGACCGAAGGGAAGCGCCCGGAGGAAAGCCCGAGAGGGTGAGTACAAAGGA
>NZ_JBITSH010000007.1:0-360949 GCF_044540535.1 Streptomyces sp. NPDC085937 | reverse complement strand
GTGGGGGTTTTCTTCTGGCTTACCCCCCCGGGGGGGGGGGGGGGCGGCGGTTGTGCGGGGGGGGGCGCGCCCCCCGCCCCCCCCCCCCCCCCCCCGGGGGGCCCCGGCCCCCCGGGGCCCCGGGCCCCCGGTCCGTGCGGCCGCTCTGTCCGCGAACGTCCCCGGATGTGTCCGTGATCGGTAACGGACGCATCCGGGGACGTCCGTCTGTCGTCTCGCCCAGTGGTTCCCAGGGGAGCCCGGGACACGGGCGACGAGCGACGGCAGGAAAGCGGGGCGGGCCATGGCGCGGCACGGCGGTGGACGGGGCTGGTACGGCAAGGTGGCCGGGGCGGCACTCGGTGTGACGATGCTGGCCGTCGGCGCCTCGGTGTACACCGCGCAGGCCGACGTCGTCGGCGGCGCGACACCGCAGGCGTCCGCGCATGCGGAGCCGGGCGGCGAGGCCCGGCGGGTCTCGGCGGCGATCGTGCACGCCTCCGACGCGGGCCCGCGCGGCGTCAACATCACCATCGACGACGGCCCCGACGCCCGCTGGACGCCCGAGGTGCTCGACCTGCTGCGCGAGCACGAGGTGAAGGCCACCTTCTGCCTGACCGGCGTCCAGGCACAGACCCACCCGGACCTGGTGAAGGACATCGTCGCGGCCGGCCACCGGCTGTGCGACCACTCCGTCTCGCACGACACCGCCATGGACCGGAAGTCCGAGGCCTACCAGTCGCAGGAGATCCTCGACGCCGAACGCATGATCACCAAGGCGTCCGGGGGCGTACGGCCCCTCTACTACCGCGCGCCCGGCGGCGCGTTCACCCCGCACAGCCGCCAGGTGGCCGCCTCCCGGGGCATGCGCCCACTGGGCTGGAACGTCGACACCAAGGACTTCGAGCAGCCGGGCGCGGACGCCATCGTCGCCACCGTGCAGCGGGAGCTGTCCAACGGCCCGACCATCCTCTTCCACGACGCCGGCGGCGACCGCGAGCAGACCGTCGAGGCGCTGCGCCGCGTGCTGCCCTGGCTGAAGGAAGAGGGCTACTCCTTCGGCTTCCCGGTGCGCTGAGCGCCCGCAACAATCCCGTTTCAGGGCAGACCCGGCTGTTCAGGATGTTGCGCCGCCAGGCAGACTCTGGGCCGTACACCCGTCGACAAAGGATGGCTCCTTCATGATCACGCTGACCAAGGAAGACGGCCCCGCGGACCTGGACGGGGTCACGCACCTGTCCATCGGCGTCTCCTGGGACCCGACCGCCGGCAGCAGCGGCGGAGTGCTCGGCAAGCTGCGCCGCAAGACCGGTACGGACCTCGACCTGATCGCGGTCGCCATGTCGGGCAGCGACCCGGTGCGCCTCGCGGGCCTGGACTCGCTCGACCCGATGGGCAACGGCTCCCTCCTGCACAGCGGTGACAACCAGACCGGCCACGGGGACGGGGACGACGAGACGGTGACCGTCGAGTTCTCCCGGCTGCCCGGCGCCATCACCGCGGTCGTCTTCGTCGCCGCCGCCTACAAGAAGGGCAGTTCCTTCCAGAAGGCCCGCAACATCAGCTTCAAGGTCTACGACGCGACCGGCGGCAGCACCCAGCAGGTGGCCGACATCTGGCCGAGCCTGCTCAGCCAGGACAACGGTTGCGCCGTGGCCAAGGCCCTGCGCGTGGGCAACAGCTGGAAGCTCCAGGTCATCAACGAGACCGGCAAGATCAAGCAGGGTGACGAGCACGCCCTGATGCGGTTCGCCGTCAGCAAGTAGCACACGGCACGAGCGGCACGAGCCGGCCACGGCACCGGGATCCGGTGCCGTGGCCGCCGTCGTCAGAGCCTGGGGAATCGGGCGTAGACGCGGCCCTCCGTGTCGCGCACCGTGACGGTGTGCATCGAGGGGAGCGGATCGTCGTCGTCGCGCCGGACGGCGTCGTTGACGGCGTACCAGACGCCCCACCCCGGACGGCCGGGCAGTTCCAGCAGATGGCCGCGGACCACGCCGTCCGCCGTCCCGACCTCGACGACGGAGGCCGTGCCCTCACCGCCGTAGTAGAGGCCGGTCAGGTACTCCCGGCTGCGGTCACCGTGGCTCTGCACCGACACCCCGGGCGTGCTCCGGTCGATGTTGCCGTCGACCACACTGCGGAACTGGGGAAGCTCGGGCATGTCCGGCGTCGTCCAGTGCTTCCCCTCCTCCGTCAGCCACAGCACGAATCCCGGAGCCGCCGTCACCCGCTCACCGGGGGCGACGACGCGGGGTGCCGGGGCCGGCGTCCGCTGCGAGGCGGTGGGCGTGGGCGTAGGGGTGGGCGAGGCGGACACCGTCGCGGCCGGGCGCGTGGTCCGGTCGGCGTCGTCGTCCGTGCCGTGCACGACGACGAACGCCAGCGGCACCAGCAGCAGACCGCAGCCCGTGCCCAGCACGGTGGTCCGCCGCCTGCGCCGGATCGTCCGGCCCCGGCGTTCCACATCGGCCAGCGGCGCCCGGGACGGCGTGATGCCGTACGCCGCCGCGGCCAGCGCCTCGCGCAGCCGGCCCGCCTCGGCGGGCCCGGCGTCCGGTTCTTCTTCGGTCGGCGAGTGGTTCATGAACGGGCTCCGGGAAGAGGGTGCGAGCGTTCGGCGGCGGCGAACGCGGGATGGGAGCGAAGGGCTTCGAGACCGCGCCGGGCATGCGTCTTCACCGTGCCGGGAGAGCAGTTGAGCACCTCGGCGATGGCGGTCTCGGGCAGGTCCTCCCAGTAGCGCAGCACCAGCACCGTCCGCTGCCGGGTGGAGAGCGTGCCGAGTGCCTCGGTGATCGCGGCGCGGTGCTCCACGGACTCGGCGTGGCCGCGGTCCTCCTGGTGCACCCGCTCCGGCAGGAACGGCATCAGCAGATGCGTGACCCGCCGTCTGCGGGTGCGGCTGATGTTGTTGTTGACCAGTGCACGCCGTACGTAGAAGTCGACGTCGTCGGCGGGGACGCGTCCCCACCGGGCGTACACCTTGGCCAGCGTGGTCTGCACGAGATCCTCGGCTTCGTGGAAGTCCCCCGTGAGCAGGAGGGCGGTCCTCACCAGACGGCCCCAGGCGGCACCCGCGTAGGCGGCGAAGTCGGGGTTCGCCGGGAAGGGTGCTGATGTCTCGTACTGCGGCACGGACCGGTTCCTCCGGGTCGGGTGTGGGGGCGGAGCGGAGGCGGGACCGGTCCGGGTGGGCCGGTCCCGCCCGTGAGGTCAGCGGGGCAGCGCCAGCGAGGCGTAGACCCGGCCCTTGGTGTCGCGGACCGTCACCTCGGAGACGAAGTGCCAGGGCCCGTCGTCGACCGGCACGGCGTCCGCGGTGGCGTACCAGACGCCCCAGCCGGGACGGCCGGCCAGCTCGATGAGCTTCCCGCGCACGGTACCGGCCTCGGTCTCGATCTCGACGGTCGAGGCGGTGCCCTTGCCGCCGTAGTACAGACCGGAGAGGTACACGCGCTCCGGCGTGCCCTCGGACTGCACGGAGACACCCGGGCTGCTCGGGTCGATGTTGCCGTCGACCACACTGCGGAACTGCGGCTCCGGGTCGCCGGGGGTCGTCCAGTGCTTGCCCTCGGGCGTCAGCCACAGCTCGAACCCGGGAGCGGCGGTCACGTGCTCACCGGGGGCGACGATGCGCGGCGTCGGGGCGTGCTTCTTGGCGGTCACCGCGGGCGCCGCCTGGGCTGCGCGCACCTGCGCCGTCCCCGCCCGGCCGGCCGTCTCGTGCGGCGCCGTGGCGGGCGCGGCGTACGACACCGTGGCCATGCCGGCCACCGCGGCCACCGCGGCCGCACCGGCCAGGTACTTCAGCGTCCGTGTCATGAACGGGCAACTCCTCGTGCAGCGCGGGCCCTTGCGGACCCGTCGGTCGGATGGACGGAGGGCGCCTCTCCACCCGTACAAACTCCGGCCCTGCGTCCGCCGGATGACACCCGCCGCGAAGTTTCTTCGCGGCGGGGCGGGACCGTGGCGGGCCCAGGACCGCGGCGAGCCGGGACCATGGCGGGCCGGGACCGGCCGTCCACCGGGTGCCCGCGCCGCCCGCCGGGCGTATCGTCCCGGTATGGGCGCCGGGTGCGACGGGAGGGCCCGCGACCGCGGCCCCCGGCTCCGGGTCACCCGGGCGTCCACGCAGTCGAGGCGCCGAGAGACGCAGGGGACGCCCGCCTCCCCTGCCGGACGGAGTCAGCCGTGGAGGTGCTGGAGCGCACCCTGGTGCAGGGCATGCGGGACACCGGGGCCAACGTCGGCGGCCTGTACCTGCTGGCCACCGAGGAGCGGGCGCTGCGGCTGACGGTGCTGAGCGGCGTCCCGTGGGACGTCGCCCTGCCGTGGGCCCGGGTCGGGCTCGGCTACCACTCCCCGGTCGCCGACGCGCTGCGCGAGGGCCGGCTGGTGTGGCTCGGCGGGCCGGAGGAGGTGGCGCGCCAGTATCCGCAGCTGGCCGTCGTGCTGCCGTACCCGTTCATGCTGGCCGCGTCCGCGGTCACGGCCGACGACACGGTGTGGGGCGGACTCGTGCTCCAGTGGCCCGGCTCGCGCTCCCCGGAGCTGAGCGGCACGGAACGCGACACGATCGACGCCCTGTGCCGGCGCCTCGGCGGACTGCTGAGCACCGCCGCCGACCGTGACAGTCCGGCGCCGCCCGGCGGCGCCCCCCGGCTGACGCCCCCGCCGGACGTGCTCACCGGCGCGCCCCTGGAGCCCGCCGCCGCCTTCGCCGAACGCCTGCCCGGCGGCTGCTGCTCGCTCAACGCCGACGGCCGGATCGTCTTCGTCACCGACACCGCCGCCCGGCTCCTCGACGCCGAACCGTCCGAGCTGCTGGGCCTCCGGCCGTGGGAGGTCCTGCCCTGGCTCAACACCCCGGTCGCGCAGGACAACTACCGGGCCGCGGTGTTCAGCCGCCGTGCCACGTCGTTCACCGTGCTGCACCCGCCGGGCCGGTGGCTGTCGTTCCGGCTCTACCCGGACGGCACGGGCATCAGCGTACGCATCGCGTCCGTCGCCGCGCCGGGCGTCCCGGACCCGGGGCAGTCCCCGGCCCCCGAGCCCGTCGCCGCCGGCCGCGCCACGGGCGCGTACCACCTGATGCACCTGGCGGCGACCCTCTCCGAGGCGGTGGGGGTGGGGGACGTGGTCGACCGGGTCGCCGGCCTGGTGCTGCCCGCCACCGGGGCCCAGGCGCTGATCCTGATGACGAGCGAGGAGGGCCGGCTGCGGATCATCGGCCACCGTGGCTACACGGAGGACCTGATGAGCCACTTCGACGGGGTGCCGCTGACCGCGGACACCCCCGCGGCGCAGTGCCTGGCCACCGGCACGCCCGGTTTCTTCTCCGCCTTCTCCGACCTGCGGCGCGCCCACCCCACCGCGATCCGCATGGACGACATGGCCGCCTGGTGCTTCCTGCCGCTGCTCGCCTCCGGACGCCCCGTCGGCACCCTCGTCCTCGCCTACGACCGCCGGCACACCTTCGCCCCCGCCGAACGCGCGCTGTTCACCTCCCTCGCCGGTCTCGTCGCCCAGGCCCTGGACCGCGCCTGTCTCTACGACGACAACCACCGCCTCGCCCACAGCCTGCAGGCCGGGCTGCTGCCGCACGCCCTGCCGCGGCTGGCCGGGCTCGAGGTCGCCGCCCGCTACCTCCCCTCCAGCCGCGGCACCGCTGTCGGCGGTGACCTGTACGACCTGATCCGCCTCGACGACACCAACGCCGCGGCCGCCATCGGTGACGTGCAGGGGCACAGCGTGCAGGCGGCCACGCTGATGGGGCAGGTGCGCACCGCGGTGCACGCCACGGCCGGGGCGCCGCCCGGGGAGGTCCTCGCCCGCGCCAACCGCCTGCTGACCGACCTCGACCCGGGCCTGTTCACCAGCTGCCTGTACGTGCACCTGGACCTGGCGCGCCACCAGGCGCGGCTGGCCTGCGCGGGCCATCCGCCGCCGGTGCTGCGGCATCCCGACGGTCGCACCGAGGTGGTCGACGTGCCGTCCAACCTGCTGCTCGGCATCGACGCCGACGCCGACTACGAGTGCGCCGGCATCGCCCTGCCCCCCGGGTCCGTGCTGGTCCTCTACACCGACGGTCTGGTCGAGGTCCCCGGCGTGGACCTCGGCGACGCCGTCCACGAACTCGCCGGCCGGCTGGCCCTCGCCGGCGACCTGGACGCCGAAACCCTCGCCGACGTGCTGGTCCACGACGTACGACACCGCGCGCACCGCTGCGACGACGTGGCGTTGCTGGTCCTGCGCGCCCGGTGACCGGGGCGGCGGCCGAGTTGCCGTGCGTGGGCGATGCGGGAAAGTGAGTAGGGGAGTCCCCCGAAGGGAGTAAGCGGTGACGGACGGTCCCGTCGACGACGCCGCGGTGCTGGACGCGCTGTTCGCCGGCTCGCCCCAGGGCTTGTTCCTGCTCGACGGCGACCGCAAGGTGACCCGCTACAACCCTTCCGGGCGCGGGGTGCGCGCCCTGCCCGCCGACGCCGTCCTCGGGCACTACGTGGAGGACTTCGCCCCCGACCTCGGGACGCACGAGATCGGCCACCTGATCGACGAGGTGCTCACCACCGGTGAGCCACTGCGTGACCGCCTCGTCCGCGGGCGGTCGCCGTCCGAACCGCACCGCACGCTCGCCGTGCAGGTGTCGCTGTTCCCGCTGCGGAACGGCCCCGGCCTGGTGGGCGTGGTGGAAGACGTGACCGAGCGGCAGGCCTCGGCGGACCGCCTCGCCGTCCTGAGCACGGTGCACCGCACGGTCGGCGCCACGCTCGACGTGCAGGACACGGCGGACGCCCTGATGGCCGCGCTGGTCCCCGCCTTCACCGACGCGGCCGCCGTCGACCTGCTGGACGACGACCCCGCCGGGGCCGCGCCCCCGTCCGGGCCCCTGCCGACGTCCGTCCCCCTGCGCCGGGTGGCCTTCGCCGCGCCCGACAGCGTGCGGCCGTTGAGGGAGACCGGTGACAGCCGGCCCTTCCCCTTCCCGACGCCGTACACGCAGGCGCTCAACGACTCCCACGCGCGCCTGGTGCAGGTCACGCCGGACGATCCCTGGCTGAAGACGGACCCGGACGGCTTCGCCCCGCTGCTGGGGCGGACGGTCCACTCCATGATCGTCGCGCCGCTGACCGCGCGGGGCGGGGTGCTGGGGCTGCTGACGCTGTACCGCAGCCGGGTGGACGCCTTCGAGGAGGCCGATCTGGACGTGGCCCGGCAGGCCGCCGCCACCGCGGCCGCGCACCTGGACAACGCGCGCAGCTACCGCCGCGAGCACGCGGTCGCCTCCGCCCTCCAGCGCCGGCTGCAGCCGGGGGCCACTCCGCGTCTGTCGGCCGTGGAGACCGCGCACGTGTACCTGCCGGAGGGCGCGGGCGGGGCGTGGTTCGACGTCATCCCGCTCTCCGGGACCCGGGTGGCGCTGGTGGTCGGGGACGTCGCCGGTCACGGCATCGAGGCGGCGGCCACCATGGGCCAGCTCCGCGTCGCGCTGCGCACCCTGGCACTGCAGGACCTGGAGACCGACGAGGTGCTGACCCACCTGGACGAGGTCGCGGGACAGCTCGCGGCCGCCGACTCCCGGGCCGGCGACGCGCATCCGTACCTGGCGACCTGCGCGGTCACCGTCTACGACCCGGTCTCCCGGCAGTGCACCATGATGCGGGCCGGGCACCCGGCCCCGATCCTCGTCGACCCGGACGGGGCACCGCTCGCCGTGGACGTGCCGCTCGGACCATCCCTGGGGGCGGAGGGCGGGGCGGCGTTCCAGCCCGCCGTGGTGCAGCTCCCGCCGGGCAGCCTGATCGCGCACTGCACCAACGGTCTCCTCGGTTCCGAGGGCGACCGCGAGGGGGACGGCGAGGCGACCGCCGTGCACCACCTGGAACACGTGCTCGCGACCCCGTCCCGGCCCCTTCAAGAGCTGTGCGACACGGCCGTCTACCGCATGGCGCCCTCCCGGTACGACGACGCCGTGCTGCTGCTCGCGCGCACCGACTTCCTGCCGCCGCACCAGGTCGCGGACTGGACGCTGCCCGCGGACGCCTCCGTGGTCGGCACGGCCCGCCGGCTGGTCGGCCAGCAGCTCACCGCGTGGCACCTCGACGAGCGCGCCTTCACCACCGAGATCATCGTCAGCGAGCTCGTCACCAACGCCATCCTGCACGGCGAGGGGCCGGTCCGGCTGCGGCTCATCCACGACCGGGAGCGCCTGCTGGCGGAGGTGACCGACGCCAACAGCGCCGGCCCCCACCTGCGGCACGCGCGGGCGGGGGACGAGGGCGGGCGGGGCCTGTACATAGTGATGCGGCTCAGCGCCCACTGGGGTGTGCGGCACAGCCGCCGGGACAAGACCATCTGGTCCGAGCAGCGGCTCGGTGAGGACGCGGGGGACGTCCTGGACGCGATGGGCGCCTTCGACACCGTCGGGGTGTGACGGGCCCGCACCCCGGGCCGGTTCAGGCCGCCGGGCCCCGACGCAGCCGGCGCGAGCACCAGCCGATGACGGCGGCGTTGACCAGCGCGCCCACGACGACAGCGAGGACGAAGGACGCGATGCCTCCACCCGGCAGGGCCAGCAGGACAAGGCTGGCCGGGGCGGTGGCGAGCACCGGTATGACGCCCGCGAAGGACGCGTCCTCGGTCTCCCCGGTGCTGACCGCGATCGCCCACACGGTGAGGCCCGCGCAGACCGCCAGGTACAGGAGGGCGAAGACATCGCCGTAGAGGTGGCGCAGGCGGCCGAGGAGGGTGTTGTCGGGTCGTCCGGTCATGGTGGTGGGCTCCTCGGAGGCGCTGGCGGCGCCGCTATGGCTGGTCATGTTCATGATCCTCGGGTCGGTACGGCTGGTACAGGACAGGTGCGTGCGGAGGTGCCGGGGGCGTGCGGGACGCCGGGTCGGGGGGGCGGGGCGGACGGGGCCTGGTCGCAGCGGACCGGGTTGGAGGGTGCCGGGTCACACGGCGGTGCCGGGCGGGTTCGGCCGGGCGAGGCCGAGATCGTAGGCGAGGATCGTCGCCTGCACCCGGTCCCGCAGCCCCAGCTTCCGCAGCAACGCGTTGACGTGGGACTTCACGGTGCCGACGGTGATGCCGAGCTGGTCGGCGACCTCCGCGTTGGTCAGTCCGGCGGCGACCAGGGTCAGGACGCCGTGCTCGCGGTCGGTCAGACCGGACAGCTCAGGGATCCGCCCGGCTGCCCCCCGGGCGGCGCCCGCGGCCGCGTAGTGACCGATGAGCCGGCGGGTCGCCGAGGGCGCGAGGACGCTCTCGCCCGCCGCCACCACCCGGATCCCGCGCAGCAGTTCGGCGGCGTACACGTCCTTGAGCAGGAAGCCGGAGGCGCCCGCCCGCAGGGCGTCGAAGACGTAGGCGTCTAGGTCGAAGGTGGTCAGCACCAGAACCTTGGGCGCGTCCGGGCGGCCGGTGATGATCCGGGTCGCGGCGATGCCGTCCACTTCGGGCATCCGTACGTCCATCACGACGACGTCCGGCGCCAGTTGGTCCGCGAGCCGCACGGCGGCGGCCCCGTCGGCGGCCTCACCGACGACCGTCATGTCCTGCTCGGCGTCGATCACGGCGGCGAACCCCGCACGCACGATGCCCTGGTCGTCGGCGACCAGCACCTTGAGGCTCATCGTTCCCTCTTCTCCCCGTCGCCCGGTGCGAGGGGCAGCATGAGACGGACGGTGTCCGCCGGTCCGGTGGTCAGGGCGCCGTCGAGGGCCTCGACCCGCGCCGCGAGCCGCTCCCGTACGGCCGGGTGGGCGGCGGACGGAACTCCGGCGGCCGTGATCGTCAACGTACCGTCCACGGCGTCCAGGTCGAGTGCCGTGGGATGGTCGCCGCCGGCGGCGAGCACCGTCTCGGCCGCGTGGTAGGCGGCCAGGTCCACGGCGGCGGGCAGCCGCTCGGGCACCCGCCCGGTGAGGCGTACGTCCACCTCGCGGCCGGTGGCCCGGCACTGGCGGGCCAGCAGGTCCAGCGCCTGGAGTGTGGGCTGCGGGCGCAGCGCGGGCCGCTCCTCGTCGTCCCGGACCGTGTCGAGCAGGGCGCGCATCGCGGTCAGAGCCTCCCGGGCGCGCTCCGCGGTCGCGTCCAGCCTGCCCGCCTCCGCCTCCGCGACCATGTCGGCGGTGCGGGCCAGCACGGTGGTCTCCAGACCGCCGGCGATCCGGCGGCGCTCGGCCCACGCGTCGCGCACCGCCTCCCCGGTCAGCGCGCCGAGGCGGCCGTCCCGGGCGGTACGGGCGTCCTGGACGCGGCGACCGCGCACGGTGCCGACGTGGTGGGCCGCGTACATCACCGGGCCCGTCCCGGCGAGGGCCACGACGACGACCGCCCAGGCGGGCAGCCCGGTTCCCCGGTCCAGTACGGCGGTGATGACGGCGGCCGTGTGCACGGCGGTCGCCCCCGCGAGGGGGTGCGGGAAGGTGAGAGGGCGCCGGGACCGTTCGCGCAGCTCCCCGCGCCCCTGGGCGGGCTGCCCCACCAGCGCCCTGAAGATGCGCCGGGGCCGTCGTGGCCGTTCGCGTGGTTCCGCTCGCTCCTGGGCGGGCTGTCCCACCGGCGCCCTGAAGGGGCGCGGGGAACTGCGCGACCACCCCCCACCGGCCCGCACCGCACCGTCCGCGGCGAGCGCCAGGCACGTGGCAACCGCGCCCAGCGCCGGCGGCAGCAGCACCGGCCCGCCGTAGTCACCGGCCGCCGCCGCCACCGGCCACAGCAGAGCCAGTACCGCGAGAACGCCGTACGCCGTGCGCGGGGCCCGCCTCAGCCACAGCAGCGTGACCGCCTGGGCCGCCGCGAGCAGCGCGAACAGCACGCCCGCCGACACGGACGAACCCGCAGGGGTGTCCTCCGCCCGGATCACCACCACCGGCAGCAGCGGCTGCAGGACGAGTCCGGCCGCGGCCGTCACCTGGGCCACGCGGTAGCCGCGCGCGCCCGGCCGGTCGGCGGGTCCGACGGTCCGGCCGGGCAGGACCGCCCGCACCTCCCAGCCGCCGTCCGCCGTCGGGCCGCTGGTCAGGGTGCCGCCGGCCTCCCTCGCACGGGAGCGCAGGATGCCCTGGCCGCGTCCGCCGCCCAGGTCCGCGCCGTGCGCCGGGGTGCCGGGCAGCGGCGCGCCGCTGGTGACCACGACGTCCGTGCGGTCGTCGCCGTACCGGCAGCGCACCCGCGTCGGCGCGCCGGGCGCGTACCGCGCCCCGTTGGTGAGCGCCTCGCGCACGATGGCGTACACCGCGTCGGCGACGGCGCCCTCCGGCAGGGGGTCGGCCTCGCAGTCGACCGGCTGGCCGATCCGCCGGAACCCGGCGACCAGGCCGAGCAGCCGCTCCTCGGGCGACGGCAGGCCTGCGGCCGAGGGGGCGGGGGCCCGTACCGCGCCCAGCGCCCGGGTGACCTCGTGACCGGTCTCCACGGCGAACCGCAGTGCCTCGTCGGTGAGTTCGGGCCGGGTCTCGCGCAGGCCCAGGGCGGCACCGGCGGTGACCACCACGGCCGTCAGATGGTGGGCGCTGACGTCGTGCAACTCCCGTTCCATACGGCGCCGTTCCACGGCGGGGAGCCGGTGGCGCTCGGACTCGGCGCGGCGCAGCAGGTGTTCGTCCGCCCGGCGGGCACGACGGGCGCGACGGGCGAGCAGGCCGGCGCCGCACGTGGTGGCGTACAGCAGGGCGGTGAGGACGAGGTCGAGTCCGTCGCGGTCGCTCAGCCGGTGCAGGGTGAGACCGTGCACCAGCTGCCAGACGGCGAGGGACGTGCCGCACAGCAGGGTGGTGAAGGTGTCGCGCCCGGTCGCCACCGTCCACAGGGCGAGCGCGGCACCGGCGGTCCCGAGCACCGCCGTCGCCCCGGCGGGCAGCGGGCCGGCGCCCAGCGCGCAGGCGGCGGCGACCACGACGAGCGTGGCCACCGGCCGGCTACGGCGCAGCGTGAGCACGCCGGTGACGGAACCGGCGACGAGGGCCGCCACCAGCAGGGCGGACACGGACGGGGCGTCGCCGCGCACCAGTGCCGCCCCCGGCCACACCAGGGCTTGGGCGCACAGCAGCAGGACCGGTACCAGCCGGTCGTCGTTGTGTTTCATGACGTGACCAGGCTAGGGCCAGGCCCTCCGCCTCCCCCTCCGGCCGAAGGGGGATTCCGCTCTCTATCCCTGGGTGCAGAGGGGGCGTCCGGGGGCCGTTCCTACGGGGTTCCGGGGGTCGCCGCGGGCACCCCCGGGGCACGGCTCGGCGTGCGCCGCCTCAACGGCCGTACCGGCCCGAGCCCAGGGCCCGCCCCACCGGCTCCGCACCGACGGGCCGACCCGGGGACACCTCCCTCGGGTCGGCCCGGCGGACGCGGCCGGCGGTGTCGGCCGGTCAGGCGGCCCGGCGGCCCGGCGGCCCGGCGGCGGGCCATGTCCACCGGTCAGGCGGCTGTTTCCGGGGCCGGCTCCGCCGACGGGGCGGACGGCACGGCGTCCGGCCGCGGCATCCGGCGGCGGCGGGTCGGCATGCCGAGGGTCGGGTGGGCCACGCCCCACGCCGCGCCCTTGCAGATCAGCTCCTTGTAGAACGCGGCGAGCCGCCCGGTCAGGGCGGCGTTCACCGCGCGGTCGTCGGCGGTGACGTACTGGATGAGTCCGTCCTTGCGCCCCAGCGAGACGCACTGGTTGAAGTAGCGCAGCGGCACGTGCGGCAGCTTCCCGCCGGTCAGCCGCGCGGCGATCGCGTCGGCGGCCTGCCACGCGGTGGGCGTGCCGGTCGCGCACGACATCCGCAGCGGCTTGTCGCCGGGGCCTCGCACCAGGGCCGCGTCGCCGACGGCGTACACGTCCGGGTGCGAGACCGACCGCATGGTGTCGTCGACCACGATGCGGCCGTCGTCGCCCGCCTCCAGCGTGGTGGCCTTCACGATCGGGTGGACGGCGAACCCGGCGGTCCACACGGTGAGCGCGGACGGCAGGACCGTCCCGTCGGCGGTGACTACGTGGCCGTCCTCGACAGCCGTGACGCCGGCGTTCTCCCGTGCGGTGATGCCGAGCCGGCCGAAGACCTCCCGCACGTACCGGGCGCCCTTGGGCGACAGCCAGTCGCCGAGCCCGGCCCGTGCGGCGAGGGTGACCTCCAGGTCCGGACGGGACTCGGCGATCTCGGTCGCGGCCTCCAGACCGGTGAGACCTCCGCCGACCACGACCACGGGCGCGCCCGCGCCCAGCCCGGCGAGGCGCTCGCGCACCTTCAGCGCGCCGGCCCGGCCGGCGATCTCGTACGCGTGCTCGGCTGCACCGGGCACACCCTGGTCGTTCCAGCCGCTGCCGAGGGCGTACACGAGGGTGTCGTACGTCAGTTCCTCCGCGCCGTCGGCACCGGTGACGGCGACGGCCTTGCGGTCGACGTCGACAGCGGTGACCTTCGCGACCTTCAGTTCGACGCCGGTCCCGCCGAGCACGTCGGCCAGCGGCCGGTGGGGAAGGTTCCGCCCGGTGGCCAGCTCGTGGTTGCGGACCCGCTCCACGAAGTCGGGCTCGGCGTTGACGAGGGTGAGGGAGACGTCGTCACGGTGCAGCCGCCTGGCCAGACGTCCGGCGGCGGAGGCTCCGGCGTATCCGGCTCCGAGGACGATGATGCGGTGCTGCATGGCAGGCTCCTGTCGTCGACTGGTTCGCCCCTTGAACCGGGCAGTCCGCCGATCCCTGACAGAAAAGAAATGTGATGTCCGTCACATGGGACGGATGTGCCTCAGTAGACGTCCCGCAGCACCGGCTCCCCGTGGTCGGCGGCGGCCCAGCGCTCCGTCACCCGCTCCAGCTTGTCGGGGTTGACCTGGCTGCGGACGGCGACGATGCCGTCCTCTGTGACCTCGAGGCACATCACGCCGATGACCCGGCCGTCGAGCACCGCCACGACCGCCGGCTCGCCGTTCGCGATCGCCGCGTACATCGCGGGCGACCCGCCCACCACCTCGCGCTTGGCCCTGCCCGGAGTGAACATGCCGCGCAGGAAGGCGGCCACCGCCTTGACGCCGGCGAAGCCCTTGGCGCGGGCCGGGACCTTCCCGCCGCCGTCGCCGACCGCGACGACGTCCTGCGTGAGCAGCGCGACCAGCGGCTCGGTCCGCCCGCTGGTGGCGGCCGCGACGAACTCGTCGACGATCCGCCGCGCGGCCGTCTCGTCGATCTCCCGGCGCGCCCTGCCCGCGGCCACGTGCTTCCTGGCCCGGTGCAAAATCTGCTGGCTGGCGGCCTCGCTGACGTCGAGGATCTCGGCGATCTCCTTGTGCGGGTAGCCGAACGCCTCCCGCAGCACGTACACCGCCCGCTCGTCCGGCGAGAGCCGCTCCAGCAGCACGAGCATCGCGTACGACACCGACTCCCGCTGTTCGGCGGTGTCGGCCGGACCGAGCATGGGGTCACCGGCGAGCAGCGGCTCAGGGAGCCACTGCCCCACGTACGTCTCGCGCCGGGCGCGGGCCGAGGTCAGCTGGTTGAGACAGAGGTTGGTGAGCACCTTCGTCAGCCACGCCTCGGGCACCTCGATCCGGCCGGGATCGGCTTCCTGCCAGCGCAGGTACGTCTCCTGCACCAGGTCCTCCGCCTCGCTCGCGGAGCCGAGCAGCCGGTAGGCGATGGCCTCCAGCCGGGGCTTGGCGGCCAGGAAACGGTTCACGTCGCTCGTACGCGGGGCCATGCCGCCGATCCTAGGCGCGCCCCGCCCTCCCGTCCCCCGCGCCTCCGGGAACGAGGGGACATCCGGCTGGACCGGGCGTCCGTCCGGCTGGGACCCCGGGCCGCGCCCACCCCCCCGCCGGAACCCGGTGCCGTCCCGACAGGACCCGGTGCCCGTCCCGCTAGGACCGGGTGGCGGTCCGCTCGGCGAGGGTGTGGGCGACGAGGGCGTTCGCGTGACCGTGTCCCAGCCCGTGGTCGGTCTTGAGCCAGGCGACGAGCTCCATGTGGCGGGTCAGCGGCGACGAGCGGATGAGGTCCTTCCACTCGGCGACGGGCCGGCCGTACTTCTTCTCGATCGAGGGGAAATAGCTGGCGGGGCCCTTCACCTGTGCGCTCATGACGACCGGTCCTTCCATCGCGTGCGGCCACTGTCAGAAGGGTTGACCGGGGGAAGGACCGGAAGTCAGCGGCGGCCGGACGTGACCTCCGTCACGGTCAGGGCGTGAGGCCGATCTTCGCGCAGTCGTCCTCGTAAGCGGGGGCGCAGATCTCCCGGACGGTGTAGACGCCGTCCGCGATCACCGTGTCCTCGATGTTCTCCGGGGTGAGGGCGACCACCGGGACCAGCATCGCCGGGATGTCCTTCTGGGAGCCGCTGTCGATCACGTCCCGGGCCAGGGCGTCGAACTGGATCGCCCGCTCCTGCACCTTGGCCACCGCCATGTCGGCCGCCCCGGTCGCCTCCAGCAGGAAGGACTTGTACACGCTCATGTACTGCGTGCCGTCGACGATCCGCCGCACCGCCGCGAGGTCCGCGTCCTGCCCGGTCACCGGCGGCAGCTCGGTGACGCCCGCGTCCTGGAGCTCCTGGATGACCGCACCGGCCATGCCGTCGTTCGCCGAGTAGACGGCGGCGACGTTGCCGGCGCCGACCTTCTTGATCGCCTTGCGCATGTTGGCCGCCGCGACCTCGGGCAGCCACTTCCTCGTGTCGAACGACGCGGCGATGTCCACGTTGCCGTCCAGCTCGCCCATCGCGCCCTTCTTGAACAGCTTCGTGTTCGGGTCGGCGGGCTCACCGTGCATCATCACGACCTTGCTGGTCTCGGCCTTCTCGCCGAGCGCGTTGACCAGGGCGCGGCCCTGCACCTGGCCGACGAGTTCGTTGTCGTGCGAGACGTAGGCGTCGATCGGGCCCTCGGCCAGCCGGTCGTAGGCGATGACGGGTATGCCCGCCTCCTTGGCCCGGCGCACGTCGGGCGCGACGGCCCGCGCGTCGACGGCGTCCACGAGGATCACGTCGACCCGGTCGGTGACCATCCGCCGGAACTGCTCGCTCTGCTTCTCCTTGCTGCCCCCGGCGTTGGCGTAGACGACCTTGCCCTGCCGGTCGGTCTCGGAGGCGATCCGCTCCTTGATGAGCGGGTAGTCGAACTTCTCGAAGCGTGCCGTGTCCCGGTCGGGCAGCAACAGGCCCACGGTGATGTCGTAGTCCTTGGCGCGGGCGTCCGCGCCGTCGTCGCCGCTCGCGCCGAGGACGCCGCATGCGGTGAGGGAGAGGGCCGACAGCGTCGCGGTCAGCGAGAGAGCGAGACGGCGTGCGGCGGCCGGAGCGGTGGTACGGGTCTTCAACGTGGGGGCGCCTTCCGGGCGGACATGCGGCATGGGGGTGCGGCTGGACGGCCGGCGCGGCACTCCGTACGGCACGGCGTCGGGGCCTGCGTCCGGCCGGGCCCAGGACGTCGCTTCGCAGTGTGTCCGTTGTGCGGTGGTGCGGCACGCGTGCTCACGACCTTCTCCCCAGGCGCGCCGCGAATGTGCGCAGGAGCGGCACACCGGCTGCACACAGCGGGCCGTGGGCGTGGCTAGCGTGGCTGTTCCCCTGCCCGGACCGGGCCGCCCGTCCCCGCACGGTCGCCCGGTACGACACCTCAGGAAGTCAGCGGATGGACTACTGCTCCACGTGTCGCCGGCACCTCAACGGCGCCCTGGTCTGCCCGGGTTGCGGCGCCTACGCCCCCGACATCGCGCCCGGCGTGGTGGGCGGTCACCCCGTGCCGGGACCGGCGGCGACGACGTCCGGCACGGCTCCCCGCGCCGGTGACGAACGCCAGGCGGACGCGGGGTGGTTCACCGCTCCCGTACGGTCCGCCGACCCCGTCCCCCTGCCCGCTCCCGCACGGTCCGCCGCGGAACGGCCGGCCGTTCCGGCGCGGTCCGCCGACGCCCGGCGGCCCGCCGAGGCAGGCCCGGCGGACGGCCCGCCGCGCGCCGTCCCCTCGGGTTCCGGTACCGGGCGGGCGGCACGGCGGCGGCAGTTGGCCCGGTGGCGGAAGACCCAGCGGCGCGCCCTGGTCGCCACGGCCGTGGCCCTCGTCGGCGGCGGCATCACCCTCGCCTCGACCGACCGGGGCGGCGGCGAGCGCGCCCAGGCCGCCACCGCGCCCGACCTGCGCGGCATGGGCGGCACCACGGGCACCGCGGACGACACCCCGACCGCCCCGGCCGCCTCCCCCGACCGTACGACCGCTCCCCCGGCGGCCGGCGACCGCCGCGGCCCGGCCCGTGCCGAGTCCGCGCCGGCCACCACCGCACCGCCGTCGCGCACCCGCACCGACGGCACCGCCACCACCGAAGTCCCCACCGGGTCCCGGTCCGAGGCACCGGCATCCGTCTCCCGCTCGGGCTCCCGTACGCAGACGAGCCAGGGCACCGGCAGCGGAGCGGCGTCCGGCACGGGCGGCTCCGGTACGACCACCCGCCCCACCTCACCCCCGCCGTCCGCCGACGACGGCGGGACCGGAACCGGGAACGGGAGCGGGAACGGCGACGGCGGCAGCGGCGGCGCCACGCAGCCCGCGCCCACCACGCCCCCGCCGTCCGCCGAGCCGGAGGACCCCCGGCTCTGCCTGCTGCTGCTCTGCATCGGCTGACCGCGTGCCCGGGGCGGGCCGTCCGCAGGCCCGCCCCGCCCGGCGCGCCTCACGGAGCCTGCGGGACAATCGGGACATGAGCGTCGTCAAGATCAACGTACTCACGGTTCCCGAGGACCAGCGCGAGACCCTGGAGAAGCGGTTCGCCGCACGGGCCGGGGCGGTGGAGGGTTCGGACGGGTTCGAGTGGTTCGAGCTGCTGCGCCCGGTCGAGGGCACCGACACCTACCTCGTCTACACGCGCTGGCGGACCGAGGAGGACTTCCAGCGCTGGATGGCCGGCCGGGGCGAGGCCGCCCACGCGGGCGCGCGGGGCGACAGGCCCCGTCCGGCGGCCACCGACGCCACCCTGTGGTCCTTCGAGGTGGTCCAGCAGGCGGCGCCCCGCCAGGACTGACCTGCCAGGTCCGACCCGTCAGGACCGACCCGTCAGGACCGACCCGCCAGAACCGAGCCGTCAGCCCGGTCCCCGCGTCACGCCAGTACGTCCAGCACCCGACGCGTCGCCTCCGCCACCAGCTCGTCGGTGGCGGCCGCGTCGCGGTCGGGGCGTTCGGTGAGGACGGACAGCACCAGCGGGGAGCGGCCGTTCCCGGGCCACAGCACCGCCGCGTCGTTGGCCCGGCCCCACTCGCCGCTGCCGGTCTTGTCCCCCACCTTCCAGCCCCGGGGCACGCCCGCCCGGATGCGCCGGTCCCCGGTGGTGTTGCGCACCAGCCAGTCGGTGAGCTGGGCGCGCCCGGCGCCCGGCAGGGCGTCGCCCACGACCAGGGCGCGGTAGTCGGCGGCGATCGCCCGGGGCGTGGTGGTGTCGCGCGGGTCGCCGGGCGGGTTGTTGTTCAGCTCGGGCTCGGTGTGGTCCAGCCGGGTCACCCGGTCGCCGAGCCCGCGCACGTAGGCGGTGAGGGCACGCGGTCCGCCGAGGTCACGCAGCATCAGGTTGCCGGCCGTGTTGTCGCTGTACCGCACGGCCGCGTCACACACCTGGCGCATGGTCATGCCCGTGGCCGTGTGCTTCTCGGTGACCGGGGAGTACGGCACGAGGTCGGCCTCGCCGTAGGTGATCCGCTCGTCCATGCGGGCGCCGGTGCGGCGCTCCAGTACGGCGGCCGCGGCGAGGGTCTTGAAGGTGGAGAGCATCGCGAACCGTTCGTCGGCCCGGTGGACGACGGTGGCGCCGGTGCCGGTGTCGACGCCGAACACCCCGAGCCGGGCACCGTACTCGCGCTCCAGGGCGGCGAGGTTGCGGGGGCTGACGGGCGCCGGGGCGGTGCGGTCCGGAGTCGCGGGGGCGCCGCGGCCCGGTGCGCGGTCCGGGGCGTCGGTGGCGCAGCCCGCGACGGGGGCGAGGGCCGCGGTCAGCAGCAGGGCGCGGCGGGAGGGGCGTGCGGTCACGAGAGGGTTCCTTCCAGGGGGGAACGGGGGTCAGGAGCGGGGTGCGGCGGACAGCAGGGCGTGGAGCACCGGTCCGGCGGAGCCGCCGCCGGTGACGCCCTCCTCGACCACGCAGGCCACGGCGACGCCGTCGCGGTGGGCGACCATCCAGCCGTTGTTCTCCTGGTCGTCGGAGACCTCGGCGGTGCCGGTCTTGCCGCCGACCTCACCGGCCAGCGGGGCCAGGGCCCGCGCGGTGCCCTCGGTGACGGTGGCCCGCAGGAGCGTCCGGAGCTGGGACACGACCCCGGGGGGCAGCGCCCGGGTCTCGGTGGTGTCCTCCGTGCCGGCGACAAGGGCGGGCTGGTGGAAGGTGCCGGACACGGCCGTCGCGGTGACCGACGCCATGATCAGCGGGTTGGCCTGCACCCGTCCCTGGCCGATCATCGACGCGGCCTTCTCCGTCGCGTCGCGCGGCACCGGCACGGACCCGTCGTAGGAAGGGACGCCCACGTGCCAGGTCTGGCCGACGCCGAAGTACTCCTTGGCGACGTCCCCGAGTTCGCTGTCGCCGAGCTTGCCGCGCAGGCCGATGAAGGCGGTGTTGCAGGACTCGGTGAAGGCCTTGCGGAAGGTGGCGCCCGGGTGGGCGGAGGTCTCGACGTTCTGGAACCGCTTGCCGACGGTGAGGTAGCGGGGGCAGTCCACGACGTCGTCCGGCGCGACCGCGCCCTTCAGCAGCAGGGCGCTGCTGGTGACGATCTTCCAGGTGGAGCCGGGAGCGTAGGTGCCGGAGACGGCCCGGTTGAAGCCGGTGGCGGGGGAGTTGGCCACGGCGAGGATCTCGCCGTCGTCGACGCGCAGGGCGACGAGCGCCGTGTTCCTGCCTCCGGAGCTCTTCAGGGCCCGTTCGGCTGCCGTCTGCCAGCGGGCGTCGAGGGTGGTGCGCAGGGGGCCGTCGTCCTCGCGGACGTCGGCGGACCCGAAGGCGGCCTCGGTGCGCCGGACCTCCCCGGTGACCCGGTCGACGAGCTGCACGGCCCCGCGTGGTCCGCCGCCGCCCCGGCCGCGGGCCAGCTGGGCGAGGACCGGGCCGAGGGAGGGGTGTTCGGCCACGGACAGGGTCCGGCCGTCGCGGTCGTCCGCCCGGACCGGTTCGGCCTCCTCCCGCTCCAGGCGGAACTTCTCCGTCCCGCTGAGCCGCGGGTGCACCACCGACAGCCGCCAGTCCACCTTCCACTCGCCGCCCCGCTCGCGCAGCGGCAACTCGGCGGCGTAGGTCCAGGTGCCGAGGTCGGTCACGGGCATCCGCGCGGTGAACGGCACGGTGACGGCGTGCCCGTCGGACTCCTCGTCCTCCTCGGGCTTCCCGGCCGTGAGCACCGGTTTCTCGATGTCGAGCCCGGCGGTGAAGCTGCGCAGCACCTCCTCCGCGCGGTCGGGTCTCGTGGTGCGGGCGGCGGCGTCCGGGAGCCGTCCGGCCGACCAGTCGGCGAGGAACGCGCGCGCCTCGGCCACCGCGTCGGGGTCGGGTCCGCTCTCCGCCGCGAAGGGACCGAGGCCGGCCGTCCAGGCGCCGCCCACGGCGACCGCGGCGACCGCCGTCACGGCGACGACGGCCCTGACCGCCTTGCGCGGACGCCGACGGGAACCGGAAGGGGGAAGGTCGGGATACGTGTGCATGCCCCGACCACAGCAGTGCGGATGGCCGTCCGTCCAAGTCCGGTATCAATCATGGACCGATCAACACTCGATATGATGACTGGTCGTGGACCTGGTGCGGCACCTGGAGTGCTTCGTGGCTGTTGCAGAAGAGTCACACTTCGGCCGAGCCGCGGCCCGTCTCGGCATCGCCCAGCCGCCCCTGTCGCAGCGCATCCAGCGTCTGGAACGGGAGCTGGGCGTGCGGTTGTTCGAGCGCACCAGCCGCCAGGTGCGGATCACCGAGGCGGGACGGCTGCTGCTGGCCGAGGCGCGGGAGGTCCTCGCCCGCACCGAGTCGTTCCGTGCCACCGCCCGCCGGGTGCGTGACGGCGAGACGGGACTGCTGCGCGCCGCCCTGCCCCCGGACCTCTCCGGCGAGACCGTCGCCGCGCTGCTGGCCGGTTTCGGCGACCGCCACGCCGGTCTGGAACTGGAGCTGCACGAGCTGTCCACCGCCCAGCAGCTGGAACGGCTCGCGGCCCACGACCTGGACGTCGGCGTCGTCCACCATCCGTGCGACGTGACCGGTCTGGAGCTGGGGCCGGTGCTCCGGCGGGAGCTGGGCGTGCTGATGCCGGCCGGCACCCCGGCGGCCGGCTCGGACGCGGTCCCGCTGCCCGCGCTGGCCGGCCGGGACCTGATCCTCTTCCCCCGTACGGCTGCCCCGGCCCTCTACGACGACCTGCTGACCACCTGCGCCCGGGGCGGTTTCACCCCCGCCGCCGTACGCCACGGCCAGGGCACCAGCTTCGTCCGCGGCCTGGTGCTGTCCTCCGGGGCCGTCGCCCTGTGCCCGCGCGATGCCGCCCCCGCGGCCCCGGTCGACGGGGAGGCGGACGTCGTGTGGCGTCCGCTCGCCGGCGGGGCCCCGGCGTTGCGGCACTCCGCGGCCTGGCCGAAGGGGCGCGGCGACGCCGCCGTAGAGGCCTTCGCCGAGGCGGCCACGCACGCCCTGCGCGCCGCCGCCGGCGCGGTCCCCGACGTGCCGGACCGTCCCCTGCACCTGCGACCGGCATCGGAGTACTGGCTGTGACGGACGCCGTCGCCCGCATCCACGCGGCCCTCGCCGACGCCGGGGTCACCGGCTGGCTGCACGCCCTCGACATCGACTCGGGTGAGCAGCTGGACGCCGGGGCCGACCAGCCGGTGTGCACCGCCAGCGTCCACAAGCTGTGCCTGCTGGTCGCCCTGCACGAGCGGGCGGCGCGGGGCGAGCTGGACCTCACCGAGCAGGCGGAGACCGTGCCGGGGGAGCGCACGGCCGGGCCTACTGGGGTGGCCGCCATGCTGGACGCGGCCCGGATGTCCCTGCGCGACCTCGCCTATCTGATGATGGCGGTCAGCGACAACGCGGCCGCCGACCTGCTGCTGCGCCGGGTGGGGCTGGACGCGGTGAACGCCACCACGGCCCGGCTGGGACTCACCCGGACGCTGGCCGTGCACTCCTTCGGCCAGATGCTTGCCACCGTGAAGGAGGACGCCGGACCGGACGGCGCCCGGGCGCTCGCCGACCCGCGGGTGGTGAGCCGGCTGCGGGCACTGGACCCGGCCCGCACCAACCGCAGCACGCCCCGGGACATGACCCGGCTGCTGGGGGCGGTGTGGCGGGACGAGACGGGTCTGCCGGAGCACGGCGCCGCGATGCGGCGGATCATGGGGCTCCAGGTGTGGCCGCACCGTCTGGCCTCGGGTTTTCCCTTCGACGACGTCCATGTCGCCGGGAAGACCGGCAGCCTGCCGACCCTGCGCAACGAAGTGGGCGTGGTCGAGTATCCGGACGGGGGCCGTTACGCGGTCGCCGTGTTCACCCGGACCGCCCACACCGCGGCCACCCTTCCGGCGGCCGACGCGGTGATCGGCACGGCGGCGCGGATCGCGGTGGACGCCCTGCGCGCGAAGGCGTTCCGCGCGCGGTGACGGCGCCGATCCCGCTGATCGCGTGATCGCCGCCAGAAATCAAACGGAATGGGGCCGGAAAACGCCGAAGAGCGGGTGCCCGCACGGAACGTGCGAGCACCCGCTCTTCACAACCTGCGTGCAGGTCAGGCGGGAACGATGTTCTCCGCCTGCGGGCCCTTCTGGCCCTGGGTGACGTCGAAGGTCACCTTCTGGCCTTCCTGGAGCTCACGGAAGCCCGAGGTGGCGATGTTCGAGTAGTGGGCGAACACGTCAGCGCCGCCGCCGTCCTGCTCGATGAAGCCGAAGCCCTTTTCCGAGTTGAACCACTTCACGGTACCGGTGGCCATATCTATCTCCTGAGACAGTGCGGGAATCGCACTTTACGAATCCCTACATCGTCGCGATGATCACCTGCCCGGAGACCCGGTAGCAAACTGGCAACCACAACTGCAACTGACGTCAGCCTAGCACGGAATTGATTCGCGGCAAGCGAGGAAAATCACTGGAATAAACCCGGACAGCGTGTTTAGCGATAAGAGTTTCTCGCGAACGGAGCGGAAATTCTGTGCCGGCCGGGGCAGGTTTTCAACGGTGTCCGCGAACCGGGTCCGCACCCTGACGGCGGAGGTCCTCGTTCACCTGTTCGGCCCGTTCCAGCTGCTCCTCGAGGCTCACGATGCGGCACGCGGCGTCGACCGGGGTGCCCTGGTCGACCAGCTCACGGGCGCGGGCGGCGAGCCTGAGCTGATGGCGCGAGTAACGGCGGTGACCGCCGTCCGAGCGCATCGGGGTGATCAGCCGCGCGTCGCCAAGCGCACGGAGGAACGCGGGTGTGGCTCCGACCAGTTCGGCGGCCCTGCCCATGGTGTAGGCCGGGAAGTGGTCGTCGTCGAGCCGGTCGGCGACGGGGGGCCGGTCCTGGTCCGGCTGCCGGCCGTCGACGTACGGCTGACTTTCCGAAGGCATACGCACCTTTCCGCGGACCACAGTGGGCACGGTCCGCCACGGGGACGGGTTCCCCACCTCCAAACTCTAGTCGCCTCGGCGGAAAATCTGTCGTGGCGCGTGCAGATGTCCTCGGATCACGTCTCGTCCGCCGTCGTGGCCCCGCCGCCGGGCCAGGTCCGGTGCGGTCCCATCTCTCCGAGAACTTTCCCGAGCTCGCCCTCGTCGAGCGCCCGTCCGGGCAGCGGACGCGGGGTGCCGGCGGGGGCGCGGAGCCCTTCGAGGAACAGGGCGAGGGGGCGGCGCCAGCCGTCGGGGCCGGTGGCCGCCGTCAGGGCCGGCACGGCGCGGCCCAGCGCGGCAAGGGCGAGGAGCAGGTCCTCGGTGGTGACGTCGGGGCGGACGACGCCCTGGGCGCGTGCCCGCTCCAGCAGGACGTCGACGGTCTCGCGGTTGTGCGCGTGCACGGCGCGGAGCGTCTCGACGTCCGGCAGACGGGTGGTCATGAGGTCGTTGGTGCCGCGATCGGCCGCGAGGGTGGCGAAGACGGTGCCGAGGTAGTCGGTCAGACCGGTCCAGGTGTCCGGTGCGGCTCGGGCGCGGTCACCGGCGGACATGGTCTGCGCGAGCTGGTCGTGGAAGACGGCGTCGATGAGGGCCGCCCGGGTGGGGAAGTGCCGGTAGAGCGTCGCGTTGCCGACCCCGGCCCGCCGCGCGATCACGTCCAGCGGCGCGTCGAGTCCCCGTTCGGCGAAGACCACGTGCGCCGCCTCCACCAGCCGCTCCCGGTTGCGCCGCGCGTCCCGCCGCAGCCGGGGCGCGGGAGGCGGTGCGGCCGGGCTGCACGCGGTGTCCGGGGCTGTGGGGTCGGGGGCGGTGCGGTCCGGGGCGGTGGGCTCCTCACCGGCGGTCATGGCGTCCTCCGTACGAACCGGGGAGCGTTCCCCGGCCCGGATGCTATCGTCCCGGCGCTAAACAGGGAGTGCTCCCCATTTGATGCCGGGCCCCTTGCAGCGGGCCTCGCCCCGGGGCCTGGCTCCGGGCCAATTGTCGGGGCCTCCCGGACGTGACCCTGAGGCGTCCCCGATCCGACCCTGAGATGTGTCAGAAATCTTTGACAGGTGTACGAGACCCCTGTCAGCCTTTTCTGACAGGTACGAGGGAAAGGGGCCGTGATGCCCGAGGTCCCGCCGCCGGCGCCCACGGGCGACGTTCTGCTGAAGATGCTCTCCGCGCTCGGCAACCCGCACCGGATGCGGATCGTGGCGGCACTCGTGGAGAACCGCACGTACGTCAGCGCGCTGGCGCGCGAGATCGGCATCAGCCGGCCACTGCTGCACATGCACCTGCAGCGGCTGGAGGCCGCGGGCCTCGTCACCGGCACGCTCGAAGCCGCGGACGACGGCAAGACCGTCAAGTACTACGACGTCACGCCGTTCGTCTGCGAACTCACCCCGCACACCGTCGCCCGCGCGGCCGCGACGCTCACCGACGTCGACGCGGGCACCGCCGACCGCGGCACGGGCCGCTCGGACCGAGGCGCGAAAGAGGAAGCGAAGTGAACGACCAACTGGTGACGCAGGCCGCCGGAGCCGAGGAGCTCGGCGTGCTGGTCGGGGCCGTCGGCGCGGCCGGGTTCTTCACCCTGCTGATCGTGATCGTCTGGCAGGTGGCCGCGACCTGGCGCGCCCGCATGCTGGCCGCGCGCGAGGAGCAGTACAAGGAGCTGGCCACGCGGTACGCGCAACTCCTCGAGGACACCGTGGAGTTGCAGCGCCGCACCACGGACGAGCAGCGCCGGCTGCTGGAGGAGCTGACACAGACCCGGCTCGCCGTCGGATCGATGGAGAAGATGATGCGCGAGATCGAGTGACCTGACGCGCGTGCGCCGAGGTGTACGGCCGGGAGCGGCAACTCCCGGCCGTACGGAGGAAGCACACGCCCCGGACACACCCCATCCCGTCCACCACGGCAGGTCGTCACAGCCTGAGCGCCGTGGTGCGGGCTCCGTGCGCCCCGCGCCGGCCGTCACCGGCCGACGGTGCGCTTCACACCAAGGAGAGTACTCATGCGTGCCCTGTTGCAGCGCATCGCGCGTGCGCCCGGCGGGCGCCGCGGAAAGTGGGCCGTGCTCGCGGTCTGGCTGATCGTCGCCGTCGCGCTCGGTCCGCCGGCCGGGAAACTCGGCGACGTGGAGGAGAGCGGCCCCAACGCCTTCCTGCCGCACGGCGCCGAGTCCGCGCGGGTCAACACGGAGCTGGAGAAGTTCCGTACGGACACGGTCATGCCCGCGGTCGTCGTCTACACCGGCGCGGGCGCGCGGGAGGCCGCCGACGCCGAGCGTTCCGCCCTGGACCGGTTCGTGGCCGCCGGGCAGAAGGTCACCGGGCCGGTCCCGTCCGACGACGGCAAGGCGCTGATGACGGTGGTCCCGCTGGACGGCGAGGACGAGGTCACCGACACGGTCGACGCCCTGCGCGACGTCGCCGGGGCCAACGCCCCGCCCGGCACGGACGTCGAGGTCGGCGGCCCGGCCGCGTCCCTGACCGACAGCGTCGCGGTGTTCGACAGCCTGGACTCCACCCTGATGATCGCCACCGGCCTGGTGGTGACCGTGCTGCTGCTGATCACCTACCGCAGCCCCGTGCTGTGGCTGTTCCCGCTGCTGTCGGTCGGCTTCGCCGCCGTCCTCACCCAGGCCTCCACCTATCTGCTCGCCAAGCACGCCTCGCTGCCCGTCGACCCGCAGAGCGCGGGCGTGCTGATGGTGCTGGTCTTCGGCGTCGGCACCGACTACGCCTTGCTGCTCATCGCCCGCTACCGGGAGGAACTGCACGTCCACGAGGACCGGCACGCGGCGATGCGGATCGCCCTGACGCGCTCCGGGCCCGCGGTGCTCGCCTCGGCCGGCACCATCGCCGTGGGCCTCGCCTGCCTGGCGCTGGCCGACATCAACTCCTCGCGCTCGCTGGGTCTGGTCGGCGCGGTGGGTGTGGTGTGCGCGTTCCTCGCCATGGTCACGGTCCTGCCCGCGCTGCTGGTCCTCGCCGGGCGCTGGGTGTTCTGGCCGTTCGTCCCCCGCTTCGGCACGCCCGCGCGCAAGGAGCGCACGGTGTGGTCCCGCATCGGGGCCGTGGTGGCGCGGCGCCCGCGCTGGTCGTGGCTGATGTCGGTGGCGGTCACCGGGGTGCTCGCGCTGAGCACCGCCGGGATCTCCCTCGGGCTCACCCAGTCGGAGATGTTCCAGGACAAGCCCGAGTCGGTCGTCGCGCAGGAGCGGATCTCCGAACACTTCCCGTCGGGCGCCTCCGACCCGGCGCAGATCGTCGCCCGCACCCCGGCCGCCGGCGCGGTGCGGACGGCCGCGTCCGGGGTCGACGGCGTCGCCCGGGTCGAACCGGGCGGCGACCGCACGCCCGACGGCTCCCTCACCACCCTGTCGGTGGTGCTGGAGGACGCCCCGGACAGCGAGGCCGCCAAGGACACGGTCGACGCTCTGCGCACCGCCGTGCACGCGGTGGACGGCGCGGACGCCCTGGTCGGCGGGACCACCGCGGAGAGCCTGGACACCGCGCGGGCCGCGGACCGGGACCTGACCACCGTGGTGCCCGTGGTGCTGCTGGTCGTCCTCGCGGTGCTGATCGGGTTGCTGCGGGCGCTGGTCGCGCCGGTGCTGCTGCTGGCCACCGTGGTGCTGTCCTACCTCGCGGCGCTCGGCGGCTCGAACCTGCTCTTCGAGCACGTCCTCGGCTACGCGGGCGTCGACTGGTCGATCCCGCTCATGGGCTTCGTCTTCCTGGTCACCCTGGGCATCGACTACAACATCTTCCTCATGCACCGGGTGCGGGAGGAGACCGCGCGCCTCGGCTGGTCACGCGGTGTCCTGGAGGGTCTGACCAGTACCGGAGGGGTGATCACCTCGGCCGGTGTGGTGCTGGCGGCCACCTTCGCGGTGTTCGCCGGGCTGCCGCTGGTGACCCTGGCGCAGATGGGGGTGCTGGTGGGGATCGGCGTCCTGCTGGACACGTTCCTCGTCCGCACGGTCCTGGTGCCGGCCCTCGCGCTGGACCTCGGGCGGTGGTTCTGGTGGCCGGGGCGGCTGTTCCGCGAGCCGCCCCGGGCGGACGGCGGGGCGGGCGGCGACCGTCGGGCCGCCGGGACGGCCGGGGTACGGGAGCGGGCCGCCGGGACGTCGGCGTAGAGACGGGAAGGCCGGGGCCGGGCCCCGAGCTGCACACGTGGGGACGCGACGGCCCGTCCCGGCCTTCCCTCTGGCCGCAGACTGCCACCCCGGGCGGACCGCCGCCCCTCGGGGCGGGCCGAACGAGGGGCGGCACCGATCCGGACATAGCGGGAGCTTTCTCACATTTCCTGGTCCATACTCGGAAACATGAACACGGCAACGCTTGTACAACTGGCCGCCAGTGACCACCAGTGGGCCGTGGCCGCGGCCTTCGTCGGCGGCATCATCGTGGCGGGCGCCCTGGTCTGGGCCGTACGTGCCGGCATGCGGTACATGGACCAGGAGTCGCCACGCCCCAACCCCGAGGACCAGCCAAGGCTGCCGGAGGGCGGTGCGATCCGTGAGATGCGGGAGATGCGGGAGCCGGACGAGATACCCCTCACGCCCAGGACAGGCTCACGGCTGATGCCGTACGAGCTCCACCACGCCAGTACCAAGACGGGAAGGGACCAGCAGCGCAAGCGCTGGCTGCCGGGCTCCAGCGGGGCCTTCGGCAGCGGCGGCCCGGGCCACGTCTGACCAGCACGTCCGACCAGCCGGTCCGACGTGCCCTGCCACACGGGACGGGTGACCGGGGGTGGGCCCACGGACGTCGAGGGCTTCGCCCCCGGGACCGCCTCGCGCGGTTCCCCGCGCCCCTGAGGGACCTGTCAGCGGGGCGGGACCGCCAGGGCCGGGGCGGACTCCGGGGTGGGGGAGCCCACGCTGATCCGGATCTGCTCGCTCGTCGCGCCGACGCCGTTCAAGGTGGCCTTGGCCTGGAGCCGGTTCGGGCCGTCCGGGAGGTCGCGAGCGGGGGCGCAGCTCCACAGGCCGTCGGGGCCCGCCGTGTCGGTGCACACCTCGTTCCCGTCCTGGTCGGACACCGTGATCCGCGCGCCCGGGTGCGCCGTTCCCGCCGCGGCAGGGCGGGCACCCAGGGGCACGCCGGACTCGGGACGGGACAGGACCGGCGAGGGCAGCCCCACCGTCACCTCGCATCCGCCGGTCGCCCGCGCGACGCCCCGCGCGTCCGCGAGCCGCAGGACACAGCCGTTCAGCCGGGTCCCCGGCTCCGCGTCCGCGGGCACCGCCAGCACGAAGGGGTAGGCCCCGGTTCGCCACGGCTGCTCCTCCGAGGTGGCCGTGTACGCGGCGCTGCGGCCGTCGGCGGCGACCGCGCCCCGGTAACCGGCCGTGGAGAGAGGGGCGCCGGTGACGCGGGCCCCGTCCGGGGCGGTCAGGGTGAGGGTGGAGCCGGAACCGAGGGCCGGACCGGACAGTTCCGCGGCCTCGCCACCGGACAGTCCCGCGGCCTCGACGATGCCGTCCCGGCCGGGCGGGATGGTCACGGCGCCCCAGAGCACCCGGTCGCCCGCCGACGGCCCCGGGCCGTCGTCGGCGGACGCCGCACCGGCGGGCAGCCACCCGCCCGCGAGGAGTCCGGCCGCCGTCAGCACGGCGGCCGCTGTCTTGCTGGACCTGTTCATCGTGGAGGGGCTCCCTGTACGGCCGGCACGGACACCTGCGGCCGACTCTGACGGCGGTCACCCCACCCCGCCCGCCCTGGGCCCCCGTCCGGGTGGCGTCCGCCGCATCCCGCCCGGGGGACGCGGCGGCACCGGGAGCGCGCCGCGTCCGGCTCCGGGAGGGGCAGGAGCGGCGCGCTCCCGGTCTTCAGGGCGCGTCAGTGGGTCAGCCAGGCCGTGGTGTCCGGGGCCAGGCGGCCGTCCCGCAGGGGGGCGCTGGTGAGGACGACCTCGCCGGCCGGCAGGGAGACCGGCTCGTCGGACAGGTTCGTCACGCAGCGCCAACCGTCGCCGCGGTCGAACTGCAGCACGCCCACCGGGGTGTCCTCCGCCCAGGTCAGCGTCTCGCCGTCGAGCAGCTTGCGCCGCAGCCGCAGGGCCGTGCGGTAGAGCTCCAGGGTCGAGCCCTCCACGCCGTCCTGCGCCTCCACCGCGTACTCGGCGAAGGACGCCGGCTGCGGCAGCCAGGCGCCGCCCGAGCCGAAGCCGTACGACGGGCCGGTCGTCGTCCACGGCAGCGGGACCCGGCAGCCGTCGCGGCCCTTGCGGACGCGGCCGGTCTGCTCCCAGATCGGGTCCTGGAGCACCTCCGTGGGCAGGTCGGCGACCTCGGGCAGGCCGAGTTCCTCGCCTTGGTAGACGTACGCCGAGCCGGGCAGCGCCAGCATCAGCAGGGTGGCGGCGCGGGCCCGGCGCAGCCCCGCCTCCAGATCGACAGCGGGGGCGTGGCCGCCGGACAGCAGCCAGGCGTTCTCGTCCGTGCCCGGCGGCAGCATCAGGCGGGAGGCGTGCCGGACCACGTCGTGGTTGGACAGCACCCAGGTCGCCGAGGCGCCCGCCGCCTGCGCGGTCGCCAGCGACCCGGTGATCACCTGACGCAGCTCGTCCGCGTCCCACGCGGCCTCGAGGTACTCGAAGTTGAAGGCCTGGCCGAGCTCGTCAGGGCGGGCGTACAGGGCTCGCCGGGCGCCGGGCACCCACGCCTCGGCGACGGCCGTACGGGGCGGGGTGTACGTGTCGAAGATCTTCCGCCAGTCGCGGTAGATCTCGTGCACCTCGTCGCGGTCGTAGAAGGGGTGCGTGCCGGGCGCGAAGTCCGCGAGGGCGGCCTCGCCGCCCGCCGCGTGGTCGCCGAGGTCGCGCAGCGGCTCCTCGAGGTCCTTGGTGAGGGCGTGCGCCACGTCGATGCGGAAGCCGTCCACGCCCCGGTCGGACCAGAAGCGCAGGGTGGTGCGGAAGTCCTCGCGGACGTCCTGGTGGCCCCAGTTGAGGTCGGGCTGCTCGGCCGCGAACAGGTGCAGGTACCACTGTCCGTCGGGCACCCGCTGCCAGGCGCTGCCGCCGAACACGGACTGCCAGTCGGTGGGCGGCAGCTCGCCGCTCGCGCCGCGACCGTCGCGGAAGACGTACCGGTCGCGGGCCGGGGAGCCGGGTCCGGCGCGCAGCGCCTCCTGGAACCAGACGTGCTGGTGGGAGGTGTGGTTCGGGACGATGTCGACGATCACCTTCAGACCCAGCCGGTGGGCCTCGCCGACCAGCGCGTCGAAGTCGTCGAGGGTGCCGAGGCGCGGGTCGACGTCACGCGGGTCGGCGACGTCGTAGCCGCCGTCGGCCAGCTCGGACGGGTAGAACGGGCTCAGCCACAGGGCGTCCACACCCAGCGCCGCCAGGTGCGTCAGGCGGCGGGTGATGCCGCGCAGGTCACCGAGGCCGTCACCGTCGGCGTCGGCGAAGCTGCGGGGGTAGATCTGGTAGACGACGGCCTGCCGCCACCAGTCGGGGTCGCGGGAGGAGAGGTCGGGCGTGGCGTCGGGGGCGGGGTGCGGCGGCCGGGGGTCGGGCGCGGTGGGACGGTCGGTCACGCGGGGTCTCCTCTGGGTGTGCGGGTACCTGTGGAGAAACTGACCAGAACACCGTAAAAGTGAACGCACCGGTAACGGTGCGCCATTCCCCCCGGGTGTGGCGGACCGCACGTCCGCCCGGCCCACCCGGGTCGAACCGGCGTCCGACTACGGCACAGGATGTTCGACCGTCGTGAGGTACAGCTTCACGTAGCGTTCGACGTCCACGTCCAGGCCGACGTCCACCAGCGGCTGCTCGCGGGTGCCTTCGTGCAGCTCGGACTCGCCGGGGCGCGGGCGCCGGTCGACGACCGTCTGGCCGCGCGCCGGGCCGGGCGCGAGGGACACCTCGACCGGCAGGCGATGGGTCGTCAGCCCTTCCGGGTCGGCGACCGCGCACAGCGCGCCCGCGTCACCGAGGCCGCCGGAGTCCTCGGCGGGGTCGTCCGGGCGACTGCCCGGGTGGGCGGGGCGGTGCGCGAGCAGGTCGCCGGCCAGCCGCGCCCCGGGTTCGGCACTGGCGCGCAGCCGCCGCACGTCGGCGCCGGGGACGACGACCCGGGTGAACACGTCCAGCCCGTACATGGTGATCGGCACGCCCGCGGTGAGCATGATCGCGGCGGCCTCCGGGTCGTGCCAGACGTTGAACTCGGCCACCGGGGTGGCGTTCCCGACGGCCGCCGCGCCGCCCATGAACACGATCCGCCCGATGTTGCGGGTGACCTCGGGGTGCGTCCGCAGCAGCAGGGCGATGTTGGTGAGCGGCGCGGTGGGCACGAGGGTGACCGGGCGGGGCGAGGCGAGGATCTCGCGGCGCAGCAGTGTCACCGCGTCCACGTCGGCCGGGGCCCGGCGGGGCGCGGGCAGGCCCAGGTCGCCCATGCCGTCGTGGCCGTGGACGTGACGGGCGGAGCGCGGCGCCTCGATCAGCGGGCGCTCGGCGCCCCGCGCCACCGGGACGTCCGGCGCGCCCGCCCGCTCCAGCACGGTCAGCGTGTTGCGCACGACGCCGTCCACGTCCATGTTCCCGGCCACGCAGGTGACGGCCCGCAGGTCGATCCCGGGGTGGCGTACGGCGAACAGCAGGGCGAGGGCGTCGTCGACCCCGGTGTCGCAGTCGATGATCACCGGGACGGGCCGGCCGTTGCTCACGAGGGGCTCCTCTCAGGCGGGCTGCCCGTCGACCTTACGCGGGCCCCCAGAGCGCGGCTCCCCGTCCGCGCACCCGTGCCCCGATCCGCCCCAGGGCGTCCGCCACCGGCAGCGCGCCGGGCCGCCGTCCGTCCCGCAGGCGCAGAGCGAGCAGGCCGTCCGCGGCCTCCCGCGCCCCGAGCACCGCCTGGTACGGCACCAGCCGGGCCCGCCGGATCCGGGCGCCGAGGCTGCCCTCCCGGGACCCGTCGACCTCCGCCCGCAGACCGAGTTCCGCGGCCTGCCGTACGACCGCGTGGGCGTGCTCCTCCTGTTCCTCGCCCACCGGCAGCACCACGAGCTGCACCGGCGCCAGCCACGGCAGGAAGGCGCCGCCGTGCTCCTCCAGCAGGTGGGCGACGGCGCGTTCCACGCTGCCGATGACGCTGCGGTGCACCATGACCGGGCGGTGCCGGGCACCGTCCGGGCCGATGTGGCGCAGGCCGAACCTCTCCGGCTGGTGGAAGTCGATCTGCACGGTGGACAGGGTGGACTCACGGCCCGCCGGGTCGGTGATCTGGACGTCGATCTTCGGGCCGTAGAAGGCCGCCTCGCCCTCGACGGCCTCGTACTCCACGCCGGACGCGTCCAGCACCTCGCGCAGCAGGGCGGTGGCCCGCCGCCACAGGGCCGGGTCGGCGACGTACTTGCCCCCGCCGCCCGGCAGCGACAGCCGGTGGCGGGAGGCGCGGATGCCCAGGTCGGCGTAGGCGCGGGAGATCAGCGCGAGGGCGCCCGCGGCCTCCTCGACGACCTGGTCCGGGGTGCAGAAGATGTGCGCGTCGTTGAGCTGGATGGCCCGCACCCGGGTCAGTCCGCCGAGGACGCCGGACGGCTCGGAGCGGTACATGCCGCCCAGCTCGGCCAGGCGCAGCGGCAGTTCCCGGTAGCTGCGGGCGCGGGAGCGGTAGATCAGGGCGTGGTGGGGGCAGAGGCTGGGGCGCAGCAGCACCTGCTCCGCGCCCAGCTCCATCGGCGGGAACATGTCGTCGCGGTAGTGGTCCCAGTGGCCGGAGATCTCGTACAGCTCGCGTTTGCCCAGCACCGGTGAGCAGACGTGGCGGTAGCCGGCCGCGCGTTCCGCCTCGCGGACGTACTCCTCCAGGGTGTGGCGCACGACGGCGCCGTCCGGGAGCCAGTAGGGCAGGCCTGCGCCCATCAGCGGGTCGGTGTCGAACAGGCCGAGTTCACGGCCGAGGCGTCGGTGGTCGCGCACGGCGTCCTCCTCGTGGTCGGGAGGCGAGCACCACGCGCGGCGAAGCCCCGGGGCACTCGCCCCGGGGCTTCGTCAGTGGTCAGCTGTCAGCGCGCCGGGACACTCTCCGGCGTCGTCGTGAGGAACACGTGGGCACGCTGCATGAGGCGGACGCTAGCAGCGGGCGGCGGGCCGCCGCACCCGGTTTTCGGCCCCGTGGGGACTGCGGGCGGTGCTCACCCGGACGGCTCGCCGCGCTGGTGGGGGGCCTGTCCCGGTGGTGCCGTAGGAGCACGTCCGCCCGTGGACGGCCCGGCTCCCCCAGGAGGCATCCCGATGACCCGTGCCCCGGCCACCGCCCGCACCCTCCTCGCCTCCGCCCTGTCGGTGACCGCCCTGCTGATCACGGCGGCGTGCGTCGGTCACGACCGGGACGTCCCGCGCGCGCTGCCCCAGGGCGTGTCCGAGCCACCGGCCGAACCGTCGCCCACGCCGTCGGCACCCACGCCGTCCGCCGTGACCGGCACCGAGCGGACCACCCCCGTGCTGAGCGAGGACCAGCTGAAGGCGGCGCTGATCACCGAGGCGGACCTCGGCCCGCCGTGGACGGCCGGCCAGGGCGCGGCGCTGTGGCGCGACGGCATGCTCAAGGCGACCACGGACGACGCCGCCTGCGGACGCCTGCTGGAAACCCTCTACACGGAGGAGCCGTTCGGTGCCGCGGCGGGTCCCAGCGCCTCGGTGACGCTGGACGACACCGAGGACGACACGCAACTGCGCGAGCAGATCGGCCCCCACCGGCCGGCCGACGTCGAACGCGAACTGGCCTGGCTCGCCACGCTCCCGGAGAAGTGCGGGAGCTTCCGGGCGACGACCGTGCGGTCCGGCACGCAGACCGTCGAGGTGACGGAGCTGCCCCTGCCGGACCAGGCCGGTGACGCCCGGGCCGCCCTGCGGATGACGATGACGGGCAAGACCCCGGACGGCGACCCGGCCCGCCTTACGGTGGACCTCGCGGCGATCCGTGTCGGCGAGGACACGATCACCCTCACCAACGGCGGACTCGGCCCGGTGCGGCCCGAGATCACCCAGGCGATGGCCCAACTGGCCGCGGACCGGCTGGCGGAGGTCGCGCGGCAGGGGCGGCTGCGCGTCTGACGCGGGCGGCCGACGCGGCCGTGCGCCTACGTGAGCTGCTGCCGTGCTCCGTCAGCCGCTGCCGTGAGTTTCCGTCAGCCGCTGCCGTGCGGGATCAGCTCATGCGGTCGACGGCCTGCTTGGCCTCGACCAGGTCCGCGCCCGTGGCCTCGCGGTACAGCTTGATCGCCTGCACCTGCTTGCCGTCCCGCACGAGCGCGAGGATCTCGTCCTCGCGCGGCACCTCCTCGTCCAGGCCCAAGTGCCGCATGACCTGGTCGAGTTTGCGCTCCACGCGGGCGACACGACGGTCGGACCGGGACTGGCGGGTCTGGATCGAGGCCACGCCGAGGATGACGACGCAGGTGAGGAAGAGAATGGCTGTGTCCATGACCAGTCAGCCTAGGCGGTGGAGGGCCGGCCGGTCTCCGGGCGGTTCAGAGCGCGTCGAAACGGCGCCGGTGGGAGACGACGTCGACGGCCGCCTCCAGGACGGTGACGCCCTGGGCGAAGGCGTCACCGCGCAGCCGGGCCAGGGCCTCGTCGGCGCCGACGCCGAGCTGGGCCATGATCATGCCGACCGCCTGGTGCACCCGGTCGTGGTCGCCCGCCAGCCCGCTGAGCCAGCCCTCGCCGGCGTCCCGGGCGTCGTGCGGCAGATCTATCAGCGCGACCGTCATCGCCCCGGCCAGCAGCAGCGCCACGTGCAGCTGGGACGCGCTGAGGACGCCAGGGGTGCCGCGGTAGAGGTCGAGGGTGCCGACGCAGACGGCGGTGGAGCCGAGGGGCAGCGCGTACACGGCGCGCACCCCCGTGCCGAGCGCCTGCTGCGCGAAGACCGGCCAGCGGTCGGCACAGTCGTCGTCGGCCAGGTCACGGGCGAGGACGGGGGCTCCCGTCTTCAGGACGTGGTGGCAGGGGCCGTCGCCCAGGGTGGCCTGCAACTGGGCCAGACGCGCCGCACGCGCGCCGGACGCGGCGAGCTGGAGCGGCATGCTGTCGCCCCGCAGCGACACGGAGGCGCCGTCCACCGGGAGCAGGTCGACGGCGACCGCGCACAGCCGTTCGGGCACCTCCGCGGGTCCGGCGCCGCGCAGTTCCGCGGCGATGGCACCGACCGCCCGCTCGTACCCCCCGGTACCTGCACCCCGGTCCTGCCCACCCCCCGGGTCGTCCCCGGGCCGCACGCCGCACCGCCTCCCCTCACCAGCCGAAACGCGTCCCGACTACCCGGCCCCAAGCCCTCGAAACACACCACGTCCAGGCCCGCCGGGGCCGCCGCGGGGCCGGCCCCCTCTCCGGGACCGGTGAGGCCCTGGTCCTGCCTCCCCCCGCGGCCCTGGGTCCGGCTCAGACCGGGGGCTGGGCCGGGGCCGGGCCCAGGGTGGTGGTGCCGGGCGCCGTGCGGTGGCCGAGGCCGGTGCGGTAGGCGTCCAGGGCCGCCTCCACACGGCCCGTCCGGCGCAGCAGGTCGCCCAGGAGGCGGCACAGGTCGGCCAGGTCGCCCGCCGCTCCCGCGCGTTCCAGCAGGCTGAGCGCGCGCACGTAGTGCTCCTCGGCCTGTTCGGTGTCCCGGGTGTCCTCGGCGATGATGCCGAGCAGCCGGTGCGCGGCCGCCGCGTGCACCGCGCCCCGCTCGGGGGACAGCCCGCCGAGCACGTCCCGCAGCAGGCCGGCCGCCTCCTCGGACCGCCCGCGCCGGTGCAGCACGTCGGCCAGCTCGACGGTGAGCTGGCTGCTGTACAGGACCGCGCGGGTCGCCGACAGCATGCGCAGCGCCTCCCGCATCTCGCCCTCGGCCTGTTCCAGGTCGCCGTTCTGCGCGTACACGTACCCGCGCATCCAGTGGCAGTTGGCCAGCTCGGTGCGCAGCTGCAGCCCCCGGTAGAGCTCCGCCGCCTTGGCCAGGGAGGCGTCCGCCTCCGCGAGGCGCCCCTCGGCGAGCAGGGTGCGGGCCACCGACCGGTGCATGCGCGCCACCAGCGCCGGGTCGCCGGACTGCGGGGCGAGCGTCAGCGCGAACTCGGCGGCCTGCGCGGCACGCGCGTGCGCACCCATGTCCATGTACGGCCCGATGACGCTGGCGTACAGCAGGAGCAGCGCGTCCGGGTCGTGCAGTCCGCCCCGGTTCAGCTCGTCGATCGCGGTCTCCAGCAGGTAGACCGCGTACCTCAGCTCCCCCGCGAGGTAGTGCGCGACGGCACGGCCGCGCAGCGCCGGCACCCGTGCGGGCAGCGGCGCCTCGGCGAGCCGTTCCTCGGCCTGCTCGAAGTACCGCCGCCCCGCCTCCAGTTCGCCGGTGTCCAGCGCGCACTCGCCGAGCCCGAGCAGCGCGGCGGCCTGTTCCTCGGGCAGCCCCTGGGCGTCCGCCTCGGCCAGCAGCGCCGTGTACTGCTCCACCGCGGCCTCCGCCTCACCGAGCGCGAGCGAGCGCTGCGCCTCGGTCAGCCGCAGGCGCAGTTCGGTCACCCGCCGCGCCGAGCGCCCGGTCGCCAGTTCGTCGAACTCGACTTCCAGCCGATCCGCGAGATGCCGCAGCGCGTCGTCCGAGGGGCGCACCCGGCCGGCCTCCAGGGTGGAGATGTAGGCGGGGGTGTACACCGGCTCGGCCAGCTGTTTCTGTGTCAGTCCGCGTGCCACGCGCAACCGCTGCACCCGCCGTCCGATGGTGCCCGGCTCGTCCCGCTCCCCCATGCCAACTCCCCCAGTGCCCCTTGCCGTTCGCCTCGGACAGCCCCTAGGTTAAACCGCGAATTAAACCCGCTTAACCCATCGCTGTTGCGAGGTCGCCGTGCTGGACCGCACACGCCCCACCGAGCGCTACGCCCGAGGCCTCGTCGCGGCTCTCGCCGCGGTCGCGGCGCTGGTCCTGGCGGCGAACGTGGGGCCGGCCAAGGCCGTCGGCCAGGAGCCCGACCAGGTCACCACCGCGCCGGTGAAGGCGGCCGAACGCTGAGGTCTTCCGTCAGGATCGGGCCAAGCTCGCCGACGGGCGGGCCCTAACCGGGCAGCGCCCTGCGCAGCGCCTCGTCCAGCCGCCGCGCCAGCTCCTCGTCACCGGGCGGGCCGTCACCGAGGAGCGGACCGAGCTCCGTGATGAACGTCTGGGTGAACGCGCCGTACAGCGGCGTCCTCGGCCGGTGCACGGCCTCGCTCAGGGCGCCCCTCAGCATCTCGTCGGCGAAACCGGGACGGCCGCCGTCCCGGCGCGGCGCCCCGTCGGCGCCCTCCCCCGTCGGCGACGGCGAGGGCGCGGCGGTGACCGCCGGGGGACAGCGCACCAGACCGTCGTACGCGGAGTCCCGGGTCGCCGCGAACCCGGCCTCCAGCAGACAGCGCTCGCTCTCCCGCCCGGTGAGGTACCGGATCAGCTCGGTCGCCTTGCCCGCGCGCTGCGACGCCCGGGACACCGCCAGGTTCTGCCCGCCGAGCACCGCCCGCCCGGGCAGCCGGGCCACCCCGAGCTCGTTCGCGAAGGCCTGGTACAGCGTCGGGTAGGCGGAGGGCCAGGCCCGCAGGAAGACCGTGCGCCCCTTGACGAAGTCGCTGGTCGCGGCCGCCTCGTCGGAGCCGGCCGCGTCCGGCAGCGTGTACGCCGGCTCGGTGCGGCGGCGCAGCTCCGCCACCCCCCGGGTGAGCTCCTCCACGTCCCCCGCGTAGCGGCCCTTCCCGTCCACCAGCTCCAGGCCGGGCACCGCCGACGCGAACGCCTCCACCGCGTTGACCGTCCGTCCCTCGTACGCGGCGAGCTGGGTGGTCCAGCCTTTCGCGAAGGCACCGGGGAGCTTCGCGTGCAGGGTCTCGACGTGCCCGCGCAGCCGGTCCCAGGTGAACCCCTCCGGCACGTACGGCTCCTCCACACCGGCCCGGCGCATGAGGTCGCGCCGGTAGTAGAGCAGGCCGACGTCGCTGTTGAACGGCACCGCGTAGACCTTCCCGTCCCAGCGGGCCGTCTCGGCGACCGACGCGATGACGTCCTCGTCCACGACGTCGTCCGGCAGCGCCCGCACCAGGCCGGCCTCGGCGAACTCCGGCACCCAGGTCACGTCCAGGTTGACCACGTCGTACTCGGCGCTGCGGGACTGCAGGGCGCCCAGCAGCTGGCTGCGCTGCTCGTCGGCGCTGCCCGGCAGCTCCACCAGCCGGGCCCGGTACTGCGAACCGGTCCGCTGCTCGCGCCGGTTCCAGGCGTCGATGAGCTGCTGCCGTACGCCGTTCGTGCCGGTGACGTCCCGGCCGCTGGCCACCACGATGGTGCCGGGCACCTCCTCGGTGACGGCCGCGTCGGGCGGCCGTTCCCCGTCCCCTCCGCCGGTGCAGGCGGCCAGGAACAGCAGCAGCGCGGGCAGCACGGTGAACCGCCGCAGCTGCGCCGGCGGCGCGGCGAACCGTCGCGGCATCAGCCCTCCCCCGTTCCCGTGCGGGCGATCTCGTCGTGCAGGGCGGCGCCGATGTCGTCCCCCGCGTCCAGGCAGCGCCCGCCGCTGGCGTCGGCGATCCGGCGGTCCGGCCGGCCCGGGTCGCAGCCCCCGCTGCCGAGCACCGCCACGGTCACCGGGGCGCCGCCCGCAGCGGCCCGGTCCAGCACCTCGGTCAGCCGGCCGCCGGTCAGCCGCGCGCCGTGCTCGCCGTCGGTGATGTGCACGATCAGCTGGGGCCGCCCGTCGCCCCTCCGGCGCTCCATCTCCTCGAACGCCGCGAGCAGCGCCGCGTGCGGGTCGGCGGCGGCGTCCCGCACCCGCGCCCGCGTGTCGACGGCGCGCTGCGCGTCGGGCGTCCGGTGGGTGCCGAACCCGAGCAGCGTCTCGTACGGACCGTCGCCGGTGTCCGCCACCGCCCAGACGCCGTACTCGTCCGCCGTGCCCAGCCCGCCCAGCGACTGGCGCAGCAGCCCCGGGCCGCCACTCGGCCCCTGCCACAGGTCGGCCATCGAACCGGAGCTGTCCAGCAGGAACAGCACCCGGCCGGGTCCGCCGTACGCCTGGTAGTCGCGCAGCGCCCGCTCCATCGCGTCCCGGCCCGCCGACTCGTCGAGCGGCGCGGGCGCGTATATCATGCCCAGGTCGGAGGCCCCGTCCCGGTACAGCAGCTCCCGGGTGTCGGCGGAGCGGAAGCCGTACCGGGCGAACACCGCGCGTCCGCCCGCGCCGGACAGCCAGTCGTGGAAGGCGGCCACCGACGCGTCCCGGTCCGCCGCGTCGCGGTCTCCGCCGCTCCAGCGCACCCGCACGAACACCGGCTCCATCCCGGGCACGTCGTCCGGGTACTGGGCCATCCGCCGGTTGCGCGTGGTGCTGTCGCAGGCGACGCCGCTGCGCATCAGGAACTCCGGGACCAGGGCGGCGGTGCGGTCGTCCACGGCGTCGTCGTCGGGCAGCACGCACAGCAGTTCGCCGGCCGTGGGCGAGGGCGGGCCCTCCCGGTCCAGCAGGCGTTCCCCGCGGCCGACTGCACGTCCCTCGGCGCCGTACAGGCCGACCGTGGCGAGCAGACCGGAGTCGGTGAACTCGGGGTCCGGGCGGCGCACGGCCGCGTCCGGGGCGCGCGCCGTCAGGTCCCGGACCATCTCGGTCAGGCCCAGCGCGGTGCGCCCCTCCAGGGAGTCGGCGGCGATCTCCTGCGGCACCGCGAGCACGACGGGGGAGTAGGCGAGCGGCGACGCCTCCCGCTCCAGGACCGCGACGGCGTCCGTGTCCTGCTCGTGAAGCACCCGGTCGACGTCGGCGCGGGAGGCGGGGATCCACACGTCGGGCTGCGGGCCGACGTCCCGCTGCGGGTTCACGTCGTCGTCCCGGGGCTCCTGCCAGTCGCCCGTGTGCCCCCGCAGCGCACCGACCACGTCGGAGGACCCGGCGCTGTAGACGGTCACGCCGGTGCGCCGGCAGCCGGCGTCGGTGGTGTTCCCCTCCGAGGTGAGATAGGCGTCGGCGGCGGCGCGCACCGTCGGCTCCAGGTCCGGGTCGGTGAGCACCCGCAGTTCCAGGGGCGGGGCGCAGTGGGTGCCGTCGCCGCCGGCCAGGCCCAGCGGACCGTACAGGCCGAACCCGAGGAGGCCGAGGACGAGCAGCGCGGGCAGCGCGAACCGGAGCACGGGCCGGTGTGACGGCGGCGGCTCTTGCGGGTCCGGCCGTTCCCGGGACTCCGCGCGGGTCCGGCGCCACGCGGCGAGGACGGCCCGCAGCCCGCCGCGCGGTGGCCACGGGGAGCCGTCCGGCCCACCGGGACCCTGATCGGGCGGAACGGGGCCGGGCGGTAAGGGGTCGGGCACGAGGGGGTCGGGAAGCGGGACGCCCTGGGGCTCCTCGCCCTTGCCGAGCCGCACCTTCAGGCCCGCGTCGGCGCGCAGTTGCGGCTCCCAGCGGTCCTCGCGCAGGGTGCGGTGGCCGCGCTCGGCCATCCGCTGCCTCAGCGCGCCGAGAAGGGCCGGCAGCCCGATGCCGCCGCCCTCGCCCAGCAGGGCGGCCAGCTCGGCCGTGAACGGCGTCGGCGTGCGCCGGTCACCCGCGTCGATACGGTGGTTGGCCTGCACGCTCATCAGCACCGCGACGCGCCGCTTGTCCTCGAAGTGCTCCCACACCCGGGCGGCGTTGCCCGCGAAACAGCAGTCCAGGATCACCACGATCCGGGACGCCTCGCTGGTGGCCAGCACCGTCGCCATCAGGTCGGAGAACTTCTCCGCCCCGGAGAACACCGTGTGCTCACCGGCGATCACCCGGGCGTCCCGCATCTGCAGGTACAGCTCGTCGCCCCCGCTGGGGATCGCCCCATGCCCCGCGAAGTAGACGAGCAGCAACCCGCGGGCCTCCTTGGCGGCACGCTGCAGCACCCGCCCCGTGTCGGCCAGGTACGGCGACGGCAGCGTCCTGATCTCCTGCTCGGCGAACACCCGCCCGCGCACCAGCGCCTCGCGCAGCGCGGTCAGGTTGTGCCGGACCGCCGGCAGGTCGTTCGGCACACCGTCCGGCGGCTCCGTGAAGTCGTACTCGGACACCCCGATCAGCAGCGCCCGGTCCATCGACTCCCCCGCGTCCTGAGGCTCCACCGGCCTACCTGTCGTCGCGGTTCACCGGTTCGACTCTGCCCTGCGGCGGTTCGCCGTTCTCGACCCGGCGCCGATTGGCCTGCCAGGCCAGCACACCCCGCTTGACCTGCTCCAGCAGCTCCTGGAACACCACCGTGGCACCCGCCGACGTGACGGCGATGACGATCTCCGTGCTCGTCCCCATCGGTGCGCCGGACCCGTCGGCGGCGGGACCCACGTCGGTGGCGGGCCGCACCCGCATCCGCACCCGCCCGTGCCCCAGCAGGTCGTCGAGCGGTTTCTCCCGCTCCAGCCAGTTGCGCAGCGCCGAGATGTCGCCCTCGGTCGCCGTCCCGTCCAGCCGTATGCAGATGTCCTGGTCGGCCACTCCATCCCCCTCAGCCATAACTCACCATCATGGCACCGCTGTTGCTCCCTGGGGAGGGTCCGTACGCAGCTGCCCGGCCGGCACCCCGCCGCTCGTCCGCACCGCGCGCAACCGGCGCCGTACGTGCTCCGCGGCCCCGTCCCGGCGCCCCGGCACCCGGCCGCGCAGCTCCACCAGCGTCAGCCCCAGCTCACGCACCCGCACCGGGTCGTCGACCAGAACCCACTGGTGGTGCGCCCGGTCCACGGCCGCCTCGACGGCGGGCGCGTCGGCCGGCTGCCCGGCGGCCAGGCGGGTCCCCGCCAGCGCCATCCACGCCTGACAGCTGCGCACCGCGTCCCCCGCCAGCATCGCCAGGTCCGCCCGGACCTCGGTCCAGTGCAGCGCCTCCTCGGACACCGGCCCGTGCGCGAACCCCGCCGCCTGCTCCAGCCGCGCGGCCAGCGCGTCCGCCTCGGCGTGCCGTCCGGCGCGCACGGCCTCGGTGACGGCCGCGTGCGGGTCGCCCGGCAGCGGACCGCGCTGCGCCAGCACCAGGTCGGTGCCCGCGCTCTCCGGCGCGATCCGGGCCAGGACCTGCTGGTGCAGGTCCTCCGCCGCCGGCCGCCGCCCACTGCGCAACACCGTCGCCAGCGCCTTCATGTACGACGGCGCCACCACCCCGCGCCGGGACGGCGGCGGTGCGATGCGACCGTAAACGGCGGCGTCCCGCCCGCAGTCCAGCAGGAACGGCCGGCCCGGCGCGGGCGGCGCGCACAGCGCCTGCCAGGTGTCCGCGTCCGCGTGCAGGTCGAGGAACAGCGTCGTCGCACCGGCCGGGCGCAGCCGCAGCTCGTCCCGGAACCAGTGCCAGGGCAGCGCCGTGTACCGCACGGTGGCCGGGGTCGTGCGGGCCAGCGCCAGGTGCGGCAGCCGCTGCCGGCGGTCCAGCCGCAGCTCGCCCGCCGCGTACACGGTGAGCGGGCCGGGCGCGGCGGCGGCCGCCCGCAGCCGGGTCAGCACGGCCTGCGGCTCCAGCGGGTCGGCGAGTTCCACGACGTTCGCGGTGTCCGTGCCGGACAGCACGGCGGGGGGTACCGCCGCGAGCACGGGGAGCACGGACGCCGCGTCCACCAGCCGTCCACGGCCCAGCGGCGAGGCCGCCAGCAGCAGCACGGTTCCGGGCATGGTCCCCTCCCCCTGTCGATCACCCACGGCAGCACCGTAACCGCTGCGGCTGCAAACGGGGGCGTCACAGCGGTGAACGTCCCCCTTCGCGAGGTTCGACCCCGGCCGTGGGGTCCACCTCCGTGGGGAGCGCGGTGGCGCCCGCCGGGGGCCCGGCCCGCGTCACGTGGGTACGGCGTACCGCGAACACGGTGGTGTCGTCGGTCAGGTGCCCCCGGCAGTGCCGCACCGTCCCGTCCCGGACGAGCATCACCAGCAGCGCCGGCGCGGTGAGCCGCGGGTCGGCGGCCACGGAGCGCCGTACGTCGTCGGCGACCGCGTAGAAGTGCCCGTGGACGTCGCGCGCCTCGGTCACCCCGTCGGTCACCAGCAGCAGCGTCTCGTCGGCGCCCACGTGCACCCGGCACACCACCGGCGGCCCCGGTGCCAGGTCGCGGTAGCCGAGCGGCAGCCCCCCGACCGTCGGCAGGTGGCGCACGCCCGACGGCCCCACGGCCAGCGGCGGCTCGTGGCCGAAGACGACGGCGTCCACGACGTCGGTCCTGTCCGCGGGGAAGTCCAGCAGCACGGCGGTGGCGAACCGGTCGCCGTCCGCCCGGCCGAGCGCGGTGGTGTACGCGCGGTGCCGCACCATCCGCGCCTCCAGCCGGTCGGCGACCGCCGCCAGGTCCGTCTCGTGGAAACCGGCCTCCCGGAACGTGCCGAGCAGCACCGACGCCGTCTCCACCGCGCCCAGTCCCTTGCCCTGCACGTCCCCGACGAACACCCGGGTGCCGTGCGGGCCGGGCTGGATGTCGTAGAAGTCGCCGCCGACCCGGGCCTGCGCGTCGGCGGTGAGGTACACCCCGGCGTGCTCCAGGCCGCCCCAGCCGGGCGGCAGCGGCCGCAGCACGGTCCGCCGCACCGTGTCCGTCACGTCCCGCATGTGCAGGGCGCGCCGCTCACCGCGCACCCGCACCCCGCACGCCAGCGTGGCGAGGGCACCGCCCAGGGCGACCAGGATGAAGTCGGGCAGCCCGGCCTGGAACTGGTGCGGCCAGGCGTTGTCGACCACGGTGTACGTGCCCATGGACAGCGCCGCGAACAGGGCCGTGCCCCACACCCCGCAGAGCGCGGCGGCGATGCCCGGCACCAGCACGATCCAGGAGATGATCCGGAACTCTCCGGTGGTGTTGTAGTCGGCCACCGCGATCGCGACGAGCAGCAGCAGCGGCGGCAGCCAGGCGACACTGCGCCCCCGCATGCGCAGCATCTGCTGCCGTTGCACGACATCGGCCCGGCCGGCCGCCGGGTACCGGTCGGGCAGGGGATGTCCTGTGCTGGCCGGACTCACGGCCCCAGCGAAACACGCGGCCGTGCCGCCCGCATCCCCTCCGGCCCGGCCCGCTCCGCACGGCCGAGTTGCCGCCCGGGCGCGGCAGGTGTGCCCTGGTGGGACGGGGGTGGAGAGAGGAGTGCTCCCATGGCGCACGCGGCACCCCGGACCCGGGGCATGATCGAACAGTCCCGCACCACCGACGTCTTCGACGCCCGCACCCACCGGATGGCCCGGGTGGTCCTGCCCGTCCTCACGGCGCTCGTCTACGGCTTCTGGGCCGCGGCCAACCGGCGCTACGGCGGACCCATCACCGGCTGGAACCTGCTGTTCGGCTTCCTCACCGCGCTGGTCTTCGCCGCGCTCTTCATCACCCTGCTCACCGTCGGCCCGAAGCTGCGGCGCGGCGTGCACGCGCTGGCCTGGGCGGCCTTCGCGGGCTGCGCGGTCGGCTTCCTGTTCAGCCAGTCCAACGGCAGCATCTACCGCTCGGTGGCGGTGGGCGTGGGCATCATGGCCGGCGTCTTCCTGATCATGTTCTACCGCTACTACACCCAGGAAGACGCAGAAGGCCACCGCCTCGAATAACCCACCCCGGAGCCACGGAGCGACACCCGGCCCACACCCGCTCCCTCAGGGGCGCGGGGAACTGCGCGCCCAACCCCCACGCACCCGCACCCACCCACGCTCCGCCCCACCCCCAAGGGACGCGGGGAACTGCGCGCCCAACCCCCACGCACCCGCACCCACCCACGCTCCGCCCCACCCCCAAGGGACGCGGGGAACTGCGCGCCCAGCCCCCACGCCGCCGCACCCACGCACCCAACCCAAGCCCCCCGTTCGGGGGCACCCCACTCGCGCCCCCGCCCCCACGGCACTTGCCTGGAACCGTGGCCGAAGGCACCCCCCACCGCACCCCCCACCGCACCCCCCGGAGGGACCCCCGCACCCGCAACGCCCTCGCAGCGGCGCTGCTCGCCCTCGCCTGCCTCCTCACCCCCTGCGCCGTCCTGGCCGCCTGGGCCGCCCACGACCTCGCCGACACCACCCGCTACGTCCGCACCGTCGCCCCCCTCGCCACCGACCCGCACGTGCGCGACGCGGTCGCCGACGCCGTGGGCGACCAGGTCGTACGCGAGCTGGACGCACGCACCACGGACAGCGACGCCCCCCTCGGCCCCTTCGTCCGCGACGCCATCCGCTCCTTCACCCGTACGGACGCATTCCGCACGGCGTGGGAGGCCGGCAACCGCGCCGTGCACGACGCGCTCCTGCACGCCCTGCGCGACGACACGTCCGCCCACGCCCCGGTCACGGTCGACCTCGCGCCCGTCACCGCACAGGTGAAACAGCGGCTCGAGGCCGACCGCATGCCCTACGCGCACCGCATCCCCGTCCGGCACACCGAGGTCCCGGTGGTGCCGGCCGACGAGGTGGCCGAGCTCCGCAGGGGCTACCGGCTGCTGGAGGCCGCCGCCCTCTGGCTCCCCCTCACGGCCGTCACCTTCGCCGTCACCGGCGTCGCGCTCGCCGCGTCCCGCCGCCGCGTCCTCACCGCCGCCGGCCTGGGCACCGCGCTGGGCGGCGCCCTGCTCGCCCTGGCGGTCGCCGCCGGCCGCCGCCTGACCCTGGCCGACCTGCCGGACGCCGTCCACCGCCCGGCGGCCGCCGCGCTCTACGACGCCCTGACCGCCACCCTGCGCACGGCGTCCTGGCTGCTCCTCGCCGTGGGCGCGGCGGCGGCCCTGCTCACCTGGCTGAGCGGCGTACCCGCCCGCCACCGCGACCGCCTCCGCACAGGCGGCGCCCCTGACCCCGCACCCACCCCGGCTCCGACCGGCACCCGCACCTGACCCGCCCTCGCCACCGACCCTCCCGACCCGCCCGTTCCGGCAACCCGCCGTCCCGCCTCCTCGTCCTTGAGGGAGGATCCGGGCATCGCGCCCGCGAGCGGAAGGCGGCAACGGTGAGGACTGCGACGGCCGGCCCGACCGTCCCCGACGACGCGTGGGAGGGACGACAGGCCCGCGGACTGCGGCGTCCCGCCGCCTGGTGCGCGGCGCTGCTCTTCGCCGGGGTGAGCGTGGTCGTCGGCTGCCGGGTGGCCGACACCGACGGCGTGACCCCCGTGCCCCAGCTGCTCGCCTTCCTCCCCTGGCTGCTGGTCCCGACCGCCGCCGGACTGCTGTTCACCCTGCGGTCCCGCTGGTGGGCCGGCGCCGTGTGGGGCGTGGCCCTGCTGGGACTGCTGGCCTGGTACATCGAGCCGTACGGCAGGACGGAGGACCCGGCGGGGCCGCCCCTCGCGCACCTGCGCGTACTGACCTCGAACGTGGAGTACGGCAGGGCCACCGGCCCGCTCGTCGACGCCGCGCGACGGGAGAAACCGGACCTCGTCTTCGTCCAGGAGTGCGACCGCCGCTGCGACGCCGACCTGGAACGGGACCTCTCCGCCGCCTACCCGCACCGCAGCGCCGTGGCGGGCGACGGCTCCGAGGGTTCGGTCATCCTCAGCCGCCTCCCGCTCCGGCCCACCACCGGCGTCCCCGGCACCCTGGGCATGCCCGGCGCCACCGCCGACGTCGCCGGCCGCACCGTACGGCTGCAACTGGCGCACCCCATGCCGCCGCTGCCCGGCCAGGTGCCGCTGTGGCAGCGGGAGCTGGACCGGCTGCGGGACGCGGCCGCCGCCGCGCCGGACGTCCCGACCGTGCTCGCCGGTGACTTCAACGCCTCCCAGGACCACGCGGCCTTCCGGCGCGTCCTGGACACCGGGCTGCGCGACGCGGCCCGCCTCGACGGCGCCGACCGCACACCGACCTGGCCGGCCCGCACCGCCCCGGCGTTCGGCGCGCAGATCGACCACGTCCTCGTCTCCGAGGAGTTCGCCGCTGACCGCGCCCGCTTCCTCGACCTGCGCGGCACCGACCACCGGGCGCTCGTCGTCGACCTCACCCTGCACGCGGGCCGCTGAACGGCGGTGCGGGCCGCCCTCGTCGAGGACGGCCCGCACCGGTCGGGACACACACCGGTCAGCGCGCGGACTTCTCCAGCGCCTTCTCCGCCCGGTCCAGCGCGGCCGCGAATCCGTTCGCCCACAGCTGGTCCACCCGGGAGCGCTCGGCGGAGTTCGGGGTGGCGTTGGTGCAGGACGGGCCGGGGCCGCCACCGGACATCAACTCGCTGCACGGACCGGAGTAGTTGTCCGGCAGACCCAGCACGTGACCGGTCTCGTGCGTGGTGACCCGCGTCGAGTCGTAGGTCTGGTTCTGGGCGTAGTCGAGGAAGACGTAGCCCCGGCCGTGACCGTCGGTGGAGGCGTACGAGCCACGCGAGTCGTTGCCCTCGCGGTACGAGAAGTCCGCGCCCGACGTGCCCGACTGGAGCCTCACGTTGGAGACCGAGCTGTTCCAGATCTGGGCGCTGCGGGCTATCTGCGTGGCGAAGGTGGGCGCCTGGGAGGCGTTGTAGACGACGGTGACGGCGGCGGCGCCGGTGGGGTCGGCGGCCCGCTTCTCGGCCACCGACTTCAGCACGGCCTCGAAGAACGCGCGGTTGGCCGCGGCCTCCTCGGACGAGCCGTCGTACACGGGCGCGGCGGCGGCGCCGGCCGGGGCGGCACCGAGGCCGAGGGCGGTCAGGCTCAGACCGGCCGCGCTCAGCACGGACAGGGGCATGCGCAGGCGCATCGATGACTCCTTGGGTGGGGGGTGAGTCATGTGTCACCGGTGAGTTTCCGCGCCCGTGCGGCCGCTGTGATGATGGCAACCGGTGATAGGACCGGGCTATCGCCGCTCCCCGGCCATGTGTCGCAGCGCACCCCTGCCGTGTGTCACCGACGTCCGACTACGTCTGGACAGGCGGGTTTTGGGTGTCTGGTGAAAGCTGAACTTCCCGCTTACGCTCCCGGGGCATGGAGCTTGAGGTCCGGCACCTCAGGGCGCTGTGCGCGATCGCCGACACCGGCAGTCTGCACCGAGCCGCACGCCACCTCGGCGTGGCCCAGCCCTCGTTGAGCACGCAACTGCGGCGCATCGAACAGGAGCTGGGCGGTGCCCTGTTCGTCCGTGCGCGCACCGGCTGCCGTCCCACCCCACTGGGCCGGCTGGTGCTCAGCCGCGCCCGTCCGCTCGTCACCGAGCTGCGCTCCCTGGTGACCGAGGCCCGCGCCGCCGCCGTCGGAGGCCGGCAGCTGCGCATCGGCTCCACCGCCAGCAGGGCCCTGGCCGGCTGGCTGCGACGGCTGCGCCGGCACTGGCAGGAACCCACCCTGCACATGGACGTCTCCGCCAACGCCCTGCTGCGCATGGTCGCCGACGGGCAGCTCGACGTCGCGTTCGTGCACGAGGTCGAGGGCTGCCCGCTGCGCGTCCCGGAGAACCTGCGCACCCGGGTCCTCATCGCCCGCGAACCGCAGTTCGTGTCCCTGCCCGCCGACCACCCGGCCGCCGCCCGCCCGGTCGTCCACCTGTCCGATCTGGCACACGACCGCTGGATGATCGACCCCGCGGTCGACGGCGAGTGGGACGCCGTACGACGGATGCTGGGCGGGGCCGGGATCGACCCGCCCGTGCTGCACGGCGACTACCACACCGCCGCGTCGCTGGTGGCGATCGGCGAGGTCGTCACCGTCTGCCAGCCGACGTCGCCCTCCCGCCCCGAGACGGCGGTCCGCCGCATCGACGGCGACCCGCTGGGCGTACGGCTGCTGCTGGCGGCGCGTACGGAGACGGAGTTGGAGGGCGTCTACCCGCACCTCGCGGAGGCGTACCGGGAGGTGGCACGGCAGGCACCCGCGTACCGGGAGTGGCTGGAGGAGCTGGTGCTCTGAGGCCCGCGTGGGCCCCGCCGCCGCTCCCGGTCACGCCGTCCGTCCTCCGGCGTCAGACGCCGATGTCCCGCCCGTCCGCGCGCCACACCGCGACCACGGCCGGGCGGACGTACGTCCCGGGACCGTCGGGCCAGGTGGAGGCGGGCCGCTCCACGGTCGCCCCGTCCACCTCGCCCGGGTGCTGCACGGCGACCAGCACCCGCCGGTCCTGGACGACCGGCCCGCAGGTCTCGGCACCCGTGGGCACGGTCAGGAACTGCTTCAGCTCCCCGCGCCGCTCCCCGCGGGTGGCGACACCGAAGAGGCCGTCGTGGGAGCCGAGGGCGCTGCCGTCGGTGGAGATCCAGAGGTTGCCGTGCGCGTCGAAGGCGACGTTGTCCGGGCAGGAGATCGGGCTGACGGCGTCCTTGGGGAACCCGGCGAAGTACGTCGCCGGGTCGTCCGGGTCGCCCGCGACCAGGAACAGCGACCAGGCGAAGCGGGTGCTCTCCGGCCGGTTGAAGCGCTCCGTGAGCTCCAGGACGTGGCCGTGCTTGTTGGCGTGGCGCGGGTTGGCCTCGTCGGCCTTGGGGTTCGCGCCGGTCCCGCGGTTGGAGTTGTTGGTGAGCGCGACGTACACCTTGCCGGTGACGGGGTTGGGCTCGATGTCCTCGGGCCGGTCCATCTTGGTGGCGCCCACCTTGTCACCGGCAAGGCGCGTGAAGACGAAGACCTCCTCGGCGGTCATGCCCTCCACGTGCGAGACGGCGCCGCGGGCGGTCGCGGTGGCCAGCGGGATCCACTCGCCGCTGCCGTCGAACTCGCCGTCCGCCGGCAGCTTCCCCGTCCCGTCGATCTCGATGGCGGGCGAGTCGCCGGTCAGCCGGGCGACGTACAGCGTGCCCTCGTCGAGCAGCGTGAGGTTGTGCGCGCGGGCCGCGCGGCTGTCACCGTGCCGCATCCGCTTGCTGCTCACGAACTTGTAGAAGTAGTCGAACCGCTCGTCGTCGCCGGAGTAGACGACCGGACGCCCGTCGTGCGTCAGCCGCACGGTCGCCGCCTCGTGCTTGAACCGGCCGAGCGCGGTGTGCTTGCGGGGCGTGGAGTCGGGGTCGTACGGGTCCAGTTCGACGACGTAGCCGAAGCGGTGCACCTCGTTCGGCTCCTGGGCGAGGTCGAACCGCTTGTCGAACCGCTCCCACTTGCGCTCGGTGGCGCCGGTGCCGATCCCGTACCGCTTGTCGGTGGCGCTGCTGCCGTTGGCGAAGTACTGGTTGAAGTTCTCCTCGCCGTGCAGGGTGGTGCCCCACGGGGTGGTGCCGCCGGAGCAGTTGTTGAGGGTGCCGCGCACCCGGGTGCCGCTCGGGTCGGCGGACGTCTTCACCAGGTCGGAGCCGGCGACGGGCCCGGTGAGCCGGAACTCGGAGGTGGCGGTGAGCCGCCGGTTCAGGTGGTGCCGTCCGACGGCCGTCAGCCTGCCGCTCCCGCGGTCCTCCTCCACGGCGACGACGGCGAGACCGTGCGCGGCCCAGGCGATCTCCACCTGCTCGCGCGTCGGGTTCTGCGGGTCGTAGTCCCGGAACATGAGGATCTCGTCGGTGTACTCGTGGTTGGCGACCAGCAACTGCCGGTGGCGCTCGCCCTTCAAGGGCAACAGCGCGAGGAAGTCGCAGTTGTACCCGAACTGTCCGGCCTGCGCGCGGGCGCTCTGCCGCTCGGGGTCGAAGGCGGGCGCGCCGCGCAGGATGGGCTCGCCCCAGCGGATGACGACGTTCTGCCGGTAGCCCTCGGGCACGGTGACGGCGTCACGGGTGTTGGGCGCGACGGGCGTGAACCGCAGGCCGCGAGCGCCGCCCTTGGGCGGGCGGTGACCCTTCGCGGCCCCGGCCGCCGTTGCCGCCTCCGCCCTGGCCTCGGGAGCGGTGGCGACACCGGCCACCCCGGCACCGGCCGCAGCGACGGTCACGACGGCGGCGGCACGCATCACCGACCGCCGGCTGAGGGCCCCGGCGACGACGTCACCGACGTACGCGTTGGCGCTGGTGTTGGGCACCTCGTGGAAGCAGGCGTCACCACACCGGAAACGACAGGTCAGGGCAGACCGTCCGCCCGGGTGCGAACGGGACGGCGTTCCGATCAACGGCAGCAGCTTTCGCACGTGTTCTCTCCTTGGCGAGCCCGAGGTGTCAGCGTGACCGTAGGAGCACACGGGTGCGGCGACCGGGCGCCGGGATGAACGACGGGTGAAGCCGCGGTGGCATCAAGGGCGGTGCGTGCGAGCGGGCCGGATGGCCGGGGTGGCCGGGTGGTCGTCCACAGGCCGGATCGCGCCCTTGACATATACGATCCCGCACATCCCACCCTGCCCAAGATCGCCCACAAGGGCCGCTAACCTTACGTGTCCGTCCTGGCCAGGGTTTGACGGGCATCAACTCACGCGAAGGGTTGCGCACATGGGCATTCTCACTCTCCTGCGGAACGCGTTCGGACGGTCACGGAAAGCGAGGCCCGCCGAAGCGGAGGGTGCGGCGCCGGCCGCCGAGGCGACGGAAACGGCCGCCCCGACCACGCCCGAACCGTCCCCGGAACCCACGATCCCGTCCCCGTCCCCCGAGCCGACACCGGCCACCCCGACGGTCCCGGAACAGCGCGAACGCGACGAACACGACCTTGTGAGCGCCGCCTTCGACAAGATCACGGTCCCCCACCCGACCCCGTCGACGGACCCGAAGCCCGCGTCCGCGCCGGAGCCGGCGGCCGACCCGGCGCCGAAGGCGACGACGGCTCCCGAGCCGAAGCCGGAGCAGAAGGCCGAGACGGCCCCGGAGCCGGGGTCGGAGTCAAAGACCGACCCGGAGCCGGAACCGGAGGCAAAGACCGACCCGGAGCCGGAACCGAAGGCAAAGACCGACCCGGAGCCGGAACCGAAGGCAAAGACCGACCCGGCCCCGTCACCGGAACCGAAGGCCGCCCCGGAGCCGAAGCCCGAGGCGAAGGCCGCCCCGGAGCCGAAGCCCGAGGCGAAGGCCGCGCCGAACGCCGAGGCGGAAGCGACCCCCGCCACCCCCGAGCCCGAGACGGAGACCGGTCCCGAAGGCGAGCCCGAGGCCAAGCCCAAGCCCGAAGCCAAGCCGGAACCGAAGACCGACGCGACGTCCGAGCCCAAGGCCAAGACGGAACCGAAGGCCGACGCCAAGACGGAGCCCGAGCCCAAGGCCAAGACGGAACCGAAGGCCGACGCCAAGACGGAGCCGAAGGCCGGCGCCGAGCCCGAGCCTGAGGCGCAGCCCGAAACGAAGGCCGCCGCCGAACCGGAGGCCAAGGCGGAGGCCGAGCCTGAGGCCGCCGCTGCTGCCAAGGCAAAGCCTGAGGCCGCGGCCGAAGCGGCGGCAGCCGCTCCCGCGGACGCCGACGGCGAGCAGCCCCCGCAGGGGCCACCCGCACCCGACAACGAGACCCGCACGGGTGGTGCGGGTGGGAACGAAAAGCCGGCCGAAGGCGAAGCCGAGGCCGGAACAACGGGCCCCGCCACCCCCGCCTCCACCCTCCGTAACACCACCCTCACCACCGCCTACAAGGCAGCCGGCGCCGTCCTCAAGGCGAACGACCTCACCGGCGCCCGCGCCAAGATCCACCTCGTGCTCGACCGCTCCGCCTCCATGCGTCCGTACTACAAGGACGGTTCCGCCCAGGCCCTCGCCGAGCAGACCCTCGCCCTCGCCGCGCACCTCGACACCGAGGCCACGCTGCACGTGACGTTCTTCTCCACCGAGCTGGACGGCACCGGCGAGCTCACCCTCACCGAGCACGAGAACAAGATCGACGACCTGCACGCAGGGCTCGGCCGGATGGGCCGTACCAGCTACCACGCAGCCGTCGAGGCGGTCCTCGAACAGCACGCCAAGGAGCCGGCCGGCACCCCCGCCCTGGTGATCTTCCAGACGGACGGCGCCCCCGACGCGAAGACCCCGGCCACCAAGGCCCTCACCGAGGCCGCGAAGAACCACCCCAACGTGTTCTTCTCCTTCGTCGCCTTCGGCGAGCACGACAACAAGGCCTTCGACTACCTCCGCAAGCTCAAGACGGAGAACACGTCGTTCTTCCACGCGGGCCCCACCCCCCGCGAGCTCACGGACAAGGAGCTCTACGAGGGCGTCCTGGCGTCCTGGCGCCCGTAGGAACCTCAGCCCCTACGCGCCCCCCGGGGGGTGGACGGAGCCCCGTCCACCCCCCGAAACGCGTGTGAGTCGATCTCGTCGGGACCAGTAGGATTTCGACCATGGCGGCCACTGGATCAGAGAAGCAGGGGGCGAAGGCGTTCTACGTCTCGACCCCCATCTACTACGTCAACGACGCTCCTCACCTGGGCCACGCCTATACGACCGTCGCAGGCGACGTGCTCACCCGCTGGCACCGCCAGCGTGGCGAGAAGGTGTGGTACCTCACCGGCACGGACGAGCACGGTCAGAAGATCATGCGTACGGCCGAGGCGAACGGGGTCACCCCGCAGGCCTGGGCCGACAAGCTCGTCACGGAGGCCTGGAAGCCCCTGTGGGAGCACCTCGACATCGCGAACGACGACTTCATCCGCACCACGCAGAAGCGGCACACCGACCGCGTCCAGGAGTTCGTGCAGGACCTGTACGACAAGGGCGAGATCTACAAGGGCGGCTACGAGGGCCCGTACTGCGTGGGCTGCGAGGAGTACAAGCTCCCCGGTGAGCTGCTCGACGGCGAGGGCGACTACGCGGGCCAGAAGCTGTGCCCGATCCACAAGAAGCCGGTGGAGATCCTCAGCGAGGAGAACTACTTCTTCAAGCTCAGCGAGTACAGCGAGAAGCTCCTCGCGCACTACGAGGCCAACCCGGGCTTCATCCAGCCCGAGTCCGCGCGCAACGAGGTCGTGAACTTCGTCCGCCAGGGCCTGCAGGACCTCTCCATCTCCCGCTCGACGTTCGACTGGGGCGTCAAGGTCCCGTGGGACGACAAGCACGTCATCTACGTGTGGGTCGACGCGCTGCTGAACTACGCGACGGCGGTCGGCTACAACGAGAACCCGGAGAAGTTCGAGTCGACGTTCCCCGCCGACGTGCACCTGGTCGGCAAGGACATCCTCCGCTTCCACGCGATCATCTGGCCGGCCATGCTGATGGCGCAGGGCCTCCCCCTCCCCGGGAAGATCGCCGCGAACGGCTGGCTGATGGTCGGCGGCGAGAAGATGAGCAAGTCCAACCTGACGGGCATCAAGCCGCAGGACCTGACCTCGCACTTCGGCGTGGACGCGTACCGCTGGTACTTCCTGTGGGCGATCGCCTTCGGCCAGGACGGCAGCTTCTCCTGGGAGGACTTCTCCGCCCGCTACACCAGCGAGCTGGCGAACGACTACGGCAACCTCGCCTCCCGCGTGGCGGCGATGGTCGGCAAGTACTTCGGCGGTGAGCTGCCGGCCGCGACGGCCGACGGCGACGCGGAGAGGGCGATCCACGACGGCCTGGCGAAGGCGGTCACGGAGGCGGACCGGAAGATCGGCGAGGAGCTGGACTTCCAGGGCGGCATCCTGGCGGTCTTCGACTTCGTGAAGCAGGTCAATGGCTACATCACCGAGCAGGAGCCCTGGAAGGTCGCGAAGGACGACTCGCCGGAGGGCAAGGCCCGCCTGGCGACGATCCTCTACACGGCCGCGGAGTCGCTCCGCGCGGTGGCCGTCCTGCTCAACCCGATCATGCCGGAGACCTCCCAGAAGCTCTGGGAGTCCCTCGGCGCGGAGGCCGGTCTCGGCGCCCTCGCGGACCAGAAGGTCCAGGAGTCCGGCACCTGGGGCCTGCTCCCGTCCGGCTCCACGATCACCAAGGGCGCGGTCCTCTTCCCCCGCCTGGAGGAGAAGCCCACCGCGTAACACGCTCGCTACAGCAGGGCCCCGGAAGAGAACGACCCTTCTCCCGGGGCCCTCTGCTTTGCGAAGATCACGCCAGGGCGGCCGGACACCCGACCGCCGTCACGACACGTATGGGGGGATCTCATCCATGGCACTCTTCGGCAACGCGCACACCGTCGACCCGGCCAAGGCCCAGCAGGACTACGCCCGGCTCCTGGGCCACGGCGAGCAGGTGCACGCGGCGTTCCTGCTGATCCGCGACACCATACTGTTCACGGACCGCCGGCTGATCCTGGTCGACAAGCAGGGCATCACCGGCAAGAAGACCGAGTACCACTCGATCCCGTACCGCAGCATCTCCCACTTCGCGGTGGAGACCGCGGGCCACTTCGACCTCGACGCCGAACTGAAGATCTGGATCTCCGGCGCCCCGACCCCGATTCAGAAGACCTTCACCAAGGGCGTCGACATCTACGAGGTCCAGGCCATCCTCACCCAGTTCGTAGCCCGCTGACCCGATCGTGTGAGTCACGGCCACGAGCGCCGCACGCAGGTTGTGGGCGTATCAGACTCGCCCTCATGGTTACCGCATCTGACAGGCACGTCGACCGAAGGCCTGGTGCTTCGATCGGTGTCATCGGCACCTCATGAAAAAGCACATCGTGGAACTCGCGCACGAGTTCAAGGCCGAGTTGTGGGAACTGTGTACCAGCCTGATCAGGCTGGTGGTGATCGAGGAAATGCCCGTGGACAGCGCAAGGTCGGTGTTCCGGGAGAGGTTCTCGGACATCGGTGCCCGCGCGGGTCTGTCCGACGCGGAAGTCGACCTCGTGTGCTACGGCTTCAGATGCTGGCTGCTGACGCACATGGACGCCTGTGCCAGGGAGTGGGCCGGTGAAGAGCGCCGACGGCATGTCCGGCCATGAGCGACAACGGAAAGGGGCCCGGAACCGACACGGTTCCGGGCCCCTTCTCCGCGCTACGGACTACTTCGGCTGAGGCTTCCGCACCGACAGGTGCAGCTCCTTCAGACGGATCTCCTCCAGCTCCGTCGGCGCGCCCATCATCAGGTCCTGGGCGTTGCCGTTGAGCGGGAAGGCGATGGTCTCGCGGATGTTCGGCTCGTCGGCGAGGAGCATGACGATGCGGTCCACGCCGGGGGCGATGCCGCCGTGCGGCGGGGCGCCGAAGCGGAACGCGCGCAGCATGCCCGCGAACTTGTCCTCGACCGTCTCGCGGTCGTAGCCCGCGATCTCGAACGCCTTGAGCATGATCTCCGGCTCGTGGTTCCGGATCGCGCCCGAGGACAGCTCGACGCCGTTGCAGACGATGTCGTACTGCCAACCGAGGATGTCCAGCGGGTCCTGGGTCTCCAGAGCCTCCAGGCCGCCCTGCGGCATCGAGAAGGGGTTGTGCGAGAAGTCGATCGCGCCGGTCTCCTCGTCCTTCTCGTACATCGGGAAGTCGACGATCCAGCAGAAGCGGAAGACGTTCTCCTCGAACTGGCCGGCGCGCTTGGCGGCCTCGACCCGCACCGCGCCCATGATCTTGGAGACCTCGTCGAACTCGCCCGCGCCGAAGAACACCGCGTGGCCGGGGGCCAGGGCGAGGCGCTTGGTCAGCTCGGCGACGTTCGCCTCGGTGAGGAACTTGGCGATCGGGCCGGTCAGCGAGCCGTCCTCGCCGACGCGCACCCACGCCAGGCCCTTCGCGCCCTGGGAGACCGCGTAGTCACCCAGCTGGTCGAAGAACTTCCGCGGCTGGCCGGAGACGTCCGGCACCGGCAGCGCGCGCACGTGCTTGCCGGCGAACGCCTTGAACTCCGAGCCCTCGAAGATGTCGGTGATGTCGACGAGCTCCAGCTGGGCGCGCAGGTCGGGCTTGTCGGAGCCGTACTTCAGCATCGCCTCGCGGAACGGGATACGCGGGAACGGCGACGTCACATGACGGCCGTTGCCGAACTCCTCGAACAGCTCGGTCATCAGCTTCTCGATCGGCTGGAAGACGTCCTCCTGCTCGACGAAGCTCATCTCGACGTCGAGCTGGTAGAACTCGCCCGGCGAGCGGTCGGCGCGGGCGTCCTCGTCGCGGAAGCAGGGCGCGATCTGGAAGTAGCGGTCGAAGCCCGAGATCATCAGCAGCTGCTTGAACTGCTGCGGGGCCTGCGGCAGCGCGTAGAACTTGCCGGGGTTGAGACGCGAGGGGACCACGAAGTCGCGCGCGCCCTCGGGGGAGGTCGCGGACAGGATCGGCGTGGTCATCTCGTTGAAGCCCAGCGCGGTCATCTTCTGGCGGATCGCCGAGATGACCTGCGTGCGCAGCATGATGTTGCGGTGCATGCGCTCGCGGCGCAGGTCCAGGAAGCGGTACTCCAGGCGCCGTTCCTCGTTGACGCCGTCCTCGGCGTTGATGGTGAAGGGCAGCGGGGCCGCGGTGCCCAGCACCTCGACGGCGCCCACCTCGACCTCGACCTCACCGGTCGGCAGGTCGGGGTTCACGTTCTCCGTGCCGCGCGAGACGACCTGGCCGTCGACGCGGACGACGGTCTCCTTGGACAGCTTGTCGAGCGCCTCGTAGGCCTCGGTGCCCGGACGGGCCACCAGCTGCGTGATCCCGTAGTGATCACGCAGATCGATGAAGAGGATGCCGCCCAGGTCGCGCCGATTGTGCAGCCAGCCACTCAGCCGGACGTCGGTGCCGACGTCAGAGGCGCGGAGCTCGCCGCAGGTGTGGGACCTGTACCGATGCATCGTCGTTCATCCAGCCTTCGCGGATCGGGGTCGTTGTTTCACGTGAAACTCCCCCAAGCCTACCGGCCGGGCCAAGATCGCTGCTCCGCCATTCCCCGTGGTGCGGGCAAACGACATCGGTGGAAGTTTTCGGAACCATCTTCATAAAGTGGAGCAATGCGCACTGGTGAGCCCCTGCCCGCCCTGGGGGACGTCCTCGCCGCCCTCGGAACCGGCGTGTGGCACTGGGACACCGCATCCGGGCTGGTCACGGTCGATGCCGTGGCGGCCCGGCTGCTCGGTCTGCCCTCCGAGGAGGCCACGCTCACGGAGGCGCAGGTCCGGGCCCGCTTCCACCCCGTCGACTGGAACGAGATCACCGGGATCATCCAGCTTGCCGTCGCCGAGGGCACCCTCGCCGAGGTGCGCATCCGGATCATGGACGACCAGAACCAGGTCGTCCGGGTGGTCCGCAGCCGCTCCAAGCCCTCCTTCGACGCCGAGCGCAAGTCCTACGTCCTGACCGGCACCCTCCAGGAGGTGACCGAGCCGGCCCCGGGCACACCCGCCGCGCGCAGCGCGGTGACCGGTGACTGGCGGCGCTCCCGCGAGGCGTTCCTGCTGGACGCCGGCCGCGCCCTGGCAGAAGCCCGCTCCACGGAGGAGGTGCTGCGGGTCGCGGCCAACCTGTCGATGCCGGGGTTCTCCCCGGACGGCCTCGCCGTGTTCGGTGTGGCGGGCGACCGGCTCACGATCATCGGCCACCACGGGCACGAGCCCGGCGCCGACAGCCCCTTCTACATGCCGCTGGACACGGACTACCCGGCAGCCGAGGTGGTCCGCACGGGCCGCGCGGTCTACATCTCCTCCCCGGAGCAGTACAGCTCCCGTTATCCGCTCACCTGGCCGCTCGCCCAGCGCTTCGGCCGCCAGTCCTGGGCGTTCCTGCCGCTGACCGCCTCCGGCCGCACGATGGGCGCCTGGCTGGCCGCCTTCACCTACCCGGTCGCGTTCACCCCCGACGAGCGTTCCGTGCTGACCACGGTCGCCCGGATGCTGGCGCAGGCGCTGTCCCGCGCGGGCACCGCCGAGACCGAGAAGGCGCTGACCGAGGGCCTGCAGCGCTCGATGATGCCGAAGCTCGGTCCGGGCATCCCGGGCATGGACGTCACCGCCCGCTACGTCCCGACCGGCGGCGGACTCCAGGTCGGCGGTGACTGGTACGACGTGATCCCCCTGCCCGGCGGCGCCTCCCGGACGGCGGCCGGGGGAGGGCGGTTCGCGCTGGTCATCGGCGACGTGCAGGGCCACGACGTACGGGCCGCGGGGCTGATGGGCCAGCTGCGGATAGCGCTGCGGGCGTACGCGTCCGAAGGCCACCGCCCGGACGCCGTGCTCGCGCGCGCCTCCCGGTTCCTGCACGGCATCGGCGAGGACCCGACCGAGATGCGCTTCGCGACCTGCCTGTACGCCGAGGTCGACCCGGGGACCGGCGTCCTGGAGGTCGCCCGCGCCGGGCATCCCGATCCGGTCATCCGGATGGCCGACGCGACGGTGCTGACCCGGCCGACGGCCGGCGGACTGCCGCTGGGCATCGACCCGGACGCCGACTACCCGACCACCCGGCTCATCCTGGAGCCCGGCGAGACCCTGCTGATCTGCACGGACGGGTTGATCGAGACCGGGGGCCACGACCTGGACACCGGCTGGCAGCGGCTGCGGGAGATCCTGGAACGGCACCGGGGCACCCAGGAGGAGCTGGCCGACGCCCTGGTCCAGGCGGTGCACGGCCCGTCCTCGCACCACACGACCGGCCCGCTGGCAGACCGCCGTGAGGACGACATCGCGCTGCTCCTGCTGACCCGGCAGGGCGGCACCTGCGACTGCGGGGCGGACGAGACGGTGCCGCCTCCGGTGCGCCGCACGGCGCTCACGGTGGCACAGGCCGAGCCGGAACGCGTGGGGATCGCCCGCCAGCAGCTGCGCGAGCTGCTGCACGACTGGCCCTCGGACGACCAGGTGGACTCGGCGGTGCTGCTGCTGTCGGAGATGCTGACCAACGTCCTCGTGCACACCGACGCCGACGCCCTGCTCCTCGCGGAGATCACGGACGGCGGTGACGGCCGCCGCATCCGGGTCGAGGTCACCGACACCGCCGACGACCTGCCGCATCGGCGCAGGCCGGGGGAGCTGGCGTCCTCGGGCCGGGGACTGCTCCTGATCGAGCTCCTGGCCCACAGCTGGGGAGTCGCCCCCCGCGGGCGCGGCAAGAGCATCTGGTTCGAACTCTACGAACGCAAGGACGCCGACGGACCCGGCTGAGCGGAGTCGTCACCGGGAACGCCGAGGGCCCCGCCCTCAACCGGACGGGGCCCTTCGGTGCGTGAGGGTTCAGGCCTCCTGCGGGCCCTTCTCCGTCATGCCGTGCACGGCCGGGACCGTGCCGAGGCGGCCCTTCTGGAAGTCCTCGAAGGCCTGCATCAGCTCGTCCTTGGTGTTCATCACGAACGGCCCGTAGTGCGCCATGGGCTCACGGATGGGCCGGCCGCCCAGCAGGACGACCTCCAGGTCCGGCGTGTGCGAGTCCTGCTTCTCGTCCGCGCGGACGGTCAGCGAGCCGCCGGTGCCGAACACCGCGGTCTGCCCGAGGTGGATCGGACGCCGCTCGGCACCCACCGCACCCCGCCCGGCCATCACGTACGCCAGGCCGTTGAAGTCCTCCCGCCAGGGCAGGGTGACCTCCGCGCCCGGCGCGAGCGTGGCGTGGATCATCGTGATCGGCGTGTGCGTGATGCCCGGACCCTCGTGGCCGTCCAGCTCGCCGGCGATGACGCGGAGCAGCGCGCCGCCGTCCGGGGAGGTGAGCAGCTGGACGCTGCCGCTGCGGATGTCCTGGTAGCGGGGCGCCATCATCTTGTCCTTGGCGGGGAGGTTCACCCACAGCTGGAGGCCGTGGAAGAGTCCGCCGGACATCACCAGGTGCTCCGGCGGCGCCTCGATGTGCAGCAGGCCGGAGCCCGCCGTCATCCACTGGGTGTCGCCGTTGGTGATGGTGCCACCACCGCCGTTGGAGTCCTGGTGGTCGAAGATCCCGTCCACGATGTAGGTGACGGTCTCGAAGCCGCGGTGGGGGTGCCACGGGGTGCCCTTGGGCTCGCCGGGCGCGTACTCCACCTCACCCATCTGGTCCATCATGATGAACGGGTCGAGATGGCGGTAGTTGATCCCCGCGAACGCCCGGCGCACCGGGAAGCCCTCGCCCTCGAAACCGCTGGGCGCGGTCGTGACGGCGAGCACGGGGCGTGCGACGGCGTCGGCGGGAGCGGTCACACGGGGCAGCGTCAGCGGGTTCTCGACGGTCACTGCAGGCATGGGTACCTCCTCGGGTACGCCCACTTTAGTTGAGCGTTGAACTTCTTGCCACCTCGAACGGAGAAAGCCCGGAGGGAATTCCCTCCGGGCTCCGCACGAGGACGACGGCTCTAGCCATACATCCGGCGCATGGCGAACTCGACCATCTGCTCCACGGCCTTGGCGTCGAACACCATCCGGTGCTCGCCCTCCATGTCCAGCACGAAGCCGTAGCCCGTGGGCAGCAGGTCGATCACCTCGGCGCCGGTGATCACGAAGTACTTGGACTCCTTGCCCGCGTACCGCCGCAGCTCCTTGAGCGAGGTGAACATCGGAATCACCGGCTGCTGGGTGTTGTGCAGGGCGAGGAAGCCGGGGTTGTCACCGCGCGGGCAGTAGACCTTGGAGGTGGCGAAGATCTGCTGGAAGTCCTCCGCCGCCATCTGGCCCGTGGTGAACGCGCGCACGGCGTCGGCGAGCGAAGGTGCGGACGGTTCGGGATACGCAGGCGCCTGCTGCCCGTACCCGCCCGGCATCTGCTGCTGCGGCGGCACGTAACCCTGCTGTGTCCCCGCGCTCTGGTCGTAGCCGTACATGCCGCACAGACTACTGATCCCGCGCGAGGGCTGGGTCACAGATGTCCGGATCGGGGTTGCTTCTTATTACCGACGGGTAGCATCATCGGAGCTACTTGTCGGTACGTGAATCAGTTGCGAGGAATCAGTCCCTCGCCGATCCCTCTCAAACGGAGCCGTCGCCATGGGGCACTACAAGTCGAATCTCCGCGACATCGAGTTCAACCTCTTCGAGGTACTCGGGCGCGACAAGCTGTACGGCACGGGCCCGTTCGAGGAGATGGACGTCGAGACCGCGAAGAGCATCCTGGAGGAGCTGACCCGCCTCTCCGAGAACGAGCTCGCGGAGTCCTTCACGGACGCCGACCGCAACCCGCCGGTCTTCGACCCGGAGACCAACACCGCGCCCGTCCCCGAGTCCTTCAAGAAGAGCTACAAGGCCTTCATGGACTCCGAGTACTGGCGCCTCGGCCTGCCCGAGGAGATCGGCGGCACCACCGCGCCCCGCTCCCTCATCTGGGCCTACGCCGAGCTGATCCTGGGCGCCAACCCGGCCGTGTGGATGTACTCCTCGGGCCCCGCCTTCGCGGGCATCCTCTTCGAGGAGGGCAACGAGGTCCAGAAGCACATCGCGAAGATCGCCACGGAGAAGCAGTGGGGCTCCACGATGGTGCTCACCGAGCCGGACGCCGGCTCGGACGTGGGCGCGGGCCGCACCAAGGCCGTGCAGCAGGAGGACGGCTCCTGGCACATCGAGGGCGTGAAGCGCTTCATCACCTCGGGTGAGCACGACATGTCGGAGAACATCCTCCACTACGTGCTCGCGCGTCCCGAGGGCGCCGGCCCCGGCACCAAGGGCCTGTCCCTCTTCCTCGTCCCGAAGTACGAGTTCGACTTCGAGACCGGCGAGCTGGGCGAGCGCAACGGCGTCTACGCCACGAACGTCGAGCACAAGATGGGCCTGAAGGCCTCCAACACCTGCGAGATGACGTTCGGCGACAAGCACCCCGCCAAGGGCTGGCTGATCGGCGACAAGCACGACGGCATCCGCCAGATGTTCCGCATCATCGAGTTCGCCCGCATGATGGTCGGCACGAAGGCGATCTCCACGCTGTCCACGGGCTACCTGAACGCGCTGGAGTACGCCAAGGAGCGCGTCCAGGGCCCCGACCTGGCGAACTTCATGGACAAGACCGCGCCCAAGGTCACCATCACCCACCACCCCGACGTGCGCCGCTCGCTCATGACGCAGAAGGCGTACGCGGAGGGCATGCGCGCCCTGGTGATGTACACCGCCTCGATCCAGGACGCCATCCAGGTCAAGGAGGCGAACGGCGAGGACGCCTCCACCGAGCACGCGATGAACGACCTGCTCCTGCCCATCGTCAAGGGCTACGGCTCCGAGAAGGCCTACGAGCAGCTCGCCCAGTCGCTGCAGACCTTCGGCGGCTCCGGCTTCCTGCAGGAGTACCCGATCGAGCAGTACATCCGGGACTCCAAGATCGACACCCTGTACGAGGGCACCACCGCCATCCAGGGCCAGGACTTCTTCTTCCGGAAGATCGTCCGCAACCAGGGCGCCGCCCTGAACTCCCTCGCCGAGGACATCAAGAAGTTCCTCGCGGTCGGCGAGGGCGGCGAGGAGCTGGCGGGCGCCCGCGAGCACCTGGCCAAGGCCGCCGTCGAGCTGGAGGCCATCGTCGGCCTGATGCTCACCGACCTCGCGGCCACCGAGCAGGACGTCAAGAACATCTACAAGGTGGGCCTGAACACCACCCGCCTGCTGCTGGCCTCCGGTGACGTCGTCGTCGGCTACCTGCTGCTCAAGGGTGCCGCGATCGCCGCCGAGAAGCTCCCGACGGCGTCCGCCAAGGACAAGGCCTTCTACACCGGCAAGATCGCCGCGGCGAAGTTCTTCGCGGCGAACGTCCTGCCGGGCGTCACCCTGGCCCGCAAGGTCTCCGAGGGTGTCGAGCTGGACCTGATGGAACTGGACGAGGCGGCCTTCTAGCCGCTTGCGGGCCCTTACGGGATCTCCCCGTACAGACCCGTCTCGCAACCACGCCGGACCCCCGCGAGGGCCCGCTCCCCGCACCGGGAAGCGGGCCCTCGCGCTCGTTAAGGTGAACCCATGAGCGAACCCCCCCGCTTCGACCGCGGCCACACCGACGACCTGATGTCCTTCCTCGCGGCGAGCCCCACGCCGTACCACGCCGTGGCGAACGCCGCCGGGCGGCTGGAGAAGGCGGGCTTCCGGCAGGTCGCGGAGACGGACGCCTGGGACGGCACGGCAGGCGGCAAGTACGTGCTGCGCGGCGGCGCGATCATCGCCTGGTACGTCCCCGAGGGGGCGGACCCGCACACGCCCTTCCGGATCGTCGGCGCGCACACCGACTCCCCCAACCTGCGGGTCAAGCCGCGTCCCGACAGCGGGGCGCACGGCTGGCGCCAGGTGGCCGTGGAGATCTACGGCGGTCCGCTGCTCAACTCCTGGCTCGACCGCGACCTGGGCCTCGCCGGGCGGCTGTCCCTGCGGGACGGCACGACCCGCCTGGTCGATGTGGACCGTCCGCTGCTGCGGGTCCCCCAGCTCGCCATCCACCTGGACCGCGCGGTCAACTCCGACGGCCTCAAGCTCGACAAGCAGCGGCACATGCAGCCGGTGTGGGGCATGGGCGACGACGTCCGCGACGGCGACCTCATCGCCTTCCTGGAGGAGACCGCGGGAGTGCCGGCCGGCGAGGTCACCGGCTGGGACCTGATGGTGCACCCGGTCGAGCCGCCCGCGTACCTGGGCCGCGACCGCGAGCTGGTGGCGGGCCCGCGCATGGACAACCTGCTGTCCGTGCACTCCGGCACGGCCGCGCTCGCCGCCGCCGCCGCACGGGGCTCGCGGCTGTCGTACATCCCGGTGCTCGCCGCCTTCGACCACGAGGAGAACGGCTCCCAGTCGGACACCGGCGCTGACGGCCCGCTGCTCGGCAGCGTCCTGGAGCGCTCGGTGCTCGCCCGCGGCGGGTCGTACGAGGACCGGGCCCGCGCCTTCGCCGCCACCGTCTGCCTGTCCTCCGACACCGGACACGCCGTCCACCCCAACTACGCGGAGCGGCACGACCCGACGCACCACCCGCGCGTCGACGGCGGCCCCATCCTCAAGGTCAACGTCAACAACCGCTATGCCACGGACGGTTCGGGACGCGCGGTGTTCGCCGCGGCGTGCGAGAAGGCGGGCGTGCCCTTCCAGTCGTTCGTGTCCAACAACGCGATGCCGTGCGGCACCACGATCGGCCCGATCACCGCGGCCCGGCACGGCATCCGCACGGTCGACATCGGCGTGGCCATCCTGTCGATGCACAGCGCCCGCGAACTGTGCGGCGCCCAGGACCCGTTCCTGCTGGCGAACGCGCTGGTCGCCTTCCTGGAGGGCTAGTGCGGGCGACGCGTCCCCTAGCAGCGTCCTGAGGAGCGGTCAACTCCCGTGCGCCGGACGGCGCATGGGAGCCGTCCGTCCGGGTACCCGGGTCGCACCGGAAACACCGGACAGGGAGGCGACACCTATGGGCCTCGGCGGATGCATCATCCTCATCGCCGTGGGAGCAATCCTCACGTTCGCGACCGACTGGGACATGCAGGGTGTCAACCTTGACCTGGTCGGCGTCATCTTCATGATCGTCGGACTGATCGGCGTCGCGACCTTCAGCAGCATCGCCCGGCGTCGGCGGGTCGTGGTCCCCCCGGCCACCCCGGTCGTCGACGACCCGGCGCGTCCGCACCACCACACCCGCGACGGCTACAGCGACGGGTACGGCGTCTGACCGGACGCCCGGCCCGCGCCGTCCGCACCGGACAGCTCCACGGCCAGCCGGTCCGTGCCCCCCGCGACGGGGCGCACGGGCAGCCGCCACTCACGGCGGTGCACATGGCAGGCCGGATGGAGGACGTCAGGGCCGGCGTCGCACGAAGCCGCCGTCGCCACGACATGCAGCACCCCCTGCCCCACGGCGGGGTCGGTCTCGAGGGCGCGGGAGAGGTCACTCCCCGCGCCCTCTCCGCCGCGCAGCAGCGCGGGCGGTGAGGCGGACACCAGCAGGCGCGTCGCGGGCCCGTCCCGCGTGTCGAGCTTCTGGCCCGGCGGCGGCTCGAAGACCACCTCCAGGCGTACCCGGCCGACGGCGATCTCCGTGACGGGCCGCTCCGCTCCGGGCCGGACCGGAACGCCGGCGGGCAGCCTCAGCCGGGTCAGCCGGTGGCGGGCCGACTCCACCACCACGACGTCCTCGCCGTCCACCACGGCGCCGCTCGGCTCGCGCAGGTCCGTGGCCAGGGTGGACACCTCGCCGGTGGCCGGGTCGTAGCGGCGCAGGGCGTGGTTGTAGGTGTCGCTGACGGCGAGGGACCCGTCGGGCAGCGCGGTCACCCCCAGCGGGTGCTGGAGCAGCGCCTCGTCCGCGGGGCCGTCGCGGTGCCCGAAGGCGAACAGTCCCGCGCCGACGACCGTGCGCACCTGCCCGTCCCGGCCCAGCAGGCGCAGCGCGGAACTCTCGGAGTCGGCCACCCACAGCCCCCGCCGCGTCACCGCGAGCCCCGAGGGCTGCGCGAACAGGGCCTGCCCGGCCGGCCCGTCGACGAGGCCCTCCTCGCCGGTCCCGGCCGCGCGGGCGACGGTGCCGTCGGCGGGGTCGTACGTCCACAGCTGGTGGATGCCGGCCATGGCGATCCACAGCCGGTCCCGCCACCAGGTGACGTCCCACGGGGAGGAGAGGTTCACCGCGCGGGCCGCTCCCGAGACGGCGTCGCCACGGCGCCAGGGGGAGCCGGTGCCGGCGAGGGTGGTGACCTCACCTGAGGCGAGGTCGACCCGCCTGAGGGCGTGATTGACCGTGTCGGCGACGGCCACGGCACCGTCCGGCAGCAGCGCGAGCCCCTGCGGCTCCTGGAAGCGTGCCGTGTCCGCGGGCCCGTCCGTCAGGCCGCGTTCGCCCCGGCCGATCCGCCGGAGGACCGTCTCCCCGTCCTTCGCCAGCTCCACCAGCTGGTGGCGGGCGGTGTCGCCGGCCAGGAAGGTCCCCGACGGCAGCCGCAGCACCTTCCCGGGAAAGCGCAGCACGGTCGGCTCGGGCTCGGGCGGCGCGTAGGGCAGGTCGCCGCGCCTGAGGGTGCCCTTCGCCGCGTGCTCGGCCTCCAGCTCCGTCACCAGCCGCCCGATCTCGGGCGCGTGCCCCTCGCCGGAGTACGTGGCCACGACGTACCCCTCGGGGTCGACGACCACCAGCGTCGGCCAGGCCCGCACCGCGTACTGCGTCCAGGTCGTCAGCTCCGGGTCGTCCAGAACGGGGTGCCGGACGGCGTACCGCTCGACGGCGTCGGCCACCGCCGCGTGCTCCGTCTCGTGCGGGAACTTCGGCGAGTGCACGCCGATCACCACGAGCGTGTCCCGGTGCCGCTCCTCCAGCTCGCGCAGCTCGTCGACGACGTGCAGGCAGTTGATGCAGGCGAACGTCCAGAAGTCCAGCAGCACGACGCGTCCGCGCAGGCCGGCGAGGGTGTACCCGTCGCCGCCCGTGTTCAGCCAGCCGCCCTTCCCCGCCAACTCGGGGGCCCGCACGCGCGCGGAACGGCGGACCGGGGGAGCGGAAGCGGCGTCGTCCATACGTCCAGCGTGCCACCCGGGAGCACCGGGCGGGGGTGGGCCGGGATCCGCCCGTCGGCCTAGTGGCGGCGTCGGACGGGACCGGGCGGGGAAGCCGTCGGGGCATGAGATTTCTTGTGCGCGACCGGATCCTCGGCATCGGGGACGACTACTGGATCGAGGACGACCGCGGGAACAAGGTCTTCCTCGTCGACGGCAAGGCGATGCGGCTGCGGGACACCTTCGAGCTGAAGGACGCCGAGGGGCGCGTGCTCATCGACATCCGCCAGAAGATGCTCGCCCTGCGGGACACCATGGTGATCGAGCGGGAGGGCGAGCCGCTGGCCACCGTCCGGCGCAAGCGGCTGTCCCTGCTGCGCAACCACTACCGGGTGACCCTGGCGGACGGCGGCACCGAGCTCGACGTCAGCGGCCGGATCCTCGACCGCGAGTTCGCCGTCGAGTACGACGGCGAACTGCTCGCCGTGATCTCCCGCCGGCTGATGACCCTCCGGGAGACCTACGGCGTGGACGTGGTCCGGGACGACGCGGACCCGGCGCTGCTGATCGCCGTGGCGGTGTGCGTGATCCACCTGGCGGAGAAGGAGCGGGAGGACTAGCGCGCGGGGGGAGTCGTCCCGGCCCCGCGTGGGCGGATCGGGGCGGGTCGGTCAGCGGCGGGGGCGGTCCAGGCCCAGGACGCGGTCCTTCAGGGCAGGGAAGCGGTCCCGGGTGCCCGCCACCGTCGCGGGGTCGAGCTCCACCGTCAGGACCTCCTCCCCGGGTCCCGCCTCGGCCAGCACCTCGCCCCACGGATCCACCACGATCGAGTGACCCGCCTGGGGAACTCCCGCGTGCGTCCCGGCCGTTCCGCACGCGAGGACGAACGCCTGGTTCTCCACCGCCCGCGCCCGGGCCAGCAGCGTCCAGTGCGCCCGGCGCCGCTCGGGCCAGCCCGCCGGGACGACGAAGGTCTCGGCGCCTGCGTCGACCAGGCCGCGGAAGAGCTCGGGGAAGCGGAGGTCGTAGCAGGTGGCGACGCCGACGACGGTGTCCGGCAGACGGACCGTCACCAGGTCCTCGCCCGCCCCCATCAGCAGGGCCTCGCCCTTGTCGAAGCCGAAGCGGTGGATCTTCCGGTAGGCGGCGGCCAGTTCACCGGACGGGGAGAAGACGAGCGAGGTGTTGTAGAGCGGCCCCTCGGGGTCCCGTTCCGGGACGGAGCCCGCGTGCAGCCACACGCCCGCCTCGCTCGCGGCCTTGGCCATCGCCTCGTAGGTCGGGCCCTCCAAGGGTTCCGCCTCGGTGCCGAACTCCTCGTAGGCGAAGGCGCCCGTGGTCCACAGCTCAGGGAGGACGACGAGGTCCGCACCGGCCTGATCGCGTACCAGCGCGGCCACCCGACGCCGACGCGATTCGACCGATTCGTCCTCGTTCACGGCGACTTGCAGCAAGGAAGCGCGCACACTACCACCGTCCTGGCATTCGACCCGCGTCCACGGGCCTACGATCGTCACACGAAAGCACTGCCGGGGTGCCTGTCAGCAGCGTAACTTGGGGGTCCCGCCGGTTCGAGCGAAGCCGAGAACCGGGGGAGACCCGAGACACCCGCGCAGTGCAGCCATCGCCCACTGGCACCGCCGCCACAACCTGCCCGTGTACCGACCGCCGAGGGGTCCCGTTCCGTGAGTCTGCATCCCGCCCTCCAGCCCTACGCCGACGCCTGGTCCCACTCCATCGAGGCGATATCCGAGCTGGTGCAGCCGCTGCCGGAGGCCGACTGGAACCGGCGCACACCCTGCCCGGGCTGGTCGGTCCGTGACGTGGTCTCGCACGTCATCGGCCTCGACTCCGAGATGTACGGCGACCCTCGGCCCATCCACACGCTGCCGCGCGACCTGTTCCACGTCACCAACGACCACCAGCGGTACATGGAGATGCAGGTCGACGTGCGCCGCCACCACACGGCGCCGGAGATGACCTCCGAGCTGGAGCTGATGATCATCCGGCGCAACCGCCAGCTGCGCAACGAGTCCCGCGACCCCGGCACCAAGGTGCGCGGCCCGCTGGGCACGGAGCTGACGCTGGAGGAGTCGATGCGCCGCCACGCCTTCGACGTGTGGGCGCACGAGCAGGACCTGCGGACGGCGCTCGGCCGCCCCGGAAACCTCGACTCCCCCGGCGCCCTGGTCGCCCGTGACGTGCTGCTCGACGACCTGCCCCGGGTGGTCGCCGAGCTGGCGCGGGCGCCGCGCAGCTCCGCGGTGGTCGTCGACGTGCACGGCCCGGTGGAGTTCCTGCGCACGGTGCGCGTCGACATCCAGGGCCGCGGGACCCTGGAGACGGCCCCGGCCCTGGGCCCGGCCGCCGCCCTCACCCTCGACTGGGAGACGTACGTCCGCCTGGCCTGCGGCCGCGTGACGGCGGAGGCGGTGGCGGACCGCGTGAAGACGGAGGGCGACCCGGACCTGGCCGCGGCCATCCTGCGCCACTTCGCGGTCACGCCGTAGGAAGTCCTCGCCGTGCGGGCGGGCGCCCGCCTGGCGCGCGCCCGCCGCTTCCGTGGCCGTCAGGCCGGGACGTGGACCGTGGAGACCCTGCTGGCCACCAGCCGTTCCCGTTCGCGGCGGGCCGCGCGCCTGCGCAGGCGGAGGATCTGGGTGACGCCCAGCGCCTGGAGGACGAAGACCGCCGAGAAGGCGACCGAGTAGTCGTCACCGGTCGCGTCCAGCAGCACGCCGATCGCGAAGAGCGTGGTCATCGAGGCGACGAACCCGCCCATGTTGGTGATGCCGGACGCCGTGCCCTGCCGCTCCGGCGGGTTGGCCGGGCGGGCGAAGTCGAAGCCGATCATCGACGCGGGCCCGCACGCCCCCAGCACCGCGCACAGCACGATCAGCAGCCACATCGGCGCCCTGTCCCCCGGCCAGGCCAGCGTCACGGCCCACAGCAGGGCCGTCGCGCCCACCGTGCCGAGCGCCAGTGGCAGCCGCGCCCCGTGGTGCCGGGCGACGACCTGGCCGTAGACGAGACCGACGGCCATGTTGGCCAGCACCACCAGGGTGAGCAGCTCACCGGCCACGGCCCGGGACAGCCCCTGCGCCTCCACCAGGAACGGCATCCCCCACAGCAGCAGGAAGACCATCGCCGGGAACTGCGTGGTGAAGTGCACCCACAGCCCGAGCCGGGTCCCCGGCTCCCGCCAGGAGGTGGCGATCTGCCGGCGGACGTAGGCGGCGCCCTGGTGCGGCAGCGGCTCCGGCTCGTGGCCCTCCGGGTGGTCCTTGAGGAACAGCAGGACCAGCACCAGCACCACCACGCCCGCGAGCGAACTGCCCGCGAACGCCGCCGTCCAGCCGATGCCGTGCAGCAGCCGCGCCAGCACCAGCGTGGAGACGAGGTTGCCCGCCATGCCGATCAGCCCGGCCATCTGCCCGACCATCGGCCCGCGCCGGGCGGGGAACCACCGCGTCCCCAGCCGCAGCACGCTGATGAAGGTCATCGCGTCGCCGCAGCCCAGCAGCGCGCGCGAGGCGAGCGCCATGCCGTACGACGGGGAGAGCGCGAAGCCGAGCTGCCCGAGGGTGAACAGCACGGCGCCCAGACTCAGCACCTTCTTGGTGCCGAGCCGGTCCACCAGCAGGCCGACGGGTATCTGCATGCCCGCGTAGACCAGCAGCTGGAGGATGGAGAAGGTGGACAGCGCGGAGGCGCCCACGTGGAAACGCTCGGCCGCGTCGAGGCCGGCCACACCCAGGGACGTACGGAAGATGACGGCGACGAAGTAGACGGAGACGCCGACCCCCCACACGACCAGCGCACGCCGGCCGCCGGGCGGGTCACCGGGCAGCGTGCCGGCACCCCGCGCGGCGAGGCTCATCGCGCCTCTCCCCGCGCCAGGTGGGAGAACCAGCCGACGTGCCGGTGGACGATCTCCACGGCCGCCTCGGCGTCCCCGGAGCGCAGCGCACCGAGGATCTCCTCGTGCTCGGCGAGGGTCTTCGCGATGCGGTCCGGGTGGGAGTGCATCACGGCCTGGCCCATCCGCAGCTGGCGGTCGCGCATCTGGTCGTAGAGGCGGGAGAGGATCTCGTTGCCGCCGCTGCGGACGATCTCGGCGTGGAAGCACCGGTCGGTGACGGAGGCCGCCGCGAAGTCACCGGCGGCCGCCTGCTCCTTCTGCCGGGCGAGCAGCTCCTCCAGGCGCTCGATCAGCGCGGGGGGCGCGGGCACGGCCTTGCGCGCCGCGTGCTCCTCCACGAGCAGCCGCGTCTCCACGACGTCGGCGATCTCCTGGGCGGAGACCGGCAGTACGAGGGCACCCTTCTTCGGGTACAGCTTGATCAGGCCCTCGGCCTCCAGCCGCAGCAGGGCCTCGCGCACGGGCGTGCGGGACACCCCCACGGCCTCGGCCAGCTCGCCCTCCGTGAGCAGCGTCCCGCCCTCGTACGTGCGTTCCAGCACGCCCTGTTTGACGTGGGCGTAGACACGGTCGGCGGCAGGGGGACGTTTCTCGGGTGCGGACAAGCTCATGCCGACAGCATAGATACAACACGTACGCATGGAAGTATTCGTCCACGATGCGGACTGTGCGTGCCGGAAAAGTCGCGGCATCTCCCGTACAACCATCCCTTCGGCGTACGGGTCAGATACGTGCGGCCCCTTCTGGGCGGCCGCTCCTCAACTCGGCCGAGCAGCACGGCCATTCACGGTAATCGGGGTATCTGACTTGAAAATCGGCATTCAAGGCGTCCGCCTCCGCAGAGCCGCCGGCGTCGTCGTGACCACCGGCGCCGTGCTCGCCTCCGGCGCCCTCTACGCGGCGCCCGCGCAGGCAGCCGCGCCCGTTCCGCCCGTCGTCGCCAAGGGCGGCTTCGTGATGAACTACGCGAACGGAAAGACGCTGTACACGAAGGGCGGGGACACCCGCCGCTCCACCGGTTCCACGACGAAGATCATGACCGCCAAGGTCGTGCTCGCGCAGAAGAACCTGAACCTGAACTCCACGGTCACGATCCAGAAGGCGTACAGCGACTACATCGTCTCCAAGAACGCCTCCTCCGCGCGCCTGATCGTCGGCGACAAGGTCACCGTGCGCCAGCTGCTGTACGGGCTGATGCTGCCGTCCGGCTGCGACGCCGCCTACGCGCTGGCCGACAAGTTCGGCACCGGCAGCACGCGCTCCGCACGCGTGAAGTCGTTCATCTCCAAGATGAACGCGGACGCGAAGAAGCTGGGCCTGAAGAACACCCACTTCGACTCGTTCGACGGCATCGGCAACGGCAAGAACTACTCCACGCCGCGCGACCTGACGAAGATCGCCGGCAGCGCGATGAAGAACGCGACCTTCCGCGCCATCGTCAAGACGAAGAAGTACACGGCGAAGACGAAGACCCGGACGGGCGGCACCCGCACGATGGCGCCGTGGGTCAACACCAACAACCTGCTGAGCAGCTACAGCGGCACCATCGGCGTGAAGACCGGCTCCGGACCGTCGGCCAAGTACTGCCTGGTGTTCGCCGCGACCCGCAAGGGCAAGACGGTCGTCGGCACCGTGCTCGCCTCGTCCTCCACCGCCCAGCGCGAGAAGGACGCCAAGGCCCTCATGAACTACGCGTTCAGCAAGATCTGACGGCCGACGTCACCGCGGGGACGCCAGGGCCCAGGGACGACGGGAGGGGCGCCGCACACCGTGCGACGCCCCTCCTGCCATGTCCGGCCGTCAGGCCCAGGTCATCAGCCGCTTCGGCTGTTCCAGGACCGCGGCCACGTCGGCCAGCACCTTGGAGCCGAGCTCGCCGTCGACCAGGCGGTGGTCGAAGGACAGCGCGAGGGTGGTGACCTGGCGGGGCTTCACCTTGCCCTTGTGCACCCACGGCTGGAGCTTGATCGCACCGACCGCGAGGATCGCGGACTCGCCCGGGTTGAGGATCGGTGTGCCCGTGTCGACGCCGAAGACGCCGACGTTGGTGATCGTGACCGTGCCGCCCTGCATCGCCGCCGGAGAGGTCTTGCCCTCCCGCGCCGTGGACACCAGTTCACCCAGGGACCCGGCCAGTTCCGGCAGCGTCTTGGCGTGGGCGTCCTTGATGTTCGGGACGATCAGACCGCGCGGGGTGGCCGCCGCGATGCCCAGGTTGACGTAGTGCTTGACCACGATCTCCTGGGCCGCCTCGTCCCACGAGGCGTTGATGTCGGGGTTGCGCCGGATCGCAACCAGCAGGGCCTTGGCGATCAGCAGCAGCGGGTTCACCCGCAGGCCGGCGAACTCCTTGTCCTGCTTCAGCTCCTCGACCAGCTTCATCGTGCGGGTCACGTCGACCGTCACGAACTCCGTGACATGCGGCGCGGTGAACGCCGAGCCGACCATCGCCGCCGCCGTGGCCTTGCGGACGCCCTTCACGGGGACGCGCGTCTCGCGCGCCGTGTCGTACGACGCCAGGGCCGCCGCCTGGACGGGCGCTGCGGCCGGAGCCGGGACCGGTGCCGCCGGCGGCTGCGGGGACGCCTGGGCCGCGGCCACGGCCGCGTGCACGTCCTCGCGGGTGACGACGCCGTCCGGGCCGGTCGGGGTGACCGTCGCCAGGTCGACGCCCAGGTCCTTGGCCAGCTTGCGCACCGGCGGCTTGGCCAGCGGACGCTGCGCGAGGGCGGCCGGGGCAGCCGGGGCAGCCGGAGTCGCGGGAGCGCCCCCGTGGCCGTTCAGCTCGGACTGGACGGCGGCCGCGGCCTGCTGTGCCGCGGCGTCCGGCGCCTGCTTGCGCGGGCGGCGGCGGGTGGAGGACGTGGCGACGCCGTAGCCGACCAGCACCGGCTGGCGGGCCGCGGGCTCGGCGGGCCGCTCCGGCTCGGCAGCGGGGACGGGGGCCGCGGGGGCCTCCTCCTGCGCCGGCGCCGCGCCGCCCGCGACCTCCACGGCGATGATGGAGGTGCCCACGTCGACCGTGGTGCCCTCGGGGAAGTGCAGGGCGCGCACCACGCCGTCGTAGGGGATGGGCAGTTCGACGGCCGCCTTCGCCGTCTCCACCTCGCAGACCACCTGGCCGTCGGTGACGGTGTCACCGGGCTGGACGTACCACTTGAGGATCTCGGCCTCGGTGAGGCCCTCGCCCACGTCCGGCATCTTGAACTCGCGTACGGACGCGTTCGTCATCGTCGTCACGACCCTCTCCTCAGTACGCCAGCGAGCGGTCGACGGCATCGAGCACCCGGTCCAGGTCCGGGAGGTAGGACTCCTCCAGGCGGGCCGGCGGGTACGGCGCGTGGTAACCGCCCACCCGCAGCACCGGGGCCTCCAGGTGGTAGAAGCTGCGCTCGGTGATCCGGGCGGCGATCTCCCCGCCGGAGCCGAAGAACACCGGCGCCTCGTGGACGACGACCAGACGGCGGGTCTTCTCCACCGACGCCTGGATGGCGTCGAAGTCGATCGGGGAGACCGAACGCAGGTCGAGGACCTCCAGGCTGCGGCCCTCCTCGGCGGCCGCGTCCGCGACCTCCTGGCAGAGCTTCACCATCGGGCCGTACGCGGCGAGGGTCAGGTCGGTGCCCTCGCGGACCACGCGCGCCTTGTGCAGCGGGCCGGGGATCGCCTCGGTGTCGACCTCGCCCTTGTCCCAGTAGCGGCGCTTCGGCTCGAAGAAGATCACCGGGTCGTCGCTCTGGATGGCCTGCTGCATCATCCAGTACGCGTCCGACGCGTTCGACGGGGAGACGATCTTCAGGCCGGCCACATGCGCGAACAGGGCCTCCGGTGACTCGGAGTGGTGCTCCACCGCGCCGATGCCGCCGCCGTAGGGGATGCGCACGACGACGGGCATCTTGACCTTGCCCAGCGCGCGGGCGTGCATCTTCGCGAGCTGCGTGACGATCTGGTCGTACGCGGGGAAGACGAAGCCGTCGAACTGGATCTCCACCACCGGGCGGTAGCCGCGCAGGGCCAGACCGATCGCCGTGCCGACGATGCCCGACTCGGCGAGCGGCGTGTCGATGACACGGCTCTCGCCGAAGTCCTTCTGCAGGCCGTCCGTCACCCGGAACACGCCGCCGAGCTTGCCGACGTCCTCACCCATGACGAGGACCTTCGGGTCCGCGTCCAGCGCGCGCCGCAGCGATTCGTTGATCGCCTTGGCCAGGGCCATCTTTTCCGCCATGTCACTTACCCCCGTCTTCGTCCGCGAACGACGCCTGGTAGGCGGCGAACTGCGCCCGCTCCTCGTCCACCAGCGCGTGGCCGTCCGCGTACACGTTCTCGAAGATGGCGAAGTGGTCCGGGTCCGGCATGGCACGGACCGCTTCGCGCACTCGTTTGCCCAACGCCTCGCTCTCGGTCTCCAGTTCCGCGAAGAATCCCTCGTCCGCGTGGTTTGAGACCTCGAGGTGGCGGCGGAGGCGCAGGATCGGGTCCTTCGCCTCCCAGGCGGCCCGCTCGTCGTCGTGGCGGTAGCGGGTGGGGTCGTCGGAGGTGGTGTGCGCGCCCATGCGGTACGTGAACGCCTCGACGAGGGTCGGTCCCTCACCGGCGCGGGCCCGCTCCAGGGCCCACTTGGTGACGGCGAGGTTCGCCAGCACGTCGTTGCCGTCCACGCGGACGCCCGGGAAGCCGAAGCCCTGCGCGCGCTGGTACAGCGGCACGCGCGACTGCTTCTCGGTCGGCTCGGAGATCGCCCACTGGTTGTTCTGGCAGAAGAACACCACCGGGGCGTTGTAGACCGCGGAGAAGGTGAAGGCCTCCGCCACGTCGCCCTGGCTGGAGGCACCGTCGCCGAAGTAGGCGATGACCGCGCTGTCGGCGCCGTCCTTGGTGATGCCCATCGCGTAACCCGTGGCGTGCAGCGCCTGGGAGCCGATGACGATCGTGTACAGGTGGAAGTTGTTGCCGTTCGGGTCCCAGCCGCCGTTGTTGACGCCGCGGAACATGCCGAGCAGGTTGGTCGGGTCCACCCCACGGCACCAGGCGACGCCGTGCTCCCGGTAGGTCGGGAAGACGTAGTCGTCGTCGCGCAACGCCCGGCCGGAGCCGATCTGCGCCGCCTCCTGCCCGAGCAGCGAGGCCCACAGGCCCAGCTCGCCCTGGCGCTGGAGGGCGGTGGCCTCCGCGTCGAACCGACGGGTGAGCACCATGTCGCGGTACAGACCGCGCAGGTCCTCGGCGGTGATGTCGGCGACGTACGGGTCGAACTCGGCGTTCTTGACGCGCTTGCCCTCGGGCGTCAGCAGCTGGACGAGGGCGGGCTCGGCGCTCTTCCCTGCGCCTGCGGCCTTCTTGGTGGTGCTGGTGGTGCGCTTGGTGCCGGTGGTGCCGGCCTTGCTTCCGGCGCTGCGTCGCGGTGTGCGCGCGGCAGTGCTCTCCACGGTCACGTGTGCTCCTCCGTCGGTCCGGCCCCCGGGGTTGCCGGTAGGCCAGTGCGGCTCACCTGTTCTCGACCACCGGGCACGGGGTGGGTGCCACTCGGCCGGGAACAGGCGTGACAGGTGCCCCGGCGAGCGCCCTGCACAAAGCACGTTACCCAGTGCTCCACATTTCTGTGAAACCCCCTCTGACCTGCGATTTTGCTTGGATATCCAAGTAAATCGAGGAAGGCCCGGAAGGCGCGCTGGTCACAGCCTTGCAGGAGGCCGGAGCAACGGCACGTTATCCCGGCCGAGCCGGGCAGGGAAGAGCCGACTTTCCCGGCGGCACGGCGTGCCGCCGGGTGTGTCACGGGGTGCCGGACCAGGCCGTCCGGGCCGACAGGGGACGTGCCGGTGGGGACCGTGCCCCGGCACGGACGAACCCACCCGCGAAGACCGCGAGTGGGTTCGTATGCCGGTTACTGGCCGCCGTCCGGCGGGTCCTCGCCGTTGCCGCCGCCGTTGCCCTCCGTGCCTCCGGTGGCCGGCGGGGGCGTGCTGGGCGGCGGCTCCTCGGTCTCGGGGTCGGTGGGCGTCGTCTGCTCGCCGGTCGGCTCGCCCGTCGGGTCGCCGGTCGGCTCCTCCGTGTCCGGCTGGCTCGGCGTCCACGACGGCTCGCTCGACGGCGTCCAGCCGCCGTCGCCGCCCGAGCCCCAGCCCGGGTCGGTGCCCGGGTCCTCGGTCTCCTCGGTCGCCTCGTCGCTCGGCGACTCGCTGGCCTTCTCGTCCTCGGTGCTCTGCGTGACGGACGGTGAGGTGTCGGTCTTGCCGCCCTCGCCCCCGCCGCCGCCGTTGTTCAGCGCGAGGGCGACACCGGCCGCCACGGCGATCACCGCGAGCACCGCGAGAATCCACAGCTTGCCGCGCCCGCTGCCCTTGTTGCCGTGCCCCTCGAAGCCGCCGTCGTCCCCGCCGCCGTAGCCGGCGGGCAGGATCGGCTGCGGAATGGCCGTCGTGCCGGCGGCGTCCGGGTGCGGCATCGCGGCCGTACCGGCGTAGCCGGCCGCCGGGGTGCGCGGGCCCTCGTGCATGTCGACCGGGCCGGTGTTCCAGGTGCCGGTGTGGCCGCCCTGGTCGTAGAGCATCTGCAGCGCGTACTGGACCAGCCCGCGCATCTCCTCGGCCGTCTGGAAGCGGTCGTCGGGCTCCTTGGCGAGGGAGCGCATGACCAGCCCGTCCAGCTCCGGCGGGCAGGCGTCGGAGGCCTCCGACGGCGGCGTGGGGATGTCCTGGACGTGCTGGTAGACCACCGACAGCGGCGTCTCACCGGTGAACGGCGGACGCAGCGCCAGCAGTTCGTACATCAGGCAGCCGGTGGCGTACAGGTCGGAGCGGTGGTCGACGGCCTTGCCGAGCGCCTGCTCCGGGGAGAGGTACTGAGGGGTACCCATGACCATGCCGGTCTGCGTCATCGTCGTGGACGCGCCGTGCAGCGCGCGGGCGATGCCGAAGTCCATCACCTTCACCGCGCCGTTGTTGGTGATGATGACGTTGGCCGGCTTGATGTCACGGTGCACGATGCCGTGCTGGTGTGAGTAGGCCAGCGCCTCCAGCACACCCGAGACGATGATCAGCGCCTGCTCGGGGCCCGGTGCCTCGGCGTTCATCAGCAGGTCACGGATGGTGCGGCCCTCGACCAGCTCCATCACGATGTACGGCACGGACTGCCCGCCGACCGTGTCCTCGCCGGAGTCGTACACGGCGACGATCGCGTGGTGGTTGAGCCCGGCGACCGACTGCGCCTCGCGCGTGAAGCGCGCCTTCGACACCGGGTCCTCGGCCAGATCGGAACGCAGCAGCTTCACGGCGACCGTGCGCCCGAGGCGCACGTCCTCCGCGGCGAACACCTCGGCCATGCCGCCCCGGCCGAGCCGGTGCGTGAGCCGGTACCGGCCGTCGCCGACCAGCCCGCCGTTGCCCCAGTTGTCCGGCGCGTCCGAGATGCCGCCGCCAGTCGCCTCGGGGTCGGACGGGCCCTGAGCGCGCTGCTGCTGTGCCATCAGTCCTCGCCGTCGTTTCTGCCCGCGGTGCGCGCGGTGTTGTTACGGTCTCCGTCGGCCACGCTACAGCCTTCGCCGGGGCCTCCGGTCCGGGACGGGCTGCCGGGACCGGCACGAGACGGACCGGTCATCAAACCCGCTCCCCGTACTGTCGTGCAAATTCCGTGTACCGGCAGTACGACCGCTGTAACGCTTCCGCGACGCTTCTTTCGCGTACGGTCACGGAACGGGCACCGCGCTTGACGTGTCGGTGCCCTGGGGCAGACTTGGCCGGGAATAACACTTTCGATCTACAGACGAACAGTCACCGACGGCGGCGCCGGACGCCGGAGAGGCTACGGGGGACGCAAAGCATGAGCCAGGACGGCGCACAGGGCCGGCACACGGGGCGGGCGCTCGCCGGCGGACGTTACCAACTGCGGGACCTGCTCGGCCAGGGCGGCATGGCCTCGGTGCACCTCGCCTACGACTCGGTGCTCGACCGTCAGGTCGCCATCAAGACGTTGCACACGGAACTCGGCCGGGAGCAGGCCTTCCGCGAGCGCTTCCGCCGCGAGGCCCAGTCCGTGGCGAAGCTCACGCACACCAACATCGTCTCGGTGTTCGACACCGGCGAGGACGACGTGGACGGCATGACGACGCCGTACATCGTCATGGAGTACGTCGAGGGCCGCCCGCTCGGCTCCGTGCTCGACGAAGACGTACGGCAGCAGGGCGCGATGCCCGCCGACAAGGCCCTCAAGATCACCGCCGATGTGCTGGCGGCGTTGGAGATCAGCCACGAGATGGGACTGGTCCACCGCGACATCAAGCCCGGCAACGTGATGATGACCAAGCGCGGCGTGGTCAAGGTGATGGACTTCGGCATCGCCCGCGCCATGCAGTCCGGCGTCACCTCGATGACGCAGACCGGCATGGTCGTCGGCACGCCGCAGTACCTCTCCCCGGAGCAGGCGCTCGGCCGGGGCGTCGACGCGCGCTCCGACCTCTACTCGGTCGGCATCATGCTGTTCCAGCTGGTCACCGGCAGGCTGCCGTTCGACGCGGACTCGCCGCTGGCGATCGCCTACGCGCACGTGCAGGAGGAGCCCCCGCTCGCCTCGTCCATCAACCGCTCGCTGCCGCCGGCGGTGGACGCGCTGATCTCCCGCGCCCTGAAGAAGAACCCCAACGAGCGGTTCCCCAGCGCGGAGGCCATGCGCGGGGAGTGCCTGCGGGTGGCCCAGTCCGTCCAGGCGGCCCCGCCGAGCATCGTGCCCGGCTCGCAGACGCCGAGCGGCGCCGGTGTCGGCTCCGCGGTGTTCCCGCCGGTCGACCAGGCGCACCAGGCGCCCCCGGGCAGCGTCCGGACGCCGTACCAGCCGACGCCCCCGCCGCCGCACCCGTACGGCACCCCGGCACCGGCCACGCCCTCCCCGTCGTACGGCTACCCGCAGCAGGGCGGTTACCCGACGCCCGCGCCGACGCCCTACGCGCAGCAGGGCGCGTCGACCCCGCCGCCGTACACGATCTCGCCCCAGGCCCCCGGCAACGGCAACGCAGGGCGCGGCGGCCGGAACACCCCGGTGATCATCGGTTCGATCGTCGTCTCGGTGCTGGCGGTCGGCGGCCTGATCGCGGCGCTGCTCATCAACAACAACGACGAGGACCCGCAGGCCGGCGGCGCGTCACCCTCGGCGACCAGGGCCGAGGGCTACCGCGGGCCGGACACGTCGAAGACGATCGACCCGGAGAAGTGCGAGGACCCGCAGGAGTCGTACAACGACCCGGAGAAGGTCCAGCTGCCCAACTTCAAGTTCAAGCACATCGCCTCGGTGAAGGCCTGCTTCCAGGCCGCGGGCTGGGGCAACAACCTCAAGATCGTCAAGGTGGACGAGAACACCTACGGCGACGGCTCGATCCGTGAGCAGTTCCCGCCGCCCGGGACGGACGTCGACCCGGAGGACATGCCGCAGATCACGCTCAAGGTCTCGACGGGCAACCCGCCGTCCTGACCCGGCCGCTCCGCCGCGGGGCGGAGCGCGCGCGGACATACGGAAGGGGCCCGGCATCCGTGCCGGGCCCCTTCGTGCGGTTCGGGCCGTTCGGGCGAGGGGCGGGGGGCGGGGGCCTCCCGCGTGTCGGCGGGCACCGACGGGCGGGCCCGCGCCTCAGCGGTGCTTACAGGTAGGGGCCGCCCGAGCGACCGCCCGGGTTGACGTCCTCCGGGCCCTCCGAGACACCCGGCGGCAGCGCGCGGCGCATCTGCTCCAGCTGGGCCCTCGCGGCCATCTGCTGGGCGAAGAGCGTCGTCTGGATCCCGTGGAAGAGGCCCTCCAGCCAGCCCACCAGCTGGGCCTGCGCGATGCGCAGCTCGGCGTCGCTGGGCGTGGTCTCGTCCGTGAAGGGCAGGGAGAGCCGCTCCAGCTCCTCGACCAGCTCGGGGGCCAGGCCGTCCTCGAGCTCCTTCACCGAGCTGGCGTGGATCTCCTTGAGCCGGGCCCGGCTGGCCTCGTCGAGAGGAGCCGCCCGCACCTCCTCCAGCAGCTGCTTGATCATGCTGCCGATCCGCATGACCTTCGCCGGCTGCTCCACCTGCTCCGTCACCGGCGTCTCACGGGAGTCCTCGTCGCCCTTGCCGCCGCTGAGCGCCATACCGTCCTGGCCGACGACCAGGATCTGCGGATTCTCCGGCGACCGTTCGTTCCTCGGCATCTCCATGGGGCCATTGTCGCGCACACCCCGTTCGCACCGTGGTGCCGCCCCCGGTAGCCGCCGTCGGCGCGGGGTCCTTCCGACGGCCCTGTCCGACATGCCGGGTCCGCCCGGCGGTGCGAGGCTGTTGGCGTCCATCCGGCCCATCTTGCCGACGGTGCGGCCGAGCACCGGCCGGCGCGGGAGGTCACGGTCGTGACTCCATGGCTGCGCGTAATGGGGGCGAGTCTCGTTCTGGGGGCGGGGGCGGCGGTGCTGCCCTTCGGCCCGGTCGCCGGGCCGCCCGGCACGGCCGGTGTGGCGTACGGGGCCGAGCGGCCGCCGCCGGGCATCACCGCCCCCCGGAGCGCCGCACCACCACGGTCCGACGCCGACGACCCGCGGAGCGCTCCTCCGCCGTCGGACGCCGACGACCCCCGGAACGCCGAACCGCGGTCGGTGTCCCGCTCCCCCTCCGCCCCGTCCTCCGTGTCGCCCTCCACCTCGCCCTCCGCGTCCCGTGCCGGGAGCGGCCCCGGTGAGGGCCGGGAGCGGCCCGGCCGGCGGGAGACGGCGCCCGAGAAGTCCCGGGAGACCACTGCGCCCGGGCGCGGCCGGGAGACTGAGGAGGGCGAGGGCGCCCGCGACGCGGCCGGACGGCCCGACGACGGGGCCCGGAGGCCGAACGCCCGGCTCGACGCGACGAGTCCGGCGCAGGACCCGGCCGGTGCCGCGGACACGGACCCCGGCGGCGCCGACGCGCCGTCCTCCGCCGCGGCGCCGGTGCCCGCCACCTCGTCGGCGGCCGCGGAGCCGAACGCCGTCGCCGGCACCGAGGCCGCCGTCGAACCGGTGCTGCGGATCCTGCCGCTGGGCAGCGGCCTGGTCCTGATCGGGCTCGGTCTCGGCCTCGCCTTCCTGGGGCTGAGGATGCGGCAGGAGCGCGGGGTGCGCTGAACCCCGCGGCCCGGACGACCTCGCTCAGTTCGGCGTGACCAGCAGGACCTTGCCGATGTGGGAGCTGTCCTCCACCACCCGGTGCGCCTCGGCGGCGTCCGGCATGGGGATCTCCCGGTCGATCACCGGACGGACGTGACCGCCGGAGACGAGCGGCCACACGTGCTCCCGTACGGCCGCGACGATGGCCGCCTTCTCCTCCAGCGGGCGGGCGCGCAGCGTGGTGGCGCTGATCGCGGCGCGCTTGGCGAGCAGGGCGCCGATGTTCAGCTCGCCCTTCACCCCGCCCTGCATGCCGATGATCGCGAGGCGGCCGTTGACGGCCAGGGCCTGGACGTTGCGGTCCAGGTACTTGGCGCCCATGTTGTCCAGGATGACGTCGGCGCCCGCGCCGTCCGTGGCCTGCTTCAGCTCGGCCACGAAGTCCTGCTCGCGGTAGTTGATCAGTATGTCGGCGCCCAGTTCGGCGCAGCGCTCCAGCTTCTCCTTCGTCCCCGCGGTCACGGCGACCTTCGCCCCCACGGCCTTGGCGAGCTGGATCGCCATGGTGCCGATGCCGCTGGAGCCGCCGTGCACGAGCAGCGTCTCGCCGGGGCGCAGGTGGGCGATCATGAAGACGTTCGACCAGACCGTGCAGACGACCTCGGGGAGCGCCGCCGCCCGGTCGACGGTCAGCCCCTCGGGGACGGGCAGCAGCTGTCCGGCGGGCACGGCCACCTTCTCGGCGTAACCGCCGCCGGTGAGCAGCGCGCAGACCTCGTCGCCGACCGCCCAGCCGCTCACCCCGGGGCCGATCTCCGCGATCCGGCCGGAGCACTCCAGACCGGGGTACGGGGACGAGCCGGACGGAGGGTTGTAGAAGCCCTGCCGCTGCAGGATGTCGGCCCGGTTGACCGCCCCGGCCACCACCTCGACGAGGACCTCGCCCTCGCCGGCCACCGGATCGGGGACCTCGTCCCAGACCAGCGCCTCGGGCCCACCGGGTTCGGGAATCGTGATCGCATACATGAGGGGGACGGTACCCCCGCCCCCGCCCCCATGCCCGAAACACCCACATCCCCACCCACGCCCCCAGGGGCCTGGAGAGCCGGGCCCCCAGCGGCGCGGGGAGCATCACCCCCAGCGGCGCGGGGACTGCACACCCCCAGAGGCCCGGGGAGCCGGGACCCTCAGGGACACGGGACTGCACACCCCTAGGGGCGCGGGGGACTGCGCGAACGGGGGTCCGGGGGCGGAGCCCCCGAAAGCCCCGCACCCGACACGGGCGCACCGCCAACGCCGGGAGACCGCACCCCCAGCGCCGCGGGGAACTGCGCGAACCGGGTTCGAGGGCGCAGCCCTCGCCACGAACAACCCCGCACACGACGCGAACGCGTAAATCCGCGTGCGGTACCGATGAGTTTGCGCGACGGTAAAGGTCTCTCCATGCGTAGCCCAAGCACGCGGAAGGACCCGAAGCATGAGCACGCAGACGTCCGGCACGGCGATCGAGACAGCGGGCCTGGTCAAGACCTTCGGTGAGACACGGGCTGTCGACGGGGTCGACCTCACCGTGCCGACCGGCACGGTCTACGGCGTCCTCGGACCGAACGGCGCGGGCAAGACCACGACCGTGAAGATGCTCGCCACCCTGCTGCGTCCGGACGGCGGTGAGGCGCACGTCTTCGGCCATGACGTCGTGCGCGACGCGGACGCCGTGCGCGCCCGCGTGAGCCTCACCGGCCAGTACGCGTCGGTGGACGAGGACCTCACCGGGACCGAGAACCTCGTCCTGCTGGGCCGGCTGCTCGGCCACCGCAAGCCCGCGGCCCGCGACCGCGCCGCCCAGCTCCTCGAGGCCTTCGGGCTCACCGAGGCGGCGGGCAAGCAGGTCAAGCAGTACTCCGGGGGCATGCGGCGCCGCATCGACATCGCCGCGTCCATCCTCAACACCCCGGATCTGCTGTTCCTCGACGAGCCGACCACCGGTCTCGACCCGCGCAGCCGCAACCAGGTGTGGGACATCGTGCGCGCGGTGGTCGCCCAGGGCACCACGGTGCTGCTGACCACGCAGTACCTGGACGAGGCCGACCAGCTCGCCTCCCGGATCGCGGTGATCGACAAGGGCAAGGTGATCGCCGAGGGCACCAAGGGCGAGCTCAAGGCGTCCGTGGGCGCCGGGTCCGTCCATCTGCGGCTGCGCGACCCCGACCGGCGGCCGGACGCGGAGCGGCTGCTGCGGGACCTGCTGCTCGCGGAGGTGCAGCTGGAGCCCGACCCGGTGGCGCTGACCGCCCGGCTGAACGCCTCGACCAGCGACAGCGCGGCCGACCAGGCGGCACGCGCGCTCACCGAACTGTCCCGGGCCGGCGTCACCGTCGACAACTTCTCCCTCGGCCAGCCGAGCCTCGACGAGGTCTTCATGGCACTGACCGGACACGACACCGGCGCCGTGGACGGCCCCGGCACCGACACGAAGGACGAGGTGGCGGCATGAGCACGGCCACGAGCACGGAGACCAAGGAGCTCGCGCCCGTCAGCGCCGAGTCCCTGGCGGCCCTGCTGGTCGCCAAGGAGCGCCCGCCGCGGCCCAGTTCCCTGTCCACGTCGCTGACGTTCGGCTGGCGCGCCATCCTGAAGATCAAGCACGTGCCGGAGCAGCTGTTCGACGTCACCGCGTTCCCGATCATGAACCTGCTGATGTTCACGTATCTCTTCGGCGGTGCGCTGGCCGGTTCACCGAAGGACTACATCCAGTTCGTCCTCCCCGGCATCCTGGTGATGTCGGTCGTCATGATCACCATGTACACCGGCGTCTCGGTGAACATCGACATCGAGAAGGGCGTCTTCGACCGCTTCCGCTCGCTGCCGATCTGGCGGCCCTCGGCGATGGTCGGCTATCTGCTCGGCGACGCCCTGCGCTACACCATCGCCTCCGTGGTGATGCTCACCGTGGGGCTGCTGCTCGGCTACCGCGCCGACGGCGGGGTCCACGGCGTGCTGGCCGGGATCGCGCTGCTCCTGCTGTTCTCGTTCGCCTTCTCGTGGATCTGGACGATGTTCGGGCTGCTGCTGCGCACCGAGAAGTCGGTGATGAGCGTCAGCATGATGGTGATCTTCCCGCTCACCTTCCTGTCCAACGTCTTCGTCGACCCGCGCACCATGCCGGGCTGGCTCCAGGCGTTCGTCAACAACAGCCCGGTCACGCACCTGGCGTCGGCGGTCCGCGGACTCATGGCCGGTGACTGGCCGGCCGCCGACGTCATGTGGACGGTGGGCTGGGCGGCCCTGTTCGTCGTCGTCTTCGGACCGGTCACCATGCGGCTGTACAACCGCAAGTAGCCGGCCCAGGACGCGGTACGGCCCCGAGGACGCGATCCCCGGGGCCGTGCCGTTTCCTAGCTGCGGAGCGGCCTCAGCTGCGGAGCGGCCGGACGTCCGGGGCCACCTGGCTGCCCGGCGTCGCCCGCACGATCGTGATCAGCCGGTCCGTCAGCTCCAGCGTCCCGACGTCCGGGTCGTCGTAGCCAAGCACCCGGTGCCCGCGTACGACGCTCACCACCAGGTCGTCCATCTCCCGCGGCGACTTCCCCACCTCGGCCTTTATGACCGGCCGTTCGACGACGTCGAGCCCCGTGCCCTGCTGGATCAGGTCCTCCATGACCATGCCGGCCGCCGGGCTCAGCACCGACAGGCCCAGCAGCCGCCCGGCCGCGCTGGCACTGGTGATGACCGCGTCGGCACCCGACTGCTTGAGCAGCGGGGCGTTCTCCTCCTCGCGGACCGCGGCGACGATCTTCGCGTTCCGGTTGATCTGGCGTGCCGTCAGCGTCACCAGGACCGCCGTGTCGTCGCGCTGGGTCGCGATGATGACCTGGCGGGCCCGCTGGAGCTCCGCGCGCTTCAGTACCTCGCTGCGCGTCGCGTCCCCTATGACGCCCGCATAGCCGTCCGCCGTGGCCGCGTCGATCGCCTTGGCGCTGGGATCGACCACCACGACCTGCTCCTTGCGGAGCCCCGTCGCACAGACCGTCCTGATCGCGGACCTGCCCTTGGTCCCGAACCCGACGACTACGGTGTGATCGCGCAACGTGGACCTCCAGCGGGTCAGTCGCCATTCCTCCCGGGTACGTTCGGTGAGGGCCTCGAGGGTGGTGCCGACCAGGATGATCAGGAACATCACCCGCAGCGGCGTGATGACGAAGATGTTGGTGAGCCGGGCCGCGTCCGTGACCGGCGTGATGTCGCCGTACCCCGTGGTGGAGAGGGTGACGGTCGCGTAGTAGAAGGCGTCGAGGAGATCGACGGATCCGTCGGAGTTGTCGGTGTAGCCGTCCCGGTCGGCGTACACGACGAGTGCCGTCACCACCAGCACCAGCAGAGCTGTCGACAGCCGCTTGGCGACCTGCCGGATCGGGTGCTCCACCAGTTTGCGCGGCAGCTTCACCCGGTACGTCACCAGATGCTCGTCCGCCTGGCGGGCGATGACGTCCTGGCCCGGAAGTTTCACGTGAAACACACCCCGATTCCCCCGGACGCCCAGGGCAGGTCCAGCAGTTCCGCCTCCTGCCCCGGCTTCGCACCCCCGGGCGGTACGACGGCCAGCGCGTCCGCCGCGGCGATCCCGCGCAGCATGGCCGGACCGTTGTAGAGCAACGGCAACGCCCGGTCACCGCGCAGGGCGACGGGCACCAGCCGGGTGTCGTAAGGGTGCCCCTGCACCGCGTCCCTGAGCGGCAGCGCGTACCCCTCGGGGGCGGGGCGGGCGGCGAGGGTCCGCAGCAGGGGCTCGGCGAGGGTGACCAGGCCGGACACGGCCGCGAGCGGGTTGCCCGGCAGGCCGACGAGGTACTGGCCCTCCTTGATCCGGGCCAGCAGCATCGGATGGCCCGGACGCACCGCGACGCCGTCCACCAGCAGCTCGGCTCCCAGGCGCCGCAGCGTGGGGTGCACATGGTCGACCGGTCCCGCGGCGGTGCCGCCGGTGGTGACCACCACATCGGCGTCGCAGGACGTCAGCGCCTTGTGCAGGGCGTCCTTCTGGTCACCGACCCGCCGCACGTCGACGACCTCGGCGCCCAGCGCGCGCAGCCACGGCGGGAGCAGCGGGCCCAGCGCGTCCCGGATCAGCCCGTCGTGCGGCAGCCCCTCGCCGAGCAGCTCGTCTCCGAGCACGAAGACGGCCGCGCGGGGACGGGGGACGACGGTGAGCGTGTCGTAACCGGCGGCGGCGGCCATGCCGAGCACCGGCGGGGTGACCAGGGTGCCCACCGGCAGCAGTTGGTCGCCGCTGCGGCACTCCTGGCCCCGGGGGCGGATGTCCTGGCCGTGCGAGACGGTGTGCGGTGCCCGGGTCTCGGCGGTCGCGTACAGCCGGCCCTTGTCGTCGGTGCGGCCGTGCTCACTGCGCAGCACGGCGGTGGTGTCCGGCGGGATGCGGGCGCCGGTGGCGATCCGGACGGCCTCGCCGTCGGTCAGCGGCGCGTGCGCGGTGTGCCCGGCGAGCACACCCTTCTCCCGCACGTCCCAGGGTCCGGGACCGGAGACGGCCCAGCCGTCCATCGCGGAGGTGTCGAAGGACGGCAGGTCGGTCAGGGCCAGGAGCGGGGCGGCGAGCGTGAGGCCGAGTGCGGAGCCGAACGGGACGGCCACCGGGGTCAGGTACCCGGTGCTCCTGCCACTGCCGAGGCGAGGGGCGCGTTCGGCCACGGCCCGGGCCTCCGTCCACTCCGTGGCGTCACGGTGCGCGGAACCGCCGGACGTGGCGGCGCCCGGGACATGGCCGCCCGAAGCGTGGCCGTCGGTGGCGTGGTCGTGGGCGGTGCGGTCGTGGGCGTCCTTCACGAGGGCGAGCGCCTCCTCGACGTCGAGGTCGTCGGCGTCCTCACCGGGCCGGGCGGCACGCGCGGTCATCCCGCGTCCGGGCGGGTGCAGGGTGCCGCACCGGGCGCGGTACCACCGGAGTCGGCCGCGGCGTCGCCGGCGGACGGGGTGCCGGGGGAAGCGGCGGACGGGGTGCCGGGGGAAGCGGCCTCCGGCGTGTCCTCCTCGGCCCAGCGTCCGGCCAGCGCGACGGCCTTGCGGACGGCCTCGGCCACGGCGTCCCGGTCGCCGCCCGCCCGGGCGGCCGCGAAGCCGACGAGGAAGGTGGTCAGCGGGGCGGCCGGCCGCGCCACCCCGTGGGCGGCGTCACGGGCCAGGTCGAGCAGCAGGCCGGTGTCGACGTCCAGGTCGATGCCCAGCTCGTCCTTGACTGCGGAGATCCATTCGTCCAACACGTGTCCATGCTCCCTGATGCGTGCCCTGGCAGTGGCGATGTCGTCCCAGGTGTCGCAGTCGAAGGACGCCACCGGGTCGGAGATGCGGAGAAGGTCGAGGGCACCGGTCAGCCGGCGCAGGGGGAGTCCGGACGGTCCACCGTGCCGGGCGGTGAGCACGGCCAGTTCGCGGCGCAGGGGACCGGTCCGGTACGCGGCCACGAGCGGCTGGTCCCGGCCGTCGGAGTCGGTCAGCAGCACGCCGTCGGCCGCGCCCCGGCGAAGGGGGGCCAGCAGCGCGGCGACGGTGCGGCGGTCCAGGAAGGGAAGGTCGGCGGAGAGCAGCACGACGTGCTCGGCCGTCAGGTGCCGGAGGCCGGCGTCGAGCGCGGCGAGGGGCCCGCCGCCCGGCGGGTCCTCGCGGGCCCAGACCACCGGGCGGGCGGTGGGCCGGGGGTCGGCCACGACCACCGTGGTGCTGGCGTCGGCGCACGCCGCGAGCACCCGGTCGAGCAGCGGCCGTCCGCCGACCCGCACGGCCGGCTTGTCGGTGCCGCCGAGCCGCCGGGAGGCACCGCCGGCGAGCACGACGGCGTCGTACGCGGCGGGTGCCTCCGGGGCGCCGCCGGACGCCTCGCCGGGCGGGTCGCCGGCGGGTGCTGCGGACGGCTGGTACTCGGTCACCCCCCGAGTATGCGTGCCCCCACGATCACAGGGAACGCAGGGGCACGCTGGAAGCCTCGGGGGCCGGTGGGGCGCTACGGGGTCACAGCGTCCGCAGCAGCACCGCCGGTTGCTCGACGCAGTCCGCCACGTACCGCAGGAAGCCGCCCGCCGTACCGCCGTCGCACACCCGGTGGTCGAAGGTGAGGGAGAGCTGCACGACCTGGCGGACCGCCAGCTCGCCCTCGTGCACCCAGGGTTTGGGGATGATGCGGCCGACGCCCAGCATGGCGGCCTCGGGGTGGTTGACGATCGGCGTGGAGCCGTCGACGCCGAACACCCCGTAGTTGTTCAGGGTGAAGGTGCCGCCGGTGAGTTCCCCGGGCGTCAGCGTCCCCGCCCGGGCCGCCTCGGTCAGCCGGGCGAACTCCGCCGTCAACGACTCGGCGTCCCGGGTGTGCGCGTCCCGCACGACGGGGACGACCAGCCCGCGGTCGGTCTGCGCCGCGAACCCTAGGTGCACGTCCGCGTACTGGACGACCTCCCTGGCCTGCGTGTCCACCGAGGAGTTGAGCTCCGGGAAGCGGGCGAGTGCGGCCGTGCAGATCCGGGCCAGCAGGGCCAGGACGGAGATCTTCGGCCCGCCCGCGGCGTTCATCGCGGCCCTGGTCCGCATCAGTTCGGTCGCGTCGGCGTCCACCCAGCAGGTCGCGTCCGGGATCTCGGTACGGCTGCGGGAGAGCTTGTCGGCTACGGCGCCGCGGATGCCCTTGAGGGGAATCCGGGTGACCGACGGAGCGCTCCCGGAGGCGGCGGCCACCGGCGCGGCGGCCGTGGCCGGTTCGCCGGCCGTCCCGTCCGTACGGCTCCGGGTCCCGGTGTCCGTACGGCTCTGGGTCCCGGCGGCGCGCAGGGCGTACTCCACGTCCGCGCGCAGGATCAGCCCGTCGGGGCCCGAGCCGGTCATCTCCCGCAGGTCCAGGCCGTTCTGCCGGGCCAGCCTGCGCACCAGGGGCGAGATCACGGGTACCGGCCCGTCCGCCGTGCCCTTGCCGGGCGTGCCGGGTGCCGTGCGGGGTGTGCCCCGCGGGGCGTCCGCCGTCCGCGTCGCCTCCGCGGGCTCCGCCGGCCTCGGCCGCCCGTTCACCGCGGGGGCGGCGGGGGCCTGACGGACCCGGCGGCGCCGGGCCGGGGCCTGCGAGGTGCCGTAGCCGACCAGGACGTTGCCGGAGCCCTCGGCGGCCGACTGCCGGCCGCTCGCGCCATCGGAACCCGCCGTGTCCGCGACGCCGTCACCGGCCGGGCGGCCGTCCGCCGTCTCCCCGACCGCCACCGTCAGCAGCGGCGCGCCGACAGGCAGTTCGGTGCCCTCCGCGCCGAAGCGGGCCGTGACCACACCGCCGTAGGGACAGGGGACTTCCACCATCGCCTTGGCCGTCTCGACCTCGACGACCGGCTGGTCCACGGCGACGACGTCACCGACCTCGACCAGCCAGCGCACGATCTCCGCCTCGGTGAGCCCTTCACCGAGGTCGGGCAGCTTGAACTCCAGCACCTGTGCCATCAGCTCTCGGCCTCCCATTGCAGACGCCCCACAGCGTCCAGGATCCGGTCCACACCCGGCAGGTGGTGACGCTCCAGCATCGGCGGCGGGTACGGCAGGTCGAACCCGGCCACGCGCAGCACCGGCGCCTCCAGGTGGTGGAAGCAGCGCTCCGTGACCCGGGCCGCGATCTCCCCGCCGGGACCGCCGAAGCCGCCCGACTCGTGGACGACGACCGCGCGTCCCGTCCGCCGCACGGAGGCGCACACCGTCTCGTCGTCGAACGGCACCAGGGAGCGCAGATCGACGACCTCGAGGTCCCAGCCCTCGGCCCGGGCGGCCTCGGCCGTCTCCATGCAGACGGGGACGGACGGGCCGTAGGTGATGAGGGTGGCGCTCCTCCCGGAGCGCCGCACCACCGCGCGGCCTATCGGTTCCACGGCCGTCGGCTGCTCCGGGTTCCAGGCGTCCTTGGACCAGTAGAGCCGCTTGGGCTCCAGGAAGACCACCGGGTCGTCGGAGGCGATCGAGGCCCGCAGCAGGCCGTAGGCGTCGGCGACGGTCGCGGGTGTGACGACATGGAGCCCAGGAGTCGCCATGTAGTACGCCTCGGAGGCGTCGCTGTGGTGCTCGACGCCGCCGATGCCGCCGCCGTAGGGGATGCGGATGGTGAGGGGGAGCGGCATCGTGCCGCGGGTGCGGTTGCGCATCTTCGCCACGTGCGAGACGAGCTGCTCGAACGCGGGGTAGGCGAACGCGTCGAACTGCATCTCCACGACCGGGCGCAGCCCGTACATGGCCATGCCGACGGCCGTGCCGAGGATGCCCGCCTCGGCCAGCGGCGTGTCGGTGCAGCGGTCCTCGCCGAACTCCTTGGCGAGGCCGTCGGTGATCCGGAAGACGCCGCCGAGCGTGCCGACGTCCTCACCCATCACGTGCACGGACGGGTCGTCGGTCATCGCGTCGCGCAGGGCACGCGTGAGGGCCTGCGCCATGGTGGCCGGCTTCACGGCGACGGTGGTCATCCTTGCGTCCCTTCCGGCTCGGTCTCGGCCGCCAGCTCCGCGCGCAGCTGCTCGCGCTGGGCCAGCAACTGGGGGGTCGGCTCGGCGTAGACGTGTGTGAACAGGTCCATGGGGTCGAGCTCCGCGTCCTGGTTCATGCGGGCGCGCAGGTCGGCGGCCATGGTCTCGGCGTCCTGCCGGGCGGTCTCGACGCCGGCCTCGTCCAGCAGTCCGCGCCCGGTCAGCTCCCCCTCCAGCAGGGTGATCGGGTCGTGCTGTCTCCACGTCTCGACCTCGGCGTCACCGCGGTAGCGGGTCGCGTCGTCGGCGTTGGTATGGGCGTCCACGCGGTAGGTGATCGCCTCGACCAGGGTCGGGCCGCCGCCCGCGCGGGCACGCCGCACGGCGTCGGCGAGGACCTCGTGGACGGCCGCCGCGTCGTTGCCGTCGACCAGGCGGCCGGGCATGCCGTAGCCGACGGCCTTGTGGGCCAGCGACGGGGCCGCGGTCTGCTTGGCGAGCGGGACGGAGATCGCGAAACCGTTGTTCTGCACGAGGAAGACCACCGGGGCCTGCCAGACGGCGGCGAAGTTCAGCGCCTCGTGGAAGTCGCCCTCGCTGGTGCCGCCGTCGCCGACCATGGCGAGCGCGACCACGTCGTCGCCCTTGAGGCGGGCGGCGTGGGCGAGACCGACGGCGTGCGGCAGCTGGGTGGCGAGCGGGGTGCTCAGCGGCGCCACCCGGTGCTCGTGGGGGTCGTAGCCGGTGTGCCAGTCGCCGCGGAGCAGGGTGAGCGCCTCGACCGGATCCACGCCCCGGGCGACGACGGCGAGGGTGTCGCGGTAGCTCGGGAACAGCCAGTCCCGCTCCTCAAGGACCAGCGCGGCGGCGACCTCGCAGGCCTCCTGGCCGGTGCTGGACGGGTAGACCGCGAGACGGCCCTGCTTGGTGAGAGCGGTGGCCTGCGCGTTGTAACGGCGGCCCTTCACCAGCTCCGCGTACAGCCGGCGCAGCAGGCCCGGGTCGGCCTTCGTCGCCGCCTCGGTGCCGAGCACGCGGTACGGCTCCGCGTCCGGCAGCAGCGGGGCGGGGTCGGTACGGGGCTGCCAGGCGGGCGGCGGGGTCGGCCGGTAGGCCCCCCGCTGCTCCATGACCGTCATGACGGCACCTCCTCGTGGGACGACTGACGGAGGCACGGCGTCTGTGACGCGCCTCACCAACCGATTGTTCGGTCGTCGGCACATTTTGGCTACGGGTGGCACCAGGCTGTGGACAAACGGTTCTCCACACCGTGGGATGGATGCAGGACGTCCACGGCGGAGAGGTGGGGGCGGGTGGCATCTGAACAAATGGCCGAGGGGCAGGAAGGGACCGGACCGCTGCCGCCGGCGCGGCCCCTCGACGCGATCGACCAGGACATCCTGCGCATGCTGCAGGCGGACGGCCGCGCGTCGATACGGTCGGTCGCCGAACGGGTGCACGTCTCCCGCGCGAACGCCTACGCGCGGATCAACCGGCTCGTCGAGGACGGCGTCATCCGCGGTTTCGGGGCCCGCGTCGACCACGAACGGGCCGGTCACGGCACGTCGGCGTACATCACCCTGAAGATCGTGCAGAACACCTGGCGCACGGTCCGCGAGCAGCTCAGGCAGCTCCCCGGCGCCTCGCACATCGCCCTGGTGGGCGGGGACTTCGACGTGCTGCTGCTGGTGCACACGCCGGACAACCGGACGCTGCGCGAGCTGGTGCTGACCCGGCTCCAGGCCATTCCCGAGGTGCTGAGCACCCGCACGCTGCTGGTCTTCGAGGAGGAGGACCTGGAGCCGCAGGGATGAGACGAGGCAGGCCCCAGGGGGCGCGGGAACTCAGGCCCCGGAACCGCCTCAAACCGCCTTGCGCAGTCCTCCGAAGGCCAGCTGCGCCACTGCGTCCGCCACCTCACGCTCGTTCATGCCGCGCCCGTCCGGCCGGTACCACTCCACGATGGAGTTGATCATGCCGAAGACCAGCCGGGTCACCAGCCGTACGTCTATGTCCTCGCGCACGTCCCCGTCGGCCGCCGCGGCCTTCAGCAGCCCGGCCACCCGGTGGTCGAACTCGCGCCGCCGCTCCAGGGCCCACCGCTCGGTGTCCGTGTTGCCGCGCACCCGCAGCAGCAGGGTCACGTAGGGCAGCTCCGCGATCAGTACCTCGACCATGCGCCGTACGACGTACTCCAGCCGCTCGGCCGCGCGTCCCACGCGCGCGTGCTCCTCCTCGAGGATCGCGAAGAGTCCGTCGAGCGCCCGGCTCACCGCGCGGCGCAGCAGCTCCTCCTTGCCGGCCACGTGGTGGTAGATGGACGACTTGGAGATGCCGGCGGCCTTGGAGAGGTGCTCCATGGAGGTGCCGTCGTAGCCGCGTTCGTTGAACACCTGCACGGCGACGGACAGCAGCGTCTCCGGGGTGTAGGTGTCCCGCTTGGCGGTGGTCATGGAGTGTCCTCCCGCTGGTCGGTGGCGCACGCGTACCGGTGGAGGGCGAGGGACGGCGCGTAACGGCCGGAGGGGTCCACCCCGTGCAGTTCGTCCAGCAGGGACCCGGCCCAGCCGCGGCCGAGCCGGCGGCTCCACTCGAAGGGCCCGAGGGGGTAGTTCACACCCAGCCGCATCGCGGTGTCGATGTCCTCCTCGGTGGCGACGCCCTTGGCGACCGCGTCGACCGCGAGGTCGATGATCCGGGCCACGGTCCGCGCCACGATCATCCCCGGGACGTCACCGATGACGCTCACCTTCTTGCCGAGCGCCTGGAACAGCCCGGTGGCCTCGGCGACGGCGACCGGCGAGGTGTGCGAGGCATGCGCCAGGGCGATACGCGTGGCCTTGCGGTAGTCCGGCGCCAGGTCGAACCGGACCACGTCACGGGACTCCCCGGAGATCCGTCCGTCGGCGAGCACCAGCCGACCGCCGCTCGGCAGCACCAGCCGGGAGCCGTCGTCCCCCTCCGTCCCGCGCACCTCGATGCCCGCCTCACGGATCAGGGCGAGCAGCTCCGACGCCGGCCCGAGATCGCCCTCGGCGACGACGTACGCGGGCGGTGCCACGGGCTCGGCGGTGTGCGGCTCGGGCCGCTCGGCGCCCTCCTGGTGGTCGTACCAGCCGCGGCCGGTCTTGCGGCCGAGGCGGCCGGACTCGACCAGCCGGCGCTGCGCCAGGGACGGAGTGAAGCGCACGTCGTGGAAGAAGGCCCGCCACACCGAGTGCGTCACGGACTCGTTGACGTCCTGCCCGATGAGGTCGGTCAGCTCGAAGGCGCCCATCCGGAAGCCGCCGGACTCGCGCAGCACGGCGTCGACGGTCGCCGGGTCGGCGCCCTGCGACTCGTACACCGCGAAGGCCTCGGCGTAGAACGGCCGCGCGACGCGGTTGACGATGAAGCCGGGGGTGTCCGCGCAGGCCACCGGCGTCTTGCCCCAGGCGCGCGCCGTCTCGAACGCGCGCGTGGCGCACGCGACGTCCGTGGCGAAGCCGGAGACGACCTCGACGAGCGGCAGCAGCGGCGCCGGGTTGAAGAAGTGCAGGCCGACGAAGCGGCCGGGCACGCGCAGGGCGCCGCCGATCGCCGTGACCGACAGGGACGAGGTGTTGGTGGCGAGGAGGCAGTCGTCGTCGACGACGTCCTCCAGCGTCCGGAACAGCTCCTGCTTGACGTCGAGACGCTCCAGGACCGCCTCGACGACCAGGGCGCAGCCTGCGAGACCGGAGACCTCGTCGACGGGCCGCAGACGGGCGCGGGCCGCGTCCCGCTCGTCGGCGGTGAGACGCTCCTTGTCGACCAGCCGGTCGAGGCGGGCGCCGATCGCGTCGGCGGCCTTGCGGGCCTGGCCCGGGGCGGCGTCGTACAGCCGCACGGGATGCCCCGCGACCAGCGCGACCTGGGCGATTCCCTGCCCCATGGTGCCGGTGCCGACCACGGCCACGGGACTGCTGAGGTCGAGTGCTGTCATGTGCGCGATCCTCCCGCACGGTGATTTCCACAGATGCGGCGGACCCCCTTGTCCCGACCGATCGTTCGGTTACTCTAACTCTGACCGCCTGTCCCTGACTACGTTTCCGCAAGGTCCAAGAGCTCGACGAAGAGTTCCTGAGACGAGGAGTTGGTCCCGCATGGCCGCCGAACTCACCGCGCACGAGCTGATCGCCCGCCACCGTCCCACCCTGGACCAGGCCCTGGAAGCGATCCGTACGCGCGCGTACTGGTCCCCGCACCCCGAGCACCCGAAGGCCTACGGGGAGGACGGCAGTCTGGACATGGCGGCGGGCAAGGCCGCCTTCGACGCCCTGCTCGGCACCCGCCTCGACCTCGGCCAGCCCGGCACCGACGGCTGGGTGGACGGCGAGACCTCCCCGTACGGCGTCGAGCTGGGCGTGAGCTACCCGCACGCGGACCTGGACGTGCTGCTGCCCGCCATGAGGGCCGGGATGCGCGCCTGGCGCGACGCGGGCGCGGAGGCCCGCGCGGTGGTCTGCCTGGAGATCCTCAAGCGGATCAGCGACCGGACGATGGAGTTCGCGCAGGCGGTCATGCACACCTCCGGCCAGGCGTTCATGATGGCGTTCCAGGCCGGCGGCCCGCACGCGCAGGACCGCGGCATGGAGGCGGTGGCCTACGCGTACGTGGAGCAGGTCCGCACGCCCGACACCGCGGAGTGGACCAAGCCGCAGGGCAAGCGCGATCCGCTCGCCCTCACCAAGACGTTCGTCCCGGTCCCGCGCGGCATCGGCCTGGTCATCGGCTGCAACACCTTCCCGACGTGGAACGGCTACCCGGGCCTGTTCGCCTCCCTGGCCACCGGCAACGCGGTCCTGGTCAAGCCGCACCCCCGCGCGGTGCTGCCGCTCGCGCTCACCGTCCAGGTCGCGCGGCAGGTGCTCACCGAGGCCGGCTTCGACGCGAACCTGGTGGCGCTGGCCGCCGAGCGGCCCGGCGAGGGCATCGCGAAGACGCTCGCCACGCGCCCGGAGATCCGGATCATCGACTACACCGGCTCGACGGAGTTCGGCGACTGGCTGGAGAGCAACGCGCGCCAGGCGCAGGTGTACACGGAGAAGGCCGGCGTCAACACGGTGCTCGTGGAGTCGACGGACGACTACAAGGGGATGCTGTCCAACCTGGCGTTCTCCCTGTCGCTCTACAGCGGCCAGATGTGCACCACCCCGCAGAACCTGCTGGTGCCCCGCGACGGCATCACCACCGACCAGGGCCCCAAATCCTTCGACGAGGTCGCCGCCGACCTGGCCAAGGCGGTCGACGGCCTGCTCGGCGACGACGCCCGCGCCAACGCCCTGCTGGGCGCCATCGTCAACCCGGACGTCAAGGCCCGCCTGGAGGCCGCCGCCGGGCTCGGTGAGGTCGCCCTCGCCTCCCGCGAGATCAGCAACCCGGACTTCCCGGGCGCGGTGGTCCGCACCCCGGTGATCGTGAAGCTGGACGGCGCCAAGCCGGACTCCGAGGCCGCCTACATGAGCGAATGCTTCGGCCCGGTCTCCTTCGTCGTCGCCGTCGACTCGGCCACCGACGCCACCGAGCTGCTGCGGCGCACCATCCAGGAGAAGGGCGCGATGACGGTCGGCGCCTACACCACCTCCCCGGAGGTCGAGGAGGCCGTCCAGGAGGTCTGCCTGGAAGAGGCCGCCCAGCTGTCCTTCAACCTCACTGGCGGGGTCTACGTCAACCAGACCGCTGCCTTCTCCGACTTCCACGGCTCCGGCGGCAACGCGGCGGCCAACGCCGCCCTGTGCGACGGCGCCTTCGTGTCCAACCGCTTCCGGGTGATCGAGGTGCGCCGGGAGGCGTGAGCCCGCCTCAGGAGGGTGCGCCCCCGGTGGCGCTCCAGTGGTACAGCGTCATGGCCACGCTGGTCGCGAGGTTGTAGCTGGAGACCTGGGGGCGCATCGGCAGCGCCACCAGTTGGTCGGCCCGCGCGCGCAGCTCGGCCGTGAGGCCGCTGCGCTCGGAGCCGAAGGCGAGCAGGGCGTCGTCCGGCAGCTTCAGGGAGCGGATGTCCTCGCCCTCCGGGTCCAGCGCGAAGACCGGTCCGGACGGCAGCTCGTCCACGGTCAGCCGTTCCACGGCGGTGGCGAAGTGCAGCCCCGCCCCGCCGCGCACCACGGTGGGGTGCCAGGGGTCGAGCGTGCCGGTGGTGACGACACCGGTCGCCCCGAATCCGGCGGCCAGCCGCACCACCGCCCCCGCGTTGCCGAGATTGCGCGGCTGGTCCAGGACCACCACCGGAGCGGTGCGGGGGGCGTGCGCCAGCTTCGCCAGGTTCTCCGCGCGGCCGGGCCGTACGGCCAGGGCGGCCACGGCGGTCGGATGCGGACGCGGCACCAACGACGCATACGTCCCGTACGGCACCTCGGTCAGCAGCGCCGCCATCGCCTCCCGCACGTCCTCCGCCAGTTCGTCGGCGAGGGCCAGCGCGCCGGCCCGGTCGGCGGTCAGCGCGATGAGCACCTCGGCGCCGAAGCGCACGGCGTGCTTGAGGGCGTGGAACCCGTCGAGCAGTACCGCGTCCGGGGCGGCGCGGCGCCATGCGGCCACCGGGTCCGGGGACGCGGCGGCGGGGTCCTGGGCAGGGTGGGTCATGGCACGCAGCCTACGTGCGTGCTCCCGGTACGCCGTCCGTCACCGGGGCGGGCTCCGCCGGGCTTCCGGCCGGGGGGTCGGCCGGCCGCCGTGGCGGCGGCACCGGGGCCTTGGACGCGGGCGGGCGCAGGCGCCCACGCGCGCGTGCCGTCAGAGCGCCGACCCGGCGCAGGAAGGACGTGGGCAGGAAGACCGCGTCGGCCGCGATCATCGCCATCGAGAAGAAGGGGAGCCCGAGCACCACGGCGATCACCGCGTGCTCCATGATCATGAAGCTCAGCAGGACGTTCTTGACCCGCCGGTTGAACAGTGTGAACGGGAAGGCGACCTGCACGACGACGGTCACGTACGTCACCAGCATCACCATGGTGCCGCTGGCCGAGAGCAGGTCGGCCAGTCCCTGCCAGGGGGAGAAGTACTCCAGGTGCAGCGGGTAGTGGACCGCGGTGCCGTCCTGCCAGCGCGACCCCTGGACCTTGTACCAGCCGGCCGTGGCGTAGATCAGGCAGGCCTCCGCCATGATCACCAGCAGCGCGCCGTTGTGGACGACGTTCGCGACGACGTCCAGCAGGATCCGCGGCTGCCCGCTCCTTGCCGGGCGCCCGGCCAGCCACCACGCCGCGAGCGCGAGCCACACGCCCCACAGCGTCGCCGGTATGAACCAGTCACCGTCCGTCCGGCCCGCCAGGAACGCCAGGAGCAGCGCGAAGCCGAACACCGCCCACAACGCGGGCCCCACCCGGTCGCGTGGCAGCTCCCCCCGCGCGCGTGCCTCGCGGGCCCTGCGCGCCCGCCGCGCGTCCAGGGACCACACCTGGCCGCAGCGGGTGAAGACCAGGTAGATCGCCATGATGTGCAGGACGTTGTCGCCGCCGTCGCCCATGAAGACGCTGCGGTTCTGCAGCGCCAGGACACCCACCATGAACAGCACCGACATGGTGCGGGTGCGCCAGCCGAGCAGCAGCAGCAGGCTCGCCGGCACGGCCAGCGCGTAGACGGCCTCGAACCAGAGCCGGCTGTCCGACCAGAGCAGCACGGTGAACGCGTGGTTCGTCGTCACCAGCTGTGCGGCGAGGTCCCAGTTCCACGGGCCGTCGGGGCCGTAGAGCTCATGGCGGTGGGGGTATTCGCGCAGCAGGAACAGCAGCCAGGTGAGGGCGAGGCCGATACGGAGCACCGCCGTCTGGTGCGGGCCGAGCGGGGAGTCGGTGACGCGGGCGATCGCCCGCGAGACCGCCAGCGAGACGCGGTTCACCCGATGCCTCCCCGGGTCTCCTTCTCGGGCAGCGTCCACCAGGGGAGCACGCGGTACACGGGCTTGCCGGACACCTTCTCCTCGCTCCAGGCGGGCGGCGGCACGTCGGCGGTGCGTGAGCGGACCTGGACCCGCGCCAGTTCGCCGTCCGGGCCGGCCGCGTCCGCCCGGTCGAGGCGCATGGCCATGATCCGGCGCAGATACGTCTCGGAGAGCGCCCCGCGCATGCCGACCGGGCGGTTGTCGTCGTCGTGCGTGGAGACGAAGAAGTCCCAGGCGCGGCGCAGCTCGTTCTGCTGTGTGTGGCTGGGCGCCACGTTCCCGTCGATGGCCCGGCCGTCCTCGGCCGACAGGTCGTACCAGCCGGTGGTGCGGCTCCCGCCGTCCGGCGTGCGGATCTCGGCGCGCACCTGCACGGACACGTTCTGCTGCAACGGGTTCGGCGCGAACAGCTTCCAGTTCTGCTCGAACTCCGGGTAGATCCAGTCGGCGATGGTCTCGCTGTGCTTCTTGCTGACCGTGTTCGCCGGCGCGACGTGCAGGAACGTCATGCCGAGGTGCACACACACCGCGATGGCGACGACCGCGATGGCCAGCGCGGCACCGATCTGATAGCGCAGGGAGAGAGCGGCCACACCGGTACGGGCTTCACCGAGCGGTCCGCCCAACGCCTCCCGCGCACCGGGGGGCGGCGGGTCCGGGGGACCGCTCGGTGCCTCCCCGCTGTCGAGGGGCACGGCGGTCGGCTCGGATGTCCCCGGAGCGGTCGCGTCCGGGGTGTCGCCGTCCGGCACCTCGGAGCCCGGTACGGGAAGCACGGGGTCGGGCGCTGCGTGGGGCTCCGGTACGTCGGACGCGGGCGCGGCTGACTCGTCGGCCCCGGGGACCTCCAGCGCGGGGAGTGCGGGACCAGGTGAGGCGTCGGTCTCCGGTGCGTCCGGCGTGGGGGCGTCGTGGGGTGCGGCCGGACCCGGCACGTCCGACGGCGGTGTGGGTCCGGGAAACGGGGCGCGCGGGCCCGGCACAGCGGGCCGCGCCGGCCCGTGCCGTGCGTCCGAGCCCTTGTCGTACGCGTTCATTCCGCCCCGATCCCCGAGTTCCCGGTCCTTGCCGCGTCCGCCCGGCAGCGAGGCCCTCGCGGTGCGCGGCCAGGACCGCGCCGCCGCGTCGCACGGAACGGTACTCAGCCCCGGCCCCCCGGGCACAGTCCCGCCGGTACTCCGTCCCGTGGCGGTCACCACATCCGGCCGCCCCGGGCCCCGTTCACAACCGGCACCCGCAGGTTATCCACAGCGGTTGACACCTCGCGGCGCCCGTCTCACCATGGAATCGCACGAACCGAACGATCGGTCGGGAGCGTGCTCCGGGAAGCATCCAGGTCGAGGGGGACCCCATGGCGACAGCAGCCGCCCGCGATACGGCCGGCAGTCCGACCGCGCAAGACGCACCGGCGGGCCTCGGCGACCCCGCCGAGTTCCAGCGCGCCTTCGACGCGGCGGTCGCCGCCGACGAGCGGATCGAGCCGCGTGACTGGATGCCGGACGCGTACCGCGCCACGCTCGTCCGGCAGATCGCCCAGCACGCGCACTCCGAGATCATCGGCATGCAGCCCGAGGCGAACTGGATCACGCGCGCGCCGTCCCTGCGCCGCAAGGCCATCCTCATGGCGAAGGTGCAGGACGAGGCCGGACACGGCCTGTATCTCTACAGCGCCGCCGAGACCCTCGGCGTCGGCCGCGACGAGCTGCTCGACAAGCTGCACTCGGGCCGCCAGAAGTACTCCTCGATCTTCAACTACCCGACGCTGACCTGGGCCGACGTGGGCGCCATCGGCTGGCTGGTGGACGGCGCCGCGATCACCAACCAGGTCCCCCTGTGCCGCTGCTCCTACGGCCCGTACGCCCGCGCGATGGTCCGCGTCTGCAAGGAGGAGTCCTTCCACCAGCGCCAGGGCTACGAGCTGCTGCTGGCCCTCAGCAAGGGCACCCCGGAGCAGCACGCGATGGCGCAGGACGCGGTGGACCGCTGGTGGTGGCCGTCGCTGATGATGTTCGGCCCGCCCGACGACGAGTCCCAGCACTCGGCGCAGTCGATGGCCTGGAAGATCAAGCGGCACTCCAACGACGAGCTGCGCCAGCGCTTCGTGAACATCTGCGTTCCGCAGGCGGAGTCGCTCGGCCTCACCCTCCCCGACCCCGACCTCCGGTGGAACGAGGAGCGAGGGCAGTACGACTTCGGCGCGATCGACTGGTCGGAGTTCTGGGAGGTCCTCAAGGGCAACGGCCCGTGCAACGAGGAGCGGCTGTCCCGGCGCAGGAAGGCCCACGAGGACGGCGCCTGGGTCCGGGAAGCGGCAGCGGCCCACGCGGCCAAGCACAGGAACGACGAGACGGGAGCTACGCGCGCATGACCCACACCGACTGGCCGCTGTGGGAGGTCTTCGTGCGCTCGCGCCGGGGACTGTCCCACACCCACGCCGGCAGCCTGCACGCACCGGACGCGGAGCTCGCCCTGCGCAACGCGCGCGATCTGTACACCCGCCGCGGCGAAGGCGTCTCCATCTGGGTCGTGCCGTCCTCCGCCGTCACCGCCTCCTCGCCCGACGAGAAGGACCCCTTCTTCGAGCCCGCCGCCGACAAGCCCTACCGGCACCCGACGTTCTACGAGATCCCTGAGGGGGTGCAGCACCTGTGACCACGACACCCGCCGCGGAGACCGTGCCCACGGCCGCCGCGCTCGCCCTCGGTGACGACGCCCTGGTGCTCTCCCACCGCCTCGGTGAGTGGGCCGGACACGCCCCCGTGCTGGAGGAGGAGGTCGCCCTCGCCAACATCGCGCTCGACCTGCTCGGCCAGGCCCGGGTACTGCTGTCCACGGCCGGCGACGAGGACGAGCTGGCCTTCCTGCGCGAGGAGCGGGCCTTCCGCAACTGCCAGCTGGTCGAGCAGCCCAACGGCGACTTCGCCCACACCATCGCCCGCCAGCTGTTCTTCTCCACCTACCAGCACCTCCTGCACCACCGGCTGGCCTCCGGCGGCGGGCCGTTCGCCCCGCTGGCCGGAAAGGCCGTCAAGGAGGCCGCCTACCACCGCGACCACGCCGAGCAGTGGACCCTGCGGCTCGGCGACGGCACCGACGAGAGCCACGGCCGGATGCAGCGGGCCGTCGACGCGCTGTGGCGCTACACCGGCGAGCTGTTCCAGCCCGTCGAGGGCCTCGACGACATCGACTGGGCCGGCCTGGAACGCACCTGGCTGGAGCTGGTCACGGACGTCATGGGCCGCGCCACCCTCACGGTGCCCGAAGGCCCCCGCGTCGGGGCGTGGTCGGCCGGAGCGGGCCGTCAGGGCCTGCACACCGAGCCCTTCGGCCGGATGCTCGCCGAAATGCAGCACCTGCACCGAAGCCACCCGGGGGCGGCATGGTGACGGTCACGCCCCTGGAGGCGGAGCTGCTGGAGCTGGCCGGCTCGGTCCCGGACCCGGAGCTGCCGGTGCTGACCCTGCGCGAGCTGGGCGTGGTCCGCGCGGTGCGCGCGCACGGCACAAACAGCGTGGAGGTCGACCTGACGCCGACCTACACCGGCTGCCCGGCCGTCGAGGTGATGAGCCTCGACATAGAGCGGGTGCTGCGCGACCACGGCGTGCGCGAGGTGACGGTGCGCACGGTCCTCGCCCCCGCCTGGTCGACGGACGACATCACCGACGAAGGGCGCCGCAAGCTGCGCGAGTTCGGTATCGCCCCGCCCCGCACAGGCGTCGCCTCCGGCCCGGTCCGGGTCGACCTGGGCCCCACGCGGACCGGTGCGGGCGGACCGGCCGACGAACCGGAGCCCGTGCGCTGCCCGCACTGCGGCTCCGCCGAGACCGAACTGCTCAGCCGCTTCTCCTCCACCGCGTGCAAGGCGCTGCGCCGCTGCCTCGCCTGCCGTGAACCGTTCGACCACTTCAAGGAGTTGTGATGGCCCGCTTCCACCGGCTCCAGGTGGCCGCGGTCGACCGGCTCACCGACGACTCCGTCGCCCTCACCCTCGCCGTCCCCCCGCAGCTGCGCGAGGAGTTCCGCTACGTCCCCGGGCAGCATCTCGCGCTGCGGCGCACCGCCGACGGCCAGGAGATCCGCCGCACCTACTCGATCTGCTCCCCCGCCCCCGACGGCGAGGCGCCGGGCACCCTGCGGGTCGGGGTGCGGCTCGTGGAGGGCGGCGCCTTCTCCACGTACGCGCTGAAGGAGATCGACCTCGGCGACGAGCTGGAGGTCATGACCCCGGCCGGCCGTTTCACGCTCCCCCCGGCCCCGGGGCTGTACGCGGCCGTCGTCGGCGGCAGCGGCATCACCCCGGTCCTGTCGATCGTCTCGACCCTGCTGGCACGCGAGCCCCGCGCCCGGTTCTGCCTGATACGCAGCGACCGGACGACCGCCTCGACGATGTTCCTGGAGGAGGTGGCGGACCTGAAGGACCGCTACCCCGACCGGTTCCAGCTGGTGACGGCCCTCTCCCGGGAGGAGCAGCAGGCGGGACTGCCGTCCGGGCGGCTGGACGAGGAACGGCTGGCCGGGCTGCTCCCGGCCCTGCTGCCCGTGGACCAGGTGGACGGCTGGTTCCTCTGCGGGCCGTACGGGCTGGTCGAAGGGGCCGAGCGGGCACTGCGCGGGCTGGGCGTCGCCCGCTCCCGCATCCACCAGGAGATCTTCCACGTGGACTCCGGAGCGACGACCCCCTCCACCGCGGCCGCCCCCGCGCACAGCACAGTCACGGCACGGCTCGACGGACGCGGGGGCACCTGGCCCGTGCAGACCGGCGAATCCCTGCTGGAGACGGTCCTGCGCAACCGGCCCGACGCGCCCTACGCCTGCAAGGGCGGCGTGTGCGGCACCTGCCGGGCCTTCCTGGTCTCCGGGGAGGTACGCATGGACCGCAACTTCGCCCTGGAGTCGGAGGAGACGGAAGCGGGATACGTCCTGGCCTGCCAGTCGCATCCGGTGACGGAGAAGGTGGAGCTGGACTTCGACCGCTGACCCCACTCGCTCCTGGGGCGTCCGGCAACCTCCGGACGCCCCTGAGTATCCGGCGCCCTCAGAGCACGTGCCCCGGCTGACCCTCGTCCGTGACGACGGGGCGTCCGGCGGCCTCCCACACCTGCATGCCGCCGTCCACGTTCACGGCGTCGATGCCCTGCTGGGCCAGGTACATGGTGACCTGGGCCGACCGCCCGCCAGAGCGGCAGATTACGTTGATCCGTCCATCCTGCGGGGCGGCCTCGGTCAGCTCGCCGTAGCGGGCCACGAACTCACTGATGGGGATGTGCAGCGCGCCTTCGGCGTGACCGGCCTTCCACTCGTCGTCCTCGCGGACGTCCAGCAGGAAGTCGCCGTCCTTGAGGTCACCGACCTGGACCGTGGGCACACCAGCTCCAAAACTCATGTCCCCGACGCTACCCGACCGGCCGACCACCCGTTTCAGCCCCGCAGGGCGGCCAGCTGCGCCTCGCGCTCGGCCACATCGGCCTTGAGCTGCGCGGCGATGTCCGCAAGAAGCTGGTCGGGGTCGTCGGGCGCCAGCCGCAGCATGGAGGCGATGGCGCTGTCCTCCAGGTTCTTGGCGACCACCGTGAGCAGTTCCTTGCGCCGGGAGAGCCATTCGAGGCGGGCGTAGAGCTCGTCCGCCGCGCTCGGGACGCGCTTCAGCTCGGGGCCTGCGGCCCACTCCTCGGCGAGTTCGCGCAACTCGGTCTCGCTGCCGCGGGCGTAGGCGGCGTTGACCCGGGTGATGAACTCCTCCCGCCGGGCGCGTTCCTCGTCCTCCTGCGCCAGGTCGGGGTGGGCCTTGCGGGCGAGGTCCCGGTAGAGCTTGCGGACCTCCTCGCTGGGCCGCACCCGCTGCGGCGGCCGGACCGGCTGGTCCGTGAGCATGGCGGTGGCCTCGGGGAACAGGCCGTCCCCGTCCATCCAGCCGTTCATCAGCTCCTCGACGCCGGGGATGGGCAGCAGACGGGCACGCGCCTCGTCGGCCCGCCGCCGGTCCTCGGGGTCGTCGCTGCGGGACGCCTTGGCCTCGAGGATCAGGGCGTCCAGTTCCTCGACGCGGGCGTACAGCGGACCGAGCTTCTGTTCGTGCAGCCGGGAGAAGTTCTCGACCTCGACGCGGAAGGTCTCCACGGCGATCTCGAACTCGATCAGCGCCTGTTCGGCGGCCCGTACGGCCTGCTCCAGCCGCTCCTCGGGCCGCGCCGCGCCACCGCCGGCGGGCGTTCGCTGCGCGCCGGCGCCTCCACCCTGCTCACCTTCCGAGGTCGTCACCCGGACAGCGTAGGCCACCTGCGAGGCGGGCACGCTCCCGTCACGGTGGCATGCGTCCGCCCCGCCCCGGGCCGGGCCGCCTCAGACTCCCATCTCCGCGGCGATCCGCCCCGCCCGCACGGCCGCGACCAGCTCCGTGTGGTCCGCCTCCGTCCGGTCGGCGTAGGCGACGGCGAACGTGGCGACGGCCTCGTCCAGCTCGTCGTTCTTGCCGCAGTACCCGGCGATCAGGCGGGGGTCGGCGCTGTGCGAGTGGGCACGGGCCAGCAGCGCCCCGGTCATGCGGGCGTAGTCGTCGACCTGGTCGGCGGCCAGCGCCGCCGGGTCCACGCTGCCCTTGCGGTTGCGGAACTGCCGCACCTGGTAGGGCCGGCCGCCGACGGTCGTCCAGCCGAGCAGGCTGTCGCTTATCACCTGCATCCGCTTCTGGCCCTCGACCACGCGGCGGCCCTCGTGCTCGGCCTCCGGGGCGTCGAAGCCCGCGGTGGGCAGATGCGGCACCAGCGCGGAGGGGCGGGCCTCCTTGACCTGGAGGACGAGCGGCTCGCCCCGGTGGTCGAGCAGCAGCACGACGTACGAGCGGGTGCCGACACTGCCGGTACCGACGACGCGGAACGCCACGTCGTGCACCGCGTGCCGGGCCAGCAGCGGGTGCCGGTCGGACGGCAGCGTGCCCAGGTACTGCTCCAGGGAGGCGGCGACCGCGGCCGCCTCGGCGTCCGGGACCCGGCGCAGCACGGGCGGTGCGTCCACGAAGCGGCGCCCACCGTCCTCGGTACGCTCGGTCGACTTGGCGGCGAACCGGCCGCTGGTGTTGGCGCGGGCCTTCTCGGCGACCCTCTCCAGGGTGCCCACCAGGTCGTGCGCGTCGGTGTGGGAGACGAGCTCCTCGTCGGCGATGGCGTTCCACGCGTCCAGTGCGGGCAGCTTGGCCAGCAGGCGCATGGTCCGGCGGTAGGCGCCCACCGCGTCATGAGCCGCGGCACGGCAGGTGTCCTCGTCCGCGCCGGCCTCCCGCCCGGCGAGCACCAACGAGGCCGCTAGCCGCTTGAGATCCCACTCCCAGGGGCCGTGCACGGTCTCGTCGAAGTCGTTCAGGTCGATGACCAGGCGGCCCCGGGCGTCGCCGTAGAGGCCGAAGTTCGCCGCGTGGGCGTCGCCGCAGATCTGGGCGCCGATGCGGGTGACGGGCGTGCGGGCCAGGTCGTAGGCCATGAGGCCGGCCGATCCGCGCAGGAAGGCGAACGGCGTGGCCGCCATCCGGCCGACGCGTAGGGGGGTCAGCTCGGGCAGCCGGCCGTGGCCGGACTCCTCCACGGCGGTCACGGCGTCGGGGCGGGAGGGATCGAGGCCGAAGGCCGCGTGGGCGCTGCGGGGCACCCGCTCGCGCAGTGCCTTGCCCTCCTGCTTCGGCGTGCCCGCGGCGGGCCACCGTCCGAATCCGGCCACCTGCGGCAGCCGCCGTTCCTGCCCGGCGTCCGCGCTCGCGGCCCCCGCCTTCCCGGATCCGGCCGCTCCGGTCGTCCCGGCGACCACTTCGACTCCTCCGGCTCGGGCGTCACTCACCACGACCGCCTCCCCCCTGCACGTGTATGCGGTGCACACCTGCCGACATCGATCGTGCCGACCGTACAGCCGTGGGCGGCAGGGACGTCAGCCCTGTGGACAGCGCCCGTGGGTACCGTCGATGCCCTCGGGGCGTCCTGTGGACAACCCATACCGCCCCGGGACAATCCACACCACCGTGGGCGACCCACACACCCCGTGGACGACGGCAGACGAACCCCGGCCGAACCAGCCGCATTAGTCGAACGAGTTCGAACGAGTCGAGGACCGTCCGACTACCGGCGGAACGTGCACCACCCGCCCGGCACTCCCGGCGCGGCCCGTTACAGGCGGAGATCACCCCTCTTGCCGCCCGGGGCGACGCGAATTCGATCATGAGATCTTCCTCACACGCCCCCATGCACGCACACCCCCCACACATGCGAAACGGGCGGCATCCGATGGATGCCGCCCGTTCGACGGTGTGCGCGAGGGGGGAGTTGAACCCCCACGCCCTTTCGGGCACTGGAACCTGAATCCAGCGCGTCTGCCTATTCCGCCACCCGCGCATTGGGTGTGTCTTCCGGGCCTTGCCCCTTGGGGCCTGGCGCCTTCCGACATCGAGAACATTAGCACGCTGGTCGGGGTGGATTCACATCCCTTGTCCGCGCACCGCCCGCGACCGGGCACAACGCCGGCGGGGGCGCCACCCGGCGTCCGGAGGACGTCTCCCCGGCACCGTCCCGCCACCCCTCGGCCGCCCCTTCGACACCCACGGACCCGTTCCCGACCGGAACGCCCCGGCAGCTCTCGCACCCGGACCGCCCGCCCACCCGCACACCGTCGCCGACCTGCCCGCACCGCCGCCCATCCCCGTTGCGGCCATGTCGCGACCATGACCGCTTCACGTATCAACCTCGTACCGGTACCAGCCGTCTCCCCAGGAGGCGGGCGGAGTCCGCCGCAGGGTGCGGGACACTGGTCTGTGGCCCCCTCTACGATCCATGGCAGAACGACGCGCACCAGCACGGCCGATGGAGTTCGAAGAGGAGCCCCGGAGGGAACTTCGTCAGGCGTCGACACCCGGCGGCCGGGCGGACAGGGGGAACCAGCCGATCGGGCGGCGCGTGGATACGATCAGTAAGCAGTACCAGGTAAGCGGTGCACGGAACGGTGCACGGGGCAGTACACAGGACGGCAGCGACGGAGGAGGTGCCTCATGGGAGTCCTGAAGAAATTCGAGCAGCGTCTCGAAGGTCTGGTCAACGGCACCTTCGCCAAGGTGTTCAAGTCCGAGGTGCAGCCCGTGGAGATCGCGGGTGCGCTCCAGCGGGAGTGCGACAACAACGCCACCATCTGGAACCGCGACCGCACCGTCGTGCCCAACGACTTCATCGTCGAGTTGAGCACCCCGGACTTCGAGCGGCTGAGCCCGTACTCCGGCCAGCTCGGCGACGAGCTCGCCGGCATGGTGCGCGACTACGCCAAGCAGCAGCGGTACACCTTCATGGGCCCGATCAAGGTGCACCTGGAGAAGGCCGAGGACCTCGACACCGGCCTGTACCGCGTGCGCAGCCGCACGCTCGCCTCCTCCGCCAGCCAGGCCGCAGCCGGCCAGGCGGCCCCCGGAGCGGCCGGCCCCGCCGGCGCCCCGCCCGCCGGACGCCCCGGTGGCTACGGCTACCCGCCGGCCGCCCCCGCGGGCGCCCCGCCCATGCCGGCCGCGCCGCCGCCCGGAGGCCGTCCCGGCGGTTACGGCTACCCGCCGGCCGCGGCGGGACAGCGGCCCCCGGCCGCCCCCGCGCCCGGCGGACGCACCCGCTACTGGATCGAGATCAACGGCACACGCCACCAGATCTCCCGCGCCACCCTGGTGATGGGCCGCAGCACCGAGGCAGACGTGCGGATCGACGATCCCGGCGTCTCCCGCCGGCACTGCGAGATCCGGACCGGAACGCCCTCGACGATCCAGGATCTCGGGTCCACCAACGGCATCGTGGTGGACGGGCAGCACACCACCCGCGCTACGCTCCGCGACGGCTCGCGGATCGTCGTGGGCAGCACCACCGTTATCTATAGGCAAGCCGAAGGGTGAAGCGGGGGCAATGTCAGAGCTGACCCTCACGGTCATGCGGCTGGGTTTCCTGGCCGTACTGTGGCTGTTCGTGATCGTGGCCGTGCAGGTCATCCGGAGTGACCTGTTCGGCACTCGCGTCACCCAGCGCGGCGCCCGGCGGGAGGCAGGCCGGCAGCAGGCGAACCGCCAGGCACCGCCGCAGCAGCGCCAGCAGTCCGGCGGCGGCGGCCGCCGCGGCCGCAACACCCCCACCAAGCTCGTCGTGACCGAGGGCACCCTCACCGGCACCACCGTCGCCCTCCAGGGCCAGACCATCACCCTGGGCCGGGCGCACGACAGCACGATCGTGCTGGACGACGACTACGCCTCCAGCCGCCATGCCAGGATCTACCCGGACCGCGACGGTCAGTGGATCGTCGAGGACCTGGGCTCCACCAACGGCACCTACCTGGACCGGACCCGGCTGACGACCCCCACACCGATTTCGCTGGGCGCACCGATCCGCATCGGCAAGACCGTCATCGAGCTGCGGAAGTAGTACGAGAATGAGCGAGCGGAGCGAGCACGCGGTGGGGGTCCTCACCCAGGGTCCCGGCGCGCTCCCGACCGGAGGGTGGGCAGTGTGGCTCGACACGACCGGCTGTACCCGGAGCCGACGGGCGAGGTGCGCATGAGTCTGTCCCTGCGCTTCGCCGCCGGATCGCACAAGGGCATGATCCGGGAGGGCAACGAGGACTCCGGTTACGCCGGTCCCCGCCTGCTCGCCATCGCCGACGGCATGGGCGGCGCCGCCGCCGGTGAGGTCGCCTCCTCCGAGGCGATCTCCACCATCGTCGCCCTCGACGACGACGTGCCCGGCTCCGACCTGCTCACCTCCCTCGGCACGGCCGTCCAGCGCGCCAACGACCAGCTGCGCATGATGGTCGAGGAGGACCCCCAGCTCGAGGGCATGGGCACCACCCTGACCGCCCTGCTGTGGACCGGCCAGCGTCTCGGCATGGTGCATGTCGGCGACTCCCGCGCCTACCTCCTGCGCGACGGCGTCCTCACCCAGATCACCCAGGACCACACCTGGGTGCAACGTCTGGTGGACGAGGGCCGGATCACCGAGGAGGAGGCCACCACCCACCCGCAGCGCTCGCTGCTGATGCGGGCCCTCGGCAGCGGCGAGCACGTCGAACCCGACCTCTCCATCCGCGAGGTGCGGGCCGGCGACCGCTACCTGATCTGCTCCGACGGCCTGTCCGGCGTGGTCTCCCACCAGACCCTCGAAGAGGCCCTGGCCAGCTACCAGGGCCCCGAGGAGACGGTGCAGAACCTGATCGAGCTGGCACTGCGTGGTGGCGGGCCCGACAACATCACGGTGATCGTCGCCGACGTCCTGGACCTCGACACCGGGGACACCCTGGCCGGACAGCTGTCCGACACCCCGGTCGTGGTCGGCGCCGTCGCCGAGAACCAGAACCAGCCCAACGACAACGGCATCATGCAGACCCCCGCGGGCCGGGCGGCCGGCCTCGGGCGGCGGCGCGGCGGGGGCGGCGGCGAGTTCGGCCCGCCCGGCAGCGGCGACGTCACCGGCTTCATCCAGACCGACGGCTTCGGCTACGGCGACGACGACTTCGTCAAGCCCGCCAAGAACCGCCGGTGGCTGAAGCGGTCCGTGTACAGCCTGCTCGCGCTGGCCGTCATCGGCGCCGGCCTCTACGGCGGCTGGCGCTGGACCCAGACGCAGTACTTCGTGGGCGCCCAGGGCGAGCACGTCGCGCTGTACCGGGGCATCAACCAGGACCTGGCCTGGGTCTCCCTCTCGAAGGTCGAGAAGGACCACCCCGAGATCGAACTCAAGTACCTCCCGCCCTACCAGCGCAAGCAGGTCGAGGCGACCATCGTCGAGGGCGACCTGTACGGCGCCCGGGAGAAGATCGAGGAGCTGGCCGTCCAGGCCTCCGCGTGCAAGAAGCAGGCCGAGCGGCGCGCCGCCGACAGCGAGGCCAACGCGCGCACCGGAGCGGGCGAGGCCGGAGGGACCACGGGAACCACTCCCGCGTCCTTCTCGTCCAAGGCATCACCGACGCCGAACCCCTCGGACTCGGCGAAGGCCCCGGAGCAGTCCACGACCCCGTCCACGACCGCACCCACTACCAGCCCCGGCCCCAGCCTCTCGGAGGAAGAGCAGAAGGTCGTCTCGCTGTGCGGTAAGCAGTAGGCAAGCCGTGAGAGGCCCTGTCACACGATGAGCAGTACTACCAACCCGTCGACGCAGCACACGTCCACGATCGGCGCCATCGGCGCGCCCAGCCGCCGCAACACGGAGCTCGCACTGCTCGTGTTCGCCGTGGTCATCCCGGTCTTCGCCTACGCCAACGTGGGCCTCGCCATCAACGGCGAGGTGCCGGCCGGGCTGCTGAGCTACGGCCTGGGCCTCGGCCTGCTGGCGGGCGTCGGCCACCTCGCCGTGCGGAAGTTCGCGCCGTACGCGGACCCGTTGCTGCTGCCGCTGGCCACGCTGCTCAACGGCCTGGGGCTCGTCGCCATCTGGCGCCTGGACCAGTCCGAACTGCTGCAGCAGATCAAGCAGGCGGGCACCGCCGCGCCCCGGCAGCTGATGTACACCGCGATGGGCATCGCCCTGTTCGTGGCCGTGCTGGTCTTCCTCAAGGACCACCGTGTCCTGCAGCGCTACACGTACATCTCCATGGTCGGCGCACTGTTCCTGCTGCTGCTCCCGCTGGTGCCGGGTCTCGGCCAGAACATCTACGGCGCCAAGATCTGGATCAAGGTCGGCAGCTTCTCCATCCAGCCCGGTGAGTTCGCCAAGATCGTCCTGGCGGTGTTCTTCGCCGGCTACCTGATGGTGAAGCGGGACGCGCTGGCGCTGGCCAGCCGCCGTTTCATGGGCCTCTACCTGCCGCGCGGCCGTGACCTCGGCCCGATCCTGGTCGTGTGGATGGTCTCGATCCTCATCCTGGTCTTCGAGACCGACCTCGGTACCTCGCTGCTGTTCTTCGGCATGTTCGTGATCATGCTGTACGTGGCCACCGAGCGGACCAGCTGGATCGTCTTCGGTCTGCTGATGTCGGCCGTCGGCGCCGTCGGCGTCGCCAGCTTCGAGCCGCACATCCAGCAGCGCGTGGACGCCTGGCTGGACCCGATGAAGGAGTACACGCTCTCCCGCGCGGGCGTGGGCGGCCACTCCGAGCAGGCCATGCAGGCGCTGTGGGCGTTCGGCTCCGGCGGCACCCTCGGCACCGGCTGGGGCCAGGGCCACTCCGAGCTGATCCGGTTCGCCGCCAACTCCGACTTCATCCTCGCCACCTTCGGCGAGGAGCTGGGCCTGACCGGCCTGATGGCGCTCCTGCTGCTGTACGCGCTGATCGTGGAGCGCGGCGTGCGCACCGCCCTCGCCGCCCGCGACCCGTTCGGCAAGCTGCTCGCCATCGGTCTGTCCGGCGCCTTCGCGCTCCAGGTCTTCGTGGTCGCCGGCGGCGTCATGGGCCTGATCCCGCTGACCGGTATGACGATGCCGTTCCTGGCCTACGGCGGTTCGTCCGTCATCGCGAACTGGGCGCTGATCGGCATCCTGCTGAGAATCAGTGACACCGCGCGCCGTCCGGCCCCCGCGCCCGCCACCAACCCCGACGCCGAGATGACCCAGGTGGTCCGCCCGTGAACAAGCCCCTGCGCCGGATCGCGATCTTCTGTGGCCTGCTCGTCCTCACTCTGCTCATCCGGGACAACTGGCTGCAGTACGTACAGGCCGACGAGCTGAGGACCGACGAGAACAACCGCCGTGTCGCCATCGAGCGCTACGCCTCACCGCGCGGCGACATCATCGTCGAGGGTGAGCCCATCACCGGGCACACCACCACCAAGGGCGACTTCAAGTACAAGCGCACCTACAAGGACGGCCCCATGTGGGCCCCGGTCACCGGCTTCGTGTCCCAGGCGTACGGCGCCAACCAGCTCGAGGCCATCGAGGACGGCATCCTCACCGGCAACGACGACCGCCTCTTCTTCCGCAACACGCTCGACATGCTGACGGGCAAGAACAAGGAAGGCGGCAATGTGGTCACCACCCTCAACGCCGCCGCGCAGAAGGCCGCCTACAAGGGCCTGAAGAAGCAGGGCGGCAAGGGTTCCGTGGTGGCGATCGAGCCGTCCACCGGCAAGATCCTCGCGATGGCCTCGTACCCGTCGTACGACCCGTCCACCATCGCCGGCAGCAGCCTCGACACGGACGCCGAGGCGTGGAGCAAGCTGCAGAAGAAGAACAACCCGGACGACCCGATGCTGAACCGGGCGCTGCGCGAGGTCTACCCGCCCGGATCGACCTTCAAGGTCGTCACCGCGGCCGCCGCCCTGGAGCACGGGCTGGTCGCCGACGCCGACGAGAAGACCGAGACCCCGCTGCCGTGGGTCATGACGGGCACCAAGACCGAACTGAAGAACGAGGGCAACCTGCCCTGCGAGGACGCCACCCTGCGCGAGGCGCTGCGGGTGTCCTGCAACACCGTCTTCGGCAAGGCCGGCGCCGACCTCGGCAACGACAAGATGCTGGAGACGGCCAAGAAGTTCGGTTTCACCGAGGAGCAGTTCACCCCGGTCCGCGCGACCGCCTCGGTGTTCTCGGACAACATGGAGCCGTCGCAGGTGGCCCTGTCCTCCATCGGCCAGTTCAACACCGCGGCCACCCCGCTGCAGATGGCCATGGTGGCCTCGGCCGTCGCCAACAACGGCAGCCTGATGAAGCCGTACATGGTGGACGAGCTCCAGGCCCCGAGCCTCGACGTCATCGAGAAGACGGACCCGGAGGAGATGAGCCGGCCGCTGTCGGCGAAGAACGCGCAGATCCTCCAGTCGATGATGGAGACGGTCGTCGAGGACGGCACGGGAACCAACGCCAAGATCGACGGCGTCACCGTCGGTGGCAAGACCGGTACCGCTCAGCACGGTGTGGACAACAGCGAGAACCCGTACGCATGGTTCATCTCCTACGCCAAGACCGACGACGGCAGCTCCCCTGTCGCCGTGGCGGTCGTGATCGAGGACGAGAACGCCGTGCGTGACGACATCTCCGGTGGCGGTCTCGCCGCACCGATCGCCAAGAGCGTGATGGAGGCGGTCCTGAAGGGCAAGCAGTGACGCCCATCACGTCTGCCTCACATCGGTGCACGTTGCGGTACCGGTCCTGTATCGGCTGACGTACTTGGCCAGGTCACACAGAACGAGCCGGGTACGGTAGGCCCGGACGGCAGCCTCCGGCGGCACAAGTGTGCTGCCCGGGACCGACGGAGAGGGCTGGTAGGTAGCTATGGAAGAGCCGCGTCGCCTAGGCGGCCGGTACGAGCTGGGCCCGGTGCTCGGCCGTGGTGGCATGGCGGAGGTTTACCACGCACATGACACCAGGCTCGGACGCCAGGTGGCGGTGAAGACGCTGCGCGCGGATCTCGCGCGCGACCCGTCCTTCCAGGCCCGGTTCCGCCGGGAGGCCCAGTCGGCCGCCTCGCTCAACCATCCCGCGATCGTTGCGGTCTACGACACGGGCGAGGACTACATCGACGGGGTCTCCATCCCGTACATCGTCATGGAGTACGTCGACGGCTCCACGCTCCGTGAGCTGCTGCACAGCGGCCGCAAGCTGTTGCCGGAGCGCACGCTGGAGATGACCATCGGCATCCTCCAGGCGCTGGAGTACTCCCACCGGGCCGGCATCGTCCACCGCGACATCAAGCCCGCGAACGTCATGCTGACGCGCAACGGCCAGGTCAAGGTCATGGACTTCGGCATCGCCCGCGCGATGGGCGACTCCGGCATGACGATGACCCAGACCGCGGCGGTCATCGGCACCGCGCAGTACCTCTCGCCGGAGCAGGCCAAGGGCGAACAGGTGGACGCGCGTTCCGACCTGTACTCCACCGGCTGCCTGCTCTACGAGCTGCTGACCGTCCGGCCGCCCTTCGTGGGCGACTCGCCGGTAGCGGTCGCCTACCAGCACGTACGGGAGGAACCGCAGCCGCCGAGCGTCTTCGACCCCGAGATCACGCCCGAGATGGACGCGATCGTACTGAAGGCGCTGGTCAAGGACCCCGACTACCGCTACCAGTCGGCCGACGAGATGCGCGCCGACATCGAGGCCTGCCTCGACGGCCAGCCCGTCGCGGCGACCGCGGCCATGGGCTCGGTCGGCTACGGCGGCTATCCGGACGACCAGCCGACGACGGCGCTGCGTGCGGACGCCGGCGGGGCCACCTCGATGCTGCCGCCCATGAACCCGGACGACGGCGGTTACGGCTACGACGAGCGTCAGAGCCGTCGCCGCCCGCCGAAGAAGAACAACACCTCCACGATATTGCTGGTCGTGGCAGGTGTGCTGGTCCTGATCGGCGCCGTCCTGATCGGCCGCTGGGCGATCAACGGCAGCGGCGGCGTGGGCAACAGCACTGTCCCGACCCCGAACTTCGTCGGCGAGACGAGGGCGGCCGCCCAGAAGCTCGCCGACAACAGCGACTTGACGTTGAACTTCACCGACAAGCCCTGTGAGAACCAGGCCAAGGGCAACATCTGCTCACAGGATCCGAAGCCCGGGACCAAGGTGGACAAGGAGTCCACCGTCGAGCTGGTGGTCTCCACCGGGGCGCCGAAGGTCGCGGTGCCGAGCGTGATCGGTGACGACATCGACGACGCGAAGGCCGAACTCGAGAGCGACAAGTACCAGTTCGTCGTCGAGGTCAAGGAAGAGGTGAGCGGCGAGGAGCCGGGCACCGTCACCAAGCAGGACCCGGGTCTCGGCGAAGAGGTCGAGAAGGGCACCACCGTCACGCTCACCGTCGCCAAGGCCGAGGACAAGGCCACGGTCCCGGACGTCGTCACCAAGAGCTGTGACGACGCGAAGGCCCAGATGACGGCGAACGACCTCGTGGGCACCTGCGTCGAGGAGGAGACCGACGACCCCAACCTGGTCGGGAAGGTCATCCGCACCTCGCTCCAGGCGAACACGCAGGTCAGCAAGGGCACCGAGGTGCAGATCTTCATCGGCAAGGCGAAGGCGGCCGAGAAGGTGGCCGTGCCGGAGATCAACGGCAAGAGGCTCGAGGACGTCCAGCGCATCCTCGGGGAGGCGGGACTCGCCGTCGCCGGTGTCACCGGTCCGAACGACCCCAACGCCCGCGTCTTCGGGTCCAACCCGACCCAGGGCACCCCGGTGGACAAGGGCACGGGAGTGGCCCTGTTCACGGTCGGCGGAGGCGGCGGCGGTGACGGCGGCCTCTTCGGTAACCGCTGACCCGCGATAGGCACCCCGCACGACAGGAGCCCCGGACCCCTCTTCGGAGGGGGCCGGGGCTCTCTTCGTCGGCCGGGGGCTCTCTTCGTCGGTCCGGGGCCTCGGGCGCGAGGCGCCCGGGTCAGTTCAGTTCCTCCGGCGGAGTGCGGTTCTCGTCCACCTTCTCCTTGCGGACCAGTTCGCCCCAGACGATGTAGCGGTACGTGCTGGTGTAGATCGGCGTGCAGGTCGTCAGCGTGATGTAGTGACCGGCCTTCTTGCGGCCGGACTCCGCCGGGACCTTGGCGAGGACGTCGACGTTGTACTTCGAGGTCTCCGGGAGGATGCCGAAAACCTTGTAGACGTACCAGGTGTCCTTCGTCTCGAAGACGATCGGGTCACCCTTCTTGATGTGGTGGATGCCGTGGAACTTGGCGCCGTGGCCGTCCCGGTGGGCGGCGAGGGAGAAGTTGCCCTTCTTGCCGGACGTCGGCAGGGTCGCCTTCACGGGATCGGTGTAGTAGCCGGCCACGCCGTCGTTGAGGACCTTCATCGACGTGCCCTTCTCGACGAGGATGTCGTCGCCGCTCATCGCGGGCACGTGCAGGAAGCCGATGCCGTTCTTGCTGTCGTAGACAGCGGGTGCGCTCTTGTCGCCGCCGTCGGACTCCTGGGCCCAGGAGTCACGCACCTTGTCCGCCTGCCGGTCCGCCGCGCGGTCCGCGACGACGTTCGTCCACCACAACGAGTAGACGACGAACAGGCCCAGCACCACGCCCGCGGTGATGAGCATCTCCCCGAAGAAGCTGATCACCAAGGCCACCGGCCCCAGGCGGCGGCGTGCCCTGGGCGGCGGGGACGCGGGCGCGTCGGAGTGCTGTGCGGTGTCGTCGGCGGTCGCTGCCACGTTTCCTCTGCCCTTAACTGACGAGCGCATCCGGCTTGCCCTTGCTGCGCGGCCGTTCCTCGACCATCTGACCCCAGACGATCAAGCGGTACTTGCTGGTGAACTCAGGTGTGCACGTGGTCAGCGTGATGTAGCGGCCGGGCCCGGTGAAGCCCGAGCCCTTGGGCACCGGTTCGAGGACGCTCACGTTGCTCGGTGGCGTCACCGGCAGCGTCGACGCCGTCTTGTACACGAAGTACGTGTCCTGCGTCTCCACGACGATCGGATCGCCCGGCTGCAGCCGGTTGATGTACCGGAACGGCTCCCCGTGCGTGTTGCGGTGGCCCGCGAGTCCGAAGTTGCCGGTCTTCGCGTCCGGCATCGCCGTCTTCAGCGCGCCCTCCGCGTAGTGGCCGACCATGCCCCGGTCGAGGACCTTCTTGCTGTTGATGCCCTCGGCGATCGGCACCACCACGTCCAGCTTGGGTATGTGCAGCAGCGCGAAGCCCTGGCCCGGCTCGAACGCCCCCGGTTGGCGCTCGCCGTTCGCCCAGTCCTGCTGGAGGTCACTGGCCTCCTTGCCGGCCTGCGCGTGTGCGCGCACGTTCGTCCACCACAGCTGGTAGGTGACGAACAGCAGCATCAGCACGCCGGTGGTGATGAACACCTCGCCGATGGCCCGGCTCGCGACGACCGCCGGGCTCGCCTTGCGCGCCCGCGCCTGCCGACGCGCCTCGACCCGGGACAGCGGCGCCCGTGACGCCCTCTCAGAGGCGTCGTCACGGCCCTGCCCGGCCGATGACCCGTCGGCGGCCTTGTGGGAGCCTCCACGGCGCCCCTGCCGCTTCTTGGCCGCCTTCCTGCGGGCCGCCCGGCCCCCTGGAGCGGGGGCTTCCTCGCGTACCGCGCGCTCCGGCGGGTCCGGGACGCGCAGCGCGACGGTCTCCTCGTCGATCGGCGGCAGCCGCGTGGTGGCGTCGGCGGCGGTGCCCGCGTAGGGGTCGGGCGTCGCCGCCCCGCCGTACCAGCCGTCCCCGTACGCGCCCTGGACCCCGTACGGCTGCCCGCCGTACGAGGTGCCCTGGTCGCCGGCGCCGTACCCATGGGCGCCGGACTCGCGCTCGGGGCGCAGCGCGGTCACGCCGAGGACCTGCCCACCACCGGGGCGAGCCCCGCGGATCTCGCCACGGCCTCCGTGTCACCGCACTCCGCGAGCCAGTTGGCCAGCATCCGGTGGCCGTGCTCGGTCAGCACCGACTCGGGGTGGAACTGCACCCCTTCCACCGGGAGTTCACGGTGCCTGAGTCCCATCACGATGCCGTCCGCGGTACGGGCCGTGACCTCCAGCTCCGCCGGGACCGTGGCCGGCTCGGCGGCCAGCGAGTGGTAGCGGGTGGCCGTGAACGGGGAGGGCAGCCCGGCGAAGACGCCCCTGCCCTCGTGCGTCACCGGGGAGGTCTTGCCGTGCAGCAGCTCGGGAGCGCGGTCGACCACGCCGCCGTACGCCACCTGCATCGACTGCATGCCCAGGCAGACGCCGAAGACCGGCACCCCGGTCGCGGCGCAGTGGCGCACCATGTCCACGCAGACCCCGGCCTCTTCGGGGGTGCCGGGGCCCGGGGACAGCAGCACGCCGTCGAAGCCGTCCTGGGCGTGGCCCGTCGACACCTCGTCGTTGCGCAGGACCTCGCACTCGGCGCCCAGCTGGTACAGGTACTGGACGAGGTTGAAGACGAAGCTGTCGTAGTTGTCGACGACGAGAATGCGCGCGCTCACTGGTTGTCCACCGTCACATCGTTGAAGGGCAGCAGCGGCTCCGCCCACGGGAAGACGTACTGGAAGAGGACGTAGACCACGACGGTGATCAGCACGAGTGAGATGAGTGCCCTCACCCATCCGTTGCCCGGCAGATGCCGCCAGATCCAGCTGTACATGCCGTCCCTTCCGTCGTACCACGGCACCAGACCCACGCCGTACGCCACCAGACTAACGGCGCAACGCCCTCTGTTTCCCGGCCTCCACAGGCTGTGTGACAAGCCGACCGGAGGCCGCGTACACCTCTGAGTACGTGCCGCGGGGCCGATCGCCTCGATCAGCCCCGCATGTTCCACGTGAAACCAAGGACGGACTGGACGAGCCCGGCCCGGTCCGGGTGTTAGTCGACGGGTTCCGCGTAGTGCAGGTCCACCGTGCCGGAGTAACCGGGCAGCGTCTTGGTGCCCTCGTCCTCGACCTTCCAGCCGAGGCCGTAGACGTTGACGTACACCATGTAGTTCTGGATCGCCGGTGAGGCGGCGAGCGCCTTCTTCAGCTTCTCCGGCTCCCCGACCGCGGTGATCGTGTACGGCGGCGAGTAGACGCGGCCCTGAAGGATCAGGGTGTTGCCCACACAGCGCACCGCGCTGGTAGAGATCAGCCGCTGGTCCATCACCTGGATGCCCTCGGCGCCGCCCTGCCACATCGCGTTCACCACGGCCTGGAGGTCCTGCTGGTGGATGACCAGGTAGTCCGGCTGCGGTTCGGGATAGCCGGGGAGCTTGGCGGTGGCGTCCGGCGGGGCGTCGTTCAGGGTGACCGTGATCGCCTTGCCCTTCAGCTCCTGCGTGCCGGCGCGCTCCTCCAGCTCGGCGAGCTTGGCGTCCTCCGCCTCGGTGCTGCCGTCGTCCCGCTCGGCCAGGGCCTCGACGTCCTTGCGCAGGGCGCCGTTGGACTCGTCCAGCTCACCGTTCTTGCGGCTGCGCTCGTGGATCAGGTCGGAGAGCTTCAGCAAGGAGGCGTCGGTGCGGATGTTCGTGCCCTTGGCCGTGTCGAAGCTGATGAAGAAGAGAAGGCCCGCGAGGGCGAAGATTCCCGCGGTGAGCACCCGCACCGGTCGCACTCGGCGCGGGCGGGGTGCGGGACTGGATTCCGTCCCCGGGAAGTCGGCAGAATTGCTCAACGTACCCTTATCTCCTTCGGCGCCGCGGAAGCACTACGCTAACGGACGCCCGGGGGAGCACTCAGAGTCCCCTTGTACGCTGCCCCGAGCCCGACCCAGACCCTGCGCGGCCACGCAGCGCATCGACAGGAGAGACCCTCGTGCCGAAGTCACGTATCCGCAAGAAGGCCGACTACACGCCGCCTCCGGCCAAGCAGACGGCCGCGATCAAGCTGACCAACCGCGCCTGGGTCGCGCCGGTGATGCTGGCCCTGTTCCTCATCGGCCTGGCTTGGATCGTCGTGTTCTACGTCACCGACGGCTCGCTGCCCATCGACGCGCTGGGCAACTGGAACATCGTGGTGGGCTTCGGCTTCATCGCCGCGGGGTTCGGCGTCTCCACGCAGTGGAAGTAGGGCCGGACCGGGCGCGGACCGTGCCCACCGGTCACTGAACGCAGCCCTGCCCGGAGGGGTTCCAGCAGCTCTGGGCAGGGTTATCCCCTAAGTTATCCACAGCCCTTGTCCACATGTGGACAGGGAACCCGATCTGTGGATAACCCCCTCCGAGGTTGACGCCGGTGTGACAGAAACACCACCAACCGAAAGCTTGTTCGCATGTGGGTTGACCTGCAGAAAGAGCGGTCCGTACGCACGCCAGGTGACCCGGTCGCACCGTATGCACAAGATCCGCCACCGTCTGTGGACAAACCCCTGAATCACGTGAGCTGTGCGGTCCTCAGCAGGGTGATCAGCACGACCGCCGCCAACACCACCGCACAGGTTCCGTACTGCACCAGCGCCCGCCGCTCACGCGGGGCGTGCACCATGGCGTAGCCGATGACGGCACCGGCGACCAGCCCGCCGATGTGCGCTTCCCAGGCGATGCCGCTCCACCCGAAGGTGAAGACGAGGTTGATCACCAGCAGGGCGATGATCGGCCGCATGTCCTGGCGGAGCCGGCGCATCAGCACGGCGGTGGCGCCGAACAGGCCGAAGACGGCACCGGACGCACCCAGCGAGGCGGAGGTCCCCGCAGCCAGCAGATACGTCAGGGCGCCGCCGGCCAGACCCGAGATCAGATAGAGCGCCAGATAGCGCGCCCGGCCCAGATGCTGCTCCAGCGGTCCGCCCAGCCACCACAGGCCCAGCATGTTGAAGCCGACGTGCCAGAACTCCTCGTGCGTGAACATCGAGGTCAGCAGGCGGTACCACTCGCCCTCCGCCACGCCCTGGGTCGGCAGGAACGGCGCCGGCGGCCAGGTGCCGACCAGAACGAGGTCGTTCAGCAACGACGACTGGATGTTCACGGCCAGGAAGACCGCCAGGTTGATCCCGATGAGGATCTTCGTCACCAGCCGGGGATCCGCCGCGATGCTTCCGCCGGCCAGCGTGCGGGGCGCGGAGACGGACGGCGCGTGCCCGGTGCCCCCACCACTGCGGACGCATTCCGGGCACTGGAATCCCACGGACGCGTCGACCATGCACTCCGGACAGATCGGCCGCTCGCACCGGGTGCAGCGGACACCGGTCTCACGGTCCGGATGGCGGTAGCAGCCAGGGGCGCGCCCGGCGTCCTGAGCGCTGTCGGCGGCCTGGTCGTCCATGAGATCCCCTAGGTCGTTGGAAAAACCCCGCCCCGCCCATCCTTACGGATGAGCGGGGCGATTGGTTCCCTTCGAGGCTTTCGCCCTCGGGGACGAGGGGTCAGCCCTCGTTGATCTCGACCGACTCGATGACCACATCGTTCACCGGGCGGTCGGTGCGCGGGTTGGTCGGCGCCGACACGATGGCGTCGATGACCTTCTGGCTCGCGCCGTCGGTGACCTCACCGAAGATCGTGTGCTTGCGGTTCAGCCAGGCCGTCGGGGCGACGGTGATGAAGAACTGCGAGCCGTTGGTGCCCGGGCCGGCGTTGGCCATTGCCAGCAGGTAGGGCTTGTCGAAGCGCAGGTCCGGGTGGAACTCGTCCGCGAACTGGTAGCCGGGGCCGCCGGTGCCGTTGCCCAGCGGGTCACCGCCCTGGATCATGAAGCCACTGATCACCCGGTGGAAGACCGTGCCGTCGTAGAGCTTGTCCGTGGTCTTCTGGCCGGTCCGGGGGTGGGTCCACTCCCGCTCGCCCTTGGCGAGCTCGACGAAGTTCTTGACCGTCTTCGGCGCCTGGTCCGGGAAGAGCCGAACCTGGATGTCGCCGTGATTGGTCTTCAGGGTGGCGTAGAGCTGCGTAGCCACGATGTGCCTTCCGTTGTCTTTCCGTGACTCCCTGATCCTCGCACGGACCGGGCGTCGAGTCGCCCGGCCTTCGTGCACAGAGAGTGCCTCCGGGTCGCTTCCCTCACGAAAGCCGTCACGAGTCCTCCCGTGACGGGGGCACATCGCACCGATCCGTGGCATCGTCGGCGACAAGCACCCGTTGCACCGTATTCGTCCGCTTGCCCTCGATATCGCCGTTCTTGATATCGCCGTCGGTCACCGAGGACGGCACCCGTTCGCCCGCCCACGCATGCCGCGTGGCGACCCGGCAGGCATGATCCGTAAAAGGGTGGAAAGTCGAAATACCGTACGCCACCGAGGAGGAGGAACTCGTGACCCGCATCGACAGCGTGCGCGCCGCGACCGGTTCGGCGAAGGACAGCGTGCTGCACGCCGCGGAAGTGGTGGCGCCCTACGCCGACACGGCCAAGGTCAGGGCCGCGCACTACGCACAAGAGGCCCGCGTACGGCTCGCGCCCAAGGTGACGCAGGCCGCAGGACAGGCCCTCGTCCAGTACGGCACTCATGTGCAGCCGTACCTGGAGCAGGCCCGGACCCATATGCCGCCGAAGGTCGACAAGGCCGCCCAGCAGGCCGCCGTTCGTACGCGCCTGGCCGCTCGCCAGGCCGCGGAGTATTCGCGGCCGGTGATCGAACAGGCGGTGGCCGCCGCCGGACCGGCGCGCGAGGAGGCCGCGGCCCGCAGCGCAGCCGCTCTCGCCGCCCTGCGGGGCCAGGTATCGGCCCAGCAGATTCAGAAGCTCGTGCGCAAGCAGCAGCGGCGGGCGAAGGCGGGCCGTGCCGCGAAGACGGTCCTGATCCTGGGGGCCGTGGTCGGCGGAGCCTTCGCCGCGTGGAAGTGGTGGGACAAGCAGGCCAACCCGGACTGGCTGGTGGAACCGCCGGCCGCGACGGACGTGTCCGGCTCGACCACTCTGACGTCGGTCGACGGCAGCGACGTGGGCGCCCTCGATCCGGAGGTCGAGGCCAAGGAGGCCGAGGAAGAGGCCGCCAAGCGCGACGAGACCTGACGGTCGGCAGCACCCCGCACGACGCGAACGGCGCGGGGGGGGGGGGGGCCGGGGGCCCCCGCCCCCCCCCCCCGTTGACGAGGAAAAACAACCCCCCCCCCCCCGGGGCGGGGCCCCCCCCCCCCCCCCCCCGCGCCGGGGGGGGGGGGGCCCCGGGGTGCCCCCCCCCCCCCCCCGCGCCGTTTCACGTGAAACAAGACCCCTCGCACCGCGTTGCCGCAGGTGGGAGGGGTCTTCCCTGTGGAGCCTAGGGGAGTCGAACCCCTGACATCTGCCATGCAAAGACAGCGCTCTACCAACTGAGCTAAGGCCCCGGAAGGAAAGCGTCCACCAGGAGAAACACGTCCCGGCAGGCGCCCGACACCAGAGTACCGGGTCCCCCCGGGGGTTCCGCAAAAAGATTGGGGGTCCCCGTGACCAACCACTCTCCGTAAGATGCTCGGCGTGGTTCGCTCTAGCGAACCCACGGTTCATGGGGAAGCGATGGGGAGACGCAATGGACGCCGCACAGCAGGAAGCCACCGCCAGAGCGCGGGAACTGCAGCGGAATTGGTACGGGGAGCCGCTGGGGGCGCTCTTCCGTAGGCTCATAGACGACCTGGGCCTCAACCAGGCCCGGCTGGCGGGGGTCCTGGGACTGTCCGCACCGATGCTGTCGCAGCTGATGAGCGGCCAGCGGGCGAAGATCGGCAACCCGGCCGTGGTCCAGCGCGTGCAGCTGCTGCAGGACCTGGCGGGGCAGGTGGCCGACGGCAGCGTGAGCGCCGCCGAGGCGACCGAGCGCATGGAGGAGATCAAGAAGTCCCAGGGGGGATCCGTGCTCACCAACACCACGACGAGCACGACCAGTTCGGGTGCGCCCACGGTGAAGCGCGTGGTCCGTGAGATCCAGTCCCTGTTGCGTTCGGTGGCGGCGGCCGGCGACATCATCGAGGCCGCCGACACCCTGGCGCCCTCACACCCCGAGCTGGCGGAGTTCCTCCGGGTCTACGGAGCCGGCCGCACGTCCGACGCGGTCACGCACTACCAGTCCCACCAGAACTGACGCACCTCCCGGCGGCCGAAGGGGGTTCGGCCGCCGGTGACACGTGCGACGCAGGCGAAGCGGGCCAGTAGCGGGGGCTCAGGGGGAGTCGTATCGCTCGTCATGGGGGAGAGACAGGGGGACACCTCAGGGGGAGGAGCGACGTACAGCCATGGGTGAGGTCTTCGCCGGCCGGTACGAGCTGGTCGACCCGATCGGACGCGGGGGCGTCGGAGCCGTCTGGCGTGCCTGGGACCACCGCCGTCGCCGCTACGTGGCGGCGAAGGTCCTGCTGCAGAGCGACGCCCATTCGCTGTTGCGCTTCGTGCGTGAGCAGGCGTTACGGATCGACCATCCCCATGTCCTCGCCCCCACCAGTTGGGCCGCCGACGACGACAAGGTCCTGTTCACCATGGACCTGGTCGCCGGAGGGTCCCTGGTCCACCTGGTCGGCGACTACGGGCCGCTGCCGCCCGCGTTCGTCTGCACCCTGCTCGACCAGTTGCTCGCGGGACTCGCGGCGGTGCACGCGGAGGACGTGGTGCACCGCGACATCAAGCCCGCCAACGTGCTCCTCGAAGCCACCGGCACGGGCAGGCCCAGGCTGCGGCTGTCGGACTTCGGCATCGCGATGCGGCTGGGCGAGCCCCGGCTGACCGAGACCAACCTGGTGGTCGGCACACCCGGGTATCTGGCCCCGGAGCAGATGATGGGCGCCGAACCGGACTTCCCCGCCGACCTGTTCGCCGTGGGTCTGGTCGCGCTGTATCTGCTCGAGGGCGCGAAACCGGACGCCAAGGCCCTCATCCAGTACTTCGCCGACCACGGAACGCCCGGGGCACCCCAGGGCATCCCCGAGCCGCTGTGGCAGGTCGTGGCCACCCTGCTCCAGCCCGCCCCGGAGGCCCGCTTCCGCACGGCCACCGGGGCGCGCAAGGCGCTGGCCTCGGCCGCGGAGCTGCTGCCGGAGCCGGGGCCCGACGACGAACTGATCGAAATCTTCGACCAACTGGGCCCGCTGCCCGCCGGTTTCGCCCCCGAAGGCCCGCTGAGGAAGGCGTCCGGGCTGCGTCCGGGGGTGGATGACCTGACCAGAGAGGGCGAGGCCACGGGCGGGAGACCCGGGACGCCCGGGGCACCTCCGCCCGGAGCCGAGGAGACGACCGACTCCGTGGTGGGCGGCCCACCCGCACCGGCCCCCGTCGATCCACGCCAGGGCACCACCGGCTCCCCCACGACGCCACCGGGCGCCGTCCCGCGGCCCGGGGGCATGTCGGACACCGGCAGCTTCCCCCTGCCGCCGCCCGAGGGCGCCGCGCCTGCCGCGCCCTCCCTCTTCACCCCGCCAGGGCCCTCCGTGCCCGCTCCTCGCTCCCCCCAGCGCCCTTCTCAGCCCCCGCAGTACGCGCCTCATCCCCCGTACAGCGGCCACCAGCAGCCCGCGTCCGACGTCTCCCCCTACGAACCCACCCATCCGCCGCACTCCCCCCTGCCGCAACCGCCCGTACGGCCCGATGCCTCCACTGCTGAATACACCGCCGAGTCCTCGCGGGTTCCGCCTCCGGACACGGTTCCGGCGCCGCACACGGCAGGCCCCCGGTCGCACCGCCGACGCGGCAACCGCCGGCCCGGCCCTCCGGCGCGGGTGACCGTGCCCGTCCTGCTGCTGGCCCTGGCCTGTTACGCCGTGGGGTTCTGGGCCCTCACCCGCATCTGAACTCGGGCCCAGGGGACCCAGGCGTCCCGGGACCGCAGGACTCCGGGACTCCGGGATCGCGGGACTCCGGAACCACCGGACTACGGGACCGCGGGACCCCGGAACCACCGGACTACGGGACCGCAGGACTCCGGGGCCGCGGGGCCGTGAGGCGGACCCGCCGCTGTCGCACGCACGCACGCACGATCCCGTGCCCCACCCAGGTGACCGCCTCTACACCGCGGCCCGCCGCCGGGCCACCACCGTCCACAGCCCGAGCCCCACCACCAAGGCGCTCCCGGTGCCGATGCCGCCCGCCGCGAGCACCCGGTACAGGGTGTCGCCGTCCGCGCCGCCCTCCCCGGCGCCGGCCGTCCCCCCGCCGCTCCCCGCGACCGTGAAGACGTCCGACGGCACGGCACGACCCGCGTAACCGGGCCTTTCCTGCGCCGCCCCGCTCTGCCGCACGCGCAGCGTCAACGGCACGGGCCCGTCGCCGAACTTCTCCGCGACCTCCGCGGAGAGGTGCGCGACGAGGTAGTACGCGCCGGCGAACCGCATCGCCGTGACCTGCCGGCCGGAGGCGTGCCGGTTCTCGTACGCCACCGGAGGCAGGGGCTTGAGCGCCTTCGCCTTCTGGCCGCCGTCGTAACCGATGCCCAGGTCCTCGACGTGGCCGCGTACCGGGTTGTAGAGGTCCAGGTCGAGCGCGGAGGCGACGTAGCCGGAGGTGTCCGTGCCGGAGCTGCCGAGTTCGGCGGTGGCGTGGAGCTGCCGGCCCCAGTCGACGGGCACCTGGTAGAAGAGCGTCTGGCCCGGCCGTATGTCGTCCCGCCACACCCCTTCGCCGAGCGGGGTCGCCTGCGCGAAGCCCTCGCCGCCCGGACGCCGTTGGGCCTGGCCCTGGGCGGGGGCGGGCGTGGCCGAGTTCCACGCGTCGGGCGCACTCGTGGGGCCCGCCGTCTCCAGCCGGGGCTCCGACACCGTGGTGAGCTCCAGCTCCCAGGGGTCGGGGGAGGCGTCCCGCGCGTCCGGTGCGGCGCGTTCCACGGTCACGTAGTACGTCCCGGCCTCCGCGCACAGGCTTCTCCTGGGGGAGATCTCCCGCATGGCCCACGCGGCGACGGGGCGGGGGGTGCCGGGTGCGCCGAGGTTCGCCGTGTCCACGTCGCAGGAACGGCCGTCGGTGTCCTCCACCGTCACCTTGACGCCGTCGGCGGCGGAGACGGTGCGTCCGGGCGGCGGAACGGCGGTGGCGGAGACGTAGGCGGTGGCCGTGTCGTCCAGTTCCAGGCGGTAGTACACCGCGCCGGCCGCCGGGAGAGTGCTGCGGTAGGTCCGGCCGGGCTCCAGTTCCACGGCGTCCGCGGTGCTCGGGGCCCCTTCGACCCGCTGCGCGTCCGCGGCGAAGACGTAGGCGGGGGTGGTGTCCTCCTCGACGGCCCGGGCCTGCTGCGCCGGCAGTACCGGCCCCAGGACGAGCGCGACCACCAGGCCCAGACGCCTGACGGCGGGGTGCGGGCCCCGCCCCGACGACCGCGCCGTGCTCCGCGCCGTGCCCTGCCGTCCCCTCACGCGCCCCCCTCGTCGCCGTCGCCGGGCCTCGCACCGTGCCGCCCATCCTGCACCGCGGGCGCGGCACGGCCACAAGGTCCCGGCCACACAAAACCCCGACCGCATCTGCGGCCGGGGTCTGTTCAGCGTCGTATGTCGGTACTCACGAACCCGTGGGCACGGAGTCAGTCGCCTCCGTCCACAGATCCTGCTCGGCGCGATCCGCCTGGATCTGGCGGTACACGAGGAGCCCGCCGATGGCGGCCAGTGCGACCAGGAGAAGCTTCTTCACCGCGCGACCTCGTCTTTCCTTGACGTAGGGGACCTCTGGCGCCCGACTATACACACCGGCCGATACCGATCGGTGACCTGCGTCGCCGCCTCCAACTGCCCTCGGAGGCAACTGGATCCACGCGGCGCGGACGGTCCGATCGGAGGGTGATCACACCCGCACGCACGGTGTCTTTTGCTCCCTTTCCTCATCTCTCCAGGGCTTTTCCGCCCTCATACGCCCATCCGAGTGGTGTTCATCTGAACATCCACGCGGCACGGGCGTCGGTCCACCACTTCGAGGCCCTCATACACATCATGAGGAAAGTACGCAAATCGCCCAACCCGAAAGTGAGGGGCCATGGCCAGGAACAAGGTCATGAAGCTGTGGAACACCGTCGTCACCGCCTTCCTCGCGCTGTGCACGGCGCTCGGTCTCATCACCACGGCCGCCGCGGCGGCCGTACCGCAGACCGGCGAGACCCGCAACAGCGACAGCGCGTCCACGACGGAGGCGCCCGCGCCGGCGACGTCCCTGTGGTCCTGGCCACTGGTCAGGGCACTGCCCCCCACGATGAAGCAGCGCATCCACGCCGAGGCGCACGGCAAGTCCCCCAGCTGCCGGCACCGGCCCCACGAGGACGCCGCCGCGGAGCCGGAGAGCACCGAGGAACGGCATCGGAGCGCGGAGCGGGACTCGACCGCACGACCGGATGCCGAGCTGGTCCCCGCACACTGTTCCGAGGACTCGGCCTCCACCCTGCCCGCGCCCGCCGCCGCCGGCCGCATCCCGCTCCAGCGCTGAGGCCCTCGGCCCGCTGTTTCCGACTCGACCCTCCTCGTGCCGTCGCTGCTTCCCGGAGTCCTGGCGAACTTGCGTACAGCACAACGGCACGACACGAGCCGAACACCCCCGTGGACCCCGGTCGGCATCCGACCGGGGTCCGGGGCGTACCCGATACACGAGCCCGACGGGCCATGAGCCCGCCGCGACGATCCCCCTCACACGCCCGCACACGGCTATGTGAGCGACTGACAGGCCCTGACAGCACTCAAAGGGACCAAGGGCCCATGGGTGCCCCCCAACGACGTCTCCGAGCCCTCAGAGCGGGTTCAGGCGGCGCCTCAGCAGGCAGAACACGTTGCCCTCCGGGTCGGCGAGGACGTGCCACGACTCCTCGCCGGTCTGACCGATGTCGGCGGGCCGCGCCCCCAGCTCCAGCAGCCGTTCGAGCTCGGCGTCCTGGTCGCGGTCGGTGGCGTTGACGTCGATGTGCAGCCGCGGCTTGCCCGGCTGCGGGTCGTCGTTGCGGCTGAGGACGATCGTCGGCTGCGCGCCCCCGAACCCTTCACGGGGACCGATCTCGATGTCGTCCCCGTCGCGTTCCAGCTCCACGAAGTCCAGCACCTCGCACCAGAACCGCGCCAGCAGCTCCGGGTCGCGGCATTCGAGTACGAGTTCACCGATACGGCTCGCCATGAACGGGACCCACTTCCACCTCGGGATCATCCGGCCCGGCCGTACGGGGAGTCTCACGCCCGCACCCCGGCACGCGCCCGCGACCGTACCGGGCGATGACGGGCCGGCGCGAGGCACTCACCCCACCTCGCCCCGTCCGGCCCACAACCCCCGGGACATCAGAAGACCCCCAGTCGCACCGACTGGGGGTCTCTTCTCACTGTGGGGCTAACAGGATTTGAACCTGTGGCCTCATCCTTATCAGGGATGCGCTCTAACCAACTGAGCTATAGCCCCGCCGCGCTTGCGGTGTGTGTCCCGCGCGCTGACTCCTGAAGATTAGCGCACGACCGGGGCAGTCCCAAAATCGATTGTCGGGAGGCCGTCACAGCGGGCGGCGCGCGCCCGCTGAGCAGGTCACTCGTCCTCGGCCAGCGTCAGCTCGACACCGCCCACGAAACCGGCGGAGAGGTTGTAGATGAACGCGCCCAGGGTCGCGAGCGCCGTCGCCAGGATGACGTCGATGACCGCGATGACCGTCGTGAACATCAGGACGTTGGGCAGCGACAGGAACGACTGGAGGTCGAAGCCGTTCGACCCCTCGGAGCCGGTCGCCTCGGAGATGGTGCCGCCGACCGTCGAGAACACGCCCATGGCGTCCATGACCATCCACAGCACCGCGGCCGCGACGATCGTGCAGATGCCGAGGGCGATCGACAGCAGGAAGCTCACCTTCATGACCGACCACGGGTCGGCCTTCGCCACCCGCAGGCGCGCCTTGCGCACCCGCGGGGTGGTGCTGGCGCCCGTGCGGGGCCGGCGCACCGCCCCGGTGCGGCCGGCCGCGGCGCCGGCCTGGGCCGGGTAGGCCTGCGGCGGGTGGTACGGGCCCGCCTGCTGCTGCGGCTGCCGTTCGCCCGGCAGCGGTGAGGCCGACTGAGCGGCGGCACCCTGCCCGGGTGCGGCCTGCTGCGGGCCTCGGGTGTCCGTCACGGTTCCCCCCTGGGATCCCTGCCTGGTGGACGAGGAGGCGTCGGAGACCGGCGCCTTGATCGCTTTGAGATTGGTCGTGTGCGGATCGGCCGCCCGCGCGGCGGAGCCACGGCCGCCGCCGTCCGTCCCCGTACTGGTACCGGCCGGTCCGGCGCCCGTGGCTCCGCTCACGCTGACTCACTCCTCGTGCTACTCGGAGGAGGGCGCCTCGCCCTCGTCCGTGCCGGTGGTCGCGTCCCCGTCGGCGGTCTCGTCCACGGCCACGTCGCCGTCGACTTCCTCCGCCTCGCGTCCTGCTTCGGCGTTACGGGCGATGCCGACCACGGCATCGCGCTTGCTCAGGTTGATCAGTTGGACGCCCATGGTGTCACGGCCGGTTTCCCTGATCTCGTTGACTCGCGTGCGAATCACACCACCTGACAGCGTGATGGCGAGAATTTCGTCGGTCTCCTCGACCACCAGCGCGCCGACGAGGGTCCCGCGGTCCTCGACGATCTTGGCGGCCTTGATGCCGAGGCCGCCGCGACCCTGAACCCGGTACTCGTCGACTGCGGTCCGCTTCGCGTACCCGCCGTCTGTGGCAGTGAACACGAACGTACCGGGTCGAACAACATTCATCGAGAGCAGCTCGTCCCCTTCGCGGAAACTCATGCCCTTGACGCCCGAGGTCGCGCGTCCCATGGGGCGCAGCGTGTCGTCCGTCGCCGTGAACCTGATCGACTGCGCCTTCTTGCTGATCAGCAGCAGATCGTCATCGGCCGAGACGAGCTCGGCACCGATCAGTTCGTCGTCGGTCCCGTCCTCCTGCTCGCGCAGGTTGATGGCGATGACACCGCCGGACCGCGGGGAGTCGTAGTCCTTCAGCGGGGTCTTCTTCACCAGGCCGGCCTTGGTGGCCAGGACCAGGTAGGGCGTCGCCTCGTAGTCGCGGATCGCGCGGATCTGGGCGATGGTCTCGTCCGGCTGGAAGGCCAGCAGGTTGGCCACGTGCTGTCCGCGCGCGTCGCGGCCGGCGTCGGGCAGCTCGTACGCCTTCACGCGGTAGACGCGGCCCTTGTTGGTGAAGAACAGCAGCCAGTGGTGCGTCGTGGACACGAAGAAGTGGTTGACGATGTCGTCTTCCTTCAGCTTCGCGCCGCGCACCCCCTTGCCGCCACGCTTCTGCGCCCGGTAGTCGTCGGTCTTGGTGCGCTTGATGTAGCCGCCACGCGTGACCGTGACGACGATGTCCTCCTCGGCGATCAGGTCCTCGATGGACATGTCGCCCTCGTACGGGATCAGCTTCGTCTTGCGGTCGTCGCCGAACTTCTCGACGATCGCCGCCAGCTCCTGGCTGACGATGCCCCGCTGGCGCACCGGGGAGGCGAGGATCTCGTTGTATTCGCTGATCTTCGCCTGCAGCTCGTCGTGCTCCTGGACGATCTTCTGGCGCTCCAGGGCGGCCAGTCGGCGCAGCTGCATCTCAAGGATGGCGTTGGCCTGGATGTCGTCGATCTCCAGGAGGTCCATCAGGCCGCCGCGCGCGATCTCGACGGTGTCGCTGCGCCGGATCAGCGCGATGACCTCGTCGATGGCGTCCAGGGCCTTCAGCAGACCACGCAGGATGTGCGCCCGCTCCTCCGCCTTGCGCAGCCGGAAGCGCGTACGGCGGACGATGACCTCGATCTGGTGCGTGACCCAGTGCCGGATGAAGGCGTCCAGGGACAGCGTGCGGGGCACGCCGTCCACCAGGGCCAGCATGTTGGCGCCGAAGTTGCTCTGCAGGTCCGTGTGCTTGTACAGGTTGTTCAGGACGACCTTGGCGACCGCGTCCCGCTTCAGCACGATGACCAGGCGCTGACCGGTGCGCGAGGACGTCTCGTCGCGCACGTCGGCGATGCCGCCGACCTTGCCGTCCTTCACCAGGTCGGCGATCTTCTGCGCGAGGTTGTCGGGGTTGGTCTGGTACGGCAGCTCCGTGACCACCAGACACTGGCGGTTCTGGATCTCCTCGACCTCGACCACCGCGCGCATGGTGATCGAGCCGCGGCCCGTGCGGTACGCCTCCTCGATGCCCTTGCGGCCCACCACCAGGGCGCCGGTCGGGAAGTCGGGGCCCTTGATGCGCTCGATCAGCGCGTCCAGCAGCTCCTCGTGCGAGGCCTCGGGGTTCTCCAGGTACCACTGGGCGCCGGCCGCCACCTCGCGCAGGTTGTGCGGCGGGATGTTGGTCGCCATGCCGACGGCGATACCGGCCGAACCGTTGATCAGCAGGTTCGGGAAGCGCGCCGGCAGGACGGTCGGCTCCTGGGAGCGGCCGTCGTAGTTGTCCGTGAAGTCGACGGTCTCCTCGTCGATGTCACGGACCATCTCCATCGACAGCGGCGCCATCTTGCACTCGGTGTAGCGCATCGCCGCAGCGGGGTCGTTGCCCGGGGAGCCGAAGTTGCCGTTGGAGTCCACCAGCGGCATCCGCATCGACCACGGCTGCGCCAGGCGGACCAGCGCGTCGTAGATCGAGGAGTCGCCGTGCGGGTGGTAGTTGCCCATGACGTCGCCGACGACGCGGGCGCACTTGTAGAAGCCGCGCTCGGGGCGGTAGCCGCCGTCGTACATCGCGTACAGCACACGGCGGTGGACGGGCTTGAGGCCGTCACGGACGTCCGGCAGCGCACGCGACACGATGACGGACATCGCGTAGTCGAGGTACGACCGCTGCATCTCCGTCTCGAGCCCGACGGGCTCGACACGCATGGCGGCGGCGTCCACGTCCTCAAGAGGCGTGACGGGAGTGTTCTCGTCGGTCATTGCTGGTGAAGGTCCTTCCTGGTGCGGTCAGCTGAGACCGACTCAGATGTCGAGGAAGCGGACGTCCTTGGCGTTGCGCTGGATGAACGCGCGGCGTGCCTCGACGTCCTCGCCCATCAGGACCGAGAACAGGTCGTCGGCCTGGGCGGCGTCGTCCAGGGTGACCTGGCCGAGCACGCGGTGCTCCTGGTCCATCGTGGTGATACGCAGTTCCTCGGCGTTCATCTCGCCGAGACCCTTGAAGCGCTGGACGGAGTCCTCGCGGATGCGCTTGCCGGCGTTGCGGCCCATCTCGATCAGCGCGTCGCGCTCGCGGTCGGAGTACGCGTACTCGAAGTCGTCCTTGCCCCACTTGATCTTGTAGAGCGGGGGACGGGACAGGAACACGTGTCCGGCCTCGACCAGCGGCCGCATGAAGCGGAACAGGAACGTCAGCAGCAGGGTGTTGATGTGCTGGCCGTCGACGTCGGCGTCCGCCATCAGGATGATCTTGTGATAGCGGAGCTTCTCGATGTCGAAGTCCTCGTGCACGCCGGTGCCGAACGCGGAGATCATCGCCTGGATCTCCTGGTTCTGCAGGATCCGGTCGATGCGCGCCTTCTCGACGTTCAGGATCTTGCCGCGGATCGGGAGGATCGCCTGGTACTCGGGGTTACGGCCGGACTTGGCCGAACCGCCGGCGGAGTCACCCTCGACGATGAAGATCTCGCACTTGGTGGGGTCGTTCGACTGGCAGTCGGACAGCTTGCCCGGCAGGGACGCCGTCTCCAGCAGGCCCTTGCGGCGGGTCAGGTCACGCGCCTTGCGGGCCGCCACGCGCGCGGTGGCCGCCGCGATGCCCTTGCGGACGATGTCCGCGGCCTCGTTGGGGTTGCGGTCCAGCCAGTCGGCGAGGTGCTCGTAGACGACCTTCTGCACGAAGGTCTTCACCTCGGTGTTGCCCAGCTTGGTCTTGGTCTGGCCCTCGAACTGCGGCTCGCTCAGCTTCACCGAGATGATCGCGGTCAGACCCTCGCGGATGTCGTCACCCGTGAGGTTGTCGTCCTTGTCGCGCAGCAGCTTCTTGTCGCGCGCGTACTTGTTGATCAGCGAGGTCAGCGCGGCGCGGAAGCCCTCTTCGTGCGTACCGCCCTCGTGGGTGTGGATGATGTTCGCGAAGGAGTACACGCCCTCGGTGTAGCCGCCGTTCCACTGCATGGCGACCTCGAGGGACAGGTGACGGTCCTTGTCCTCGGCCTCGAGGTCGATGACGGTGGGGTGGACCACCTCTCCCTTGCGGGAGTTGAGGTACTTCACGAAGTCGACGATGCCGCCCTCGTAGTGGTACGAGACGGTCTTGACCTCGTCCTTCTCGTCCTCGCCGGCCTCGTCCGCACCGGCGGTGGCCTTCGCCGACTCCCGCTCGTCGGTGAGGTTGATCTTCAGACCCTTGTTGAGGAACGCCATCTCCTGGAAGCGCCGGGAGAGCGTCTCGAAGGAGTAGTCGGTGGTCTCGAAGATGTCGCCGTCGGCCCAGAAGGTGACCGACGTGCCGGTCTCCTCGGTGGCCTCGTGCTTGACCAGGGGCGCGGTGGGGACGCCCAGCTTGTAGTCCTGCGTCCAGCGGTGGCCGTCGGTCTTGACCTCGACGGCGACGCGCGTCGACAGCGCGTTGACCACGGACACGCCCACGCCGTGCAGACCGCCGGAGACCGCGTAGCCGCCGCCGCCGAACTTGCCGCCCGCGTGCAGCACGGTCAGGACGACCTCGACGGCGGGCTTGCCTTCGGAGGGGACGATGCCCACCGGGATGCCACGGCCGTTGTCGACGACGCGGACGCCGCCGTCGGCCAGGATCGTCACGTCGATCGTGTCCGCGTAGCCGGCCAGCGCCTCGTCGACCGAGTTGTCGACGACCTCCTGCACCAAGTGGTGCAGTCCCCGCTCGCCGGTCGACCCGATGTACATACCGGGTCGCTTACGGACCGCGTCCAGGCCCTCGAGGACGGTGATGGCGCTCGCGTCGTACGACGTGGCTCCCTCGTCGGTCGAGGGGCTCGCCGCGTCGGTGACGCCGGTGTCGGTGGACGGGATGTTCTCGTTGGGGTTGCCGGAATCGGCCACGAAGCGCCCTTTCTGGCACAGCACGAGCCGGGCTCGTCGGCAGGTTGCCGGAGCGGCTGCGGCATGTTGCGTTGGTAAGCCTTGATCAGCGTTGCTCAGCTCTTCCCGGACGGTCCCCACGGACGGGGCGGGATTGTCTTCCAGTCTACCGGTAGCGCTGACATCGATGGGGGTTTGCGGGCACCTGAGTCCGCATGTGGCGCCCTGAACCGGCCTCGCCCGACTCCCGATATGCGGATGGGGGCTCCAAGAGCCCCACGACGGCACTCAGCGCTTTCGACCGTCAACCCTTGGCTACTTACGAGTCAGGTGGTGGTTCGCACCCGTGTGCGGGGGCGCGACGAAGCGGGCTTCCGGCCCGCGAAGGCGGTGCTGAGAAGCCCTGATGTGATGTCTCTCACTTGTGTCCGGCAGGGCGGAAAAAGCCCCCGGATCACCCGTACGTGTCGCCGGGACCGGTGCTGCCCGGAGCCCGCAGCGGCCCGAAACGGCGGACCGGACCCCCGGGTCCGACGACCTTGATCAGTCGCACGGTGCCGTGCCCCAGATCGTCGTTCAGGCGGGCCACGAGTGTCGGCGCCAGCAGCCTCAGATTGGTCGCCCAGGCAGTGGAGTCGCAGCGCACCACCAGCACCCGCTCGTCCTCGTCGTAGCGCTCCGGCTCGCAGTGCTTGGCCACGTCCTCGCCGACGATCTCCGGCCAGCGGCCCATCACGCCGCCCACCGCCGCCGGGGCTTCCCAACCGCGCTCGGTGAGAAGGCGGTTGATCGCCGCGCCGAGCGCCATCGGGTCCCGCCGGTCGGTGCGCGCCCCGGAGCGCAGGCCCCCGCGCCGCGCCTGCTTCTTCTGCTGCGCCGCGTCCCCACGCGCGCGTGCCGCCTCCCGGGCCGCGCGCAGCGCCACGCGCGCCAGATCGACGCCGGAGGGCTCCGGCGACTTCCCGGAATCGCCGGCGGCCGGCTTCCCGTCGCTCATGCGCGCTCCACCGTCCCCTCGGCCACGGCGAACCGCGTACCCGCCAGCACGTGCGGTACGTCGTCGTCGACGGCGGCCGTCACCAGCACCTGCTCACCGGGGGCCACCAGCTCGGCCAGACGCTCCCGGCGGCGCGCGTCCAGCTCGGCGAACACGTCGTCCAGCACCAGCACCGGCTCGTTGCCCTCGGCGCGCAGCAGGTCGTAGGAGGCGAGGCGCAGCGCCAGGGCGTACGACCACGACTCGCCGTGCGAGGCGTAGCCCTTGGCGGGCAGCTGGCCCAGCTTGAGCAGCAGGTCGTCACGGTGCGGGCCGACCAGGGTGACCCCCCGTTCGATCTCCGGCTTGCGGGACTCCGCGAGCGCGGCCATCAGCTGCTCGAACAGGTCCTCGCGCGTGTGCGCCTCGCCCGGCGCGGACGGCTTGTACTCCAGGGCGACCGGGCCACCGCCGGGCGCCAGTTGCTCGTACGCCTTGTCGGCCAGCGGCTGGAGCGCGGCCACCAGGTCCAGGCGCTGCGCCAGGAGTTCGGCGCCCGCGCGCGCGAGGTGCTGGTCCCAGACGTCCAGCGTGGACAGGTCCAGGGTGCGTCCGCCGTGCCGACGGGCCAGCGCCGCCGACTTCAGCAGGGTGTTGCGCTGCTTGAGCACCCGGTCGTAGTCGGAGCGGACGCCCGCCATGCGCGGGGAGCGCGCGGTGATCAGCTCGTCGAGGAACCGTCGGCGCTCACCCGGATCGCCCTTGACCAGCGCCAGGTCCTCGGGCGCGAACAGCACGGTCCGCACGATCCCCAGCACGTCCCGCGGCCGGACCTGCGAGGACCGGTTGATGCGGGCGCGGTTGGCGCGGCCCGGGTTGAGCTCCAGCTCGATCAGCTGCTGCCGGTCGCCCTGCCGGACCTGGGCCCGGACGATCGCGCGGTCGGCGCCCATGCGGACCAGCGGGGCGTCGGAGGACACCCGGTGGCTGCCGAGGGTGGCGAGGTAGCCGACCGCCTCGACGAGGTTCGTCTTGCCCTGCCCGTTGGGGCCGACGAAGGCCGTCACCCCCGGGTCGAGCGGAACCTCGACCCGGGGGTAGGAGCGGAAGTCGGCCAGCGACAGATGCGTGACGTGCATGGTCGTTTCGCCGACCTCCCGCGGCGTTGTGGACCGCCGCGCGGTCCTGTGGACAAGTGCCGTCCCTGTGGACTACTTCTTCTCGACCGCGTGCCCGCCGAACTGGTTCCGCAGCGCCGCGATCATCTTCATCTGCGGCGAGTCCTCCTGGCGGGAGGCGAACCTCGCGAACAGCGAGGCCGTGATCGCCGGCAGCGGGACCGCGTTGTCGATGGCGGCCTCCACAGTCCAGCGTCCCTCACCGGAGTCCTGTGCATAACCCCGGAGGTCCTCCAGGTGCTCGTCCTCGTCGAGGGCGTTGACCGCCAGGTCGAGCAGCCAGGAGCGGATGACGGTGCCCTCCTGCCAGGAGCGGAAGACCTCCCGCACGTCGGTCACCGAGTCGACCTTCTCCAGCAGCTCCCAGCCCTCGGCGTAGGCCTGCATCATGGCGTACTCGATGCCGTTGTGGACCATCTTCGCGAAGTGCCCCGCGCCCACCTTGCCGGCGTGCACCGAGCCGAAGTCGCCCTCCGGCTTGAGGGCGTCGAATATCGGCTGCACCTTGGCGACGTCCTCCGCGGAGCCGCCGTACATCAGCGCGTAGCCGTTCTCCAGGCCCCAGACGCCGCCGGAGACGCCGCAGTCGACGAAGCCGATGCCCTTGGCGGCCAGCTCCGCGGCGTGCTTCTCGTCGTCCGTCCAGCGGGAGTTGCCGCCGTCCACCACGACGTCGCCGGGCTCCAGCAGCTCGGCGAGCTCGTCGACGGTGGACTGGGTCGGCTCGCCGGCCGGGACCATCACCCACACCACACGGGGGCCGCTGAGCTTGCCCACAAGCTCCTGCAGGCTGTGGACATCGGCGAGGTCCGGGTTGCGGTCGTACCCGAAGACGGTGTGGCCCGCGCGGCGCAGCCGCTCGCGCATGTTGCCGCCCATCTTGCCGAGACCGACGAGACCGAGCTCCATCAGATGTGTTCCTTAGGTTGCGACGGGACGTGACGGCACCTTGCGTGCCGGCGTCCGAGCCTAAACCCGGACGCTCGCGCACATCTGTGGGCATACGCGCTCACACGCCCGTCCTCACCTGCGGCTCCCGCGTGAAGCGGATCAGCCGCTGAGACGCACCGGCATGATCAGGTACTTGTAGGCCTCGTCCGCCTCCGCGTCCATCGCCGGGCGGCCGCTGAGCAGCGCCGGCTTGGTGGACGTGGTGAAGGACAGCTGGGCGACCGGGGAGTCGATGGCGCTCAGGCCGTCCAGCAGGAACGTCGGGTTGAAGGCGATGGAGATGTCGTCGCCCTCCAGCTGGGCGTCGACCCTTTCCACAGCCTGTGCGTCGTCGCTGGAACCGGCCTCCAGGATGAGCACACCCTGCTCGAAGCTCAGCCGCACCGGGGTGTTGCGCTCGGCGACCAGCGCCACGCGCTTCACGGCCTCCACGAAGGGGGCGGTCTCGATCACGGCGACGCTGTTGAACTCCGTCGGGAACAGCGTGCGGTACTTCGGGAGGTCGCCCTCCAGCAGGCGCGTGGTGGTACGGCGGCCGGCGCCCTCGAAACCGATCAGCCCCTCACCGGCACCGGAGCCCGACAGCGCCAGGATGACCTGGTCGCCGCTGGTCAGCGCCTTGGCGGTGTCCAGCAGCGTCTTGGCGGGCACCAGGGCGACCGCGGAAGCCTCCGGGTTCTCCGGCTTCCACAGGAACTCGCGGACCGCGAAGCGGTAGCGGTCGGTGGAGGCGAGCGTCACCGTGTCGCCCTCGATCTCGATGCGCACACCGGTGAGGACGGGCAGGGTGTCGTCGCGGCCGGCCGCGATGGCGACCTGCTGCACGGCGGAGGCGAAGACCTCGCCGGGGACGGTGCCCGTCGCGTTCGGCATCTGCGGCAGGGCCGGGTACTCCTCCACAGGCAGTGTGTGGAGGGTGAACCGGGAGGAGCCGCAGACCACCGTCGCCCGTACACCGTCTGTGGAAATCTCCACCGGCCGGTTGGGCAGGGCGCGGGAGATGTCGGCCAGCAGGCGGCCGGAGACCAGGACCGTGCCCTCCTCCTCGACCTCGGCCTCCACCGACACCCGCGCGGAGACCTCGTAGTCGAAGCTGGACAGGCTCAGCTGGCCGTCCTCGGCCTTGAGCAGCAGGCCGGCGAGGACAGGCGCCGGCGGACGGGCCGGGAGGCTGCGAGCCGCCCAGGCCACTGCCTCCGCGAGTACGTCGCGTTCCACCCGGATCTTCACTGTTGCCGCCTCCTGCTGTTGCCGGCGCTTCTCGCCCTGCCTGGCTTTCGTCGTCTGACTCGGTGTCGTCGGCCCCGGTGAGGGGAAGGACACCGGGGTCCAGTCTGACGCACCGCACTGACAGTAGGTGCCTCTCGGGGTCAAGTCGTGACGAGTGGCAGTCGGGCCGAGACAGCGAGTTGTGCACAGGACCCCCTTCGAAACGAATTCCTGGCTCTCTATGGTCGGGAGTAGTAGTAGGGCCTGTGGATACCGTGGATAACCCCGTTTTCCCAGGTCAGGCTCGGTTTTTTGTCCACCGACCCTGTGGGCGGCGCCCGTGGACAACCTGGCCGTTCTGTGGAGAACGGAAAGTTCTGCACATCCCGTGCACAGGGGAGGCCGAGTTCTCCCCAGCTGCGTCCCCAGGTTTGCGGTCCTTTCCCACAGCCCCCTCCGGCAGCACGATGTGACGGCTTTCACTCGCCCCGGTGAGAAGACGCGTCAGGTTGCCGAACAGTGGACAGCCATGTGGAGAAGCCGGTGATCACTGGGGACAACCGGCCGCAGCCTGTGGGTTGGCCGTGGACAACTTGATGCACAGCCTGTGGATCAGTTCTTCGTCCACAGTCTGTGGAGATCCTTCGTCCACGGATCCACAGGCAGATGACCTGCACAGATGCTGTGTCGCCAGGGTGCACTGTGGATGAGGTTGGGACAACTTCCCGGTCCCCAGCGTGTGGACGGGAAAAAGTCACCGAATCTGTGGAGGACGGCCGTAACCCCGGGCGGAAATCGAACACCGCACGGGGCCGTGACGCCGCCGGACGCCGCCGGAATCCGGAGGGGACTGCCGAGGGACGGGGTCGGAGACGCCTCTGGGCGTCGGACGGGGGCGACTGCGTGCGTCGGGTGGGGGTGCTCCGTGCGTCGGGTGGGGTGCTGCGTGCGTCGGCCGGGGGTGTCTGCGTGCCGTCCGACGATTGCGCCGCGGCGCCGTCGGCCGCCCGCAAGCGTGCGAGGGGGCCGCGTTGCCGATGCCGGGAGGGCGCCGAGGGGGGGCACACGAAGAAGGGCGCCCCCGGATCCCTCCGGAGGCGCCTTCGTGCGGTGTCGGGGCCGTCAGCCGGCCTTGATGCGGTTCGTGAGCTCGGTGACCTGGTTGTAGATGGAGCGCCGCTCCGCCATCAGATTGCGGATCTTCCGGTCGGCGTGCATCACCGTGGTGTGGTCCCGCCCCCCGAACAGCGCGCCGATCTTCGGCAGCGACAGGTCCGTCAGCTCACGACACAGGTACATGGCGATCTGCCGGGCGGTCACCAGCGCACGGCCGCGGGAGGTGCCGCACAGGTCCTCGACGGTGAGCCCGAAGTAGTCGGCGGTCGCGCCCATGATGGCCGTCGAGGTGATCTCCGGGGCCGAGTCGTCGCCACCGGGCATCAGGTCCTTCAGGACGATCTCCGTCAGCCCGAGGTCCACCGGCTGCCGGTTGAGCGACGCGAAAGCCGTCACCCGGATCAGCGCGCCCTCCAGCTCCCTGATGTTGCGGGAGATCCGGGAGGCGATGAACTCCAGCACCTCCGGCGGGGCGTTGAGCTGCTCCTGCACCGCCTTCTTGCGCAGGATCGCGATGCGCGTCTCCAGCTCGGGCGGCTGGACGTCGGTGATCAGGCCCCACTCGAAACGGTTCCGCAGCCGGTCCTCCAGCGTGACCAGCTGCTTGGGCGGCCGGTCGCTGGAGAGCACGATCTGCTTGTTGGCGTTGTGGAGCGTGTTGAACGTGTGGAAGAACTCCTCCTGCGTCGACTCCTTGTCCGCCAGGAACTGGATGTCGTCGACGAGCAGGATGTCCATCTCGCGGTAGCGCTTGCGGAAGCTGTCGCCCTTGCCGTCGCGGATGGAGTTGATGAACTCGTTGGTGAACTCCTCCGAGCTCACGTACCGCACGCGCGTACCCGGGTAGAGGCTCCGCGCGTAGTGCCCGATCGCGTGCAGCAGATGCGTCTTGCCGAGGCCCGACTCCCCGTAGATGAACAGCGGGTTGTATGCCTTCGCCGGCGCCTCGGCCACCGCCACGGCGGCCGCGTGCGCGAAGCGGTTGGACGCGCCGATCACGAAGGTGTCGAAGAGGTACTTCGGGTTCAGCCGTGCGGTCGGCTCGCCGGGGCCCGTCGCCGGGGCCGGCTGCGCGGCCAGAGGGCCGGGCGCACCGGTCGTGGGCAGGTTCGGGCCCACCGGGCCGCCGCGGTGGACGTGCCCCGAGCCGGGCGGCGGCTCGGGCAGGTCGCGGCGCATGGCGTCACGCTGGTCGTAGTCGCCCCGGGACGACTCGTAGTCGGAGCGCTGGTCGTATGAGGGGCGCTCCACAGGCTGGGGACGGTAGTCCTGGGAGGCCGGGCCGCCGTAGGCGTCCGAGCCGTAGGAGTCCTGCGAGCCGTACGCGTCCTGCGACGGGGAGCCGTAGGAGTCCTGTTGCGGTGAAGCGTAGGAGTCCTGGGGCGGAGAGGCGTAGGGGTCCCGGTCGGGGAAGCCGAGGCGCTGCTGCTGCCAGCCGTAGTCGTCCTGAGAGGGACGAGGCCAGGAGCCCGGCTCCGGGCGCTGGTACTCCGACGGGTAGGCGGGGCGGGCGGACGGCATCTGGTCACCGGGCGGTCCCGGCTGGTCGCCGCGGCGGCGACCGTAGCCCTCGTAGCCCTCGTACGGCTCGCGCTCCTGCCGGTCGTGCCGGTCCGGGCGCTCACGGTGCTCGGGACGGTCACGGTGGTCCGGGCGGTCCGGATGGACGGGCAGCTCCGGCTCCTCGTACCGCGGCTGCGGGCGGGGCGTGGGCGTGGCCGGGGGCTCGCCGGCGGTCTCGTCGACCGTGATCGCGATACGGATCGGGCGGCCGCACTCGCGGCTCAGGCTCTCGCTGACCACGGGGGCCAGACGCCCCTCGAGCACGCCCTTGGCGAACTCGTTGGGGACGGCGAGCAGTGCGGTGTCGGCCACCAGGGCCAGCGGCTGGCAGCGCCGGATCCAGTGCTCGTCCTTGCTCTCCACACCTTGACCACGGCCCTCGCCGAGCAGTTGCTCCAGTACGCGTGGCCACACTGCGGCAAGATCGGCAGGTACGTCAGCCACAGGGCACGCTCTCTCACAGGTCCCTCGATCGTGTGATGCGAAGGGACGGGTCGGGATGTAAATCGGGTGGTGGAGGGTCAAGGGAACGAATCGGAGTCCAGTCACGGTAGTCAGCGCGACCGGTACGGTTCAAGTTGTTGTCCCCAGCCTGTGGACAAGTGTCTCCTGGCGAGCGCCGGTTTGACCGAATGGCGCAGCCGCGCGTACCGTGACCAGGTCGAGTTGTCGATGGCTGCTGCCGCCTGCCTCCGATGGGCACAGATCGCGCATGTTGATCGGTCAGCGGTGCACTCGGGCGTAACGCGAGCTACTCGTGGGCGCACGGTGACAGCCAGGACGGCACCCCGCAACCACCGAATCTTTCTGGAGCCCCCGAGTGAGCAAGCGCACCTTCCAGCCGAACAACCGTCGTCGCGCCAAGACCCACGGCTTCCGGCTGCGTATGCGCACCCGTGCCGGCCGCGCGATTCTCGCGTCCCGCCGCAGCAAGGGTCGCGCCCGTCTGTCCGCCTGATCCCGATCAGGTCATGACATCGTGCTGCCCACCGAGAACCGGCTGAGGCGGCGCGAGGACTTCGCGACCGCGGTACGACGAGGACGCCGGGCCGGGCGCCAGCACCTCGTCGTCCACCTTCGTAGCGGTGCAACGGACCCGCATGCGCCTGGGGAGAGCGCTCCCCCGACGCGTGCGGGTTTCGTCGTGAGCAAAGCCGTTGGCGGTGCGGTGGTGCGCAACAAGGTGAAGCGGAGGCTTCGCCATCTGATGCGCGAGCGAGTCGACCAGCTGCCCCCCGGTAGCCTGGTAGTGGTACGAGCGCTGCCCGCCGCGGGCGACGCCGACCATGCACAGCTGGCCCGAGACCTGGATGCCGCTCTGCAGCGGCTGCTGGGAGGGGGCGCGCGATGAAGTACCCGCTGCTGGCCCTGATCAAGCTCTACCAGTGGACGATCAGTCCATTGCTGGGCCCGGTGTGCAAGTACTACCCGTCGTGTTCCCACTACGGCTACACGGCCATTGACCGGCACGGTGCCGTCAAGGGCACAGCACTCACGGCCTGGCGCATCCTGCGGTGCAATCCGTGGTCGCTGGGCGGTGTGGACCATGTCCCACCGCGTAAGCGTCCGCGGTGGCACGAAATGCTGCGTAACGCTTGGCGTGCACGCAAGGGCGGGACCTCCGCCGCCGAACCGGCCACCGAGGGACAAGCTTCTCCCACGAGTCCTACGAGTCCGTCGAGCCCGGCCGCAGAGACCTCGTCCCATGCCCAAGGAGCATGATTAGTGGACACGATTGCCAGCCTCTTCAGCTTCATCACGACACCTGTCTCCTGGGTCATCGTCCAGTTCCACAGCGTGTACGGCTCCATCTTCGGCCCGGACACGGGGTGGGCCTGGGGCCTGTCCATCGTGTCCCTGGTGATTCTGATCCGCATCTGCCTGATCCCGCTCTTCGTGAAGCAGATCAAGGCGACGCGCGCGATGCAGACGCTCCAGCCGGAGATGAAGAAGATCCAGGAGCGCTACAAGAACGACAAGCAGCGTCAGTCCGAAGAGATGATGAAGCTCTACAAGGAGACGGGCACCAACCCGCTCTCCTCGTGTCTTCCCATCCTGGCGCAGTCGCCGTTCTTCTTCGCGCTTTACCACGTGCTCAACAGCATCGCCTCGAACGACACGATCGGCGTGATCAACGAGCGTCTGCTGGAGAGCGCCCAGAAGGCCCACATCTTCGGTGCCCCGCTCGCCGCGAAGTTCACGGACAGCCCGGACAAGGTCGAGGCCCTGAACTCGACGCTGCTCGACGTCCGCATCGTCACGGCGATCATGATCGTCCTGATGTCGCTGTCGCAGTTCTACACGCAGCGCCAGCTGATGACGAAGAACGTCGACACCACGGTGAAGACGCCGTTCATGCAGCAGCAGAAGATGCTGATGTATGTCTTCCCCGTCATCTTCGCCGTCTTCGGCATCAACTTCCCGGTCGGTGTCCTCGTCTACTGGCTGACCACCAACGTGTGGACCATGGGCCAGCAGATGTACGTCATCCACAACAACCCCACGCCGGGTTCCAAGGCCCAGGCCGCCTACCTGGAGCGTCTCTCCAAGCACGTCGCCAAGCACGGCAAGACCCGCAACCGCCGGGAGCGCGCCATCGTCAAGGCGATCGTCGCGAAGGGCCGCGACCGCAACGAGTACGAGCGCAAGTTCATCAACGGCTTGAACAAGGCCGGCCTTGCCGCCCAGACCGACGGCAACGTCATCCGTGGCGAGAGCAGTGCCGCCGTCCAGGCCGAGGACGGTACGACGACCGCCACCGTTCCCAAGCGCCAGCAGCCCAAGCGGCAGTCCAAGTCCCAGCGCCAGTCCGGCACGGCCAAGGCGGGGGGTGAGCCCACCTCGCTGACGAAGGACGACGCACCCGAGGACGCCAAGCCCGCGGCCAAGAAGGGCAACGCCAAGCCCGCCGGCAACGGCAGCACCCGCAGCAAGGCCCAGTCCGGACAGCGCAAGGGCCCGCAGCGGCCCAAGTCCCCGTCCAAGAAGTAAGAAGGAGTCCATCCCGTGACGGAAGGCACCACCGCGGCCGCTGCCGAGGGCGCAGACACCCTGACCCGCCTGGAGCAGGAAGGCGACATCGCGGCGGACTACCTGGAGGGTCTGCTCGACATCGCCGATCTCGACGGCGACATCGACATGGACGTCGAGGCCGACCGCGCCTCTGTCTCGATCATCAGCGACACGGGCGGCCGTGATCTGCAGAAGCTGGTGGGCCGTGACGGCGAGGTCCTGGAGGCCCTCCAGGAGCTGACGCGCCTGGCTGTGCACCGGGAGACCGGTGACCGCAGCCGCCTGATGCTCGACATCGCCGGCTACCGCGCTCGCAAACGCACCGAGCTGGCCGACCTGGGGGCCAAGGCCGCCTCCGAGGCCAGGAGCAGCGGGCAGCCCGTGCGGCTCGACCCGATGACCCCGTTCGAGCGCAAGGTCGTGCACGACGCGGTCAAGGCCGCGGGCCTGCGCAGCGAGTCCGAGGGCGAGGAGCCGCAGCGCTTCGTCGTCGTGCTTCCCGCCTGATCGGTTCCACGTTCCACCGGCCCCGTCTGTTGCGCAGGCGGGGCCGAACTCTTGTCAGCCTGATAGTTCTGGTTCTGGTGCCGGCATGTGTGCCGGCACGGTACGGAAGGACGGTCCCCCGTGACGGAGGCAGCGGAGCTTCCCCCCGCGCCCGAGCAGGCCCGTGAGGTGTTCGGTGAGCGCTTCACGGACGCAGTCCGGTACGCCGAGCTGCTCGCGGAGGCGGGCGTTCAGCGCGGCCTCATCGGCCCGCGTGAGGTGCCCCGCCTCTGGGAGCGGCACCTGCTGAACTGTGCGGTGCTCTCGGAGGTCGTGCCCCAAGGCGTCACCGTGTGCGACGTCGGCTCGGGGGCCGGCCTGCCGGGCATTCCCCTGGCCCTGGTCCGCGAGGACCTGAAGATCACCCTCCTGGAACCGCTGCTCCGCCGTACCAACTTCCTGACCGAAGTCGTGGAGCTGCTCGGGCTGGACCATGTGACGGTCGTGCGGGGGCGGGCCGAGGAGGTCATGGGCAAGCTTCCCCCGGTGCACGTGGTCACCGCGCGTGCCGTGGCCCCGCTGGACCGGCTGGCCACCTGGGGCATTCCGCTGCTGCGGCCGTACGGGGAGATGCTCGCGCTCAAGGGCGACACCGCCGAGGAAGAGTTGAAGAGTGCGGCCACCGCACTGAGCAAGCTCGGCGCCGTCACCACGTCGGTCGTGCAGGTGGGAGAGGGCGTCGTCGACCCGATGTCCACGGTGGTGAGGGTCGAGGTCGGGGAGAGTCCCGGCGGCGTGCGCTTCGCGGCCAAGCGGGCCAAGGCCGCCCGCACGGGACGCGCCCGCCGCCGTCGCGGGTAGCGAGTCCCGGCTCCTCGATGTGGAGGTCGAGTGGCCGACACGATGTGACGACGCACCGGGACGACGCGCCCGGCCCGCTGGGCCGGGCGTACTCCACACAAGGTGCCATACCTGCGCATGCCGGAGTGTCGCGGCACGGCGGCCTCGACCGCTGTGCATCGTGTTTCACGTGAAACGTCGCTCACTGCTGCACGGCATCATCAGTCGGGGCCGCGCTGCGGCCGAACCCCGTGACCGGAAGCCCCTCGGTTCCCTTGCGGAGGGCCCTGCCCCTGACGGGAAACCCAGCCCCTCCCGGGGTACGGAGTTGTCCACAGAGGTGGATTTCTCCACAGAACGTCAGGCCTCACTGGTTCGCGACCCCGTAGGCATGGGAGGCTCTGTTCATAGCGAGCCTGAAGTCGAGGAGAGTGAATCCTTGCGGTCCGACGCCAACATCGCGGGACCGATGACCGACCCGGTCCCCGGTCCCCGTACCGAATCGATGGGGGCGGATGTTTCACGTGAAACACCGCCTCCGATGGACGACACTCCCATCGGTCGTGCTGCCCAACTGGCGGTGGAGGCTCTGGGCCGTGCCGGTGAGGGGCTTCCACGTCCCGAGCAGACCCGTGTCATCGTGGTCGCCAACCAAAAGGGCGGCGTCGGCAAGACGACGACAACCGTCAATCTCGCGGCCTCGCTCGCTCTGCACGGCTCCCGCGTCCTGGTGATCGACCTCGACCCTCAGGGCAACGCGTCCACCGCCCTGGGTATCGACCACCACGCGGAGGTGCCCTCCATCTACGACGTGCTGGTGGAGAGCAAGCCGCTGGCGGAGGTCGTCCAGCCTGTACCGGACGTCGAGGGACTCTTCTGCGCCCCCGCCACTATCGATCTCGCCGGTGCGGAGATCGAGCTGGTGTCACTGGTGGCGCGTGAGAGCCGACTGCAGCGGGCGATCCAGGCCTATGAGCAGCCGCTGGACTACATCCTCATCGACTGCCCGCCGTCGCTCGGCCTGCTCACGGTCAACGCCCTCGTGGCGGGCCAGGAGGTGCTGATCCCGATCCAGTGCGAGTACTACGCGCTGGAAGGGCTCGGGCAGCTGTTGCGCAACGTCGACCTGGTGCGGGGCCACCTGAACCCCACACTGCACGTCTCGACCATCCTGCTCACCATGTACGACGGCCGGACACGGCTCGCGTCCCAGGTTGCGGAGGAGGTACGCACCCACTTCGGCGACGAGGTCCTGCGGACCAGCATCCCCCGCTCCGTCCGTATCTCCGAGGCGCCGAGCTACGGCCAGACGGTGCTGACTTACGATCCTGGATCGAGCGGTGCCCTCTCGTACTTCGAGGCGGCGCGTGAGATCGCGCTGAGAGGCGTCGGCGTCAGCTATGACGCATCGCAGGCGCACATCGGCGCACAGCAGACTGATCCGAACATGGTGGAGGGCGTGCAGTGAGTGAGCGACGGAGGGGGCTGGGTCGTGGTCTCGGAGCACTGATCCCCGCTGCCCCGGTAGAGAAGACGGTGCCACCGGCCGCAATCGGCGGGACGGCTTCCCCGTCACCCGCAGCGGTGCCGATCCTGCCGAACGAGCGTGGGGTGGCGGCCGCGAAGGTGGCCGCACTGACGTCTGTTTCACGTGAAACCGAGGACACGACTGCGGCGAGCCCTGCTGCCGCGCCGGCTCCGCCGGTGGGCGCTCACTTCGCCGAAATCCCCCTCGACGCCATCACGCCGAACCCACGGCAGCCCCGTGAGGTCTTCGACGAGGACGCTCTGTCCGAGCTCATCACCTCCATCCAGGAGGTGGGCCTCCTCCAACCCGTGGTCGTGCGCCAGGTGGGCGGCGGCCGCTACGAGCTCATCATGGGCGAGCGCCGATGGCGTGCCTGCCGCGAGGCCGGTCTGGAGGCCATCCCGGCGATCGTGCGGGCCACGGACGACGAGAAGCTCCTCCTCGACGCCCTGCTGGAGAACCTGCACCGCGCCCAGCTGAACCCGCTGGAAGAGGCTGCCGCCTACGACCAGCTCCTGAAGGACTTCAACTGCACGCATGATCAGCTCGCCGACCGCATCGGCCGGTCCCGCCCGCAGGTGTCCAACACCCTGCGTCTGCTGAAGCTCTCCCCGACCGTTCAGCGCCGGGTGGCCGCGGGAGTGCTGTCGGCCGGACACGCCCGCGCGCTGCTGTCCGTCGAGGACTCCGAGGAGCAGGATCGTCTCGCTCACCGCATCGTGGCCGAGGGCCTTTCCGTGCGGGCCGTCGAGGAGATCGTGACCTTGATGGGCTCCCGGCCTCAGAAGGCTCAGCGTGCCAAGGGACCGCGTGCGGGCGCGCGCGTGTCGCCGGCCCTGTCCGAACTGGCGACGCGTCTCTCGGACCGCTTCGAGACGCGGGTGAAGGTCGACCTCGGGCAGAAAAAAGGCAAGATCACCGTCGAGTTCGCCTCGATGGAGGACCTGGAGCGCATCCTCGGCACCCTCGCACCTGGAGAGGGTCCGGTACTGCAAAGCAGCCTCGGCGACGAGGACGAGGCCGAGGAGATCGATTCCTGAGGGTCGCTCGTCCCGGTCTCAAGACCGATTGGGGCGGGCCGTGTCCGGTCGTGCCGGAACGCGGCCCGCCCCTTTGCCTTTTGTCGGTATCGGGGGAATCGCTTCGTGGATACGATGCGACTGAACAGGGCGTATCCACCCAGCAACACCTCTGAGAGCTAGGCAGGGGCCATGCGAATGACGAGCCGCACCGGATTGATGAGCGCGGGGCTGGGGGTGGGCGTCGTCAGCGGCTTCATCGGCAGCCTGCTCAGGGAACGGAGTGCTCTGACAGCCGCCCGTATGGCAGCGGGCGAAGGAAGCGAGGAACAGGCTTCATGGGCCGTCGGCTCGTACCGCTCACGCTGGACAACCTTCCCGACCTCCCCCAGCGCTGTCGCTCGTGCGTCTTCTGGGAGCTCGACCCCGTCAGCGGCGAGGCAGCGGTAAAGGCGGGAACCTCCACAGTGGAGAAGGAGTCCTGGATCTCGGCGGTCCTTCTCGACTGGGGCTCCTGCGGACGGGTCGTCTACGTCGACGACGTCCCCGTGGGCTACGTCCTCTACGCGCCTCCGGCCTACGTGCCGCGCTCCACGGCGTTCCCCACCAGCCCGGTGTCCCCCGACGCGGTGCAGCTGATGACCGCGTTCATCCTGCCGGAGTACCAGGGGCAGGGACTCGGCCGGGTGATGGTGCAAACGGTGGCGAAGGATCTGCTGCGCCGGGGTTTCAAGGCGATCGAGGCGTTCGCCGACGCGCGGTGGAAGGAGCCCGCCTGTGTGCTTCCTGCGGACCACCTGCTGGCCGTCGGCTTCAAAACGGTCCGCCAGCACCCGACGTACCCGCGGCTGCGCCTGGAGCTGAGGTCGACGCTCTCCTGGAAGGAAGACGTCGAGATGGCGCTCGACCGGTTGCTTGGAGCCGTACAGAAGGAGCCGGTCCTGCGACCTCTCTGAGTTCACTCACACGGATGGGCCGACCCAACCGGGTCGGCCCATCCGGGTTTCACGTGAAACATGCACCGCCGGGGAGGCGGTTTCTCACTACTCGGCGATGAAGTCCTCAAGGTCACGCACGATCGCGCCCTTGGGCTTGGCACCGACGATGGTCTTGGCGACCTCGCCACCCTGGTAGACGTTCAGGGTCGGGATGGACATGACGCCGTACTTGGCAGCCGTGCCCGGGTTCTCGTCGATGTTCAGCTTGACGACCTCGATCTTGTCGCCGTACTCCGCGGCGATGGCCTCGAGGGACGGAGCGATCTGACGGCACGGGCCGCACCAGGCGGCCCAGAAATCCACCAGGACAGGCTTGTCGTTCTTGAGGACGTCCTGCTCGAAGGAGTCGTCGGTCACGTTCTTCAGGGTGCCGGCCACAGCGGGCTCCTTAACTAATTGGTGCGTGGGGCGGGTGGGTCAGACAGTGGTCTTCTCGGGCTCGGCCTTCTCCTCGTCGGCCAGAGCGGCGAGGTAGCGCTCGGCGTCAAGGGCGGCCGAGCAGCCGGTGCCGGCCGCGGTGATCGCCTGACGGTAGGTGTGGTCCACCACGTCGCCGGCTCCGAAGACTCCCGTGACGTTGGTGCGCGTCGAGGGTGCGTCGACCTTGAGGTAGCCCTCCTCGTCCAGCTGGAGCTGGCCCTTGAAGAGCTCGGTACGCGGGTCGTGGCCGATCGCGATGAACAGGCCCGTCACCGCCAGGTCGGAAAGCTCACCCGTCTTGACGTTGCGCAGCTTCAGACCCGAGAGCTTCTGGTCGCCCAGAACCTCGGCAACCTCGCTGTCCCAGACGAACGAGATCTTCGGGTCGGCGAAGGCGCGCTCCTGCATGGCCTTGGAGGCGCGCAGCGTGTCACGGCGGTGGACGATCGTCACCGACTTGGCGAAGCGGGAGAGGAAGGTCGCCTCCTCCATGGCGGTGTCACCGCCACCGATGACGGCGATGTCCTGGTCCTTGAAGAAGAAGCCGTCACAGGTGGCACACCACGAGACGCCACGGCCCGAGAGGGCGTCCTCGTTCGGCAGCCCCAGCTTGCGGTGCTGCGAGCCGGTGGTCACGATGACGGCCTTCGCCTTGTGGACCGTGCCGGCGGTGTCCGTGACGGTCTTGATCTCACCGGTCAGGTCGACGGCGACGACGTCATCCGGAACCAGCTCGGCGCCGAAGCGCTCGGCCTGGGCCCGCATGTTGTCCATGAGCTCAGGGCCCATGATGCCGTCCTGGAAGCCGGGGAAGTTCTCCACGTCGGTGGTGTTCATCAGCGCACCGCCGGCGGTGACAGCGCCCTCGAACACCAGGGGCTTCAGCGACGCACGGGCGGTGTAGAGCGCCGCCGTGTAGCCGGCGGGCCCCGAGCCGATGATGATCACGTTACGGACGTCGCTCACGGCTAGATTCCTCGTCTCTGGTCTGCGTCGTTCGACCGGTGGGAGCTTCTTTCGGAACTCTCACCCCACCCAACGGATCCTAAGGGGCCCGCATTCCCGCCGTGCCCGGGCACACGCAGACGGTGCTCCGGCGGCAGGCCGGGGCCACACACCGTACGGGATACCAAGGAGAGCGCAGATCATGCGCCCGGCCGTCAGCGGGTGTAGGAGTGCTCCAGCAGCACCTGCGCGGTGGAGGACGGAGAGGAGTTCCGCACACACGTCGCCTCGACGATGTAGGCCGTCACCCGGGTGGCGTCCGACGCGTCGGGGAGGACGACGAGCAGGGCGTCCTTGCCCTGGTAGATGCCCTGCTCGGTGGCCAGCGCGGCGTCGTTGCGACCGATGCCGTCCTGGATGCATGCCGGAACCGCAGGCTTCGTCAGCACCCGGGGGTTGGCGGCACCCGAATCTGAGGGCAGTCCGAAGGTGTGGGGGGAGCGAGCGCTCTTGTCCTGCTCCGGGTTCCGCGCGAGAAGGTCGGCGACCTGCCTCTCCAGCTTCCCCTCGGAGAAGGTGTCCGCAGCGGTCGTCCGCTGCCCTTCAGGTGAGGTGCCGCTGTCGTTCATCGACGACAGCACGACGGAGCCAAGACCGAGGGCGGCGACGGTGAACACAGTCCCCAGTACGGCGACCCGCCGGTTCCTCCCCCGCAAGCGTGGTTTGCGGCCAGGACCCGTCGTCGAGGAACGGGGGCGGCCCGAGGGCCCCTGGGACGGCGTCGGTGTTTCACGTGAAACATGCTGCTGATCGTCGCCGCTCTCGACCGGAACAGCGGGAATGCTGCGATCCGCACTGTCGGGCGCGGGCGCCGCGGCGTGCAGCAGGGCCTCGGCGGCCAGCGCCGCGTCGATGCGGCCCGCGACATCGGCCGGCATGCGCGGCGGGCCGGGGATGGTGCCGAGGAGGCCCCTGATCTCTTCTAGGGACGCATGGACGTCGGCACAGAGAGCGCACCGGTCCAGGTGCCTGCGTACGACGTCCCGGCGGGCCGCGGGGAGCAGCCCCTCGGTGAGGTCGGAGATCTCCGCGACGTCGGGATGCTCTGCCTTGTCGGTCGTCGACGTCACGCTCGCCCACCTCCGCCCTTCAGTGCAGCCGGGTCGCTCGATTCTGGGTCCGGCGGGTCCGGTCGCTCTGGACCCGCTGCGGGTGGGACGGACGCGCCCCTGGTCCGGTTCCGTGGCGCGCCTCTCTGCTCACCCTCGCTGGTGCCCTCCGGACGCAGGTGGGTGAGCAACGGCAGGAGTCTCGCCCTGCCGCGGGCGCATCGGCTCTTGATGGTGCCGGTCGGCACGTCGAGGATCCGGGCCGCCTCGGCGACGGGGTAACCCTGCATGTCGACCAGGACGAGTGCGGTCCGTTGGTCGGGCGGAAGGGTGCCCATCGCCTCGATGAGCTGGCGGTGCAGATCGTTGCGTTCCGCTGGTGCCGAGGCGGACTCGTGCGGCTCCAGCAGTTGCTCCAGGCGCTCCGTGTCGTCGACCGGTGCGGTCTTCCGCGAGGCGGCCTTGCGCGCGCGGTCCAGACAGGCGTTCACCGTGATGCGGTGCAGCCACGTCGTGACGGCCGACTGGCCGCGGAAGGTGTGGGCGGCCCGGTAGGCGGAGACGAGGGCGTCCTGGACGGCATCAGCGGCTTCCTCGCGGTCCCCCAGCGTCCGGAGGGCGACGGCCCACAGCCGGTCGCGGTGCCGCCTCACGATTTCACCGAAGGCTTCGGCGTCGCCGTCGACGTGCCGGGCGAGCAGGTCCTGATCGCTCACTCCGTCGTATGCGGCGCCGTCCGCCATCGGATCCCCTCCCTCGAGGCAGCCGGCCTCAGCTGGTCACCTTGACGTCCGCGATCCGGCCGCGCCACTTCCCGTCGTCTGCCTGCGTGGGCAGCTCGGTCAGCCAGACCAGCAGGTAACGGCTTTTCACCGTCTCCTTGGGCGTAAGGACGACGGAGGTGCCCGACCCCTCGGCGACCTTGCTGTAGGAGTCGAAGGACGTCGGTCGCGTCCCGGTGTCGCCGGGTGCGGCACGGAGCTCGACGGACGTGCTGCCGATGAAGGACACGTCGACCTTGCCGACCTCCTGGCTCTTGCCGAGGTCGAGGATGACACCCACACCCGGCTTCAGCCGGCCGAAGTCGGAGGTCTCGTAGTAGCTCGTCTGCCAGTAGCTGTTCGGGTCACCATCGATGATCTTGGGCACGTTCTCCGGGTACTCGGAGCCGTCCTTGCCGAAGGGGTCGAAGTCGTGTGCCTCCGCGACGGTGATGGGCTTGCCACGCACCGGCTTGTCGGCGTTCTTGTCGTCCCCGTCCGTCGGCTGGGTCTTGTTGGTGTCCTCGGACTTGCCGCCCTGCTCCAGCAGCGCGTCCGCGAGCTGCCAACTGCCCAGCCCCAGGGCGGCGATCAGGAGGGCCGAGACGGCCCATTTCAGCGCCTTGCCCGTACGGCTCTGCAGCGGCGGGGGCGGAACCGGGGACGGCTGGGTGACGTGGGGGCGTGCTGCGGGACGGCCGTAGGAGCCCTGCTGGTACGTGGTGCGCTGATAGTCCGGCGGAGTGGTGAACGCGGGCTCCGGCGGACGGATGCGGGGCATCTCACCGATCGCCTTCACCAGCTCCTCCGGCGTGGTGCACGGCGACTCGTGACGGGAGGCGGTGGCACCGTCGTTGGCGAGGGCGCGCATGGCCAGTTCGGACAGGCCGCGGTGGACGCCGGCGCGGACCTGGTCCGGCGGGATGAGGCCGATGTCCTTCGGCAGGCCGGCCATGCCGTAGGCGTCGTTCTCGTACGGCCAACGCTGCGTCAGCGCCGCGTAGAGCAGGGCGCCGACCGACTCCGTGTCCGTGCGCTGCGGGGTGTCCGAGCTGACGCCGCGCAGGGCGGCGTTGACGGCGAGACCGCGGATGCGCCACTGACCGGTCGACGTGCGCAGGACGGCGTTGGGGTTGAGACGCAGATGGGCGAGGCCCTCGCGGTGGGCCGCCGCCATGGCGCTCGAGACCTGACTGACCATCTGGTAGGCGTCGTACACCTCCAGCGGTCCGGAGGCGAGCAAGGTGGTCAGCTCGGTGGCGTCGGGCAGCCATTCGTGCACGACGTAGACGACGTCGTTCTCCTCGACGGCGTCCAGCACCTGGACGAAACGCGGGTCGCCCAGCAGGGCCGAGGAACGGGCCGCGGCCAGCACTGACCGGGCACGTGAGTGGTCCGCGGGCAGGATGTGCACGCCGACGGCACGGCGGAGCTTCTCGTCCACGGCACGCCAACTGCTGAACCCGTCCAGTCGGGTGACGCACTCTTCCAGGCGGTAGCGCCTGGCCAGTTTGTGGCCGCTGTGCAGTTCGGGTGGCGAGGTCGTCGCGGAACCCTCGGTCCCGGTGCTCTCCTGTGCCTCGTCGCTGTCCGTGTCCCGCTCCCGGTTCTTGGCCACCCCGTCGGCCGTGGACTGGTCCGCCTCCGCGGTCAGCGACTGCTCGCCGCTGTTGTCTGCCACGTCGACGGCAGCTGTGCTCCGTTCCGCCACCGTCGTTCCCTGCCTCCCCATCCATTGCGCGTCGGCCGGCATCCGTCGCGCGCAGTCCGACGCCGAACCCAATTGTGCCCACAGTCCGCCGCTATGCACGACACACGGGGGCCGATGATGGTTGTGCGCCTACCCCCTGTCTCAGCGTCCCAGGCGTCCGCGGACCATACCGACCAACGAGTTGACCTCCTCGATCCGCATCCGGCGCGCGGCTACGTAGAAGACACCGAGCAGCACGGCACCACCGCCCACCAACGCGGCGAACGACCCCAGGACCTCCTGGCCCAGGACCTTGCTGATGCCGTAGCAGGCCGCGCCACTGAGGAGGGCAGCCGGCACGGAGGCGATGCAGAGCCGGGCGTAGGTCCGCAGCACCCGGGCGCCGTCCAGGTCGCCGCCCAGCCGCTTGCGCAGCCGCCGCCAGGCGACACCGACTCCGAGGGCGTAGGCCACGCCGTACGAGGCGGCCATGCCGACCACGGCCCAGCGGGGCGGGAGCACCAGGAAACAGACTCCTGCGGCGACCGCGTTCGCGGCGGCCACGATGACCGTGTTGTAGAAGGGGGTCCGGGTGTCCTCGTAGGCGTAGAAGGCGCGCAGGACGACGTACTGCACGGAGTAGGGGATCAGGCCGAGGCCGAAGGCCATCAGCATGAAGCCCATGTTGGTGGCTTCGCTGGTGCCCGAGGAGCCGAAGATCAGGGTGCACATCGGGATGCCGAGCGCGACGAAGCCGAAGGCGATGGGCACGATGGCGACGGCGGTGGTGCGCAGGCCCTGGGAGATGTCGTCGCGCACGGCGCCTCCGTCGTCCTCCGCCGCGGAGCGCGAGATGCGGGGCAGGAGCGCGGCCATCAGGGAGACCGTGATGATGGCCTGCGGCAGACCCCAGATCAGCTGGGCGTTGGCGTAGGCGGCGAAACCGGTGCCCTCGACGTCCGAGTCCAGACCCGCGGCGGTGGACAGCTGGGTGACGACCAACGCGCCCGCCTGGTTGGCGAGGACGAAGAGGATGGTCCACTTGGCGAGCATCGCCGCCTTGCCGAGACCGTGGCCCTTCCAGTCGAAGCGCAGGCGGATGCGGAAACCGGTCTCCCGCAGGTACGGGATCATCGCCAGGGCCTGCACGACGAGACCCAGCAGCACGCCGACCCCGAGGAGCCGCATACCCTCCGGCGGGATGGTCGAGACCTGCATCTTGGAGTCCGCGGCGGTGCCGTAGACCCAGATGAACGTGCCGAGCGTGACGATGATGACGATGTTGTTCAGGACCGGGGTCCACATCATCGCGCCGAACCGCCCGCGGGCGTTGAGGATCTGACCCATCACCACGTGGACGCCCATGAAGAAGATCGAGGGCAGGAAGTAGCGCGTGAAGGTGACGGCGACATCGTTGGCCGCGGGGTCCGTGGCGACGGGGTTCGACAGGGCGCGCACCAGCAGTGGGGCGGCCAGCCAGGCGAGCGCGGTGAGCAGGGCCAGCGCCACCATCACCAGCGTCAGCAGGCGGTTGGCGTAGGCCTCGCCGCCGTCCTCGTCGTCCTTCATGGACCGCACCAGCTGCGGCACGAAGACCGAGTTGAGACCGCCGCCGACGGTCAGGATGTAGATCATGGTGGGCAGCTGGTAGGCGACCTGGAAGGAGTCGCCGAGCAGCCCGAGACCCAGGGCCGACACGATCAGCGCGGACCGGATGAATCCCGTGAGGCGGGACACCATCGTGCCGGCCGCCATCACGGCACTGGACTTCAGCAGACCACCGGCACGGCCGCCCTTCTTCGGGGCCGGCGCGGGTTCCGGGGCCGTCGGCTCGGCGACGGGTGGCGGAGTCGCTCCCCCGTAGTGGCCGGGCGTGGGGGACGCGGGGCCGGGCACCGGCGCGGCCGCGTACTGCTGCGGGTCGCCCGCGGGCTGCCCGGGGTGCGCGGGAGGAGGCCCGGGATGGGGCCCGGCCTGCGGCCGGGCGTACCCGCCGCCCTGCTGGTCGGGGAAGGCACCACTCTGCTGCTGGTCGCGGAAGAGATGCGCGAAGGCGTCGGGCTCATGGCGCTGCTCCCCGGCCTGGCCGACCAGGTCGTCCACGCCGACGTACTGCGTGGTGCGCGGGTCGTCGCCGTAGGGCAGGTACTGGGTGGGGCCGTCCGGCTCCGGGGCGGGCGTGCGGGCCCACACCCGGGGGTCGGGCGCGTACGGGGACTGCGGCGGCTGCCCGTACAGGGGCTGCTGCGGGTGCTGGGCCGCGGGCGGGGGCGGTGGGTGCGCCGACCGGTCGTAGAGCGCCTCCGCGACAGGGTCCTGGGCGGCGATGTCCTGCGCCCGGTAGGGGTCCTGGTCGTAGGCGTCCTGGACGTACATGTCGGCGGGTGGCTGTGACGCCTGGTCGTGCCCGGGCGGCGGACCCCCGGCGGGGTCCGACTCGGGATGGCCCGAGTTGGCCGCGGCACTGCCGCGGTCACCGTCGTACGGCGCGTTCATGGTTACCCCACCTCATCGTCCCGGGCCGACCGGCCACGACATCCTCAACGGTCCACTCTCTCACCCGTGCCGGACGGGTCGGCGCTTTCCGGTGCGGTGTCCGGGGCCGGGTCACTCGGCTGCTCCCGGGCGTCCTCGCGAGGGTCCGGACCGGACTCCTGGGTGGCACGCCTCTCGGAGGCTTCGGGGTTCTTCGGGTCGTCGGCGTCCTCGTCCGCCGTCTGGTCCTGCTCCTCGGCCTCCCGGGCCGCTGCGCGCTTGCGCTGGGTGTACATCCGGAACCCGGCCAGGACGAGCAGGAGGACCCCGCCGCCGATGACCAGCATCACGGTCGCGGTGATCTCCGTGACCTTCACGTCGAACGTGACGGGCTGACCGTAGGGCCGCCCGTCCTGCGTGTACAGCTGTGCGACCACCGTGGCCCGGCCGTTGGCGTTGGCGGACGTGGTGAACTTCACCGACTGGCTGTGGCCCCCGGAGACGGTGACGGGCTGCTCCTCGTAGGCGTTGCCGTCGATCTCCAGGCGGGTGGGGTTGGTGGAGGTGAGCCGGAGCACCAGGTGCTCGACCCCCTGCACCAGGTTGTTCTGGACCGTGACGGGGATCGTGGCGCTGCGCCCGGAGAGTTTCGTCTCCGACTTGTCGATCAGCCGGACCTGGCCGCTCAGCCCGTCCAGGTAGGACTCGACGCCGCTGCGGTAGATCGCGGCCTCGGACGGCCGGCCGCGCCACGAAGCCGCCATGCCCCGGTTCAGGGCGCGTCCGAACGGCGTCACCACGCGGGACTCGTCGGAGAGGATCACCTTGAAGCGGTCGAGCTTGTCCTGTGTCCTGGCGATCTGCTCGAAGGCCGACTTCGGCAGTTCCTGCCTGCGCAGCGACGACGGGTACGAGGAGGCCGAAGGCACCTCGGTGCCGGCGGCCGGGTCCGGCTTGGACTTGGCGGCTGCCGTGAGGTCCTGCGGCTGCGACCAGGTGCTGTCCTGCAGGGCGCTGATGGCCTCGGCCATCGTCTGGGCCTGGGCGGCGGACGGGGTGCGCTGCGGTGCGACGACGACGCTGCGCGGACGGTCGGTCTGCAGGGCGAGGGTCAGGCTCTGCGCCAGGAAGCGCTGCACCGCCTGGGTGGAGGCGGAGGCCTTGGTCATGTCGCCCCGGAAGACGGTGGACAGCCGACCGTCGGCGACCACGGCCGTGGTTCCGCCGCCGATCGGCCGGGGCGCGGTGGGCGTGTAGGTGAGGTCGCGGCCCTCCTCGAAGGTGTCGCTGCGGGCGATCACCTTGTCGGCTCCGGCGGAGGTGGAGACCTTGATGACGGAAGGGTCGACGGCGCCCTCGACGGGCCAGGCGAAATCCGTGCTGGGCGTCACGTGGAGGATCGACTCCACCGTGCCGGCGGCTACGTCGGTGGCCTCCTTGAGGTGGCGGAGCGAACCCGTGACGGACGTGCCGCGGTGGGCGAGGGAGGCCAGGTCGGGGTCGCCGAAGGGCAGCGCGACGACCTCCTTGTCCGTGACCGCCTTCTGTACCTCGGTGAGCCAGCGCTTGGCGACCGCCTGATGGCCGCCGACGTCGTTGTTGTCGTCCGCGGTCTCGCCGGGGATCTCGTACCGGGTGGTCATCGCCTCGACAGAAGCCAGCAGGTCCGGGTCGATCACCCAGGTGACGTCGAGGTCCTTGCCGAGGGCCACCATCCGGTCCAGCCGGCCGCCCGGGGAGATCTCGGCTGCGAGCTCGTCGTCGTGGAAGACGGGCGTCTGCTCCTCGTCCGATCCGGTCTCGGCCGTCATGTGGACGGTGGAGATCAGCGGCCACATGAACGTCGTCTTCGTCTTGGTGCCGGCGTCCTCCGGCTGCCACGGCAGGAATGTCCGCCGGACGCCGAGCGTGTGCTCCCAGGGCTCGTCGGAGGTTTCCCCGGCCAGGGCGACCGCCAGCTCGTAGACACCGTCGTCACCCAGGTCCAGCGCGTTCGCCGGGACGGAGATGGAGTAGGGCTGGGAGACACCCGGGGTGAGCTTGGAGAACTTCTCGGAGTACTTGCCGTCGATCTCCGCGCCGAGCGGGCTGTCGACGTCTCCGGCGTTCTTCGCCACCCTGTCGATGCTCGACCGGGTGTCCAGCAGTGGCCCGACCCGCAGGCCGACGGAGGCGTCGGTGACGGTCCGCTTGCCCTTGTTGGTCACCGTCCCGGAGACGGTGACGGTGTCGTCCCCGGTCGGAGCGGAGGGTGCGAGGGAGTCGACGGAAACGGCCACCGATCCGTCGTCGGAGGCGGCCCGCGGCGCGGCCTGCACGGCGGCCTCCGCGGACGCGGCGGGCAGCTGAAGCAGCCCCGCCACGAGGGGCGCTCCGGCGAGCAGGACACCGGTGCGCCGCAGCCAGCGGTGGGCAGGTGAGGGACGGGTTCCCTGGAAGTCTGCCGCCTCGGCCACGCGCTCGCCCGTCCCTTGTCGTCGTCAGTGGTCGTCGGAATGTGCGTCCAGGCATGGTAACGATGTGCGGGGAGGGGAAGTGCCGCGGACCGGTGTCCAAGATCGAGCAGCGCGAGCCTTGTCCATGATCGCCACAGGTGTCCGTCCCTGCGTCATTTTCGGGGCGCTCCGGGCCGTTCGGGCCACGTACCCTCTTCTGTTGTGCCGAACGCCAACGAAGCAACCAGTGCCCTGAGCCAGGTGCAGGACCGCGCCGTGAGTGAACTGCTGCGGGTCGCCCCTGTCGCCGACGACCTAGCCCGCCGTTTCCAGGAGGCTGGGTTCTCACTCGCCCTGGTCGGCGGCTCGGTGCGGGACACACTGCTCGGCCGCCTCGGCAACGACCTGGACTTCACGACCGACGCCCGCCCGCAGGACGTCCTGAAGATCATGCGTCCCTGGGCGGACGCCGTCTGGGACGTCGGGATCGCCTTCGGGACGGTCGGGGCGCAGAAGGAGGCGCGCGTCGGGGACACCGACCGGAGCTTCCAGATCGAGGTGACCACCTACCGCTCCGAGGCGTACGACCGCACCTCCCGCAAGCCGGAGGTCTCCTACGGCGACTCCATCGAGCAAGACCTCGTGCGCCGTGACTTCACGGTGAACGCGATGGCTGTCGCCCTTCCGGAGAAGCGGTTCATCGATCCGCACGGCGGCCTCCAGGACCTCGCGGCGCAGGTGCTGCGCACGCCGGGGACGCCCGAGGAGTCCTTTTCGGACGACCCGCTGCGCATGATGCGTGCCGCGCGGTTCGCCGCCCAGCTCGACTTCGAGGTGGCCCCCGAGGTCGTTACGGCGATGAAGGAGATGGCCGGACGCATTGAGATCGTCTCCGCCGAGCGTGTCCGGGACGAGCTGAACAAGCTGATCCTCTCCGCGCACCCCCGCAAGGGCCTCACCCTGCTCGTGGACACCGGGATCGCCGAGTACGTGCTGCCCGAGCTTCCGGCCCTGCACCTGGAGCGGGACGAGCACCACCGGCACAAGGACGTCTACGAGCACACGCTGATCGTTTTGGAGCAGGCGATGGCCCTGGAGGAGGACGGCCCCGACCTGACCCTTCGGCTGGCCGCCCTGCTGCACGACATCGGCAAGCCCCGTACCCGCCGCTTCGAGAAGGACGGCCGTGTCTCGTTCCACCACCACGAGGTGGTCGGGGCGAAGATGACCAAGAAGCGCATGACCGCGCTCAAGTACTCCAACGAAATGGTGAAGGACGTCTCGCGGCTCGTCGAGCTGCACCTGCGGTTCCACGGCTACGGCACGGGAGAGTGGACGGACTCCGCCGTCCGCCGCTACGTCCGTGACGCGGGGCCGCTGCTCGGCCGCCTGCACAAGCTGACCCGTTCGGACTGCACCACGCGGAACCGCCGCAAGGCCGCCGCTCTCTCCCGTGCGTACGACGGGCTGGAGACGCGCATCGCCCAGCTCCAGGAGCAGGAGGAGCTGGACGCCATCCGTCCGGACCTCGACGGCAACCAGATCATGCAGATCCTGGAGATCAAGCCGGGGCCGGAGGTCGGGCAGGCCTACAAGCACTTGCTGGAGCTCCGGCTGGAGAACGGTCCGATGGACCACGAAGCGGCGGTCGCGGCACTCAAGGAGTGGTGGTCCGAACAGCAGGGGTGACGACGGAAACGGGGTCATGTTTCACGTGAAACATGACCCCGCGCATGAGTCGGGGGGCGGTGTTTCACGTGAAACACCGCCCCCCGATCTTGTTCTACTTGTCCTTCAGGCAGAGCAGGAAGCTCTTGCTGCCGTTGGTCTCCGTGTACACGTACTCGAAGTCCTTGGCCGCCGCCTCGCACTTGCTCTGAGCCGTGATGCCGGAGAAGTCGCCCTCGACCTTGGCCAGCACCTTGTACTGCGCCTTCGAGTCGCCGCAGTCCACGACCTCGAGGTCCGGGTTGTTGTCGTCGGTGCTGCCACGGTGCATGCAGTCACCCACGGCGGCCGCGCTGGCGTCGTCACGGCTGGCGATCCACCCGCCGATGGCCACACCGGCGACGATCAGGACGATGACGATGTTCTTGATCGTCTTGAAGCTGATCTTGCGGCCCTGCGGCTGCTGCGGCGGCACAGGCGCCCCGGGCGGGGGGAAGCCAGGCTGGCCGGCCTGCTGCGGGAAGGGGGCCTGGCCCTGGGGCTGGCCGTAGGGCTGCTGCTGGCCCTGGGCGAACGGGTTGCCCTGGGGCGGCGGAGTGGTCACTTGGGGGTCCCCCTAGAACATAGAAACGTGACGCGAAAGGCGCGTTGGTAAGACCCACGTAAGCTACCGGTCCCCACGGACGACTCTGAAGCAAGTTCAGCCGCTGTGGCACTGATGTGACACTTACTGGCGCTCAAACCGGGACATAGTCGCCACAACCGCTCCGTAGATAACGGCAATTGTTACCACCAGCGGGACCGAGCGGCCGTCCGGAGGGAGCATCAGGGCGGCCACGGCAGCCGCGCCGACGAACGCCACGTTGAACAACACGTCGTACACCGAGAAGATCCGGCCGCGGAACTCATCGTCCACAAAAGCCTGGACGATGCTGTCGGTGGCGATCTTCGCGCCCTGGGTCGTCACGCCGAGTACGAACGCCCCCGCCAGCAGGGGGCCGGAGGCGAAGGGCAGACCGAACGCCGGCTCCAGCACGGCCGCCGCCGCGGCACACGCCACGATCCAACGGCCAGGTCCCAGCCGTCCCGCGGCCCACGGCGTCAGCACGGCTGCGGCGAAGAAGCCGGCGCCGGACACGCCCAACGCCAGCCCCAGCAACGCGAGTCCCTCGTCCGTGGTCGACGTCAGGTGATACCGGCAGAGCATCAGCAGCATCACGAGCATCGCGCCGTAGCAGAAACGCATGAGGAACATCCCCGTGAGTGCCCAGGCGGCGTTCCTGCGTTGGGGGGCCGCCAGGTGCCGCACGCCGGCGGCCAGATCGCCGGCGGTGCCGGAGAGAGCCGCGGACAACCGGGGGTGTACCAAGGCCCGGTCCGGTCCGAGGGCCTCCTTGGCGATGCGCAGGGCCGCCAGCGCCGCGCACAGGTAGAGCGCGGCACCCACGAGCACCACGGCGGCGTCGGAGTCGGCGACGACCAGCCGGACGACGAAGGCCAGACCGCCGCCCGCGGTCGCGGCGAGGGTTCCGGCGGTCGGCGAGAGGGAGTTGGCGATGACGAGCCGCTCGGCGTCCACCACGCGGGGCAGCGCGGCGGACAGTCCGGCGAGCACGAATCGGTTGACGCCGGTGACGCACAGCGCGGCCACGAACAGGAGCCAGTCGGGCACCCGGGCGAGGATGAGGACGGCCGTCACCGAGGCCATCAAGGCGCGTAGCAGATTGCCGTGCAGGAAGACCTGGCGGCGGCGCCAGCGGTCCAGCAGGACGCCGGCGAAGGGCCCGACCACGGAGTACGGCAGGAGCAGGATGGCCATCGCGGAGGCGATCGCCGCGGCCGAGGTCTGCCGCTCCGGTGAGAAGACGACGTAGGCGGCGAGCGCGACCTGGAAGACGCCGTCGGCGCCCTGGGAGAGCAGCCGGACGGCCAGCAGGCGTCGGAAGCCTTGGAAGCGCAGCAGAACGCGCAGGTCACGGACGACGGCCATGGGGCACAGCCTCACATATGAAGAGGGTCTCCGGGACACACGACCCGGAGACCCTCGACTGCCCGCAGCGGGTGAGGCCTTAGCGCTCGACCTCGCCCTTGATGAACTTCTCGACGTTCTCCCGGGCCTGGTCGTCGAAGTACTGCACCGGCGGCGACTTCATGAAGTACGAGGACGCGGAGAGGATCGGGCCGCCGATGCCCCGGTCCTTGGCGATCTTCGCGGCGCGCAGGGCGTCGATGATGACACCGGCGGAGTTCGGGGAGTCCCAGACCTCGAGCTTGTACTCCAGGTTCAGCGGGACGTCACCGAAGGCGCGGCCCTCGAGGCGGACGTACGCCCACTTGCGGTCGTCCAGCCAGGCGACGTAGTCGGACGGGCCGATGTGGACGTTCTTCTCGCCGAGGTCCCGGTCGGGGATTTGCGAGGTGACGGCCTGCGTCTTGGAAATTTTCTTGGACTCGAGGCGGTCACGCTCGAGCATGTTCTTGAAGTCCATGTTGCCGCCGACGTTCAGCTGCATCGTGCGGTCCAGGATGACGCCCCGGTCCTCGAACAGCTTCGCCATGACGCGGTGCGTGATGGTGGCACCGACCTGCGACTTGATGTCGTCACCGACGATCGGGACGCCCGCCTCGGTGAACTTGTCCGCCCACTCCTTGGTGCCGGCGATGAAGACCGGGAGGGCGTTGACGAAGGCGACCTTGGCGTCGATGGCGCACTGGGCGTAGAACTTCGCCGCGTCCTCGGAGCCGACGGGCAGGTAGCAGACGAGGACGTCGACCTGCTTGTCCTTGAGGACCTGCACGACGTCGACCGGCTGCTCGGCGGACTCCTCGATGGTCTCCCGGTAGTACTTACCGAGACCGTCGAGCGTGTGGCCGCGCTGGACCGTCACACCGGTGCTGGGGACGTCGCAGATCTTGATGGTGTTGTTCTCGGAGGCGCCGATGGCGTCCGCGAGGTCGAGACCGACCTTCTTGGCGTCCACGTCGAAGGCGGCGACGAACTCCACGTCGCTGACGTGGTAGTCGCCGAACTGGACGTGCATCAGGCCCGGCACCTTGGACCCGGCGTCGGCGTCCTTGTAGTACTCGACTCCCTGCACCAGCGATGCGGCGCAGTTGCCCACGCCGACGATGGCTACGCGAACCGAACCCATTCCGGTTGCTCCCTGTGTGTACGAGTGAGGCCCTTGCGGACTCTCACGTGGCGGTGTCGCCGGGCGTATCCGGCCGGGAGTCGTCCCCCGGCCGGGGCAGGTCGCCCGTCGCTCCAGATGTGGTGTCCTGCTGAGCGGGCCCCCCGGCGGCGGAACCCTTGAGGTCCCGTCCGGCCCGCTCGCTCTCGATGAGCTCGTTCAGCCAGCGCACTTCGCGCTCCACGGACTCCATCCCGTGGCGCTGGAGCTCAAGCGTGTAGTCGTCGAGACGCTCCCGGGTCCGGGCCAGGGAGGCACGCATCTTCTCGAGGCGTTCCTCCAGCCGGCTGCGGCGGCCCTCGAGCACGCGCATGCGGACGTCGCGCGACGTCTGCCCGAAGAAGGCGAACCGCGCGGCGAACGTCTCGTCCTCGTACGCGTCCGGCCCCGTCTGGGCGAGCAGCTGTTCGAAGTGCTCCTTGCCCTCAGCCGTCAGCCGGTAGACGATCTTGGCGCGGCGCCCCGTGAGCGGAGCGGCCAGAGCGTCCTCGGTGGTGTGTCCCGGCTCCTCGATCAACCAGCCGTTGCCGACCAGCGTCTTGAGGCAGGGGTAGAGCGTCCCGTAGCTGAACGCGCGGAACACACCCAGTGACGTATTGAGTCGTTTGCGCAGCTCGTACCCGTGCATCGGGGATTCGCGGAGCAGGCCGAGTACGGCGAATTCGAGGATTCCGGAACGCCGGCTCATCGTCGCCTCCCCTCTGCCCCCGTCACGCCGCGATGGGCTCGTGTGCGGTGCGTGGCCGCCCTTATGTCGTGCTGATGTATCGACTCGATACATCACGACGATAGAACGACCTTCCGGGTGCGACAAGAGGGGGGAGGGTGAACGGGATCACATCACCGTTTCGTTGCGAGCAAGTTGCCTGATTTGAGGTGAACTTCTGGGCCCGGTGGGTTTTGACGGTGCGTAGTCTGTGCGCCATGCAGACCACTGGGAACCGAGTGACGACCGGGGGCGTCCCTGTCCCCGGTGCAGTACGGGTGAATGCGCCGAGCGCAGCATCCGTACTTCGGGGGGACCGGAAACCAGCCGCCGTTTCCAGGCGCGCAGAGCTGCGCCTGCCCGAGGAGTAGTCGTTCGATGAGCGAGCACCGTCGCAAACCGCCGCAGCCGCAGGGAGGCGGACGTGCCGCGGCCCGACGCGGCCAGTCCGGCTCGTCCTCCGGCCGCCGAGCGGCACCGCGAGGCGCCACCGGGTCTCCGTCCGATGCCTATGGGTCGGGTGCCCGCGGCGCGGGGGATGAGACCCGTCCGTACGGCAGTCGTGCCGAGGCGCGACGCGCGGCACAGCGGGGAGGGGCCCGCCGCGCCGCGGGTCCCGCACGGGGGCGGGGCCGCGCGGCCCCGCCCGCCAAGAAGCGGATCATCGACTATCCGCGCTACGACAAGGACGGCTGGCGCCGTTGGATGCCGTCGTGGAAGCTCGTGTCCGGCCTGTGCCTCGCCTTCTTCGGCGGTCTCGTCGCCGTGGCCGGCATCGGCTACGCGATGGTGAGCGTCCCCAGTGAGGAGAACGCCGCGGCGCGGTCCGAGAACAACGTCTATTACTGGGCGAACGGCACCCAGATGGTCGCCACCGGCAGCGGACAGAACCGGCAGAACGTCACCATCGACCGGATCCCCGAGGCCATGCGGTGGGCGGTGATCTCGGCCGAGAACAAGAGCTTCTACACCGACTCCGGCATCGACCCCATGGGTATCGCCCGAGCGCTCGGCAACATGGCGCGCGGTGGCGACACCCAGGGCGGTTCCACGATCACCCAGCAGTTCGTGAAGAACACCTACCTGACCCAGGAGCAGACGGTCTCCAGGAAGTTCAAGGAGATGTTCATCTCGATCAAGGTGGGCACGAAGCTCTCCAAGGACGAGATCCTCCAGGGTTACCTCAACACCTCCTACTACGGCCGTGGCGCCTACGGAATCCAGGCCGCCGCCCAGACCTACTACGGGAAGGACGCGGTCGACCTCACGCCCAGTGAGTGCGCCTTCCTCGCGGCCCTGCTCAAGGGCCCGACCTACTACGACCCGGCCGGCAACCAGAGCATCGACAGCTCGGCCACGCCCGAGGCCAACCGCGAGCGTTCCGAGGAGCGCTGGGCCTGGATCCTCGAGCAGATGCACACCGACGAGCGCATCTCGGACGCCGAGTACAGGACAGCGGTCAAGAAGTACCCCGAGCCTCAGGGCCGCAAGGCGACCAAGGGTATGACCGGACAGATCAGCTACCTGGTCGACACGGCCAAGCGCTACGTGCTGAAGAACACCGAGATCACGGAGGCGCAGTTCGACCAGGGCGGCTACCAGATCTACACGACCTTCGAGAAGGACAAGGTCGAGGCACTGGCCAAGGCCGTCAAGAAGGTCGAGTCGAAGAACATCGACCCGAAGCGCGAACTGGACCAGCACGTCCAGTTCGGCGCGGCCACGGTGAAACCCAACGACGGCGCGATCGTCGCTCTGTACGGCGGTGCCGGATTCGAGAACGGCCACTTCAACAACAACGCGGACACCTCGGGTATCCCGGTCGGATCGACGTGGAAGCCGTTCGTGCTCGCCGCCGCGATGCAGTACGGCACGTACAAGACCGACGGCGTGGGCCTCTCGCCGGCCAGTAAGTACAACGGAAACGACCGTCTGAAGATCCGTAACAACGACGGCTCCTTCGTCCTCAACAAGGACCAGACGCCGTTCCTGCAGAAGAACGAGGGCCCGTTCCCGTGGGGCTTCATCAGCCTGCGGAAGGCGATGGAGCAGTCGGTCAACACCCCGTTCGTGCAGCTCGGCATGGACGTGGGGATGAAGAAGGTGGCGGACGTCGCGCAGAAGTCCGGCATCCTGAAGGACAGCTTCGCCGGATTGAACGCCTCCTTCGCGCTCGGTACGTCGACGCCCAGCGCGATCCGTATGGCGGACGCGTACGCGACGTTCGCGGCCTCCGGCAAGCAGGCGGACCCGTACTCGGTGACCGCCGTCAAGCACCAGGGCTCGGAGCTGCCCGGCTTCGAGAAGCCGCGGATCAAGCAGGCGATGCCCGAGAACGTGGCGAACAACGTGACCGACGTGCTCGAGAACGTCGTCGAGAACGGAACCGGCTACCACGCACAGGACCTGGGTCGTCGTGTCGCCGGCAAGACGGGTACCACGGACGAGAACAAGTCGGCCTGGTTCGTCGGCTACACCCAGCAGTTGTCGACCGCGGTCGCGATGTTCCGTGAGGACCCCAAGAGCCACAAGCTGCTCTCCATGAACGGCACGGCGGGCAAGGACTCGATCCACGGTGGTGACATCCCCACCGAGGTGTGGACCGAGTTCATGAAGGCCGCGCTCAAGGGAGAGTCCGACCCCGGATTCCCCAAGGCGGAGAAGATCGGCGAGGTCGCGGACGGCATCGGCGCTCCGTCGCCGTCCCCGTCCGTCACAGAGACCGAAGAGGCGACGCCGTCGGCGCCTCCGCCGCCCACCGAGACCGTGACCACCCCGCCGCCGCCCACCGAGACCGAGACCTGCGGGCCGTTCGACTTCCGTTGCCGGGACGAGGAGGAGGAGAACGGCGGGACCGGCCCGGGCGGCAGCGACAACGGAGGCACCGACGGAGGCGCGAGCTCGTCCCCCGATCCGACGGACTCCGAGGATCCGGGAGGCCCCCGGGGCGGCGGTAACGGCGGCTTCCTCGGAGGCGGCAGCGGCTGAGTCGTTCCTCGCCCGACTTGGGTGTTTCACGTGAAACATGGGCCGGCGTACCCCCGACGGGGTACGCCGGCCCTCGGCGTATCACCGGACAGGTACGGCAGGATGTGCGGCATGCCCAGTGGAAAAACGACGCAAGCGAGCGCCCACGAAGCGGACCCGGTGAGGCCGACCGAGGAAGACCGGGTCGCAGCGTCCGGCAGTGAGCTGATCGGGGGACCGATCGGGCGCCGTGCCCTGCTCGGCAGGTCCTGGTGGACCCCGGTGCGGGTGATCGCGCTCGTGGCGATCGGCATGTTCGCCCTGGGGCTGGTGCAGAAGGCGCCCTGCTACAACGGGGCGTGGTTCTTCGGTGCCAGTTCGCAGTACACGCACGCCTGCTACTCGGACATTCCCCACCTCTACCAGGGGCGTGGCTTCGCCGATGGACTGGTGCCGTACTTCGACCAGCTCCCCGGGGACATGAAGTACCTCGAGTACCCGGTGCTTACGGGTGTGTTCATGGAGGTGGCCTCCTGGCTCACTCCCGGCAGCGGCAGCATCCAGGACCAGGAGCAGTGGTACTGGATGGTCAACGCCGGGATGCTGATGGCATGCGCGGCCGTCATCGCCGTGTGCGTGACGCGGACGCACGCCCGGCGGCCCTGGGACGGCCTGCTCGTCGCCCTGGCTCCGGCCTTCGCGCTGACGGCCACCATCAACTGGGACCTGCTGGCGGTCGCTCTGACGGCCGCCGCGATGCTGATGTGGTCGCGGGGCCGCTCCCTCGCCTTTGGAGTCCTGCTGGGCCTTGCCACGGCCGCCAAGCTGTATCCCGTGCTGCTGCTCGGTCCCCTGCTCATGCTGTGCTGGCGCGCGGGCCGCTGGCGGCACTTCGGTACGGCGCTCGCCGGGGCCGCCGTCGCCTGGCTCGTCGTGAACGTTCCGGTGATGCTGTTCGCCTTCGAGGGCTGGTCGAAGTTCTACACGTTCAGCCAGGAGCGCGGGGTCGACTTCGGGTCGTTCTGGCTGATCCTGGCGCAGAACTCCGACGATCCGCTCAGCACGGAGACGGTCAACACGTTCGCGACGCTGCTGATGCTGTTGTGCTGTGCGGGCGTGGCCGCTCTGGCGCTCACGGCTCCGCGCCGGCCGCGCTTCGCCCAGCTTGCCTTCCTGATCGTCGCCGCGTTCATCCTCACCAACAAGGTCTACTCGCCGCAGTACGTGCTGTGGCTCGTGCCGCTGGCGGCGCTCGCCCGGCCCAAGTGGCGGGACTTCCTGATCTGGCAGGCCTGCGAGGTGGCGTACTTCCTGGGCATCTGGATGTACCTCGCGTACACGACCAGCGGAGACGCCCACAAGGGCCTGCCCACCGACGGCTATCACTGGGCCATCGGCTTGCACCTGCTGGGGACGCTCTACCTGTGCGTCATGGTCGTCCGCGACATCCTGATGCCGGAGCGCGACCCGGTCCGCAGCTCAGGCGACGACGACCCCTCCGGTGGCGTGCTGGACGGCACCGAGGACGTGTTCGTGCTCGGCCCCGCGGCCCGTCCGGCACGGCACGCGGCGCACTTCGAGGGTCCTCAGGTCGACTGGGGCCGGACGGGAGCCACCGGCGGTTCGCTCTGAGCGAACCGCCTCCGCGCGGGGCACTCCGCCGCCGGCCGAACCTCCACCGGAACGCCCGAAGGGCCGTGCACGCAACTGCCTGCACGGCCCTTCGGGCGTGTCGTCAGCGGTCGACGAGCCGGTCGAACTGCGTGGTGGTGTGCCGCAGATGGGCCACCAGCTCCTCGCCGACCCTGGGCTCCGGCGCGTCGGCCGGCACGAACAGGATGGACACCTGCATGTGCGGCGGCTCGGCGAACCAGCGCTGCTTGCCGCCCCACACGAACGGCGAGAGGTTCCGGTTGACCGTCGCGAGGCCCGCGCGGGCCACGCCCTTGGCACGCGGCATGACGCCGTGCAGGGCCTTGGGGGCCTCCAGACCCACCCCGTGGGACGTTCCGCCTGCCACGACCACCAGGTAGCCGTCGGACGCGGCCTTCTGCTGGCGGTAACCGAACCGGTCCCCCTTGGTGACGCGCGTGACGTCCAGGACCGCGCCCCGGTACTCGGTGGCCTCGTGGTCCCCCAGCCAGAGCCGGGTGCCGATCCGGGCGCGGAAGCGGGTCTGCGGGAACTGCTGCTGGAGACGCGCGAGCTCGTCGGCCTTCAAGTGGCTCACGAACATTGTGTGCAGCGGCAGGCGGGCCGCCCGCAGGCGGTCCATCCAGCCGATGACCTCCTCGACGGCATCGGAGCCGTCGGTGCGGTCCAGCGGGAGGTGGATGGCGAAGCCCTCCAGCCGGACGTTCTCTATCGCGGCGTGCAGCTGGGGCAGGTCCTGCTCGCTGATGCCGTGCCGCTTCATCGAGGACATGACCTCGATGACGACGCGCGCACCGACCAGGCCGTACACGCCGTCCACCGACGACACCGAGCGGATCACCCGGTCGGGCAGCGGCACCGGCTCCTCACCGCGGCGGTACGGCGTCAGCACCAGCAGGTCACCGCCGAACCAGTCCTTGATCCGGGCGGCCTCGTACGTCGTGCCGACCGCCAGGACGTCCGAGCCCATCCGAGTGGCCTCCTCGGCGAGCCGCTCGTGGCCGAAGCCGTAGCCGTTGCCCTTGCAGACGGGGACCAGCCCCGGGAACTGCTCCTGCACGTGCTTGTGATGCGCCCGCCAGCGCGCGGTGTCGACGTAGAGCGTGAGCGCCATGGCCGGACCTGGAACCTTTCTCGTGGCTGCGGTGTATCAAAGGTATGGGAGGCGACGAAGCCGTCGGGCTACGAAGACGAAGACCGCGCGGAAGCGCGGGTCAGCGGCGCGACATGTAGATGTCGAGCGCCTTGTGGAGCAGCTTGTTCAGCGGGAAGTCCCACTCGCCGAGGTACTCGGCCGCCTGACCGCCGGTGCCCACCTTGAACTGGATCAGCCCGAAGAGGTGGTCCGTCTCGTCCAGCGAGTCGGAGATGCCGCGCAGGTCGTACACCGTGGCGCCCAGCGCGTAGGCGTCGCGCAGCATCCGCCACTGCATCGCGTTCGAGGGACGGACCTCGCGGCCGATGTTGTCGGAGGCCCCGTAGGAGTACCAGACGTGCCCGCCGACGATCAGCATCGTCGCCGCGGACAGGTTCACGCCGTTGTGCCGGGCGAAGTACAGCCGCATGCGGTTGGGGTCCTCGGAGTTGAGGGCCGTCCACATGCGCTGGAAGTACGACAGCGGGCGCGGCCGGAAGTGGTCGCGCACGGCCGTGATCTCGTACAGCCGCTGCCACTCGGCCAGGTCCTCGTAACCGCCCTGGACGACCTCGACGCCGGCCTTCTCCGCCTTCTTGATGTTGCGGCGCCACAGCTGGTTGAAGTTCTTGTGGACCTCTTCCAGCGAGCGGTTGGCCAGCGGCACCTGGTAGACGTAGCGCGGCTGGACGTCACCGAAGCCGGCGCCGCCGTCCTCACCCTGCTGCCATCCCATGCGGCGCAGCTTGTCCGCGACCTCGAAGGCGCGAGGCTCGATGAAGTCGGCCTCCAGGTCACGCAGGCGCTTGACGTCCTGGTCCTGGATGCCGCGCTTGATGGTGGCGGCCTCCCAGCGCCGGATGATCACCGGCGGGCCCATCTTCACGGAGAAGGCGCCCTGCTGCTTCAGGTGGGCGAGCATCGGCTCGATCCACTCCTGCAGATTCGGCGAGAACCAGTTGATGACCGGACCCTCGGGCAGGTAGGCGAGGTAGCGCTTGATCTTGGGCAGCTGACGGTAGAGGACCAGACCGGCACCGACCATCTCGCCGGTGCGGTCGTCGAACCAGCCGAGGTTCTCCGCACGCCATTCCGCCTTGACGTCTGCCCAGGCCGGGACCTGCATGTGGCTCGCCGACGGCAGGCTCTGGATGTACGCCAGATGCTGCTCGCGACTGATGGTCCTCAGGGTCAGGCTCATTCGGGGCGCTCCTCGGGCTGGTGTGTCCCCATGGGTTCAGGGGCTCCGGCTCTCGCGCGAAGCCTACTGCGCCGCGGGTGCGGCCCGGTTGGGCGCACGGGACCTTCGCCCCGGCCGGGCCTCGGCCGGGGCGTTCGACGATGTGCGATTCGGGTGGTGCCGGTGTCAGTCCACGACTCCACCGAAGAGGCCGCCGTGCGCCATGCCCAGGAAGAAGCCGACGCCCGCGGCCCCGAGGCCCACGATGAGCCCGAAGCGCTCGCGCGTGGTCACCGAGATCCACTGGCCGTACGCACCGGTGAGGATGCCCACCAGGCCGGTCCAGGAACTGAGCAGGTGCAGGTGGTGGAACTGCGCCGTGATGAAGGACGTGAGTCCCAGCACCAGGGTCACCGCGAGCAGCGTGTCCTGGAGAGGGTGGGGCTTTCCGTCCGTGGCGAAGAGTCCGCCTGCGGTGTTGGGTCGCAATGCCTGTGCCATGGGCACCTCCTGCGATGGGCGGCGCATCGTAGCGCCGTACACACCCGATGTGTACAGATTGACGGCCCCCACGGCCGGATTTCAACCGGAAGCCGCTGTGCGGGTACTCTGTAGCGTCTGCACCGGTGTCTGTCCGGACAGAGCCAGGCAGGAGCAGGACCGGGTCACGGCCCGTCCCGTCCGGCCCGGTGACCGCCGCCCGGCTCGATTGTCAGTGGCGGCTGTTCTACTGACAGACATCGTTGCGCAACGCATCACGACCCTCCTGCCACGGAACGACCGTGGCCGCTGAGTCCAAAGGAGGTGGGTTCCACATGCGTCACTACGAGGTGATGGTCATCCTCGACCCCGATCTCGAGGAGCGCTCTGTCTCCCCGCTGATCGAGAACTTCCTCTCTGTCGTCCGTGACGGCGGCGGAAAGGTCGAGAAGGTCGACACCTGGGGCCGTCGTCGTCTCTCGTACGAGATCAAGAAGAAGCCCGAGGGCATCTACTCGGTCATCGACCTGCAGGCCGAGCCTGCGGTCGTCAAGGAGCTCGACCGCCAGATGAACCTGAACGAGTCGGTCCTCCGGACCAAGGTCCTCCGTCCCGAGACCCACTGAGCCTCTCCGCTCAGCTGATCCCGGGATCCGAGTAGCAGCACAAGCAGCCAGCAGCAAACCCGCCGAGAGGTTCCCCCATGGCAGGCGAGACCGTCATCACGGTCGTCGGCAATCTTGTCGACGACCCCGAGCTGCGCTTCACCCCGTCCGGTGCGGCCGTCGCGAAGTTCCGTGTCGCGTCGACCCCCCGCACCTTCGACCGTCAGACGAACGAGTGGAAGGACGGCGAGAGCCTGTTCCTGACCTGCTCCGTCTGGCGTCAGGCGGCGGAGAACGTCGCCGAGTCGCTCCAGCGAGGCATGCGCGTCATCGTGCAGGGCCGGCTGAAGCAGCGGTCCTACGAGGACCGTGAGGGCGTCAAGCGCACGGTCTACGAGCTGGACGTCGAGGAAGTCGGCGCCAGTCTGCGTAACGCCACGGCCAAGGTCACCAAGACCACCGGCCGCGGTGGCCAGGGCGGTTACGGCGGCGGTGGCGGCGGCGGCCAGGGTGGCGGCGGCTGGGGCGGCGGCCCCGGTGGCGGCCAGCAGGGCGGCGGCGCGCCCGCCGACGACCCGTGGGCGACCGGCGGTGCTCCCGCCGGCGGCCAGCAGGGCGGCGGCGGTGGCTGGGGCGGTGGCTCCGGCGGCAGCGGCGGCTACTCGGACGAGCCCCCCTTCTAGGGCGGGCCGTACCCACACTTCTTGATCACACAGGAGAAACACCATGGCGAAGCCGCCTGTGCGCAAGCCTAAGAAGAAGGTCTGCGCATTCTGCAAGGACAAGGTCACGTACGTGGACTACAAGGACACGAACATGCTGCGGAAGTTCATTTCCGACCGCGGCAAGATCCGTGCCCGCCGCGTGACCGGCAACTGCACGCAGCACCAGCGTGACGTCGCCACGGCCGTCAAGAACAGCCGTGAGATGGCGCTGCTGCCCTACACGTCCACCGCGCGATAAGGGAAGGGTGACCGACTCATGAAGATCATCCTCACCCACGAGGTCACCGGTCTCGGTGCCGCGGGCGACGTCGTCGACGTCAAGGACGGTTACGCTCGCAACTACCTGGTTCCGCGGAAGCTCGCGATCCGTTGGACCAAGGGCGGCGAGAAGGACGTCGAGCAGATCCGTCGTGCTCGCAAGATCCACGAGATCCAGACCATCGAGCAGGCCAACCAGGTGAAGGCCCAGCTCGAGGGCGTCAAGGTCCGCCTGGCCGTTCGCTCCGGCGACGCCGGTCGTCTCTTCGGTTCCGTCACCCCGGCCGACATCGCCTCGGCGATCAAGGCCGCCGGTGGTCCCGACGTCGACAAGCGCCGCATCGAGCTCGGCTCGCCGATCAAGACGCTGGGCGCCCACGAGACGTCGGTGCGTCTGCACCCCGAGGTTGCCGCCAAGGTCAACCTTGAGGTCGTCGCCGCCTGAGTGCAGCGCTCGCTGAAGCAGTGAGCATGGGGGCCGCATCCATCCGGATGCGGCCCCCATGTCATGGGTGCGCTGGGACGCCGGCGCGGTGTTTCACGTGAAACGTCAGCGTGCGGCGCCGGTGACGATCCAGCGGCCGGAGCGGGAACGCAGCCACAGGGTCAGCATGCGCACGGCCATCATGAGCATCATCGTGACCCACAGTGCCGTGAGGCCGCCGCCGAGGACGGGGACCAGCAAGGCGGCCGGGGTGAAGACGGCGAGGGTCACCAGCATCGCCCAGGCCAGGTACCGCCCGTCTCCGGCGCCCATCAGGACGCCGTCCAGGACGAAGACGACGCCGCAGATGGGCTGGGTGATCGCCACGATCACCAGGGCGGGCAGGGCGGCGTCCTTCACCAGAGCATCGCTGGTGAACAACGGCAGGAACAGAGGCCGGGCCAGCACGACCAGAGCCCCCAGGACGACACCGACCGCCACACCCCACTCGACCATGCGACGGCAGACGTCCCGCGCACCCTGGGCGTCACCTGCTCCCAGATAGCGCCCGATGATGGCCTGCCCGGCGATGGCGATGGCGTCGAGAGCGAACGCCAGCAGGCTCCACAGGGAGAGGATGATCTGGTGAGCTGCGATATCGGTGTCACCGAGGCGTGCGGCGACGGCCGTCGCGATCAGCAGGATCGCCCGCAGCGAGAGGGTCCGCACCAGGAGGGGAGCGCCCGCCTGGGCCGAGGCCCTGATGCCGGCGGCGTCCGGACGCAGCGAGGCGCCGTGCCGACGTGCCCCACGCAGGACCACGGTCAGATATACGGCCGCCATGCCCCACTGGGCGATGACGGTGCCCCAGGCCGAGCCGGCGATCCCGAGGCCGGCGCCGTAGACCAGGACGACGTTGAGGACGCCGTTGGCGACGAAGCCGGCGACGGCCACGTACAGGGGGGTCCGGGTGTTCTGCAGTCCGCGGAGCACACCGGTCGCCGCGAGCACGATCAGCATGGCCGGGATGCCAAGCGCCGAGATGCGCAGATACGTGGTGGCGTACGGGGCTGCCGTCTCGGAGGCGCCGAAGAGGTCCACGAGGGCCGGCGCCGTGGGGAGGACGGCGGTCATGACGACGGCGCCGAGCAGCAGGGCGAGCCAGATGCCGTCCATGCCCTGACGGATGGCGGACGGAAGGTCGCCGGCGCCCACCCGCCGGGCGACGGCCGCCGTGGTGGCGTAGGCCAGGAAGACGAAGACGCTCACGGCGGTCATCAGGAGGGCTGACGCGACCCCGAGCCCGGCGAGCTGTGCCGTGCCGAGGTGGCCGACGATGGCGCTGTCGGCCATCACGAACAGCGGCTCGGCGACGAGTGCGCCGAAGGCCGGGACGGCCAGCAGGACGATCTCTCGATCGTGCTGTCGGCGGGCGGCTCTGGGGCGCGCGGGGGCCTGTGTCATGTGCACCAATCTAATCATCCACAGGTAAGAGATGCAATCTGCCGGTGACCCTTACGTCGTGGCTCAGGGTGTGGGCTTGCGTACACCTCATGAACGGATCTTGATCCCCGTGAGGAAGTTTTTTGTCTGCACAGCCGGTGGATGGCAAAAGGGCTGGTCAGAACGTTTCTCGTACGCCAATCGCGGGCTTGTTCACAGGGCTGTCCACCGGCTCGTGCACAGGTTTCGCAGAGTTCTCCACAGCATTGGGCCGGTCGTCCACATGGCCTGTGGATAACCAGATTGGCTGACGGTGCCGACGGGCCTACGGTGGTCCGGCGCCTGCTCCGTCCACCGGTTTCGAGAAAGCCACAAATCCGGCGCGTGACAAGCGGAGTTGGGCCCCTTATTTGTCAGTGCCGTGCCGTAGAACTGAGGTGCACGGCGAGATCCGCTCCGGCGGACGGGAGGAGGTGGCTCGGTGAGCATTTCCGAGCCCTTGGACGACCCGTGGGCCGACAGCGGTCCCAGTGATCGTCTGCCCGCCTCCCGTCGCACGGGCGACCATGGCCGGGGCCGGGACGAGCAGCACGACCGCGGTCAGGCCCGAGGGGTCTGGGACGGCGGGGGCTCCGCGTTCGAGAGGGTCCCGCCCCAGGACCTGGAGGCCGAGCAGTCGGTACTGGGCGGCATGCTGCTGTCCAAGGACGCCATCGCCGACGTCGTGGAAATCCTCAAGGGGCACGACTTCTACAAGCCGGCCCACGAAACCGTCTACACGGCCATCCTCGACATCTACGCCAAGGGCGAGCCGGCCGACCCGATCACGATCGCCGCGGAGCTGACCAAGCGCGGCGAGATCAACAAGGTCGGCGGGGCGTCGTACCTGCACACCCTCGTGCAGACGGTGCCCACGGCGGCCAACGCCGCCTACTACGCGGAGATCGTGCACGAGCGCGCGGTCCTGCGGCGCCTGGTCGAGGCGGGCACGCGCATCACGCAGATGGGATACGCCGCCGACGACGACGTCGACGAGATCGTCAACCGCGCGCAGGCGGAGATCTACGCCGTCACCGAGCAGCGCACCAGCGAGGACTACCTGCCGCTCGGCGACATCATGGAGGGCGCCCTCGACGAGATCGAGGCGATCGGGTCGCGCAGCGGCGAGATGACGGGCGTGCCCACCGGCTTCACCGACTTCGACTCGCTCACCAACGGTCTGCATCCCGGTCAGATGATCGTCATCGCCGCGCGTCCCGCGATGGGCAAGTCGACGCTGGCCCTGGACTTCGCGCGGGCCGCGTCCATCAAGAACAACCTGCCCAGCGTCATCTTCTCCCTCGAGATGGGCCGCAACGAGATCGCGATGCGTCTGCTGTCCGCGGAGGCCCGTGTCGCCCTGCACCACATGCGGTCCGGCACGATGACCGACGAGGACTGGACCCGTCTGGCCCGCCGGATGCCCGATGTCTCCGCAGCACCGCTCTACATCGACGACTCGCCCAACCTGTCGATGATGGAGATCCGCGCCAAGTGCCGGCGCCTCAAGCAGCGCAACGACCTGAAGCTGGTCGTCATCGACTACCTCCAGCTGATGCAGTCCGGCGGCTCCAAGCGGGCCGAGAGCCGGCAGCAGGAGGTGTCGGACATGTCCCGTAACCTCAAGCTGCTCGCCAAGGAGCTGGAGATCCCGGTCATCGCGCTGTCCCAGCTGAACCGTGGTCCCGAACAGCGCACCGACAAGAAGCCGATGGTCTCCGACCTGCGTGAGTCGGGATCCATCGAGCAGGACGCCGACATGGTCATCCTGCTGCACCGCGAGGACGCCTACGAGAAGGAGTCCCCGCGCGCGGGCGAGGCCGACCTGATCGTGGCCAAGCACCGAAACGGTCCGACGGCCACCATCACGGTCGCCTTCCAGGGCCACTACTCCCGCTTCGTCGACATGGCGCAGACCTGAGCGGTCACCGCCCACGTCGTTGCGGACCAGGTCTCAGAAGCCCTCCGCCTTCGGTTCAGCCCTCGCAGCGATCGAGTGCGGCACGAACGCGGTGGAGGCCCTCCACCCTCCAGTGGGCCCGGTCGGGCATCTGGTCGGCCTGGCGCCAGCGCCAGGCCGAGAAGAGTGCCCAGTTCAGGGCGCGGCAGCGTGCGATCAGGGCGTGGTCGGCGCCCGCGTAGTGCTCTCCGACCTCTTCGGGGGCATGGGCGAGGTCCCACTCGATCGGTCCGCGGCAGCATGTGGCGAGGTCCACGAGGAGCGGCCCCCGCCTCGTGTTGAGGAGGTTGCCCGGATGCGCCTCGCCGTGCAGCAGCTGGTCGCCTGCCTTGTCGCCGCTGATCGAGGAACCCAGTCCACCGAGTGTGTCGCTGAGGAAACCCCGGTCGGAGTCGGACAGCTCGGGGGACCGTTCCCGGTCGGTCACCTCTCTCAGCGCCGCGGCCACTCGATCGGTGAAGTGCGGTGCGTCCAGATCGACCTGGCGCAAGGCGGCATGGTGCCGCTCGAGTACGTCCGCATAGGCGGCCGGCGCGATCTCCGGTCCCACAGGCGCGAAGTAGGTCCAGAGCGAGACGGCGAAGGCGTCGCGGACGTACACCCGGGGCTCGACCCGAGGATCGAGTTCGGCCACCGGTGCGTCGACGTCGGCGAGGCGGCGAGCGACCTCCACTTCGAACGCGGAGTCCGCCAGATGTCCCGAGGGTGCGACCCGGGCGAGGACGTCACAGGGCGTCAGGCGCAGTGCGATGCGGTCCGAGTTGTGGATGACGACGGCATCGTCGACCGGTAGGCCCAGATCCGCAGCGGTTGCCCGTCCTGCCGCCACAGCTCGGCGGAGTTCTGACGGCTCCAATTCGTTCTCCTTCATCCTCTGGGTGCGTCGACTCGTAGGGGACCACGGCGAGGCCCTGGACGTCTTCGGGCCATCGTTCGGAGCCCCCGGATCCGGCGCCAAGCATCGCAAAGCACCCGCTCCCCGGGGCCCTGTTCGGTTGTCCTGTTTCGCTGACTGCGCGGGGAGCCGCACGTGACCTTGGTTCCTGCTGAACTGGTGGCATGACGTCACCTGAGGAAGAACTGCTGCCCGGTACCCGGCGGGCCCTGCTGCACCGGATCGCCCTCGCGCAGAGCGAAGGACGGGCGCCGTCGCTCGTGGCAGCGGTGGTGCGGGGTGGGAAGACCGTGTGGAGCGGGGCCCGGACCTCGGTGGAGGGAGAAGTCCCGGACGGCAACGTCCAGTACCGGATCGGCTCGATCACCAAGACCTTCACCGCCGTCCTGGTGCTCCGGCTTCGGGACGAGGGGCTGCTCGACCTCGCCGACCCCCTGGAGAAGCATTTGCCGGGTACGGGGGTGGGTGAGGTCAGCGTCGCCGACCTGCTGGCACACCGTGCCGGGCTGGCCGCCGAGACGCCCGGTCCCTGGTGGGAGCGAACCCCTGGCTCGCTGCGCCCTCAACTCGCGGACGTTCTGGGGGACCGCCCTGTGGTGCACCCCGTAGGCCGGCGCTTCCACTACTCGAACCCCGGATACGCGCTGCTGGGCGCGCTGGTCGCCCAGTTGCGTGGTGCGCCGTGGGAGGACGTCCTGCGGCGGGAGGTGCTCGAGCCGTTGGGCCTGCACCGGACGACTGTGCTGCCCGAGGCGCCGCATGCCGGTGGCTGGGCGGTGCACCCCTGGGCGGACGTGATGCAGCCCGAGCCGCTGGAGGACCTGGGAGTGATGGCCCCCGCCGGGCAGCTGTGGTCCACCACGGACGACCTGGCGCGCTTCGCCGCCTTCCTGGCCGCGGGGGACGAGCGGGTGCTGAGCGCCGAGTCCGTGCGGGAGATGAGGGCGCCGGCGGCACCGGCCGAGGCGGCGGACGTGGCCGACGGCTACGCGTACTGCCTGGGTCTGGAGCTGCGTCATCAGCACGGCAGGGCACTCGTCGGGCACACCGGATCGCTTCCCGGGTTCCTGGCCTGCCTGACGATGGGTCTCGCGGACGACGTGAGCGCGGTGGTCCTCGCCAACTGCACCTCCGGCCCGGCGCCGTTCACGGTCGCCGCGGACCTGGTCCGGATCGTCGCCGAGGCGGAACCGCGCTTCCCCACTCCCTGGCAACCGTTGCGGGGCGCCGATCCGGCCCCGCTCGAACTGGTCGGGCAGTGGTACTGGGGGACGTACCCCTTCGGGCTGAGGCTGTCGGCCGACGGGCTGCTCGCACTGGAGCCGCTCTCCGGGAAGGGGAGGCGCTCCCGGTTCCGCCCGGACGGAGAGGAGACCTGGGTGGGGCTCGAGGGCTACTACGCCGGGGAGCGCCTGAGGCCCGTACGGCGGGCGGACGGGACGGTCAGCCATCTCGACCTGGGGTCGTTCGTCTTCACCCGGCAGCCGTACGAGGAAGGGGCCCCGGTGCCCGGCGGCGTGCACCCTGAGGGGTGGCAGGGCATCGGATAGGCCGGACGGACAACTCGGATGAACACCGGCAAGGGGCCGTGTTTCACGTGAAACACGGCCTCATGGCTCACAGGGGCAGCTTGAAGCCCACGTGGGACGCCGCGAAGCCGAGCCGCTCGTAGAAACGGTGCGCATCGGTACGGGTGCTGTCGGAGGTCAGCTGGACCAGCCGGCAACCCTCGCGGCGGGAGGTGTCGATCGCCCACTCGATCAGCTTGCTGCCCAGGCCCCCGCCCCGCTCGTCCGCGTGGACACGGACCGCTTCGATGATCGACCTGGTGGATCCGCGCCGGGACAGTCCCGGAATGATCGTCAGCTGAAGTGTCCCGACGACCTGGCCCTCCCGGACCGCGACGACCAGATGCTGATGGGGGTCAGCTCGCAGCCGTTCCATCGCGGTCAGGTATGGCGAGAGGTCGTCCGGTGACTCGCGCTGCGCGCCCAGTGGGTCGTCCGCCAGCATGGCGACGATCGCCGGGATGTCGTCGGCGGTCGCGGCCCGTATCTCAAGATCTTCCATGGCGGCACCCTATGCGGGCACCGGAGCCTTCAGCGTCTCCACGGCATGGACCAGAGGAGCCAGCTCGGGGTTCTTCGCGGCCTCGTCGAGGGCCTCACGCAAGGCGGTGTCGTTGGTGGGCCGTGCCTCTTCGAGGAGCTTGAGACCCGCTTCGGTGACGTCGGTGTAGATCCCGCGCCGGTCGGTGGGGCAGAGGTAGCGCTCCAGCAGGCCGCGGTCCTCGAGCCGGGTGACCAGGCGGGTGGTGGCGCTCTGGCTGAGCACGACCGCGTCGGCGACCTGCTTCATCTGCAGGTGGCCTCCCTCACCGGAGTGCTGCCGGCTCAGTACGTCGAGCAGCGAGTACTCCCGCACGCTCAGGTCGTGCCGGGCCTGGAGTGCGCGCTCGATGTGGGCCTCGATCCTCCCGTGCAGCAGCGAGAGAGCGCACCAGCCCTGGGAGAGGGCGGTGAGCGCGGGATCCGTGGCTGTCATGGGGTGACTCCTCCGTCCACGAGCTTTTGTCACCAGGGTAGAGCACAGTCGCAATATCCCGCGCTTGCAAGTATCCCGCGTCTGCAATTATTGTCAGAGCTCGCTAAGCGCTCCTGCAATCTCTGGAAGGTCTGTCCCTCATGCCTCTCGCGCTCCTGGCCCTCGCGATCGGGGCCTTCGGGATCGGCACCACGGAGTTCGTGATCATGGGCTTGTTGCCCGAGGTCTCGGGCGACTTCGGTGTCTCGATCCCTACCGCCGGTTATCTGGTGACCGGCTACGCCCTGGGCGTCATGCTCGGCGCTCCCCTGATGACCGTGCTCGGCACCAAGATCTCCCGCAAGCGCATGCTGATGCTGCTGATGGGCCTGTTCGTCGTCGGGAACCTGCTCTCGGCGCTGGCCCCCACCTTCGGCCTCATGCTGGCCGGACGGGTGGTCTCCTCGCTGGCCCACGGCGCCTTCTTCGGCATCGGCTCCGTGGTGGCCGCCGACCTGGTCGCCCCCCACAAGCGGGCCGGCGCCATTGCCATGATGTTCACCGGCCTCACCGTCGCCAACGTGCTCGGCGTCCCGCTGGGCACCTTCGTCGGCCAGTCCGTCGGCTGGCGCGTCACCTTCGGCCTGGTCGCCGCCCTAGGCGTGGTGGGCCTGGCCGGTGTCGCCAAGCTCGTCCCCGACATGCCCAAGCCCGAGGGCGTGCGGCTGCGCCACGAGCTGGCCGCCCTGAAGAACGTGCAGGTCCTGCTCGCCATGGCGATGACCGTGCTCGGCTTCGGCGGCGTCTTCGCGGCCATCACCTACATCGCGCCGATGATGACGCACGTCACGGGCTTCGCCGACGGCTCCGTCACCTGGCTGCTCGTCCTGTTCGGCCTCGGCATGGTCGGCGGCAACCTCGTCGGCGGCAGGTACGCCGACCGCGCCCTGATGCCCATGCTGTACGTGTCCCTCGGGGCCCTCGCCGTCGTCCTGGCGCTCTTCACCGTGACCGCCCACAACAAGGTCGCCGCCGCCGTCACCATCGCCCTGGTCGGCGCTCTCGGCTTCGCCACGGTCCCACCGCTGCAGAAGCGGGTCCTGGACCACGCGCACGGCGCCCCCACCCTGGCGTCCGCCGTCAACATCGGCGCCTTCAACCTCGGCAACGCGCTGTCCGCCTGGCTGGGCGGACTCGTGATCGCGGTCGGCCTCGGCTACACCGCGCCCAACTGGGTCGGCGCCGTTCTCGCCGCGGCCGCCCTGGCGCTCGCCGTCCTCTCAGCAGTCCTCGAACGCCGCGACACCACTGCCGGCACGCCGGCCGCCGGCATGTCGCCTGCCGACCGCCCGACCGTCACCACGCACTGAACTCCGGAACCTCCGGGCGCGGGGCCAGGGCCGTCCCCGCGCTCCCAACGCCCTCTCCGCACACCATCGATCCCCTCGTCCGTCACGGCACGTCCGTGCCGACTGACGACGGACATCCCTCGTACCGCTAGGAGAACCACCTCATGAGCACCACCGCAGTCGCCCCGCTCGCCACCGCCGACGCCGAAGCCCTCGTCACCGCCGCGGTCAAGGCCGCCGAAGCGGCCGGCATCACCGTCAGCGTCACCGTCCTCGACGCCGGCGGGCACCTGCTCGCGTTCCGCCGGGACGACCGGGCCGTGCTGATCTCGGGCGAGACCAGCACCCGCAAGGCCTACACCGCACTGCAGCTGGACGCGCCCACCGCCGACCTGGTGGACGCCGTACAGCCCGGTGGCCTCTTCCACACGCTGCCCACCGCGCTGGACCGGCCCCTGCTGTTCATCGCCGGGGGCGTGCCCGTGCGGCGTGACGGCCGGCTGATCGGCTCCATCGGAGTCGGCGGCGGCTCCCCGGAGCAGGACCACGGCGTCGCCACCACCGCGGTGCAGGCCCTCGCCTGACGGCACGCCACGCACGGCACAGCTGGCGACGCCGGTCCCGGCCTCCGGGACCGGCGTCGTCCCTGTCCGCGGACCGTCAGCCCGCTGCGACCGTCACCGGGGCGAACGACCTGCTCCAGTCCCCCGGCAGCTCCGTGATCCCGTACGTCATGACCGCGTTATGCGCGACCGTCGACAGCCCGTGGTCCTTCGCCCAGCCCAGCAGCTCTTCGTGACGCACGTCGATGTCGGTGCGCAGGGGCCGGTTGGTGTGGGCGGCGAGGGAGGCGATGAGTGCCTGGGCCGTCGCGGTGTCCCGGGCGATGAGCGGACCCACGACATGGGTGTCCATGTTGGGCCACGCAGCCGCGTAACCGATCAGCCGTCCGTCGTCCTCGGCCACGCGTAGCTGGTCCGCGAAGGCGGGCAGACGGGTCACGATGTGCGTCCGGTCCGCCCCGAAGACCTCCTCGTCGAGCCGCAGAATCCCCGGCAGGTCGTCCGCGGTGGCGGTGCGGGTCCGGATGTCCGTCCGGCTCCCGGGGACGAAGCGGCCGCGCAGCATCTCGGCCCGCCCGGTGACCTTGAACCCGAGCTCCTCGTAGAGGGGCCGGCCGAGGGGCGTGGCGTACAGGGTGAGGGGAGTGGTGCCCGCCTCCGCGACGACGTGACGCATCAGCCGGCGTCCGATGCCCTGACGGGAGTGCCGCTCCGCGACGAGGACCATGCCGATGGCCGCAAGGGAGGGCTGTTCGCGTGGTCCGTACTCGGTGACGACGCAGGCGGCCGCCAGACCACCGTCGGGAGCGTCGATGCCGTAGCCCTTCGCAGCCGCGAGGAGGAGACCCCATTTGTGCTCCTCCCGGGGCCACCTCCGGTCCTCGGACAGGTCGGCGCAGGCGGTGAGATCGCGAAGCGTCAGACGACGGATGGGCAGGGAGTCGAGAGAAGGTGTCGGCACGCAGGTCAGGCTGTCCGACCGGGGCCTTCGGCGTCCACCTGTTTCCGCAGATGCGTACGAGCTTTTGGCCATACCGTCCAGCAGGGGGATCAGCCCAGGTCGGAGGCGTGCAGGGCGCGGACGCCCTCGATGTTGCCGTCCAGGTAGTGCCGCAGGGACAGCGGTACGAGGTGGACGGAGGCGATGCCGACCCGGGTGAACGGCACCCGGACGATCTCGTACTCACCGGCGGGTTCCTCGACCTCCGGACCGTGCCGCAGGGACGGGTCCATGGATTCCAGGCGGCACACGAAGAAGTGCTGCACCTTCACCCCGGTGGTGTCGGCGTCCTCACCGATGTGCTCCACGGTGTCCACGAAGCACGGGACCACGTCGGCGATTTTTGCGCCGAGTTCCTCGTACACCTCTCGGTGCAGGGCGTGGACCACGGTCGGGTCCTCCGGCTCGACCCCGCCGCCGGGAGTCACCCAGTAGGGATCCACGCCGGGTTTGGTGCGCTTGATCAGGATCAAATGCTCGCCGTCCAGCAGAACGGCTCGGGCGGTGCGCTTGACCACGGGTCGGACGGTCATGGGGGAAATGTGGCCCGGCTGGTTCCACGTGAAACATCGCGCGACCTACCCTCGGCCCGGATGCCGCGAGGACAGGCTTTCCGGGAACCGGTCAGCACCAGCGGGCGGCTGCCCGCTCCAGCCACTCGTGGGCCCGAGCGATGTGCGGCATCGCCAGCGTGCCGGTACGGACGGTCAGGAAATAGGTGCGCAGCGGTGGCACCGCGGGTTCGTGCAGGGCCACGACCTCACCGCGTTCCAGGGCGCCCGCGCAGAGATAGCGGGGCAGCACCGCGAGACCAGCACCCGCCGCGGCGCAGGCCAGCACCGCTCGCAGGTCCGGGACGACGACCGTGCCCGGACTGACCGGGCGGGAGTCGAACACGGAGGCCCAGTAGCGGACGACGAAGGGGAGCGACTCGTGCACCTCCAGGACCGGGATCCGTTCCAGGACGGACGGATCGGACCGGCGGAGCGTGCCGGGTGCGATCTGCTCGGCCCAGCGGGGCGCGGCGACCAGGACGTGCTCCTCGTCGCAGAGCGCGGTGGCCGAGAGCAGGGCGCCGCGCGGCCGGACGGTGCTGATGGCCAGATCATGGTGCCCGGCGGCGAGCCCTTCGAGTACCTCCTCGGCGGTGCCGAAGGAGGCACGCAGGGCGAAGCTCTGGCCGTCCTCACCGGTCAGCTCCGTGAGCGCGGGCAGCGCCCGCTCCGCAGTGAACTCGGGGGGACCGGCGAGATGCAGGGAGCGTAAGGATGAGTCCTCCTCGAGCCCGGACTCGGCTATCTCCACCAGGGCGTCCAGATGCGGTGCCGCCTTGTGGGCGAGTTCGTCGCCGATCGTCGTCGGCGTCACCCCGCGCGACTGGCGCAGGAACAGCGGGCGGCCGACCTGCCGCTCCAGCGTTCTGATCTGTGAGGTGACGGCCGGCTGGGAAAGGCCCAGCAGGGCGGCCGCGCGCGTGAAGGAACCGGCCCGGTGCACGGTCACGAAGGTCCGCAGCAGAGCCAGATCCACGGCACGCCCCCTCCCTCGTCGGCCCCCGCCGCGGATCGGACGGCGCCAACTATAAATATGTCGATAGGTCGCTGTCGCTACTGTGATTGGACACTGACACTGAGTCAACTAGCCTTGGTCGCGCGGTTCTTCGCGCGCAGAACCGAGGACGGTCCGAGCCACGAGGGGGGAGGCTCGGACCGTCCGCAGTCCGGTGCCGGATGTCCGGAATCCGACGGGTGGAATGTGTCAGCCGGCGGTCTGGTCCAGTGCCCTCAGCACGTCAGCCACCAGGTCCTCCGGATCCTCGGCGCCCACGGAGAAGCGTACGAAGCCCTCCGGCACCGCGTCCCCGCCCCAGCGGCCGCGCCGCTCCGCCGTGGACCGCACACCGCCGAAGCTCGTCGCGTCGTCCACGAGCCGCAGGGCGTCGAGAAAACGGTCCGCCCGCGCGCGTGAGGGCAGCGTGAAGGACACCACGCACCCGTAGCGGCGCATCTGCTGGGACGCGATCTTGTGCGACGGGTCGTCGGGCAGCCCCGGGTAGCGCAGCCCTGTGATCTCCGGCCGCTCCCGCAGGGCCTCGGCGAGTGTCAGCGCGGTGGCGTTCTGCCGGTCCACGCGCAGCTGCAGCGTGGCGATCGAGCGGTGCGCGAGCCAGGCCTCCATGGGGCCTGGAATGGCGCCGACGATCTTGCGCCACCGCCGTACCGCGGCCATCGCCCCGGCATCGCGGCCGGTGACGTACCCGAGGAGCACGTCGCCGTGGCCGGTCAGCTGCTTGGTGCCGCTGGCCACCGCGAAGTCCGCGCCGAGCTCCAGCGGGCGTTGGCCGAGCGGCGTCGCCAGGGTGTTGTCGACAGCCACGAGAGCCCCCTGCGCGTGGGCCGCGTCGGCGAGCCGTCGCACGTCGCACACGTCGAGGCCGGGGTTCGAGGGCGTCTCGATCCACAGCAGCTTCGCGCCGTCGAGGACCTCCAGCTGCGCGTCGCCACCGGTCGGCGCGGTGCGCACCTCGATGCCGTACGCCTCCAGCTGGGCGCGCGCCAGCGGCAGCGCCTGGTAGCCGTCGTCCGGCAGGACGACCGCGTCCCCTGCGCTCAGATGGGAGAAGAGCACAGCGGAGATGGCGGCCATGCCGGAGGCGAACACCAGCGCCTCGACGTCGTCCTGTCCGGGGGCCTCCAGCTCGCCGATGGCCCGTTCCAGCAGGGTCCACGTCGGGTTCTCGTCCCTGCCGTAGGTGTACGGGCCGGTGGGGTCGCCGGGGAGGTGGAAGTGGGCGGCGAACACCGGACCGGGCAGGGTCGGCTCGTGCTTGACCGGCTCGGGCAGCCCGGCGCGCACCGCACGGGTGCCGTCACCCGGCCCGTCGGTCGTGCCCCTCGTCGCGTCGCTCATGCCGCCCGTCCTTCCACCTGTTCGCGAACCGCGGCGAGCAGTCCGTCGCTCGCCTCCTCCACCATCTCAAGACACTGCTCGAAACCCTCCCGGTCCCCGTAGTAGGGGTCCGGCACGTCGAGGTCGTCGCCGGCCCCGGGGTCGTACGACCGCAGCAGCCGCACCTTGGCCGCGTCCCGCTCCGTGGGGGCGAGACGACGCAGTGCCCTGAGGTGACCGGCGTCCAGGGCGACGACGAGGTCGAGGCGGGCGAACCACGAGGGGTCGAACTGCCGGGCCGTGTGTCCCGCCCCGTAGCCGTTGTCCCGCAGCACGGCGACGGTGCGGGGGTCCGCGCCCTCGCCCTCGTGCCAGCCGCCCGTACCGGCGCTGTCGACCTCGACCCGGTCGCCGAGCCCAGCTTCGGCGACGCGCGCGCGGAAGACGGATTCGGCCATCGGCGAGCGGCAGATGTTGCCGGTGCAGACGAAGCAGACGCGGTAGGTCATGGTGTTCAGTCCCCGTCGGGCAGGACGACGTTCAGTGCCCAGGAGACCACGGAGATGATGAGACCGCCCAGGACGGCCGTCCAGAAGCCCTCCACGTGGAAGCTCAGGTCGAGCTGGTCGGCCAGCCAGGAGGTGAGCAGCAGCATCAGGGCGTTCACCACCAGGGTGAACAGGCCCAGGGTCAGGATGAGCAGGGGCAGGCTCAGCAGCTTGACCACCGGCTTGACCAGGAAGTTCACCACGCCGAAGATCAACGCGACCAGGAGCAGGGTGCCTATCTCCCTGCCCGTGCTGTCCCCGGTCAGGGTGATCTTGTCGAGCAGCCAGACCGCGACGGCGAGGGCTCCCGCGTTGGCGATCGTCTTGACTAGGAAATTCTTCATGTGTCTGATCGTGGCAGACAGCATCCGGATCGGGCAGTGAGGGCAGGGCGGGACCAGGAGATGAAGGAATTCCGGCTGGACGAACTGGAAGCGGAACGCGCCGCGAACGACGGGGCGTACCTCCAGTTCCTGCGCGAACGGAACATGTCGGTCGGCCTCTACGCCCTGGACGCCGGCGCCCAGGACCCCCAGCAGCCGCACGGTCAGGACGAGGTGTACTTCGTGGCCAGCGGCCGTGCCGCGATCACCGTGGGCACGGAGACCACGCAGGTGGCGCGTGGCAGCGTCGTGTACGTGCCCGCCGGGGTGCCGCACAAGTTCCACCACATCAGTGAGGACCTGCGGGTCCTGGTGGTCTTCTCTCCCCCGGAGAGCTGAGGCGCGGTCTCCGGGTTCCCTAGGGGACGGGTCAGGGGAGGACAAGGGATCCGAAGCCCCCGCCGGGCCCCTGTCCGCCCTAGCATCGAGTGCAGGACATCATCGACACGACCCGGCACGTGGCGGGCGGAGAGGTAAGGACGAGGGCGATGCGAGAGATCTTCACGGGACTGCCGTGGTGGGTGAAGTGGATCGCGGTGCCGGTCATCGCCCTGGTGGTGTTCGGCGGACTGATAGCGAGCGTGGTCGGCTTCGTGATCGGCCTGCTCTTCAAGGCGCTGGTGTTCGTCGCCCTGATCGGCGGACTGATCTACGTCGTGCGGAAGTTCACGACGAGCTCCTCGTCGCGCGGCGACTGGTGATCCGGCGGGAACCGGCGAGGCGGTAACGGGAAGCGCCGGTTCCCTCGGGTGGGGGAAGTTTCTGCACAGGGCCTCCTGCGTGCGGTGACGGGCCGTTAGAGTCCGGAACTCGACGCGGGGCCGGTCCCCGCGAGCGGCGACCCCACCACCCGTGTTCCCCGCACGGGCTGCCCCCTCGCGTTACGGGAGTGACCCTTGGCCACGACTGGCACCGCCTCCGCACAGAGGACCGCGGTTCCCGCGCAGCCGCGATCGCCGGCGCCTCCCGCGTCCCCCGGCGCGACCCTCATCGGTTCGGTCCAGCGCGCCATGCGCCTGCTGGAGACCGTCGCCGGGCACGAGCACGGGGCACCGGCCAAACAGCTCGCCCGGGAGACCGGGCTTGCCCTTCCCACGACCTATCACCTGTTGCGCACCCTGGTGCACGAGGGCTATCTGCGCCGCGACCGGGGGCTGTTCTTCCTGGGGGAGGCCACCGAGCGGTTGAGCAGCAGCGGAGCACAGCAGAAACGTCGCAGCACGGTCACCGACACCCTCGCCCGCTGGCGGGACGTGGTGGGTGTCCCCGTGTACTACGCGGTGTACCGCGACGGTGAGATCGGTGTGGTCGGCGTCGCCGACACCCCGGGCAATCCCGCCGTCGAGGAGTGGGCCGACTTCCGCGAGACCGGCCACGCCCACGCCCTCGGCCAGTGTCTGCTGGCGCAGCTCGACGAGGGGGCCCGGCGTGACCACCTCGACCGTTACCCCGTGCGGCCGGTCACCCCGTACACCGTGCGCGACTCCCACAGCCTGCTCCGGCGTCTCGAACGGTCCGAGGGGACCGATCTGGTGACCGAGCGTCAGGAGTACGCGCTCGGGACGGTGTGTGCGGCGATCCCCCTCACGATCGGCACCATGGCGGCGTCCGTGGCCATCTCCCTGCCCGCGCACCAGGCCGACCGCCTCGCTCCCGCGGTCCAGCAGTTGCGGTCCGAGATGCGCCGTCTGCTCGGGTCGCTCGCGCTGTCTATCAGTATCTGAAAACTCACTCCTTGTGATCTGCTGTGTACGTTCAGCAAGATTCCCTCTAGTGTCAGGGTCCATGCCCGGCCAGTCCGCGGCGAATGACGGGGTAGGCGATGCGCGAATCCGTACAGGCAGAGGTCATGATGAGCTTTCTCGTGTCGGAAGAGCTTTCCTTCCGCATTCCGGTGGAGCTGCGTTATGACACCTGCGATCCCTACGCGGTGCGGCTGACCTTCCATCTGCCCGGCGACGCTCCCGTGACGTGGGCGTTCGGGCGGGAACTGCTGGTCGACGGCGTGGGCAGGCCCTGCGGCGAGGGCGATGTGCGGGTCGCGCCGGTCGACCCCGACACCCTGGGCGAGGTGCTGATCCGGCTCCAGGTGGGCAGCGACCAGGCGCTGTTCCGCTCCTCCACGGCACCGCTCGTGGCCTTCCTCGACCGCACCGACAAGCTGGTGCCGCTGGGGCAGGAAGGGGCGCTCGCCGACTTCGACGCACACCTCGACGACGCGCTGGACCGGATCCTCGCGGAGCAGAGCGCCGGCTGAACGTTGCGCCGATCGGGTGGGTCGGGGTGGCGTAACGCTTCAGCGCTGCGGCCCGGGTCCTCCGCCCGCGAGCGGGACCGTACGTCAGCGTTTGCGGCGCCGGCCGCGTCCGCCGCGTGCCGCTGCCGGTCCGGGCTCCGGCGCGTGTCCCACCGGCTGCTCGTGGCTCCCGGCCTGCCCGGGCACCGGGGCCCGGTCCGCCGTGCGGTCGGCAGAGACGACCAGCGCGGCCAGGGCCGTGGTGACGGGCACCGAGGCGACCAGGCCGATCGAGCCGATCAGGGTCCGCACGATCTCCTCCGCGACCAGTTCGCTGTTGGCGACCGTCCCCATGCTGCTCTGTGCGACCGAGAACAGCAGCAGCAGCGGCAGCGCGGCGCCCGCGTACGCGAGGACCAGCGTGTTGACCACGGAGGCGATGTGGTCGCGGCCGATGCGGATGCCCGCGCGGTACAGCGCGCGGCGTCCCATCGCCGGGTTGGCCTCGTGCAGCTCCCAGACCGCGGACGTCTGGGTGACGGTCACGTCGTCGAGGACACCGAGCGACCCGATGATGACGCCCGCGAGCAGCAGACCGCTCATGTCGATACCCGGGTAGAGGCCGTGGATCAGACCGGTGTTGTCGTCGGTGTTGCCGGTCAGCGCCGACCAGCCGATGAACACCGACCCCAGAACGCCGATCAGGAGCAGCGAGACGAGGGTGCCGAGCACCGCCACCGAGGTGCGGGCGGACAGCCCGTGGCAGAGGTACAGGGCGAGCAGCATGATCAGGCTCGCCCCCACCACCGCCACGACCAGTGGGTTCGAGCCCTCCAGGATGGCCGGCAGGATGAAGAAGTTGAGTACCAGGAAGCTGACCGCCAGCGCGACCAGCGCCATGACGCCCCGCAGCCGGCCCACGGCCACGACGGCGAGCGCGAAGATGCCGGCCAGCAGCGCCAGCGGGAAGCGGCGGTTCACATCGGCGACCGAGTACTGCAGGTCCTCCGGCGCCGAGGGCTCGTAGGCGACCACGACCTCCTGGCCCTCGCTCAACTGCCGGGACTGGTCCGGCTGTACGAGCTCGCTGAACGTGCGGCCCTTGTCCTTGCCGGTGTCGACCCGGATCGTCGCCTTTTTGCAGGTGCCCTTCGCCCGCTGTTCGGCCGAGGAACCCTCGGCCGTGGAGGTGTCACCGGTCGGGACGCCCGCCGAGGGATTGGCGGACGCGCAGTTCACGGGTACGACCTCGGTGACCGTGGCCTCGTGCGTCTGCCGGTCGAAGCCGACCCCGGTGCGCTCGTGGGCCGGGGCACCGCCCGGCCACAACACGGCCAGCCCGACCAGCACGGCCCCGGCGAAGGGGATGAGGATCGCCGCGATGACTTTGCGCAGGTGCCGGGAGACGGGCGCCGCAGGTCCGTGGCTGTGACTGTGCCCGTGTGAGGTGGTCCGGGTCCCGGCCGTAGGCTCCTGCGCGCCCTCGTGACCGCGGCCCGTGGTGTGGCCGTGTGTGTCCAGGCGTCGGTGTGAACCCGTGTGTTCGTGCGCGCCCACATGCCCCGGGCCGGGGCCGTGCACGTGCCCGGAGCGGGCGTCGGCGCCGTGCGGAGGCTCGGACGGCGGATACGGGGGCGGAGAGTTCGAGGTCACCGCCCGATCATCGCAAGAAGGAAGGGTGCCCTCTGTTCACCGCGCCAGAAAGGACGCTAGCGTGGAGGCACCTTTTGTACACGCGGGAGCTCGGAGCACCGGGCTGAGAGGGCGCTGACCTCCGTCCCAGCGATGTTCCACGTGAAACATCACCGACTTCGAGTGATGTTTCACACGGAACGTCAGCAGACGGAATCCGCTGCGTCGACCGCCGAACCTGTTACCGGGTAATGCCGGCGTAGGGAGTAGGTCTCATGACCAACAAGGACGCACGCACGCCTGCCTCCACGCAGAACCCGACGGAGACGTCGGAGGCCACGGAGGCCGGGAAGTCCATCGGCTGGCACAAGGCGTACGTCGAGGGCAGCCGCCCCGACCTGCGGGTGCCGGTCCGTCAGGTGCACCTGACCAACGGGCGTTCGGTCACGCTGTACGACACGTCCGGCCCGTACACCGATCCGCTCGTCGACACCGACGTCCGCCGGGGACTGGCCCCGCTGCGCGAGAACTGGATCATCACCCGCGGTGACACGGAGGAGTACGCGGGCCGTCCCGTCCGTCCCGAGGACGACGGAATCAAGCACACCTCGCCGCGCGGGGGCCTGCGCAACCTCGACGCCGTCTTCCCCGGTCGGCCGCGTCAGCCGCGCCGGGGTCGCGAGGGGCGTGCGGTCACGCAGCTGACGTACGCGCGCCGTGGTGAGATCACGCCCGAGATGGAGTTCGTGGCGATCCGGGAGAACGTCTCTCCCGAGGTGGTCCGCGAGGAGATCGCGGCGGGCCGCGCGGTGCTGCCGGCCAACGTCAACCATCCGGAGACGGAGCCGATGATCATCGGCAAGCGGTTCCTGGTGAAGGTCAACGCCAACATCGGCAACTCGGCGGTGACCTCCTCCATCGAGGAGGAGGTGGAGAAAATGACGTGGGCGACCCGCTGGGGCGCCGACACGGTCATGGACCTCTCCACCGGCCGCAACATTCACACCACCCGCGAGTGGGTGCTGCGCAACTCCCCCGTCCCCATCGGCACCGTGCCGCTCTACCAGGCGCTGGAGAAGGTCGACGGCAAGGCCGAGGAGCTGACCTGGGAGATCTACAAGGACACGGTCATCGAACAGGCGGAACAGGGCGTGGACTACATGACGGTCCACGCGGGCGTCCGCCTGGCGTACGTCCCGCTCACCGCGAACCGCAAGACCGGCATCGTCTCGCGCGGCGGCTCGATCATGGCCGCGTGGTGCCTGGCGCACCACAAGGAGTCGTTCCTGTACGAGAACTTCGAGGAGCTCTGCGAGATCCTCGCGGCGTACGACGTCACCTACTCGCTCGGCGACGGCCTGCGGCCCGGGTCGATCGCGGACGCCAACGACGAGGCGCAGTTCGCGGAGCTGCGCACGCTCGGGGAGCTCAACAGGATCGCGAAGAGCTTCGACGTCCAGACGATGATCGAGGGTCCCGGACATGTCCCGATGCACAAGATCAAGGAGAACATCGACCTCCAGCAGGAGATCTGCGAGGAGGCCCCGTTTTACACGCTCGGCCCGCTCACGACGGATGTCGCGCCCGCGTACGACCACATCACCTCGGGCATCGGCGCGGCGATGATCGCCTGGTGGGGCACGGCCATGCTCTGCTACGTCACGCCCAAGGAACACCTGGGCCTGCCCAACCGGGACGACGTCAAGACCGGCGTGATCACGTACAAGATCGCGGCTCATGCCGCCGACCTCGCGAAGGGTCATCCGGGCGCCCAGGAGTGGGACGACGCCCTGTCCGACGCCCGCTTCGAGTTCCGGTGGGAGGACCAGTTCAACCTGGCCCTCGACCCGGACACGGCCCGCGCCTTCCACGACGAGACGCTCCCGGCGGAGCCCGCGAAGACGGCCCACTTCTGCTCGATGTGCGGCCCGAAGTTCTGCTCGATGAAGATCAGCCAGAGCATCACGGAGCGGTTCGGCGGTGAGGCGGCCGAAGGGGCCACGGCCGAGGAGATCGCCGAGGGGATGCTGCAGAAGTCGAAGGAGTTCGCGCAGTCCGGGAACAGGGTCTACCTGCCCATCGCGGACTGAGCGCCGGCCGGGTGGCTCCTTGCTCCAAAGGAGCCACCCGGTCTCCGCCACGGGGTGCGCACCGCTCAGGAGAGGCGGGCGGACGGTGGGGGAACCGGCTTGGTGTGCGACGGTGAGCCTCGTACGGTCGGGTGCGTGATGAGCGTGAGCGCCGGTGAGCCGCGCAGATGCGGGGTCGCTCCGTCCCGGGATGCGGGCCCGGACGGGTCGCGCTGCTCTCGCGACGATCACCGTGGGGAGCGTGGGAGGTCGGCTCTCCAGGTCACCAGGCCAGGCCGGTCCGCCTCGTCGAATCCCACGGCGAACGGTTCGTCGCCCTCACCTGTCACCAGGTGGATGGTGCACTCCGTCACGCTGTCGCCGGGTGGCACCATCGTGGCGACCCAGTCGGACGGGCAGCCAGGAATGCCGGTGTCGTCGACGAAGGGGGTCTTCCCCGGTATCTGCCGTCCGCCTCGCGTCAGGAGGCGGACGCGACTGCCCTGGTCGGTGTAGAGGTCGTGCGGCCCGGGGTTGGTGTAGGTGATCACCACGTAGTACGGGACGCCGCGGCGCTCGCTCGCGGTGGCGACCAGGTCCAGGTCCTCGATGTCGGCCGCGTCGCCGCGGCGGACGGAGACCAGCGTGGCGGGAAGTTCGAGGACGCCGTCCTCGTCGGCATCGTGCCGGACGCGGCGGACGGCACCCGGCTCCGCCAGCTTCGCGGACACCGCCTCGGGACCGCCCTCGACGGGCCAGACGGCGACCGAGCCGCCCTCGTCGTGGTAACCGCCGGCGTAGTGGGTCAGGGACAGCACGCCGACCCCCTCGGGCAGCACGAAGGTCAAGCAGGACTCGAACGAGGCGCCGGGCGCCAGCGTCCTCGGCGCGGTGTCCGCGCACGGCAGGTCGACCCCACCGGGTCTGCCGCCGCTGATTCTGACCTCCTCCCCGTGCTCCCAGTCGGTGCCGTTGAGGGAGAAGTTGCTGTCCACCATGTAGGCGTGCGGAATCGTCCGCCGGCCGGTGTTGGTGACCTCGAAGGTGACGTAGTGAGGGACCTTGCCCTTCAGTTCCTCGTCCACGCGTGCCCCGCGCATGTCCTCCTCCGAGCCCCGCACCAGGCTCTTGACCGTGATCCGGACCTCGTCGGTGTCCCGGTGCACGATGTTCCGTGCACCGGCACGCACCGGCAGATCGGTCCAGGAGGCCGGCCTCTCCGGAGCTTGTGCCACGGCTCCGCCCGCGTCCTGGTCCCCCGTGCACCCGGTGAGGAGAGCCATTGCCGCCGCGCCCACGGCGGCCTTGCTGAGGTGACTGGACAGGCGCATGACTTCCTTGTCGCACGATGAGCCGGACATTCCGGAGGACTGACGCATCGTAGGACGTCACGGGTGGGCGCGACGGTGGGTGGGCAGGGGCTGGAGCCCGGGCGGCTGCCTCGGGTTTCCGAGACGTCTTCCGATGATCGTCGTGAAGCCCCGTCCGGAGCGGGGCCGTGGGTCTGCTCGTGCTTTCCGGTGAGGGTGGGCAGACTGGGGCCATGGTCGCGAGGTCGATGAGCAAGGGTTCCAACATCTCCGTCGAGGCGCCCGTCGTGCGCGTCGAGCTCGCCTGGGGGGCCGGGCCGGGGGTGCCGGACATCGACGCGTCGGCCCTGCTTCTCACGGATGCCGGGCGGGTGCGGGACGACGGGGACTTCGTCTTCTACAACCAGCCGCGTCACGCCTCGGGGGCCGTACGGCACCTGGGGAAGCGGAACGTTGACGGGGCCGCCACCGACACCGTCGAGGCGGATTTGCGCTCGGTGGAGCCGGCCGTCGACCGGATCGTGCTCGGGGCGTCGGCCGACGGCGGGACGTTCGGGCAGGTGCCGGGGCTGGTGCTCCGGCTGCTGGACGCCGCGTCCGGCACCGAACTGGCCCGTTTCGACATGGCGGCCGGGTCCGAGACCGCCTTCATCGGGGGTGAGCTGTACCGGCGGCAGGGCGCGTGGAAGTTCCGTGCCGTGGGTCAGGGGTACGCCTCCGGGCTGGCCGGACTGGCCACGGACTTCGGTATCACCGTCGACGAGCCCGGCCCGTCGGCCACCGCCGCGACACCGCCGCCCTCGCCCGTCATCCCGCCGCCCGCCGCCGCGACACCGCCGCCCTCGCCTGTCACGCCGCCGCCCCCCGCCGCCGCGACACCGCCCGGCGCCCGGCCGGCGGCCGTGACACCCCCGCCGTCCCCGCCTGTCGCCCCGGCGCCCCCCGCCCCCGCCTCACCGCCCTTGTCCGGCGCCCCCCGCCTCACCAAGGGGGAGGAGCGGCTGCCCGTCGACATGCGCAAGCGGCTGTCCCTGCGTAAGGAACAGGTCGCGGTCAGCCTGCGCAAGCACGGGGCGAGCGAGGTCACCGCGCGCGTCATCCTGGTCCTCGACGCCTCCGGCTCCATGTCCTTCCTGTACACCAAGGGCGTCGTGGCCGATGTCGTCGAGCGGATGGCGGCGGTCGCCGCCCAGTTGGACGACGACGGGGAGATGCAGGCCTGGACGTTCGCCACGAACCCGGCCCGGCTGCCGGACCTGCGGCTCGGCGACCTCCCCGAGTGGCTGCGGCTGCACGTCCGGGTGGGGGAGATCAGCCTGTTCCGGCGCAAGCGGAAGAAGACTCTCGACCCGAGCCAGGTCGACATGCGGGACGTCGGCATCCAGAACGAGGAGCAGAAGGTCATCGCGGAGGTACGCGCGTTCGTGCGGGACCGTCCGAGCACCGACCCCACGCTGGTGCTGTTCTTCTCCGACGGCGGTGTCTACCGCAACGCCGACATCGAGGACCAGCTGCGCCAGGCCGTGGAGGAGCCCGTCTTCTGGCAGTTCGTGGGCCTCGGCCGCGCCAACTACGGTGTGTTGGAGCGTTTCGACACCCTGCCCGGGCGCCGCGTCGACAACGTCGGCTTCTTCTCCGTCGACGACATCAGCACGGTCCCGGACGCGGAGCTGTACGACCGGCTGCTGTCCGAGTTCCCTCAGTGGATCAGGGCCGCCCGGGCGGCGGGCATCTTCTGACGCGCCTCTCCCCGGCTGTACCGCGGCCACCCGGCGCGCGCCGGCCGGAGCTGGCCGCAGCCGCCGTCACCGTCCCCACCGCCGCGAGCGCACAGGCCGCCGCCGCGCCCACGCCCCCGGGGCGGAGACGTCCTGGTGCGAGGTCTCCGCGGGGAGGCGGCGCGGGCCGGCGAGGCCGTAACGGCTACTCCGGCTGGTGGTCCGGCCCTCCGAAGTCCGGGCTGGAGTAGTCCGGGCTGGAGTAGCTCGGCCGGGTGCCCTTCACCGACTTGTCCTCAGGGCTGGAGAAGCCCGGCCGGCCGTACCCGAGGTGCGGCATACGGCTGTCCGACGCGGGCGGCACCGTGTGCCGCAGTGCCGTGTCTCCCTTGGGATCGCTGAGCGCGTCCCGGAGGAACGGCACGATGCCCCGTTCCAGCAGGGCTTCGTGCCAGGCGTCACGCGCCCGGGCCACTTCTCCGTCGAGCTCCCGGTACCGTCCGCCGAGTGCCGATGGCTTGTTGCGCAGGGCGGTGAGCAGCAGACCCGTTCCGGCGACGACGATCGCGACGGCGGTGACCGCGCCGAACACCCAGCCGGTGGTGAGCATCGTCCGGGCGAACGCGGCCTCGGGATCGAGCGTCCTCAGGATGAAGCCGACGAGCAGGAATATCGCGGCGGCGGTACCGGCCAGGACGGGTGCCAGGACGGCGACGACGGCCGCCGCCCCCGCCCCGGCCGCCTCGGCCACCTCGCCCATGGAGGCGGCGAGACCCGCCGCTCCGGCGGTCGGTTCGCCGCTGCCGGAGTCACGGACGGCAGGCGAGACCGCCGAGGGCGGCCGGCGGACCTCTTCGCGGACCTTCACGTAGTGCTGGTACTCGGTCGCGGCGGCCGCGGTGATGAGCGCGGTGGCGCCCAGCGCCATCGTGCGCAGTTGCTCCGAGTTGAGCCGCTGTCCCACAGCGGCCAGCTCCGGATTGTGTGGTGCGGAGCGCAGCGCCTCATCGAGAATCCGCTCGTAGTCCTGGCGGTCCTCGCTCAGCAGGTGCTGCGGAACGCTGTTCATGTGCATCCCCCGATGCTCCGTAGGGCTTGGGGCTCGGCATGCTGACGAGCCGTCGGGCAGAAACGGAGGGGAGCCTGCTACGGATAAGCCGATGGTAGAGCGGTGACGGCGCGCGGTGACAGGGGGTTTACCGAAATTGCCGTCCCCGGCGTGCGGTCACGGACCGCCGGGGGACGGCCCGCGCAACGCTCAGACGGGCAGCGGCAGTTGCCGGACCAGCAGTTTCCCGGCCATCGTCACGCCGCCGTCCATCGCGATGGCCAGACCGTCGGCGTACACATGAGGTTCGGCCACCACGGGGCCGTTGTCGTCCTCGGTGTCCTCGGAGCCGACTTCGCCCAGCAGATACGGGATCGGGCTGTGGCCGTGAACGACCCGGGTGCCGCCGTACGTATCCAGGAGGGAGCGCACCGCTTCGGCGCCGCCCTCGTCACGGAAGGAGAAGCGCTTGGTGAACTTGCGGAACAGGTTCCAGACCTCGTCGGCGTCGTTGCGGGTGAGGGTCTCGCGGACCGTGTCGTTGACCTCTTCGATCGAGCGGCCGTAGTCGAGGTAGGCGGTGGTGTCGGAGTGCAGCAACAGGTGGCCGTCGACCTCCTCGACGGCGTCGAGGCGCGCCATCCACGCGAGGTGGTGGTCCTGGAGGCGGTCCATGTCGGTCTTCTGTCCGCCGTTGAGCAGCCAGGCCGCCTGGAAGGTGGCGGTGCCCGCGCCGGAGTTCACCGGTGTGTCGCCGAACCGCTTGGCGCCGAGCAGCAGCAGTTCGTGATTGCCCATGAGGGCCTTGCAGTAGCCGCCCGCCGCCGCGGCCTCGGCGGACAGCCGCATCACCAGGTCGATGACGCCGATGCCGTCCGGACCGCGGTCGGTGAAGTCGCCGAGGAACCACAGCCGCGCGGTGCCGGCGCACCACTGGCCCGCGGAGTCGACGAGGCCCTGTTCCCGCAGGGCGGCCAGCAGCTCGTCCAGATAGCCGTGGACGTCACCGACCACGTACAGCGGGCCCTTGCCGTTGGCGGGCTGCGGGGCGGGAACGGGCACGGGGTCGACGGTCACCTGGACAGTGTCACCCCGATTGATGACGGGGAGGTCCCGCTGGGTGGGCGTGTACCCCTCCGGACAGGCCTCGTCGGCCGGCGGGACGACGTCGCCGGGGTGCGTGCTCTGGACGTACGGACCGGTCTCGTGGACGTACGCGGGCACCCGGAAGTCGCGCAACGTCGCCGTCCGCTCCACCTCGGGTCCCTGACCGGCCCCCTGAGTCATCGACCCCTCCACCATCGCGCCGCATCTGCACCGCGTCGGACTGCCTGGTCGCAGCGGCCCGCGGTGTCGTGGGCCCATCATAGGAATGCGGATCGCGCCGTGTGATGACCCAGGGGTGGTGAATCAGAACAGGACTCCGGTTCGCCGGGGTTTTCGTCCCGTTTGCTCCGGTCTCCGGACGTCCGGAGGCGGATCCGTTCCCACGGCCGGCCGTCGGCGTGACCGCTCGATCCGGCCATTCCGTGATCATCCGATCATCCTGTTCCGACCCCCGGAACCCGGCATCCCCCTGACGTCCGCCCCTGGCGACCGGACCGCCCTGCCGCGGACGGGCCGGTCCGTTCCTTCCCCGGGAACCCTCGAGCGGGCCGGGGGACCGCCTCGCCTCACCCCTCCGGAAGCGGGGCTCCACCCCTGGTCACCCGCACGTCGCGCCCCCGGGTGCTCATGTCCCCCGCGGGGACCTCGGCGGGCTGACCGTCGTACGCGGCGGCCGGCGCTGCGAGGAGGTGCGCACGATCAGCTCGGTCGGTATCACCTGCTCGACCGGCTGGTCGGAGTCGACCCCCTCGATGGCGTCGATCAGCAGTTGCACCACCGCCGTGCCGATCCGCCGCGGTTTCAGGGAGAGCGTCGTGACGGGCGGCTCGGTGTTCGCGTAGACGGTGGACTCGCTGCAGCAGACGAGGAGCAGGTCCTCCGGCACACGCAGGCCGTAGCGCCGGGCCGCGGCGAGCAGGTCGGTGCCGTTGGGGTCGAACAGGCCGTAAACCGCGTCGGGGCGGTCGGGCCGGGCGAGCAGTCGGTCGGCGGCTACGGCGCCCGCGCAGGGGTCGTGCGCCGGGTAGGCCTCGTACACCGGGTCCTGGCCCACGCGCTCGCACCAGCGCAGGTACGCGGTGGTCGACAGGTGGGTGTACGTGTCGGTGGTGGTGCCGGTGAGCAGGCCGATGCGGCGGGCGCCGGCGTCGGCGAGGTGGTCGAGGATGCCGAGGACGGCGGCCTCGTGATCGTTGTCGACCCAGGCCGTGACCGGCAGCGAGCCGGTCGGGCGGCCGTCGGAGACGACGGGTAAGCCCTGGCGGACCAGCTCGCTGACGACCGGGTCGTGGTCGGAGGGGTCGATGACGACCGTGCCGTCCAGGGCGACGTTGGACCACACGTCGTGACGGGAGGTCGCGGGCAGGATGACGAGGGCGTAGCCGCGGGCGAGCGCGGCGGAGGTGGCGGCCCGTGCCATCTCGGCGAAGTACGCGAACTCGGTGAAGGTGAAAGGTTCATCCCCGTACGTCGTCACGGTCAGGCCGATGAGTCCTGACTTCCCGGTGCGGAGCGTACGGGCGGCGGCCGAGGGGCGGTACCCCAGTCTGTCGGCCACCTCGCGGACGTGGCGCCGGGTGGCGTCCGGGAGCCGGCCCTTGCCGTTGAGGGCGTCGGAGACGGTCGTGATGGAGACTCCGGCGGCGGCGGCCACGTCCCTGATGCCCGCTCGACCCGGCCGGCTGCCTCGGCGTGAGGTTTCCGCGCGGCTCACCTGGTGCTTCCCTGCTGCTGTCATGGCGAGCCGATAGTAGGGCTCATTCGGTGGGGTAGGGCGGACGCATATGCACGCGTTGACAGGCACGTTTCTGCATGATCATTTAACCTCAATCGCCTGCGAAACAATGGGTGTTGAACGTTCCAATACCAGTCCCTGTCGTGTCCGTGCATGCGCGCCTGGCGAGGGTGTGATGTTGCGAAGAGGTCTCAACTCACCTGCACGGGCGATGCGCGCCACGGCGCGAACTACCGGCGCGTAGATATATGTGCGGCGCGCCCCTGGGTCGCACGCCGTTCCTACCCGTTCGGGCGATGTTGCCCGTGTTGTCACTGTGACGGACGGGAAAGCGGGAGCGGTCGCCTCCCCTATACGCAGCGGCGCCGAATCCTCATAAGGTGAGGAGTATTGGATGTCGGCGGCGGTCATGGGCCGCCGGTCTTCGCGAGGAGGACTGCGGTGAGCGAGACGAGCCCCAAGCTGCGCGCCGAGCTGGAGGGGATCCCCACCTACAAGCCGGGCAAGCCCGCCGCGGCCGACGGGCCGGTGGCGTACAAGCTGTCCTCCAACGAGAACCCCTACCCGCCGCTGCCCGGTGTGATGGAGACCGTGACGGCCGCGGCCGCCGTCTTCAACCGCTACCCGGACATGGCGTGCACCGCCCTGACGGCGGAGATCGCCGAGCGTTTCGCGGTGCCGGTGTCGCACGTGGCCACGGGCACCGGTTCGGTCGGCGTCGCCCAGCAGCTGCTGCAGGCCACCTCGGGCCCGGGTGACGAGGTGATCTACGCCTGGCGCTCCTTCGAGGCGTACCCGATCATCACGCAGATCAGCGGTGCCACCTCCGTGAAGGTGCCGCTGACCGAAGGTGACGTGCACGACCTGGACGCGATGGCCGACGCGATCACCGGCCGGACCCGGCTGATCTTCGTCTGCAACCCCAACAACCCGACCGGCACGGTGGTGCGCCGGGCCGAGCTGGAGCGGTTCCTCGACCGGGTGCCCGACGACGTCCTGGTGGTGCTGGACGAGGCGTACCGCGAGTTCATCAGGGACCCCGAGGTGCCGGACGGTGTGGAGATCTACCGGGAGCGGCCCAACGTCTGCGTGCTGCGGACGTTCTCCAAGGCGTACGGCCTCGCCGGGCTGCGCGTCGGTTTCGCCATCGCCCACGAGCCGGTGGCCGCGGCGCTGCGCAAGACGGCGGTGCCGTTCGGGGTGAGCCAGATCGCCCAGGAGGCGGCGATCGCCTCACTGCGGGCCGAGGACGAGCTGATCGGGCGGGTCGGCTCCCTGGTCTGCGAGCGCAACCGGGTGATGGACGGACTGCGCTCCCAGGGCTGGACCGTGCCCGAGAGCCAGGCCAACTTCGTGTGGCTGCGGCTGGGGGAGCGCACCGTGCCGTTCGCGCAGGCGTGTGAACAGGCGGGCGTGGTGGTCCGGCCGTTCCCCGGGGAGGGCGTGCGGGTCACCGTCGGCGAGACGGAGGCGAACGACATCTTCCTCAAGGTGGCGGGGGACTTCCGCCAGGAGGGCTGAGAGCCCCTGCGGTTCCTGGGCGGCCGGCGGTTCATCCGCCGGCCGCCTTCGTGTGTCCGGAGCCGCCCGGAAGGGGGTTGACGTCACATGGCACCCCCCTTCCGGGTCGGAAAAGCAGTAGGTCATAATTGCTTGTGAATGTGAACGCGTTCACAAGCGCATCCCGTTCCTCCCGAGATGGCCGGGCATGACGGGGTCGCGCGACTGCTGCACCACGGCGAAGTAAGGAGCGACGACGTGGATCTGGCTCTGGCGCCGGAGACCCTGGCGCGATGGCAGTTCGGTATCACCACCGTCTACCACTTCCTCTTCGTTCCCCTGACGATCTCGCTCGCCGCCCTCGTCGCGGGGCTGCAGACCGCCTGGGTGCGGACGGAGAAGGAGAAGTACCTCAGGGCGACGAAGTTCTGGGGCAAGCTCTTCCTGATCAACATCGCGATGGGCGTCGTCACCGGTATCGTGCAGGAGTTCCAGTTCGGCATGAACTGGTCCGACTACTCGCGGTTCGTCGGGGACGTCTTCGGTGCCCCGCTCGCCTTCGAGGCGCTGATCGCCTTCTTCTTCGAGTCCACCTTCATCGGCCTGTGGATCTTCGGCTGGGACCGTCTGCCGAAGAAGATTCACCTGGCCTGCATCTGGATGGTCTCGATCGGCACGCTGCTGTCGGCGTACTTCATCCTCGCGGCCAACTCCTGGATGCAGCACCCGGTCGGCTACCGGATCAACGGGGAGAAGGGCCGCGCCGAGCTCACCGACTTCTGGCTGGTGCTCACCCAGAACACCACGCTCAACCAGGTCTTCCACAGCTTCTCGGCGGCCTTCCTCACCGGCGGCGCCTTCATGGTGGGCATCGCGGCCTTCCACCTGCTGCGCAAGAAGCACATCCCGGTGATGCGCACCTCGCTGCGGCTCGGCCTCGTCACCCTGGCGGTCGGCGGTCTGCTCACCGCGATCAGCGGCGACACCCTCGGCAAGGTCATGTACGAGCAGCAGCCGATGAAGATGGCTGCCGCCGAGGCCCTCTGGGACGGCGAGGAGCCGGCGCCCTTCTCCGTCTTCGCCTACGGCGACGTCGACAAGGGGCACAACGAGGTCGCCCTGGAGATCCCCGGTCTGCTGTCCTTCCTCGCCCACAGCGACTTCGAGTCGTACGTGCCCGGCATCAACGACACCAACAAGGAACTGCAGGAGAAGTTCGGACCCGGTGACTACAAGCCCATCGTGCCCGTCGCCTACTGGGGCTTCCGCTGGATGATCGGGTTCGGCATGGCCTCCTTCTCGGTGGGCCTGCTGGGGCTGTGGCTGACCCGGAAGAAGTTCCTGCTGCCGGCCGCGTACCGGACCGGTGAGGACGAGGTCCCGCACCTGGTGCTGCTGAAGAAGCCGCTGGGCTCCCGGCTGACCCGGCTCTACTGGCTGGCCGCGGTGTGGACGATGGCCTTCCCGCTGATCGCCAACGCCTGGGGCTGGATCTTCACCGAGATGGGCCGTCAGCCCTGGGTCGTCTACGGCGTGATGCGCACCGAGGACGCGGTCTCCCCCGGCGTGTCCCAGGCCGAGGTCATCACCTCGATGACCGCCTTCACCCTGCTCTACGCCGTCCTGGCCGTCATCGAGGTCCGGCTGCTCGTCAAGTACGTCAAGGCGGGGCCGCCCGAGCTCAGCGACTCCGACCTCAACCCGCCCACGAAGCTCGGCGGCGACGTCCGTGACGCCGACAAGCCGATGGCCTTCTCGTACTAGGCCGAGGGAGCTGCACTGTCATGGAACTGCACGACGTCTGGTTCGTCCTCATCGCCGTCCTGTGGACCGGCTACTTCTTCCTGGAGGGCTTCGACTTCGGGGTCGGCGTCCTGACCCGGCTGCTGGCCCGCGACCGCGCCGAGAAGCGGGTGCTCATCAACACCATCGGACCCGTGTGGGACGGCAACGAGGTCTGGCTGCTCACGGCCGGCGGCGCCACCTTCGCGGCCTTCCCCGAGTGGTACGCCACCCTCTTCTCCGGCTTCTACCTGCCGCTGCTGGTCATCCTGATCTGCCTGATCGTCCGGGGTGTCGCCTTCGAGTACCGGGCCAAGCGGCCCGAGGAGAACTGGCAGCGCAACTGGGAGACGGCGATCTTCTGGACCTCGCTGCTCCCGGCATTCCTGTGGGGCGTCGCCTTCGGGAACATCGTGCGCGGGGTCAAGATCGACGCCGGGTTCGAGTACGTGGGCAGCGTCTGGGACCTGCTCAACCCCTACGCCCTGCTGGGCGGTCTGGTCACGCTGACCCTGTTCACCTTCCACGGCACGGTGTTCACGGCCCTCAAGACGGTCGGGGACATCCGGGAGAGGGCACGGAAGCTGGCCCTGCGCGTAGGGCTCGTCACCGCCGCACTGGCCCTGGTCTTCCTGCTGTGGACGCAGGCCGACAAGGGTGACGGGGCCAGCCTGATCGCCCTCGTCGTGGCGGTCGCCTCGTTGGTCGCGGCCCTGGTGGCCAACCAGGCGGGGCGCGAGGGATGGTCGTTCACCCTGTCCGGCGTCACCATCGTGGCCGCGGTGGCCATGCTCTTCCTGACGCTCTTCCCGAACGTCATGCCGTCCACGCTGGACGCGGAGTGGAGCCTGACCGTCACCAACGCCTCCTCCAGCCCGTACACCCTGAAGATCATGACCTGGCTCGCGGTCATCGCCACCCCGCTGGTGCTGGTCTACCAGGGCTGGACCTACTGGGTCTTCCGTAAGCGGATCGGCACCCAGCACATCGCTGATCCCGTGCACTGAGGTGTGTTTCACGTGAAACCAATCGACCCTCGCCTCGTCCGGTACGCACGCGCCACCCGGGGCTTCCTCGCCGCGGTCGTCGGTCTCGGGGCCGTCGGTGCGGGGCTGGTCGTCGCCCAGGCCATGCTCATCGCCGAGATCGTGGTCGGCTCCTTCCAGGACGGCCGGTCCGTCGGTGAGCTGCGCACACCGCTGCTGCTGCTCGTCGCGGTCGCGGCCGGCCGCGGGCTGGTCGGCTGGCTGACCGAACGGGCCGCGCACCGGGCGAGCGCCGCCGTGAAGTCGGAGCTGCGGGGCCGGCTGCTGGACCGGGCCACGGCGCTGGGGCCGGGGTGGCTGGACGGGCAGCGCACCGGTTCGCTGGTCACCCTGGCGACCCGGGGCGTCGACGCCCTCGACGGCTACTTCTCGCGGTACCTGCCCCAGTTGGGCCTCGCGGTGGTCGTGCCGGCGGCCGTCCTGGCACGGATCGTCACCGAGGAATGGGTCTCGGCGGCGATCATCGTGGGCACCCTGCCGCTCATCCCCGTCTTCATGGTGCTGATCGGCTGGGCCACACAGAACCGCATGGACCGTCAGTGGCTGATGCTGTCCCGCCTGTCCGGGCACTTCCTGGATGTCGTCGCAGGGCTGCCGACGCTGAAGGTGTTCGGCCGGGCCAAGGCCCAGGCCGAGTCGATCCGCAGGATCACCGACGAGTACCGGCGGGCGACCCTGCGGACGCTGCGGATCGCCTTCATCTCGTCCTTCGCACTGGAACTGCTCGCCACCCTCTCGGTGGCGCTGGTCGCCGTGACCATCGGCATGCGCCTCGTGTACGGCGAACTGGATCTGTACACAGGTCTCCTCATCCTCATCCTGGCGCCGGAGGCGTACCTGCCGCTGCGCCAGGTCGGTGCCCAGTACCACGCGGCGGCCGAAGGGCTCGGTGCGGCCGAGGAGATCTTCACGGTGCTGGAGACACCCCTCCCCGCCGCCGGGAAGGACGCGGTGCCGCAGGGTGCCGTCTCCTTCGAGAACGTGACGGTCCGGTACCCCGGGCGGCGTACGGACGCCGTGTCGGACGTGTCCTTCACCGTCGCCCCCGGCGAGACGGTCGCCCTCGTCGGGCCGAGCGGAGCCGGCAAGTCGACCCTGCTGAACGTGCTGCTGGGCTTCGTCCGCCCCGACGCGGGACGGGTGAGCGTCGGCGGCGCCGACCTCACCGGACTCGACCTCGCCGAGTGGCACCGTCACATCGCCTGGGTGCCGCAACGGCCGCATCTGTACGCCGGGACGATCGCCGAGAACGTACGGCTGGCCCGTCCCGACGCCGACGACGACGCGGTGCGGCGGGCCCTGGGGGACGCGGGGGCGCTGGACTTCGTGGACGCCCTGCCCGACGGGGCCGACAGCATGCTGGGCGAGGACGGCACGGGACTCTCCGCCGGACAGCGGCAGCGCCTCGCGCTGGCCCGGGCGTTCCTCGCGGACCGGCCGGTGCTGCTGCTCGACGAACCGACGGCCGCCCTGGACGGTGCCACGGAGGCCGAGGTCGTGGCGGCGGTGCGGCGGCTGGCGGCCGGCCGGACGGTGCTGCTGGTCGTGCACCGTCCGGCGCTGCTCGCGGTCGCCGACCGGGTGGTCCGGCTGACGGCACCCGATGCCGTACAGGCCTACGACGAGCCCGTGCCCACGACAGCCGGTGCCGGGGCGGGCACTGCTGCCGGCGCCATCACGGAGCACGCACCGGCGGACGGCAGCCGGCCGGGCGTCGGCCCGGCGTCGCAGGACCGCCCTGCGCCGGCACCCCACCCGTCGAGGAACGACTTCTCACTGCGAGACGCCTCCGGGAGCCGTGTGCTGACCCGGGTCCGCGCCCTGTCCGGCGCCCGGCGGGGGAGGATCACGCTCGCGTTGTTCCTCGGCACGCTCGCCCTGGGCAGCGCCGTCGGGCTCATGGCGACGTCCGGATGGCTGATCTCCCGGGCCTCGGAACAGCCGCCCGTGCTCTACCTGATGATGGCCGTCACCGCGACGCGGGCCTTCGGCATCGGCCGGGCCGTGTTCCGGTACGCCGAGCGGCTGGTGTCCCACGACGCCGTCCTGCGGATGCTGGCGGACACCCGGGTCGCGGTGTACCGGCGGCTGGAACGGCTGGCGCCCGCCGGCCTGCGCGGTACCCGCCGGGGCGATCTGCTGACCCGGCTGGTCTCCGACGTGGACGTGCTCCAGGACTACTGGCTGCGCTGGCTGCTGCCGGCCGGTGCCGCCGTCGCCGTCTCCGCCCTGTCCGTCGGCTTCACCGCGTGGCTGCTGCCCGAGGCCGGTGCCGTGCTCGCGGCCGGGCTGCTGGCGGCGGGCGCCGGCGTCCCCCTGCTCACCGCTGCCGTCGCCCGGCACACCGAGCGCAGGCTGGCACCGGCCCGCGGCGTTCTCGCCACCCGGGTCACCGACCTGCTCACCGGCACCCCCGAGCTGACCGTCGCCGGCGCCCTGCCCGCGCGGTCGGCCGAGACCCGCCGGGCCGACGGCACCCTTACCCGCATCGCCTCGCGGTCCGCCGCCGCCACCGGGCTCGGCGACGGGCTCACCGCGCTGATATCCGGTCTGACCGTTGCGGCCGCCGCCCTCGTCGGGGTGCACGGTGTGGAATCCGGCCGGCTCGACGGCGTGGCCCTGGCGGTGGTGGTCCTCACCCCGCTGGCCGCGTTCGAGGCGGTTCTCGGCATGCCGCTCGCCGTGCGCTACCGGCAGCGGGTGCGCCGCAGCGCCGAGCGCGTGTACGAGGTCCTGGACGCCCCGGCGCCGGTGCGTGAGCCCGCCGCGCCCCGGCAGGCCCCCGCGTCACCGTTCCCGCTCACCCTCAAGGGGCTCACGGCCCGCCATCCCGGGCAGGACCGGGACGCGCTCGCCGGGCTGGACCTGACGCTGGAGCGGGGGCGCCGTGTCGCGGTGGTGGGCCCCTCAGGGTCCGGCAAGACCACGCTGGCCCAGGTGCTGCTGCGGTTCCTGGACCCGGCCGTCGGCGGCTACACGCTCGCGGGTGTGGACGCGTACGCCCTGGACGGGGACGACGTGCGCCGGCTGGTCGGTCTGTGCGCGCAGGACGCGCACCTGTTCAACAGCTCCGTCCGGGAGAACCTGCTGCTGGCCAGGAAGGACGCGACCGAGCACGAGCTGCGCGACGCCCTCGGCCGGGCCCGGCTGCTGGACTGGGCCGACGGGCTGCCCGACGGGCTGGACACGCTCGTCGGCGAGCACGGCGCCCGGCTCTCCGGTGGCCAGCGGCAGCGGCTCGCCCTGGCGAGGGCCCTGCTCGCCGACTTCCCCGTGCTGGTCCTGGACGAGCCCGCCGAGCACCTCGACCTGCCGACCGCGGACGCCCTCACCGCCGACCTGCTGGCCGCCACCGAGGGCCGTACCACTGTGCTCGTCACCCACCGGCTGGCCGGCCTGGAGGCGGTGGACGAGGTGATCGTGCTGGACGGCGGACGGGTCGCGCAGCGCGGGACGTACGCGGACCTCGTCTCCACCGAAGGGCCGTTGCGGGACATGGCGCTGCGGGAGGAGCAGGCGGGATCTCTGGTGGCGCTGTCCTAGCCGGCGCGCCCGCACGCAGGAGGGGGGCGGGCCCCCCGGGGGGGGGGGGGGGCCCCCCCCCCCCCGCCCCGCCCCCCCCCCCCCCCGGGGGCCCCCCCCCCCCCCCCCCCCGGCCGGCCCGTGATTGGCGCTCACCCCGGGGGGGGGGGGGGGTCGGGGGGGGGGGGGGGGGTGGGGGGGGGGGGGGGGGGGGCGCGGCCCCCCCCGGCCCCCCCGCCGGGGGGGGGGGGCCGCCCCGCGGGGGGGGCGGCCCCCCCCCCTCCGAGACGTCAGACGAGCCAGCCCACGAGGTGGACGACACCGGCGAGCAGCTCGGTCAGAACGTTCATGGCAGATCCTCCTGTGTGTGCATCACGTGCGTGGGACTACGCACGCTCCACGCGCCGAGACGCGCGGGGGACATGCACAAGCCGTCGGTCTGCAGTCCGTTGCTTGCGCGCTACAAGAATCACCGAACCACTCGGGCCTCCGCAGGCACACGGGTGTCGGACACTCGATCTGAGGAGTGTCTGACCCTCAGTTCGATTCTCAAAAGTGGTTGTTGCGACACCAGGTTGACGCGCCGTCAGTGCCTCAGAACGTCCAGGAAGTCGCCGAAGCATCCGTCCGGGGGTGTGTCCTCCCCCATGTGCACGACGTGAACGAGCCTCTTGCCCCGGGGCGGGGCCAGGATCGCAGTCATGCGTCTCACCCGCCGCCGTCCGCTGCTCGTCGCCGTGCTGTTCTGCGCGCTCGCCGTGCTCGCGGCCAGGCCCGCCGACGGCGACCACGTACCCGGACACGGCTCCTCCTCCGTCAGCGACGAGGTGGCGCGGCTGTACGAGGAGGCGGCGAAAGCCACCGAGCAGTACGAGGCCGGACGGGAGGAGGCCGAGAAGCAGCGCGCCAGGGCGCAGGAACTCGAGGAGCGGCTCGACGGCGAACGGCGGGAGACGGCAGGGCTCCACGAGGACCTGGGCCGGATCGCCCGCTCCCAGTACCGGGACGGCGGCGGGCTGCCGCTCACGGCGCACATGCTCCTCGCCGACGACCCGGACCAGATGATGCGCGGTCAGCGGGTCGTCCACCAGGCGGAGACGACGCTGGACCAGGCCCTCGAACGCAGCCGGAAGGCCGAGGCCGCACTGGCACGGGACGAGGCGGAGGCCGCGGCGGCGTGGAAGAAGCTGGAGAAGCGCAACGAGGAACTGGCGACCCTGAAGCGGGACATCGAGCAGAAGCTGGAGACGGCGCGGTGGCGGCTCCAGGGTGAGGCGGACGCCTCCGTGGCGGCGGGCGCCTGCCGTGGTGCCGTCCGGCTCGACCAGCCGCCGACGGGGTTCACCACCCGATGGGTGGCACCGGTGGAGACCTACGAGCTGTCCGCCTCCTACGGCAGCGGCGGCGCGCGCTGGGCGAAGCGGCACACCGGACAGGACTTCGCCGTGCCGATCGGGACGCCGGTGCGCGCCGTGGGTGACGGCAGGGTGGTGAAGGTGTCCTGCGGCGGTGCCTTCGGCATCGAGATCGTGGTCGAGCACGCGGGCGGCTACTACACCCAGTACGCGCATCTGGCCGCCGTCGCCGTGGACCAGGGAGACCGGGTGTCGCCCGGGCAGTGGATCGGCCAGTCCGGTACCAGCGGCAACTCCACGGGACCGCATCTGCACTTCGAGGTGCGGGTCACCCCGGAGATGGGGTCCGCCGTGGACCCCGTGCAGTGGCTGTCAGGGCGCGGGGTGCCCCTCTGAACGGGCCGGCCGGGACCGGGGTACGGCCCCGGCGCGCGTCGCTACCTCCGCTCGTCCAGCAGCTGCTCGATCACCACGGCCACACCGTCGTCGTTGTTGGCGACGGTGCGTCCCGAGGCGGCGGCGAGCACGTCCGGGTGGGCGTTGCCCATCGCGTAGGAGCGGCCCGCCCACGTCAGCATCTCCACGTCGTTCGGCATGTCCCCGAAGGCGACGACCTCCTCGTGCGAGATGCCGCGCTCGGCGCAGCACAGCGCGAGCGTGCTGGCCTTCGAGACGCCGGGACCGCTGATCTCCAGCAGGGCGCTGGGGCTGGAGCGGGTGACGTTGGCGCGGTCACCGATGGCGAGCCGGCCCAGCGTGAGGAACGCGTCGGGGTCGAGCTCGGGGTGGTAGGCGAGGATCTTGAGCACCGGTTCACCGGCGGCGGGGGAATCCGGGCCCAGCAGCTCCTCGGCGGGCGCCAGGTTGTCCGGGACCTCCATGTGCAGCTTCGGGTACGCCGGCTCCTGATGGAAGCCGAAGGTCTGCTCGACCGCGTACACCGTGCCGGGGGCGGCGTCACGCAGCAGGCGCACCGCGTCCAGCGCGTTGCCGCGGGGCAGCTCGCGCACCTTGACGAAACGGTGCGCGCCGGGGCCGCCGTGCAGGTCGACGACGGCCGCGCCGTTGCCGCAGATGGCGAGACCGTGTCCGTGCACGTGGTCGCTGACCACGTCCATCCAGCGGGCGGGGCGGCCGGTCACGAAGAAGACCTCGATGCCCGCCTCCTCGGCGGCCGCCAGTGCGGCGACGGTCCTCGGGGACACCGACTTGTCGTCGCGCAGCAAGGTGCCGTCGAGGTCGGTGGCGATGAGCCGCGCCGGGGTGGTGGCGGCCAGGGAATCGGGCTCTCGGATCGCTGAGGTCACCCGGCCATTGTCCCGCATATGCCCGCACGCCCGTGCGGGGCTCCGCACATCTGAGTGATTACCGACGTCACCAGCGGCTTCGCGCTCCGCCCCGGGCGGGCGGCACCCTCCGTCGCTCACCGCAGCTGCGCCGGAGCTTCCATGGCGATGCGTTCGAAGACCTTCTGGTCCGCGGCGAAGTCGGAGTCCGGGATGGGCCAGTGGAGCACGATCTCGTTGATGCCCAGCTCGACGTGGCGGCCCGCGAAGTCCACGAAGGCGTCCAGGGACTCCAGCGGACGGCCCCGGTCCGGCGTGAAGCCGGTGAGCAGGATCTTGTCCAGCTCGGTGACGTCGCGGCCGGTCTCGGCGCAGGCGTCGGCGAGTTTCTCGGCCTGCCCGCGAATGGCCTGAACCGACTGCTCGGGCGTGCCGCTCTCGTACAGCCTCGGGTCGCCCGTCGTCACCCATGCCTGCCCGTAGCGGGCCGCCAGTCGCAGTCCGCGCGGTCCGGTGGCCGCCACCGCGAACGGCAGTCGGGGCCGCTGGACGCAGCCAGGGATGTTGCGCGCCTCGTGCGCCGCGTAGAAGTCGCCCTCGTACGACACGGCGTCCTCGGTGAGCAGCCGGTCGAGCAGGGGGACGAACTCGCCGAAGCGGTCGGCGCGCTCGCGCGGGGTCCACGGCTCCTGGCCCAGGGCGGTGGCGTCGAAACCGGTGCCGCCCGCGCCGATGCCGAGGGTGACGCGGCCGCCGGAGATGTCGTCCAGGGAGATGAGCTCCTTGGCGAGGGTGACCGGGTGCCGGAAGTTGGGCGAGGTCACCAGTGTTCCCAGGCGCATGCGCTCGGTGACGGCCGCGGCGGCGGTGAGGGTCGGGACGGCGCCGAACCACGGCCCGTCACGGAAGCTGCGCCAGGACAGGTGGTCGTAGGTGTACCCGGCGTGGAAGCCCAGCTCCTCGGCCCGCACCCAGGCGGAACGGGTGCCCTCGTGCCAGCGGCGGTACGGGAGGATCACGGTGCTCAGACGCAGGCTCATGCCACCGAGCCTAAGCGGCGCGACCGGTTTCACGTGAAACGCTCCGTGCCCCCGGGTACGTCAGGCACCGCGCAGGTCAGGGCATCCGGGCGGCCCGTGACGATCGCATGCTCGTCACGATTCCGCGCTCTCGTGGTCTTCGGGGCCGCGTTCCGATCAGGACGTCCGCACCCGTGCGCTCAGCCACGGGGTCAGGACGAGCAAGGGGATGAACTCCTTGTGTGTGCGGTCCCCCGGCAGTGGCACGACCAGGAAGTGGCCCGGCGGGAAACGGCGGGCCTTGACGTAGGCCAGACCGTCGAACAGGGACCGCAGAAAGGCGGGGACGTCGTCGCGGGGGACGTCGGGGCATTCGACGCCTTCGACGTCGATCAACGCGTCGTCCTCCGGGTAGAGACGGACCCGCACCCGTGGCAGACCGCCGAACTCGATGTACGCCTCGTGCGGCAGGGAGCCGTCCGGGTCGGTGGTCACCCCGACCCCGGCCGCGGTGCGGCGCGAGGTCCGGTCCGCCCCGATGTCGTGGGTGACCTCGATCGCGCGCCCGTACCGGTCGGCGAGGGACCAAAGGGCGGTGACGGCGGCCTCGGTGGTCGGCAGGTGGTCCATGCCACCGATCATGGCCTACCTACCGGCCGCCGGGGAGGCGCAGACAGCGGCTCGGTACGGCCTCCGTCAGCCATACGCCGTTGGCACTGACCTGGAAGACGTGACCGTCGCGGTGCATGGCGCCCGCGTCGACCGACAGCACCACCGGCCGTCCCCGGCGGGCGCCGACGCGGGTCGCCGTCTCCCGGTCGGCGGAGAGGTGCACCGCGTGCCGGTTCATGGGCCGCAGCCCCTCGGCGCGGATCGCCTCCATATTCCGGTCGACGGTGCCGTGGTAGAGCCACGCCGGCGGAACGGCCGGCGGCAGCTGGAGGTCCACGGTGATGCTGTGGCCCTGGCTGGCGCGGATCCGGGTGCCTTCGACGGCGAAGCGCCGCTTGTCGTTGGCGGCGACGACATGGTCCAGCTCCTCGCGCGTGAACGGGAAGCCGTGCGCGGAGGCCGCGGCGAGCAGGCTGTCGATCTCGACCCAGCCGGCCGCGTCGGGCGTCAGCCCGATCCGCCCGGGCTGATGGCGCAGATGCCGGGCGATGTACTTCGACACCTGAACGGTGCGTCTTTCGTTCATCTGTTCAGACTGCCGGGAGAGACGCGCGTCACGCGATCGATTAACTTCCGAAGGTTTGATCCACAGATAAGTGAGGTTATCCACAGCGGAACGGCGGCTTCTGTGGACAACTACCCCGCGACGCATGGCCTCGCTCACAGAAGCACGGCCTCGCTCACACAGGCGGCTTCACCCGCGCGACCCGCCGCAGCGCCCCCGGCATCCACCGAGCCAGGGCGTACGCGGTCCGCGCCTCCGGGGTCACCGGTACGACAGCCTCGTCGCGCACCACGGCCCGAAGGATCGCGGCGGCGACCTTCTCGGGCGGGTAGTTGCGCAGCCCGTACAGCCGTGCCGTCTTCCGCCGCCTGCGCCGCTCCTCCTCCGCGTCCGTGCCCGCGAAGCGCGCGGTGGAGGTGATCGCCGTGTTGACGAAGCCAGGGCAGACCGCCGTCACGCCGATCCGTCGCCCGGCCAGCTCCGCGCGCAGGGACTCGCTGAGCATCAGCACCGCCGCCTTGGACGCGCCGTAGGCGGGCAGTGCCCGGGACGGCTGGAACGCGGCCGCGGAGGCGACGTTGACGATGTGACCGCCCTGTCCCCGCTCGGCCATCCGCCTGCCGAAGTACAGGCAGCCGTGGATCACGCCCCACAGGTTGACGTCGAGGACCCGCTTCCAGTCCTCCGCCGTGGTGTCGAAGAAGGAGCCGCCCAGCCCGACGCCCGCGTTGTTCACCAGCACGTCCACCACCCCGTGCTCGGCGGTGACCCGCTCGGCGAGCTTCTCCACGGCCCGCTCGTCGGACACGTCCGCCGTCTCCGCCCAGGCCGCCGCGGCGCCGCGCACCCGGGCCTCCTCGGCGGTGCCGACCGCGGCGCCGCCGTCCCGGTCGACCGCCACCACGCGCGCGCCCGCCTCCGCGAACGCGAGCGCGGTGGCCCGCCCGATGCCGCTCCCGGCGCCCGTGACCAGCACCAGCCGCCCGCCGAACCGGTCGGCGTACCGGCCGCGGGGAGCCGCCTCCGGCCGCCCGCCCTCGACGGAGTCCACGAAGTCGGTGATCCAGGTGACCAGCTGGTCGGGCCGGCTGCGCGGCACCCAGTGGCCCGACGGCAGCGTGCGCCGGGTCAGCCGGGGCGCCCACTCCTCCAGGCCGTCGTGGAGCCGCTCGGAGAGGAACCGGTCCGCGAGCGGCGTGACGAGCTGCACGGGCACGTGCGCGTAGGCGTCGGGGCGCGGGTCACGCAGCCTCGAACGCACGTTGTCCCGGTAGAGCCAGGCACCGTGCGCGGCGTCCGACGGCAGGGAGGAGGTGGGGTAGTCGTCGCCCGGCACCCGCTCCATGCGCCGCAGCATCCGCGGCCAGCGCCGGCCGAGCGGGCCGCGCCAGGCCAGCTCGGGGAGCACCGGCGTGTGCAGCGCGTAGACGTACCAGGACCGGGCGCCCTGGCCCAGCAGCTGGACGGCCCGGCGCGGGGTCGGCCGCGTCAGCCTGCGCTTGATCCAGTGCCCGAAGTGGTCGAGCGAGGGGCCCGAGACCGAGGTGAAGGACGCGATCCGCCCCTGTGCACGGGCCACGGTGACGAACTCCCAGGCCTGCACCGACCCCCAGTCGTGCCCCACCAGGTGCACCGGGGCGTCCGGACTGACCGCGTCCGCCACGGCCAGGAAGTCGTCGGTCAGCTTCTCCAGCGTGAACCCGCCGCGCAGCGGACGCGGCGCCGTGGAACGGCCGTGCCCCCGGACGTCGTAGGCCACCACATGGAACCGCTCGGCCAGGCGCGGCGCGACCCGCGACCACACCTCCTTGCTGTCCGGGTAGCCGTGCACCAGGACGACCGTGGGGCGGCCGGGATCGCCCAGCTCGGCCACCCACAGCTCCACCCCGCCGGTACGCACCCGGCGCTCCCGCGCACCCTCGAATCCCGTCACACCGGCGAATCTCGCAGCTGTCAGACAACGCGTCAACAGCGCACCCCGAGCTGTGCACAACTCTCAGGCAGGGCGTCCCCTACGGGCGCGTACGACTCCAGGGGGACCCCAAGACGGCCCCGCGGTCTGACGACCGCAGTGGTGCGGGTCACTACCGTCATGGATGTGACTGTGATCGCGACCGAAAGCCTGAGCAAGCGGTTCCCCCGGGTGACCGCTCTTGACCGGCTCTCCGTGGACGTCGGGCCCGGTGTGACCGGACTCGTCGGAGCCAATGGAGCCGGCAAGTCCACATTGATCAAGATCCTGCTGGGTCTGTCCCCCGCCACGGAGGGCCGCGCCGCAGTGCTCGGCCTCGACGTCGCCACCGAGGGAGCCGCCATCCGGGAACGGGTCGGCTACATGCCGGAACACGACTGCCTGCCACCGGACGTCTCGGCCACCGAGTTCGTCGTCCACATGGCGCGCATGTCCGGCCTGCCGCCCACCGCCGCGCGCGAGCGCACCGCGGACACCCTGCGCCACGTCGGCCTGTACGAGGAGCGCTACCGCCCCATCGGCGGCTACTCCACCGGCATGAAGCAGCGGGTGAAGCTCGCGCAGGCCCTGGTGCACGACCCGCAGCTGGTCTTCCTGGACGAGCCCACCAACGGCCTCGACCCGGTCGGCCGCGACGAGATGCTCGGCCTGATCCGCCGCATCCACACGGACTTCGGCATCTCGGTCCTGGTCACCTCCCACCTGCTGGGCGAACTCGAACGCACCTGCGACCACGTCGTCGTCGTGGACGGCGGCAAGCTGCTGCGCTCCAGCTCCACCCGGGACTTCACCCAGACCACCACGACCCTCGCGATCGAGGTCACCGACACCGACGAGCACCCCGACGGCACCCGCGCGGTGCGCGAGGCGCTCCACGCGCGCGGGGTGACCGCCCAGGACGGCGGCGGCCTGCCGGGCGCCGGGCACATCCTGCTGCTCACCGCGCAGGGCGAGGACACCTACGACCTGGTCCGGGACGTGATCGCGGACCTGGGACTCGGCCTGGTGCGCATGGAACAGCGGCGGCACCAGATCGCCGAGGTCTTCACGAACGACGCGGACGACGCGCAGCGGAAGGAGGCGGTCGGCCATGGCGGCTGAGCAGTCCTTGCAGGCACCAGTCACCCCGTCGGGTGACACCCGTATCCACAACATCGGCTACCGCTCCTACGACGGGCCGCGCCTCGGCCGCTCGTACGCCAGGCTCTCGCTGTACTCGCAGTCCCTGCGCGGCTCCTACGGCCTCGGCCGCTCGGTGAAGTCCAAGGTGCTGCCGATGCTGCTGTTCGTCGTGATGTGCGTGCCCGCCGCGATCATGGTGGCCGTCGCGGTCGCCACCAAGGCGAACGACCTGCCGCTCGACTACACGCGCTACGCGATCGTCATGCAGGCCGTCATCAGCCTGTACGTCGCCTCGCAGGCACCCCAGTCGGTCTCCCGCGACCTGCGCTTCAAGACGGTGCCGCTGTACTTCTCGCGGCCCATCGAGACCGCCGACTACGTCCGCGCCAAGTACGCCGCGCTGGCCTCCGCCCTGTTCGTCCTGACCGCGGCGCCGCTGCTGGTGCTGTACGTCGGGGCGCTCCTGGCCAAGCTCGACTTCACCGACCAGACCAAGGGATTCGCACAGGGACTGGTGTCCGTGGCCCTGCTCTCACTGCTCTTCGCCGGCATCGGCCTGGTCATCGCGTCGGTCACGCCGCGCCGCGGCTTCGGCATCGCTGCCGTGATCGCCGTCCTGACCATCTCCTACGGCGCCGTCTCCACCCTCCAGGCGATCGCGGAGGTGCAGAGCAGCGGCGACGGCATCGCCTGGATCGGCCTGTTCTCGCCGATCACCCTGATTGACGGGGTCCAGTCCGCCTTCCTCGGCGCGACCTCCGCCTTCCCGGGCGGCGTGGGCCCGACCGACGCCGAGGGCGTCGTCTACGTCCTGTTCACCCTCGGCCTGATCGCCGCCAGCTACGCCCTCCTGGTGCGCCGCTACAAGAAGGTGGGGCTGTGACAACCCTCAGCATCGACCACGTCTCCCGCTGGTTCGGCAACGTGGTCGCCGTCAACGACGTCACCATGACCATCGGCCCCGGCGTCACCGGCCTGCTCGGCCCCAACGGCGCCGGCAAGTCCACCCTCATCAACATGATGGGCGGCTTCCTCGCCCCCTCCACCGGCACCGTCACCCTCGACGGCGAGCAGGTGTGGCGGAACGAGCAGATCTACCGTCACATCGGCATCGTCCCCGAGCGCGAGGCGATGTACGACTTCCTCACCGGCCGCGAGTTCGTCCTCGCCAACGCCGAGCTGCACGGCCTGGGCGCCAAGGCCGCCCAGAAGGCGCTGGCCACGGTGGAGATGGAGTATGCGCAGGACCGCAAGATCGCCACCTACTCCAAGGGCATGCGGCAGCGCGTGAAGATGGCCTCCGCGCTGGTCCACGACCCCTCGCTGCTCCTGCTGGACGAGCCCTTCAACGGCATGGACCCGCGCCAGCGCATGCAGCTGATGGACCTGCTGCGGCGGATGGGCGACGAGGGCCGCACCGTGCTGTTCTCCTCGCACATCCTCGAGGAGGTCGAGCAGCTCGCCTGGCACATCGAGGTCGTCGTCGCCGGACGGCACGCGGCCAGCGGTGACTTCCGGCGGATCCGCCGCCTGATGACGGACCGCCCGCACCGCTACCTGGTGCGCTCCAGCGACGACCGCGCCCTCGCGGCGGCGCTGATCGCCGACCCGTCCACGGCCGGCATCGAGGTGGACGTCACGGAGGGTGCCCTGCGCATCCAGGCCGTCGACTTCGGCCGCTTCACCGCGTTGCTGCCGAAGGTCGCGAGGGAGCACGGCATCCGCCTGCTCACGGTCTCGCCGTCCGACGAGTCCCTCGAGTCCGTGTTCTCGTACCTGGTCGCGGCGTAGGAGGCCCTGATGTACGACCCCACAGTCGCCCGGCTCACGTACCGGGCCCTGCTCGGCCGACGCCGGGCCCTCATCCTGGGCGCACTGCCCCTGCTGCTGATCGTCATCTCGCTGGCGGTGCGCGCCCTCGCGGGCGCCGACGACCAGACCGCCGCCGACATCCTCGGCGGGCTGGCGCTCGCCACGATGGTGCCGCTCATCGGAGTCATCGCGGGCACCGGGGCGATCGGCCCCGAGATCGACGACGGTTCGGTGGTGTACCTGCTGTCCAAGCCGATCAAGCGGCCCACGATCATCTACACGAAGCTGATCGTCGCCGTCGCCGTCACCATGGTGTTCTCCGCCGTGCCGACGCTGATCGCGGGCTTCATCCTCAACGGCAACGGCCAGCAGGTCGCGGTCGCCTACACGGTGGCCGCCCTGGTCGCCTCCATCGCCTACGCGGCGCTGTTCCTGCTGCTCGGCACGGTCTCGCGGCACGCCGTGGTCTTCGGACTGGTCTACGCGCTGATCTGGGAGGCGCTGTTCGGTTCCCTGGTGCCCGGTGCGCGCACGCTGAGCGTCCAGCAGTGGGCGCTGGCCGTGGCGGAGAAGGTGTCCGGCGGCGATCTGGTCACCTCGGACGTGGGCCTGACGACGGCGACGGTCGCGCTGGCCGCCGTCACCGTGCTGGCCACCTGGTACGCGGGCCAGAAGCTGCGCACGCTGACGCTCGCCGGCGAGGAGTGAGGGCGCACGCCCCACGGTGTACGAGGGCGGTGCCGCCGAGGAAGGCGGCGCCGCCCTCGGCCGTGTCCGGTGCCGCCTTCCGCCGTGTCCGGTGCCGCGCTGCGCCGTGTCCGGTGCCGCGTCCGGCGCCGTTCGTCCGGTGTTCGCCCGGTGCCGTTCGTCCGACGATCGTCCGGTGTCATTTATTCGGTGGCGCCGGGCGGACGCGGCCGGGCAGAGTGAGGGTGTCCGCATCGCCGGGAACGTCCCGGCGACCGTGAGCCGGGAGAGGAGCGGGACGATGCCCATGCACGGCAGTACGTTCCGCTTCCGTCGGGGCGGTCCGCGGCGGACTCCGGAGTAATCCCTACTGCTCCGTCGAGTCCCCCCGAGGACCTGCCCGGGGCGGCCGCTTCGAGCGCGCGCATCCGTGCCGCGCGGGCCGCCCACCCGGAGGATTGGCCGAGTGGTAAGGCACCGGCTTGGCTCAAGCCGTGGTCGGGTGAGAGCCCGCGCACGTTCGATCCGTGCATCCTCCGCCGCACACGCAGTTAGGCGCCCCGTGGGACGCCGCGCGTCAGCCCAGCAGGCGCTCCAGCACCACCGCGATGCCGTCCTCCTCGTTGGAGGCGGTCACCTCGTCGGCCACCGCCCGCAGATCGCGGTGGGCGTTGGCCATGGCCACGCTGTGCCCCGACCAGGCGAACATCGGGATGTCGTTGGGCATATCGCCGAAGGCGATGGTCTCCGCCGCCTTCACGCCCAGCCGGCGCGCGGCCAGCGACAGCCCCGTCGCCTTCGACAGCCCGAGCGGCAGCAGTTCGACGATGCCCTCTCCGGCCATCACGACCGTGACGAAACCGCCCGCGGTGCGCTCCGCCGCCTCGGCCAGCTCGTCCGAGCTCAGCTCAGGGTGCTGGATGTACAGCTTGTTCAGCGGGGCCGCCCACAGGTCGGACGCGTCGGTGAACGGCGTCGCCGGCAGCGAGCCGATGACGTCGTAGCCCGGCCCGACCAGCACCTCGCCGTCCAGCCCGTCCCGGCTCGCCGCCAGGTGCAGCGGACCGACCTCCGCCTCGATCTTGGCGAGCGCCACCCCGGCCAGCTGCCGGTCGAGCGTCACGGAGGTGAGCAGGCGGTCCGCGCCCGCGTCGTAGACCTGGGCGCCCTGGCCGCAGACGGCGAGGCCCTCGTAGCCGAGGTCCTCGAGGATCGGACGGGTCCAGGGCACCGCGCGGCCGGTGACGACGATGTGCGCGGCACCCGCCGCGGCGGCCGCGACGAGTGCGTCACGGGTCCGGCCGGAGACCGTGTGGTCGTCACGCAGCAGCGTGCCGTCCAGGTCGGTCGCGACGAGCCGGTACGGGAAGGCGGACGGAGAGGCGCTCACTTGGTGACCGGCTCCAGGATCTCCCGGCCGCCCAGGTAGGGACGCAGCACCTCGGGCACGCGCACCGAGCCGTCGGCCTGCTGGTGGTTCTCCAGGATCGCCACGATGGTGCGCGGCACGGCGCACAGCGTGCCGTTGAGCGTGGCCAGCGGGCGCACCTTCTTGCCCTCACGGACCCGGATCTGCAGGCGGCGCGACTGGTACTCGGTGCAGTCCGAGGTCGAGGTCAGCTCGCGGTACTTGCCCTGCGTCGGGATCCACGCCTCGCAGTCGTATTTACGGGCGGCCGAGGAGCCGAGGTCGCCCGAGGCGACGTCGATCACGCGGAACGGCAGCTCCAGCGAGGTCAGCCACTGCTTCTCCCACTCCAGCAGCCGCCGGTGCTCCTCCTGGGAGTCCTCCGGCGCCACGTAGGAGAACATCTCCACCTTGTCGAACTGGTGGACGCGGAAGATGCCCCGGGTGTCCTTGCCGTGCGAGCCGGCCTCGCGGCGGAAGCAGGGCGAGAAGCCCGCGTAGCGCAGCGGCAGCCGGTCGGCGTCCAGGATCTCGTCCATGTGGTACGCGGCCAGGGCCACCTCCGACGTGCCGACCAGGTACAGGTCGTCCTTGTCCAGGTGGTAGACGTCCTGGGCGGCCTGGCCGAGGAAGCCGGTGCCGGCCATCGACTGCGGGCGCACCAGGGCGGGGGTCAGCATCGGCGTGAAGCCGGCCGCCGTGGCCTGTGCCATGGCGGCGTTCACCAGGGCCAGCTCGAGCAGCGCGCCGACACCGGTGAGGAAGTAGAAGCGGGAGCCGGAGACCTTGGCGCCGCGCTCGACGTCGATGGCGCCGAGGAGCTGGCCGAGTTCCAGGTGGTCCTTGGGGTCGAAGCCCTCGGCGGTGAAGTCGCGGATGGTGCCGTGCGTCTCCAGGGTGGTGAAGTCCTCCTCGCCGCCGACGGGGACGTCGGGGTGGACGAGGTTGCTCAGCCTGAGCTGGAGTTCCTGGGTCTCGGCGTCGGCGGCGTCGCGCTCGGCGTCGGCGGCCTTGACGTCGGCCTTGAGCTGGTCGGCCTTCTTCAGCAGCTCGGCCCTCTCGTCACCGGCCGCCTGGCCGATGAGCTTGCCGAGCGACTTCTGCTCGGCGCGCAGCTCGTCGAAGCGGACGCCGGACGACCTGCGCCGTTCGTCGGCGGACAGGAGAGCGTCGACGAGCGCGACGTCCTCTCCACGGGCGCGCTGCGAGGCGCGCACACGGTCAGGGTCCTCACGGAGCAGGCGAAGGTCAATCACGAGGTCAAGGCTACCGGTGCGGGACGACGGCTCACGACTGACTATTGCGGTGCCACGAGCTGTGTCCCTTTGCTGGTGAAATTTCCCTTGTGTTCTTCAAGGTCAATAAAGGGGGTCTCATCGCTTGAAAGAGTCGGTTCCGTGGCCCGCGTTGACCTGAAATCCTTGTGTGGAACGGGACTTGGAGTGCGACTGTCCACAGCTGTCCACACGGTCGGAAAAGTTATCCACAGGTTGTGGGGAAGATCTGTGGACGTCGGAATTGATCACTCCGAAAGGCCCGGCCGAAGGTGGGGATTCCCTGGACAAACTCCCTCTACCGACACTTTCGAGTGGAAAGACCTCCCTCCATAGGGTTGATCACCGCAAAAGAGTGGACGAAGGGTGAGCTGCGGGCGAATGAACGTGATCATGGCCCGTAGGGCGATTTGTCGACCGAAGGGCGACTCGGTGTCGACTTGTCCCCAGGTCGAGAAGCGGACCTGTGGATAACTTCTGTGGATAACGACAATCGGCAGGTAGGACCGGTCCGGGCCCGCACGGACGGGCCATGCCCGCTTGGACGGGTCCATACGGACGGGTCCATGCGGACGGGCCATGCCCGCTTGGACGGGTCCATGCGGACGAGTCCATGCGGACGGGGCCACGGAGAAGGCCCGACCATGGAGGCGAGGCGGCTCAGAACCGGCCGTCCTGGCAGCGCGCCACCCAGTCCGCCGCGCCCACGAACTCTTCGTCCGACGTCCCCGGGAACGGTGGCCGCACCTCACCGGGCTGCACGTCCGCCCTCGGGTACGAGCCGAGATAGCGCACCTGCAGACAGATGCGCTTCAGACCCATCAGCGCCTCGGCCATCCGCCGGTCGGAGATGTGCCCCTCGGCGTCGACGCAGAAGCAGTAGTTGCCGATGCCGGCACCGGTCGGCCGCGACTGGAGCAGCATCAGGTTGATGCCCCGGGTGGCGAACTCCCCCAGCAGATCGCGCAGCCCGCCGGGATGGTCGTCACGCTGCCACAGCACCACGGAGGTCTTGTCGGCGCCCGTGGGCGCCGCCGGGCGGGCGGGGCGGCCCACCAGCACGAACCGGGTCTGGGCGTTCTCCGCGTCGTGGATGCCCGTCTCCAGCGGCTCGAGGCCGTACCGGGCCGCCGCGAACTCACCGGCGAACGCCGCGTCGTACCGGCCCTCCTGGACCAGGCGCGCGCCGTCCGCGTTCGAGGCGGCCGACTCCCAGAGGGCGTCGGGGAGGTGGGCCCTGAGCCAGTTGCGCACCTGGGGCTGGGCGGCCGGGTGTGCGGTCACTGTCTTGATGTCCGACAGCTTGGTGCCCGGGCGGACGAGCAGCGCGAAGGTGATCGACAGCAGCACCTCGCGGTAGATCATCAGAGGGCTGCCCGCGACCAGTTCGTCGAGGGTGGTGGTGATCCCGCCCTCCACCGAGTTCTCGATGGGGACGAACGCGGCCTCTGCCTCGCCGGCACGCACCGCGTCGAGCGCGGACTGCACGGACACGTACGGGACCAGCTCACGCGTGGCCGACTCGGGAAGCGTGCGCAGGGCGACTTCGGTGAAGGTGCCCTCTGGACCGAGATACGCATAGCTCGCTGGCATGACCTCACCCTAATGGGCCCACACCGGCCGCGAATCCCGGAGCGCTCTCAGGGGTGACTCCGGGCGGTTCTCACCCCTCCAGCAGCGCCTGACCCACATACTCGCCCTCCGCCGCGCCGCCCGGGACGGCGAACAGGCCACTGGCCTCATGGCGGATGAACGGCGTCAGCGCGTCACCCCGGTCCAGCTTGCGCTGCACCGGCACGAAGCCACGCAACGGATCGGCCTGCCAGCAGATGAACAGCAGCCCCGCGTCCGGCACCCCGTCCGCGTCGATGCCGTCGTGGAACGAGAACGGGCGGCGCAGCATCGCCGCTCCGCCGTTCTGGTCGGGCCGGGTGATCCTGGCGTGCGCGTTGAAGGGGACGACGAGGTCGCCCTTGCCGTCGGTCTTCTCGAGATCCATCTCGGAGGTCTCGCCGCCTCCGGTGAGCGGCGCACCGTCCGACTTGCGCCGTCCGATGACACCCTCCTGCTCCGCGAGCGACAGCTTCTCCCAGTCGTCCAGCAGCATGCGGATCCGGCGTACGACCACATAGGAGCCGTTCGCCATCCAGGCGGGCTCGCCCTTTTCCGGTACGAAGATCCGCTCGTCGAAGTCGGGTTCGGCGGGCTTCGGATTGCGGGTGCCGTCGACCTGACCCATCAGGTTGCGGGTGGTCATGGGCCGGGAGGTGGCGCCCGGTGAGCGGTTGAAGCCGTTCATCTGCCAGCGGACCCGGGCCGCCGCTCCCGCGTCCTTCTGCACCGCGCGCAGGGCGTGGAACGCCACCAGGGCGTCATGGGCGCCGATCTGCACCCACAGGTCACCGTCGCTGCGGGTCCGGTCGAGCCGGTCCGAGGAGAAGGCGGGCAGCGGGTCCAGGGCGGCCGGACGCTGTTTCTCCAGCCCGGTGCGCGCGAAGAAGCTGTACCCGAAGCCGAAGGTGAGCGTCAGAGAGGAGGGCCCGGCGTCGCGGGCCACGTCGGTGTCGCCCTGGGCGCTGGGCTCACCGGCCATCAGCCGGCGGGCGGTGTCGGACCAGCGGCGCAGCAGCGCGGCCGCCTCCTTGCGGCCGGCGCCGGGTGCCAGGTCGAAGGTGACGAGATGGCCGTGCGCCTGGAGCGGGTCGGTGATGCCCGGCTGGTGTTTCACGTGAAACGGCACCCGCGTGGCACCGACCGAGGTGAGCGGGGTGGCTCCGGAGGGCGCCGCTGCGTAGCCGACGGCTCCGCCGGCCGCCCCGAGCACGAGCCCGGTGGCGCCGGCCGTGCCGAGCAGGCGGCGCCGCGAGATGCCCGCCCCGGGGGCGGTGCCGTCGGACTCGGTCCGGTGTCCCTCCTCGGGGGTGCGGGTCTGCGACAGGGAGTGGTCAGCCATGGGTGATTCAGCCGATCTGAGCGTTCTTGGAGACGGTCACCTGGTCGATGTCGGAGGTCCGCACGGTGACCTCGACCTTCCAGTCGCCCGCCATGGGGATCTGCACTCCGCTCGCCGACCAGTGTCCGGTGGTGATGTGGTCGGGGGCGACGGGCAGCGGGCCGATGTCCTGGGCGGTGAGCGTGAGGGCGATCTTCACCTCGGGCACGTCGACGGCCCGGCCGCCCGGCCCCTCGACGTAGACGTGCATGTCGTTGTCGCCGACCCGGGCGGGGTCCAGGTCGACCGAGACGACGCCCTTGCCGTTGGCGCCGCCGGTGTCGAACGGCATGGTCAGGCTGACCGCGCCACTGCCCTGACCGGTGCCCGTGGAGGCGGAGGCCGAGGTGTCCGCGGCCGTTCGGGCCTCCTGCTCCGTGCGGCCCGGCTCGGTCTGCGTCAGCACGGTGGTGACGGCGAGCAGCACGACGGCGACGCCCGCCTCGGCGAGGACGGAACGGCGCAACCCGAAGCGGTTCGGGTCGGCGTCCCGCAGCCGCTTCTGCCGTGCCGCCTCCGTCGCGGCCCGCTGCCGGGCGAGCTGCGCGGCCCGTACGGCGTCCTTCTCCTTGTCGGAGCCGGTCTTCTCCGCGTCGGACGCCTCCGCCGGTACGGCACCGGCCGGCTGCATCTCCTGCTCGGTCCCCACGGGTATCCGTGCGTCGGCCAGCCGTTGCGTCCAGCGGCGGGAGACGAAGGCGACCGCGACCATCACCGCCACGAGCGCGATCTTGGCGAGCAGCAGTTGCCCGTACCGGGTGTCGGTGAACGCGGACCAGGAGCCGAGCTGCCGCCAGCTCTGGTAGACGCCGGTGACGGCGAGCGTCACCACGCTGCCGAAGGCGAGGCGGGAGAACCGCCGGACGGCGTCGCGGCCGACCGGTGACGCGGCCGGTGCCCGGTAGAGAGCGACGAGCAGGGTGGTGAGCCCGCCCAGCCAGACGGCGACGGCCAGCAGGTGAAGCACGTCGACCGGCATGGCCACGCCCGGCTGGAGCCCCTGGGAGGCGTGCTCGGACATGGCCCAGCTCGCGGCCAGCCCGGCCGCCACGACCGTCCCCCCGATGGCCAGCCCGAAGGTCAGGTCCCGCCCGTCCGGGCCGTCGTCGCCACCGAGCCCCTCCCCTGCGGAGGCGGCGGAGGCTCCGTCCGAGTTCGCGGCGGGACCGGAGTCGTCGTCGGAGGCCGTCGCCGACGCGGGACCGTCGTCCGGGCCGCCGGCTGACGCCGTCCGCGCATACGCCCCGAACAGCACCGCGATGAACAGCGCCGCGGCGGCGAGCAGCAGCAGCCGGGACACCAGCGCCGCGCCCGACTTGGTCTGGAGCACGTCGCCGAGGAGGCTGAGGTCGAAGATGTCGCCGACCTTGCCGGACGTCGTGTAGGAACCGCGCATCAGCAGCAGTCCGAGCGTGGCCGCGGTGAGCGCGAGCCACCCGGAGACCACCAGACGCTGGACCGGGCGGACCCGGGCGCCGGGCCCCCAGCAGGCGAGCACGAAGGCGGCTCCGCCCACCATGACGACGAAGCCCGCGTAGGAGACGTACCGGCCGAAGCCGTACAGCCAGCCCACGAGGCCGTCGTCGGACCCCTGCGCGGAGACGGAGACGGTCGTCTCCGAGGGGGCCCCGATGGAGAAGGTGAACGCGCCGGCCACGGGGTGGCTGTCGGCGGACACCACCTGGTAGGCCACCGTGTACGTGCCGTCGGGCAGCCCGCTCAGCAGCCGCACGCTGAACGTGGTGCCGCTGGGGTTGGCGGGAGCACCCTTGTCGACCCGCTCGCCCTTGGGATCGAGGACCCGCACGGAGTCGTCGCTCACCGCGATCGGTTCCGAGAAGGTGAGCGAGACCTGGGCGGGCGCGGTGTCGACCACCGCCCCCTGCGCGGGGTCGCTTCCGGTCAGCGCGGCGTGCGCGGAGGCGGGAGCGGCCCCGGCGAGGAGGGCGCCGGTGACGGCCAGGAGCAGCAGCACCAGGGTCCGCACGCGGGGGGCGATGGTCTGGGTCACAGGGGTGTCTCCCTCAGTGTCCGGTCGTCGGGCGGTAGGTGGCCGGCTTCACCGGCAGCTCGACCGTGACGGGGTCGGAGTGGGCGAAGCGCAGTTCCACGGCCACCTTCTGACCTTGCGTCGGCTTGCGCTTCAGCTGCTCGAACATCAGGTGGTTGCCACCGCTCTCCAGCACGAGGCTGCCGTGGGCCGGGATGTCGAGGGACTCGACCTCCCGCATGGACCCGTCGACGGTCTCGTGCACGGTGACCTGGCCGGCGACGTCACTGCTGACCGAGGTCAGCCGGTCCGCGGCGTCGCCCTCGTTGGTGATGGTGAGGAAGCCCGCGGCCAGGTCGGAGACCGGCTGCGGCATGTACGCGGACGCGACCGACAGCCGCGCCGTGCCGTCGTCCGAACCGGCGCACCCGGTCAGCGCCAGCGCCAGCGCCAGCGCCCCGGCCACGGCCGGCCCGGCGGCCGTGCGGTGCCTCACGGGTTCTCCCCCTTGATGATCTTGGGGAGGTCCTCGGTGTAGTCCTCGACGGTGGCGTCCTCGCCGTAGAGGACGTAACCGCCGTCCGTCTTCGGGGAGAAGGCGATGACCTGCGTGCCGTGGTCGGAGACGGTCTTGCCGTTGTCGTCCTTGCGCGGCGGGTCGATGGAGATGCCGAGGGTGCGGGCACCGGCCTGGATGGTGGGGAAGTCACCGGTCAGGCCGACGACCTGGGTGTCGATGCCCTTGAGCCACGTGCCGAGTTCGGCGGGGGTGTCCCGCTCGGGGTCGGTGGTGACGAACACGACCCGCAGCTGGTCCTGCTGGTCCTTCGGCAGCTGCTTCTTGGCCACCGCGATGTTGTTCATCGTCAGCGGGCAGACGTCGGGGCAGTGCGTGTAGCCGAAGTAGATCAGCGTGGGCCGGCCCGCGGTCTCCTTGCGGAGGTCGAACTGCTTGCCCTCGGTGTCCGTGAGGACGAGGTCCGGCTTCTCGAAGGGCTTGTCGAGGACGGTGGCCGCCTGGCGGGCGCCGGTCTCCTCGGAGACCACGGCGACCGGGTCGCCGTTGTCCCCGTCACCGCCGCCGCAGGCGGTGAGGGTCAGGGAGGCGACGGCGAGCAGAGCCGCCGCCGCGAAGGTCTTCTTGCGCATGAATGGTCCTGAAAGGTGGGTGCTGCGGCGCGCACCGGGAGGCCGCGGGTCCGTGGCCGGCCCCGATGCGCGCCGTGGAGAGGGGAGGCTCAGGCGGTGCGCCGGCGCCCGGCGAGGACGCCGTAGGCGACGCCCGCGGCGCCGATCACGATGCCGACGACGCCCAGGACGCGGGCGGTGGTGTCGGTGCCGCCGGAGCCGTCGTCGTCCGACGCGGCGGAGGTCTGCGCGGAGGCCTTCTCCGCGTCGCCGGACGCCTTGTCGTCGGCCGCGGCGCCATGCCCGTGACCGTCCTCGGCGGGCGCGGACAGGGCGAGCACCGGAGCCGGGTTGTCGGGCTCCTCCTGACCGTCCTGCGGCACCTCGATCCAGCGGACGACCTCCTTGTTGGAGTACGTCTGCAGGGCCTTGAAGACGAGCTCGTCGGTGTCCTCGGGCAGGGTGCCCACGGACACCGGGAACTTCTGGAAGAAGCCCGGCCGGATGCCCTCGTCCTTGGCGGTCCAGGTGACCTTGGAGACGGCCTCGTCGATCTTCTTGCCGTGCATCTCGAGCGGCTTGGCCAGGCGCGACTTGGTGACCTTGATGTCCCAGCCGTCGACGGGCTGCGGCATCACGGACGCCAGGGGGTGGTCCGTGGGGAAGGTGACCTCGACCTTGGTGGTCGAGGCGTTGTCCCGCTCGTTGGGGACCTTGAAGCCGACGACCGCGTAGCCGCCCTTCGCGGCCTCACCCTCGGGCTGCACGCTGACGTGCGCGAAGCAGGGGGTGGACACGGCGAGGACGGCGGCACCGGCGACGGCGCCGGCGGCGGCGATACGGGAAGCCTTCATGGCAGAGGGTGCTCCGCTTCGTTGAGGTTTCACTGACGGTGAGGGATACGTGGCGCGGACGGCCGGTCGCTCCCTTCGGCGGGACGACGGCCGGGCGCACACGGGGGACCGGCGCACGCGCGTGCCGCACGGGACGTCCCTCAGCGCGGCCAGAGAACCCCGGCCGGTGGGTCGCCCCGCGTCAGGCGGCGAGAGCGAGTGCGGAGACGGCCGCCGGCGGGCCCCGCCGGATCACCGTGTGATGCAGGGCGGCGCACGGCGGCGGAAGCGGTGCGAGCAGCGCGGTGCGCGGAGTGACCGGACCCGCCTCGGGCGCGCCGGGGAGCCCGGCGCGCAGGGTCCGCACCAGGGCCAGCGCCGCGCGCAGGGACCGCACGAGGGCGCCTTCGGCGACGCCGTGCACAGACAGTTCGGCCAGGCGCAGCAGGGCCAGGTCGCCCCGACGCAGCAGCCATCCCGCGGCCAGGGCGGCGAGGACGTGCCCCAGCAGCATCGGCAGCGACGGCAGCAGCGCTCCGGCCGGTCCCGCCGCCACGGCGTCCGCCGCGTGGGCGCCGTGACCGTGCGGTGCGATCCGGGCGTCGGTGAGGACCCGCTCGGCCTCGGCCGGGCTGATCGCGCCGGGCCCGCACAGCAGGCGCGCGGCCTGGGCGATCAGGGCGGCGTCGGAGGAGGCGGAGCCACCGGAGGGCGCGCCGTGCTGGCCGAGGCCGAAGAGCGTGTGCAGTGCGGTCTGCCCGCAGGCCAGCAGCGCCGCGATCACCGGCAGCGGACGGGTACGTCCGGCGAGCGGCGCGGCGACCGCGACGGCCGCGAGGAATCCCGCGCCCAGCGTCCAGAGCGGGACGGTGTCGCAGGAGGCGAGCGAGTGGCCCGCGCCGGCCAGCACGACGCAGACCGCGGCGAACACCGCGGCCCGCAGGATCCGGAGTCCTCGTCCGGAGCGCATCGTGCGCCGGTGGGGGGCAGACATGGCGGCCTCATCATCGCACCAGCACCCCCGGCGCCGTACGGCAGGTCCGCAAGATGAGGTACGACCGTAAGATCACCTGTGTGGTGCGGCGTCCCACATACACCGATCGGCTCCCCCGTACACCCGCCAAATGGGCGGTGTCACGTCAACTTTGCGCTTACAGGCGGGCACACAGGGCAATACGTAACGGTATGTCGAGCCGCAGCCAGGAGGCTGGAGCATGAGCATCTGGTGGTCACTCCATCTGCGGCGCGATGCCGCCAGCGTGCCGCTCGCCCGGCGCCTGCTGCTCGGCACCATGGAGACCGCGGGCGTGGACCCGGAGATCTCCTACGACCTGTCCGTCGCCCTCAGCGAGGCCTGCGCGAACGCCGTGGAGCACGGCGGCGACACCGCGCGGGACGGCATCTCGGAGGCGTTCCGGGTGACCGCCTACCTGGACGGCGAGAAGTGCCGCATCGAGGTCGCCGACGCGGGACCCGGCTTCCCGGCCGTCGCGGCCGGCCGCTCCCGCACGCCCGCCAGACCCGCGCCCTCCGAGGCGGAGCACGGCCGGGGCCTGTGTCTCATCCAGGAGCTGGCCGACCATGTCCACATCGGCAACAAGCCGGGCCGGGGCGGTGCCGTGGTGAGCTTCGACAAGATCCTCAAATGGCGTGAGGACGCGCCGCTGACGGCCGTGTAGCGCACAGGCGAAGGGCCCCTCCCGATGCCGGGAGGGACCCTTACGCGTTTCTCGCCGCCGGCGTCAGCCCTTCAGGCCCGCCATCCACACCTCGACCTCGTCCGAACGGCGGGGCAGCGCCGCGGACAGGTTCCGGTTGCCGTCCTCGGTGACGAGGATGTCGTCCTCGATGCGCACGCCGATGCCCCGGTACTCCGCGGGCACCGTCAAGTCGTCGGCCTGGAAGTACAGACCCGGCTCCACCGTGAGCACCATGCCGGGCTCCAGCGTGCCGTCGACGTAGCTCTCGGTCCGCGCGGCGGCGCAGTCGTGCACGTCCATGCCGAGCATGTGACCGGTGCCGTGCAGCGTCCAGCGGCGCTGCAGACCCAGCTCCAGCACCCGCTCCACCGGGCCCTCGACCAGGCCCCACTCGACCAGCCGCTCGGCCAGCACGCGCTGCGCGGCGTCATGGAAGTCGCGGTACTTGGCGCCCGGCTTCACGGCCGCGATCCCGGCCTCCTGGGCGTCGTACACGGCGTCGTAGATCTTCTTCTGCAGCTCGGTGTAGCGGCCGTCGATCGGCAGGGTGCGCGTGACGTCGGCCGTGTAGTAGGTGTGCGTCTCCACACCGGCGTCGAGCAGCAGCAGGTCGCCCGGGCGGACCGGGCCGTCGTTGCGCACCCAGTGCAGGGTGCAGGCGTGCGGGCCGGCGGCGCAGATGGAGCCGTAGCCGACGTCGTTGCCCTCGACACGGGCGCGCAGGAAGAACGTTCCCTCGATGTAGCGCTCGCTGGTCGCCTCGGCCTTGTCGAGGACCTTCACGACGTCCTCGAAGCCGCGCACGGTGGAGTCGACGGCCTTCTGCAGCTCGCCGACCTCGAACTCGTCCTTGACGAGCCGCATCTCGGAGAGGAAGACCCGCAGCTCCTCGTCGCGCTCGGCGGTGACCTTGTCGGTCAGCGCCGCCTCGATGCCGGCGTCGAAACCGCGCACCACGCGGACCGGGCCGGTGGCCTCGCGCAGCGCGCCCGCCAGCTCGCGGACGTCGGAGGCAGGAATGCCGTACAGCTTCTCGGCCTCGGTCAGGGAGTGACGGCGGCCGACCCACAGCTCGCCCTGCCCGTCCAGCCAGAACTCGCCGTTCTCACGGTTGGAGCGGGGAAGGAGGTAGATCGTCTCCTGGTGGCCGTCGGCCGTCGGCTCCATGACGAGGACGCCGTCCTCCGTCTGGTTGCCGGTGAGGTACGCGTACTCGACGGACGCGCGGAAGGGGTACTCCGTGTCGTTCGACCGGGTCTTCAGATTGCCCGCCGGGATCACCAGGCGCTCGCCGGGGAAACGGGCCGACAGCGCCGCACGGCGGGCGGCCGTCTCGGCGGCCTGCGCGACCGGCTCCAGGTCATGCAGCTCGGTGTCGGCCCAGCCGCTCTGCATGTTCGCGGCCAGCTCGTCGGACACGCCCGGGTACAGGCCGTTCTTCCGCTGCTTGACGGGCTCCTCGTCGGCAGTCTCCGGGGTCTCCGGCAGCTCCTCCGCCACGGTCATCCTCCTCGATACGGCACTGGACCACCCCCCATCGTACGGTCGGGCGGAAACGGACGAACCGGGGAAGGGCCTGTTACCGAAGGCGTACGCGCGGTGAGGGGCGCCGGCCGGCGCCGGCTAGTCGAAGCGCGCCGCCAGGAGCACCACGTCCTCCGCGGAGTCCTCGGTGTCCGCGCCCTCCGGCAGCACCGCCCGCAGCACGTGGTCGGCGACGGCGCCGGGGTCGCGGCGCAGCGCCCGGGGCACCCCGGCCGCGGCGGCGTGCAGCCGGGCGAAGGCACGGTCGGTCGGGTCGCCGGTGCGGTGCAGCAGGCCGTCGGTGTAGAGCAGCACCGTCTCGCCCGCCTCGGCCTGGACCTCCACGCTCGGCGCCTCCCAGCAGGCGAGCATGCCGAGGGGCGCCGAGACGGACGTCTCCACGAACTCGGTGCGGCGCTCGCCGAGCAGCAGCGGCGGACTGTGGCCCGCCCCGGCCAGCGTGATCCGGCGCAGCGCCGGCTCGCAGTAGCCGAACAGGGCGGTGGCCGAGCGGGCCGGCTCGGTCAGCCGCAGCAGCAGCTCCAGGTCGGACAGGACCGCGACCGGGTCTTCGCCCTCCATCACGGCGTACGCGCGCAGTGAGGCCCGCAGCCGTCCCATCGCGGCGACCGCGCTCGGACCGGAGCCGGTGACCGAGCCGACGGCGAGGCCGAGCGCGGCGTCGGGCAGAGGCAGCGCGTCGTACCAGTCGCCGCCGCCGCTCGGGCAGGTGCGGTGGCGGGCGGCGAGCTGCACGCCCGCCACCCGGGGGAGGCGGGAGGGCAGCAGCTCCTCGGTCATCGTGGCCATGCAGGCGCGCGTGTGCTCCAGTTCCAGGAGCCGGGCGAGATGTTCCGCGGCCTGACGGACGTACAGGCCGACGAGGTGGCGCTGCCGCTCCGCGGGCTCGGCGGGTTCGTCGTAGAGCCAGACGACCGCGCCCAGGCGTCCGGCGGGCCCGGTGGCGAGGGGGAGGGTGTAGCTGGCGGCGTAGCCGAGGCGGGCGGCGACCTCGCGGTGCCGGGGGTCGAGGCCCTTCTCGGCGAACAGGTCGGGCTCGGCGACGCCGTCGTCCCCGCCGGGCAGCCCGTCGAGGATCCGGCCGTACGGCAGGGAGCTGCGCGGCACCGTCTCGATGTGGCCGAGGTCCGCGCGGCCGAGCCCGAGCCCGACGGTGGCGGCCTGGCCGTGGCCGTCGGCCGGCTCCAGGGAGACGAGACCGCGCCGGGCGCCGACCAGCGCGGCACCCGCGCGCAGCAGTTCCTTCAGCGCTTCGTCGAGCGTGCCGGCGCGCACCAGCCGTTCGGTGAGTTCGTGCAGCGTGGTGAGGTCCGAGACCCAGCCGGCGAGGCGGTCCTGGAGCAGCGCACCTGGGGCGTTCTGGGGGTTTGCCGCAGAGGACGGGGAGGTACTCGTGGCGGGCGCGACAGTGTGTGCGGGGGCGGGAACCGTTGAATCGATTCCGGCCACTTTCGGAGGGTGCGGGGCGTTCATGGCGTCCGGCTTTCCGACCGGTACGTACTGCTCAAAAGCATCGCAAACCCCCATGTCATTCTGCGTCGCCGGCAGTGTCTCCACATGTACACGTACTCGTGAGGAGATGTCCAGCATTGTCCTGCTGGGATTACTGGTGTCCGTGAGGCGGGAGGAACTCCCGTTGGACCTCTTGCCGAAATTCGAGGTTGGCTTGAAACTGCCTCAGGGGGAGGCTCACTGCGGTCGACTGGCCTTGCTCGACGGAGCGTCACAGCGGTCGTGATGGGTACGTACTCGGAGAAGGCCAGGGGCGGTTGGGAACCGCTCGGGAACCTGGCGACGGACCCGGGCGTCTTAACCACCGACGACCGTGCCCCATCCTCCCGTGGCGGAGGCGGAGAGAAACACGCGCGACGGCAAACGCCAGACTTCGCCACCCCACGCCGTACCCGTACTTCTGATAGACGCTGTATGGGTGGAACGGCCGCGGAGGCAGCCCATGCCCGGCCCATAGGGGTTCCCCCTGCCCGGCGCGGGGGTGTGATGCGCCAACAGGTACGCACAGTGAAGTGATCGACACATGACGTGATGTGGTCCACGGTGTTGCCAGGCGTGCAACGGAAAGGAACGAGCGCTCATGCGCGAGATCCTCGGAAGGCGACGCAGGCTCCTGTCCCGCCGCGGTGACGGAGGGCCCGATCTGATCGGTGCGGCCCTGACCTTCGCCGCGCAGTGGCAGTGGCCCGTACTCCCCGGTGTGGCGGCCGACCCGCAGAACGGGTCCCGCTGCGCCTGCCCCGACCCGGAGTGCACGGTCCCGGGCGCCCACCCGTTCGACCCCGGCCTCCTCGCCGCCACCACCGACCCGCGCATGGTGCGCTGGTGGTGGACCAACCGGCCGACGGCGCCCGTCGTGCTCGCCACCGGCGGCAAGGCGCCGTGCGCCGTGTCCCTGCCCGCCCCGCCGGCCGCCCGCGCGCTCGCCGCGCTGGAGCGCCGGGGGATGCGGCTCGGCCCGGTCGTCGCCTCGCCGGCCCGCTGGGCAATCCTCGTGAAGCCCTACTCCCTGGAGCAGCTGGGCGAGCTGCTGTACGCCAAGGACTTCGTCCCCGGCTCGCTCCGCTTCCACGGCGAGGGCGGCTACCTCGCCCTGCCGCCGTCCACCACCGCGCAGGGAGAGGTCCGCTGGGAGCGGGCGCCGCTGCCCGGCTCGGCGGCGCCGTGGGTGCCCGATGTCGAGGCCGTGGTGGACGCCGTGGTCGACGCCCTCACCCGGACGGGTGTGAGCGCGCCCGAGATGTAGGGGCTGCCGTCGCGCGCCGCGACCGGCGGCCCGTTCCGGACCGCTATCTTCCCGGGGCATGCCGCGTCATGCCGGGGGCCGAGTCCGGACGTCCCGAAGAGCCCGTCCGACGGCCCTCGCGGGCGTCGCGGCGGCCTGCGCCCTCGTGCTGCCGCTCGCGGCGGCGTCCGCGGGGCAGGACTCGAGGCGTCAGGCGGTGGCCGGCCCGGACGTCCTGCGTGAGGCCTCGGTGCACGGGACCTCCGCCGGTCCGGACACCCCACGCCGGGCCGCCGTCGGCCCCGACGTCCCCGGCCCGTCCTCCGTACCCGGGGCGCCCGGAAGGGCCGCGGCTGCCGCACCTCCCGCCGACGCGTCGACGCGCGCGTCGACGGCGGACCCCGTGCCGCCCGGCGGGCATCTGTCCACCGCCCTGCGCTGCGGTCCCGCCCTGTCCTCGCCCGAGGGGGTGGAGGCGCAGACCTGTGTGGTGGTGCGCGGGGAGGACATCTGGGCGCGGGCCTACCACCGCAATCTCACCGGCAGGACCCTGGACGCCGCGCTGGCCCTCCTCGGCCCGGACGGGCGCAGCGTGCGGAGCCGGTGCGTGGTGTCCGCCGGGGACGATCCGTCCCTGTGCGAGACCCCGCGCGTACGGATCGCCGGCGCGCCGCTGGTGTACACGGCGGTCGCGGAGTTCGCGCGGTACGCCGCGTCCGCGGGCGACGCGGGGGACGGGGACGGCGCGGGGGACGGGGACGGGCGGCTGCTGCTGCGGTCCGGGAGCAACTCTGCGACGGAGGAGGTCCGGTGACCGGACGTGTCGGGACGGGACCGCTCGCGCAGGCGGCCGGTGAGCCCGTCCGGCGGGCGGCGACGGACGCCCAAGGGCCCTTCCGCGGCACCGGTGACGGGCACGCAAAGACCCGGTTGCTGGCGACGGGGGATGCACCAGCAACCGGGCTACTGGAACGGTAACAAGAGATCGGCGGTTCGCAAATTCGAACTCGGCGTTTCCGGTCACCGACTGGCCTGTCCCCGCCGGGAGTTGCGCATGGGGCGGGTGGTGCGTCCCGGGCGGTTCGGCCGCCCGGGACACGGGTGGAGCGCCGCGTACGGCGGCCCCTCAGCTCAGCGTGACCTGGCGGTTCGTCAGACCGCCACGGGCCCGGCGCTCGTCCGCGGTGAGCGGCGCGTCGGCGGCCAGCGCGGTGGCGAGCCGCTCGGCGAACTCGGCCGCCGGCTTCTCCACGTCCTCGGCACGGATCTCGCTGGGCAGGTCCCACACCGGCACGGTGAGCCCGTGGGCGCGGAAGGAACCGACCAGGCGGGTGCCCTCGCCGAGGGACGACTGCCCGGCCGCGTGCAGCCGCGCGAGAGCGTCCAGAAGCTGCTCCTCGGGGTGCGGCATGACCCACCGCAGGTGGTTCTTCTCCGGCGTCTCGCACCAGTACGCCGAGTCCACGCCCGTCAGCTTGACGGTCGGGATGGCCGCCGCGTTGGCCCGCTCCAGGGAGGCGGTGACGTCCGGTGTGGCGTTCTCCGGGTCCGGCACCCAGAACTCGAAGCCTTCGTGCACCACTGGCTCGAAAGGTCCTTCGGGGGCGAGCAGGTCCTGCAGCCGGGGGCCGTCGGCGGGAGCGCGCCGCGCCTGCACCGGGGTGCCCGGGTCGGCGGTGAGGGCACGCTGCAGCGTGTCGGCCAGGTCGCGGCTGATGTCGCCGGAGGAGGTGTCGTTCTGCAGGCCGAGCAGGACCGAACCGTCGTCGCGGCGCAGCGCCGGCCAGGCCATCGGCAGCACCGTGGCGAGGGTGACCGAGGGGACGCCCTCGGGCAGGCCGTCCTTCAGGGTCAGCTCGACGGTCGCGGCGGGCACCAGCTCGCGCAGCGCCACCCAGTCGCATTCGCCCGGCAGGCCCTCGAAGGGACGGTGCACCAGCTCCGTCACCGCCTGCGCGGCGGCGCGGCCGTGACACGCCTTGTAGCGGCGGCCACTGCCGCAGGGGCAGGGCTCGCGGGCGCCGACGACCGGGATCTGCCCGTCCGTGAGCTGCGGGCGCTTGGCCTTTGTCTGAGGTCGCTTCTTGGCCATCGTGGGTGTCTCCCGGTTACGGCTCGTCTGGTACGGGCGCGAGCCTAGCCGTTCGTGCCACGGCCGACGGGAACCTGTGGACGACGTGCCGACCTGTGGACAACCGGGGTGTTCAGGTCCCCGCACTCTCCCGCCCGCCGCCCCCGGGCCGTGCCCGCCTCAGTCCAGGTCGTCGAAGACGTCCGCGAAGTCCAGGCCCGCGATGTGCGAGACGGGCGGGGCGGTCACCCGCGCGGCGAAGTCCTCACGGCGGTGACAGCTCCCGGCGTCCGGGTCGTGCACGTCGTCGTGGACGACGACCCACACCGTGACCTCCCCGGGCACCTCGTCCCGTACGCCCCAGTCGTCGGACAGCGCGGTGATGATGTTCAGCCCGCGCCCGCCGTGCGCCGTGACCGACGGGGTGGCCGGTGCGGGGCGGGTCGGGCCGCCGCCGTCCGTGACCTCCACGACGAGCCGGCCGCGCGGATCCACCCGCCAGGCCGCCCGCACGTCGCCGTCCCCGGCGAGAGCGTCGCCCAGAGGCCGCCCGTGTTTGCACGCGTTGCTCAACAGCTCGGAAAGGATCAGTACGGCATCGTCGACGACCGATTCCGGCACGCCTCCGTCGCGCAGCTGTGCGCGCATCCGGCGCCTCGCCTTGCCCACGCCCGCAGGGCCATGGGGCACGGCCATGCTCGACGACGTGGGCACCTCCTGTGCCACCACCAACGCCACCCCCGAGACCTCCTTCGCCCCACGCCACGGTGTGGATGCCCCAACGGCCTGAACCGGAAACCGGCCGATCCGTGCGCGGTGACGCACTCGGAACGGGTGAACACGTACCGAACGCGCCGGAGCACTCCCCGTAGTCGTGTGGCTTGATGTCGTCGGTGTGGCCGAGATGTGAGGATGTGTGCGGCAGGTCCCGTGGGTCAAGGGGTGTGCGGGAGTTCTGAGACGTATGGGGCGGACGGGGCGGCTGCGGCTACCGCCCCGACAGCCGCGCCGGCACCTCCGGTCCGGCATCGTGCCTGGCTCCTGCCCGGCTCCTGCCTGGTCAGCGGCCCAGCCGGTCGAGCACCGCGCGAGGGCGGTTGGTGATGATGGCGTCCACGCCCAGGTCGACGCAGAGGTCCACGTCCCGTGGTTCGTTCACCGTCCAGACGTGCACCTGACGGCCGGATCGCTTCAGTCGCTCGATGTACTCGGGGTGACTGCGCAGGATGCGGATCGACGGACCGGCGATGTCCACCCCGACGGGCAGCCGCCCGTCGCGCAGCCTCGGTGTGACGAACTGCATCAGGTAGACCGTCGGAAGCGTCGGGGCGGCGGCCCGCACGCGGTGCAGGGACCGGGCGGAGAAGCTCATCACGCGCACCGGCGAGTCCTCGCGGGCGGCGGGCGCGTCCAGTCCGAAGCGCTTGAGCAGGCCCAGCAGCCGTTCCTCCACCTGACCCGCCCACCGCGTGGGGTGCTTGGTCTCGATCGCCAGCTCCACCCGGCGCCCGGCGTCCGAGACGAGCTCCAGCAGCCGCTCCAGGGTGAGGACGGAGGTCGCCTCGCGGTCCTCCGGGCGGTGCTCCCAGTCGGGCTCCTCGACGCGGGGCCCGCCGGCCGCGTCCCGGCTCTTCCAGGAGCCGAAGTCGAGGGCGGCGAGATCGGAGAGCTCGAGCGCCGAGACCGCACCGCGCCCGTTCGACGTACGGTTGACCCGACGGTCGTGTACGCAGACAAGGTGGCCGTCGGCGGTGAGGCGTACGTCGCATTCCAGTGCGTCCGCGCCGTCCTCGATCGCCTTGCGGTACGCGGCCAGGGTGTGCTCGGGGGCGTCCTCGGAGGCTCCGCGGTGCGCGACGACTCGGGTCAGGTGCTGTCGTGCGTGGGTCACCGCGTCATGGTGCCACCGCTCGTCGGCCGACGTGCGGGCGGTGTGACGTGAACGGCACGGCAGTCCGGTCGGAGCCATCAGGTGGCGCGCCTTACGTGAGTAATGCCCTATATAAAGAATGGCCCCGGACCCACAGGAACGGCTTACGGTGCCCTGACGGCGTGTGGGAAAAGCTGACGTCATACAAAGGAGACGTGCACAGCTGCATCCGCGTCGCGCCGTACGCGAGGCGCGCGTGACATGCGAGCCCCCGTGCGACCGACGTCAGCCGTTGCGACCGAGAACGACAGCCGTGGATCGAGGAGAGAAGCTGTGAGCACCGAGAACGAGGGCAGCGCGGTACCCCCGGCCCCGTCCGCTCCGCCGCCCCCGCCGGCGGATGCTCCCGCTGCCTCCGCTCCCCAGGGCGCGCACCCGGGGGCGGCTCCGGCGGCCGGCGGCCCCTACGCCACCCAGGGCTCCCCCGCACACCAGGACCCCGCCGGCGGCGCCCCGGCCGGTCCTCCCCCCGGCGAGTCCTCCTCCGCCCCCGACGCCTCCTGGCCCCCGCCCCCGCCGCCGTCCACCCCGGCGTACGGCGGCGACGGCGGTGCGGGACACGGTTCCGCGGGCCACGGCGGTGGCTGGGGCAGCGGCTGGGGCACCCCGTACCAGCAGCCCGCGCCGAAGAGCGGCGGCGGGCGCGGACGCGTCGTCGCCGCGGTCCTGGTCGCCGCGCTGGTCGCGGGCGGTCTGGGCGGCGGCCTCGGCTACACGCTCGCCCGGGAGAACGACAGCGGCGGCTCGACGACCGTCTCGTCGTCCACCAGCGGCGGCAACGTCAAGCGCGACCCGGGCACGGTCGCCGCCGTCGCCGCGGCGGCGCTGCCCAGCACGGTCACCATCGAGGCCGCGAGCAGCAGCGGCGAGGGCGGCACCGGCACCGGCTTCGTCTTCGACAAGCAGGGCCACATCGTCACCAACAACCACGTCGTGGCGGACGCCGTCGACGGCGGCAAGCTGTCCGCGACGTTCCCCGACGGCAAGAAGTACGACGCCGAGGTCGTCGGCAACGCGCAGGGGTACGACGTCGCCGTCATCAAGCTGAAGAACGCGCCGTCGGACCTCGACCCGCTCACCCTGGGCAACTCCGACAAGGTGGCGGTCGGCGACTCGACCATCGCGATCGGCGCCCCCTTCGGCCTGTCCAACACGGTGACCACCGGCATCATCAGCGCGAAGAACCGTCCGGTGGCGTCCAGCGACGGCAGCGGCAGCCAGGCCTCCTACATGAGCGCCCTGCAGACCGACGCGTCCATCAACCCGGGCAACTCCGGAGGCCCGCTGCTGGACGCGCAGGGCAACGTGATCGGCATCAACTCCGCGATCCAGTCGACCGGCAACGGCGGCTTCGGCACGGGGCAGGCCGGCTCGATCGGCCTGGGCTTCGCCATCCCGATCAACCAGGCCAAGTACGTCGCCCAGGAACTGATCAGGACGGGCAAGCCGGTGTACGCCAAGATCGGCGCGTCCGTCTCCCTGGAGGACACGGCGAGCGGCGCGAAGATCACCGAGGACGGCGTGGGCGGCACCGAGCCCGTCGACCCGGGCGGCCCCGCCGACAAGGCCGGCCTGCGGCCCGGTGACGTCATCACCAAGCTCGACGACCGGGTCATCGACTCCGGGCCCACCCTGATCGGCGAGATCTGGACCCACAAGCCCGGCGACGAGGTCACGCTCACCTACGAACGCGGCGGCCAGCAGCGCACCACGGAACTCACGCTGGGCTCCCGCGTGGGCGACAGCTGACCCCACCTGCGTCCGTCGGACCCGTTACCCTTGTCCCCGCGCCGCCGATCACCGGCCGGCGCGGGGAGGTGTGCCCGAGCGGCCTAAGGGAACGGTCTTGAAAACCGTCGTGGCAGCGATGTCACCGTGGGTTCAAATCCCACCGCCTCCGCGCAGGTCATGGACAGTGCAGGTCAGAGAGGGTGTCCCGTCCACCGGGGCACCCTCTCTGCGTGCACCTTGTCTCACCCTGAATCGCCGGTGTCCCACCTCCGACCAGCGCGTGCGGCCAACCTGCGGCCAGGCATCAGGCCCCCTCGGCCCACTCTCGTGCTCCGCCACGCGCCGCTTGACCGTGCGCAACTCGCGCTCGGCGCGGTGTGCAGGGGGGTGACGCCCTCGGCGTCGATGGCGCGCGCGGTGGCCGGCGCACAGTGGGCGTCGTGGACGGGCGGCTCGCGCTCGGCCCGCAGGGGGAGCGGCGTTCCGAGTTTCAGCGCCATCGGTCGGCGGTCCAGCAGGCGGCGGTGGCGGCGTATTGGCGGTGTGTACACCAGACGTGAGACTGACCTCACGAGTCCTCCTCTCAAGTGCGGTGGTTTGGTGGTGCCGGGCCCTGCGACGGCCCGTCACCACACGTGCGTGCGCGCGAGACAGAAATTCCCGTCACCCAGCGTCGCTAACAGGGCTATGGCAGCCAGCCGCCCCAACACCCGGTTCGCACAGCTCGCGACAGGACACACCGTTCACGAGACCGACCCTGCCGGGTTCGCTGCGACGGTGCGGACCTTCCTCGAGGGCACGGTGACCGAGGGCCGATGAGAGCGGCACACCTGAGTACCTGAACTCATGTGCGACGCCCACCGCGCCACCACACTGACGGCATGAGCCCAGCAGGAACGCACCCGGTGGATGGGCCCTCCGCCGGTCCGCAGATCGGCGTCGGCGTGGCGCTGCTTGTTGTCGACCTCATGCTCATCGCCGGGTCGGTGTACTGCGTCGGAGTAGCGGGCTGGGCCGACGGCTACGAGAGCGGCGGCTCCGGGGCGTCGGGTGCGTCGCAGACGGCGGCGCAGGCGATGTGGCTCCTGGGCGGCGGCGCTGTCCTGACGGGCGGCGGCCTCCTCGCCCTGGGGTGGCGCATCCCCGGCATCGTCCAACTGGTCGTCCTCGGCGCCGGGGCCGCGCTGGTCTCCGCGATGGGGGCCGGGTGACAACATCGGCGGGCGGCCGGCCGTGGAGCGCCGATCAGAGCCAGTTCGCCCAGCCGAAGGTGGCCGTGTAGGCGGTGCGCACGGCGGACCGGATTCCTTTTCCGGTGACGAGCCTCGTCGTCAGGACGATGGTGAACAGCGCGGCGAAGGCGCCGGCGACGGTCCATGCCCCAGCGGGGGACCAGGCCGCTCCTGCGAGGAGACACGCGATCACGGACACTGCCAGGCCCAGGTGGGCTGCGGGCAGGTTGGCGCGGAGTGCTTCCCCGGCCGAGCGGCGGGCCGCGCTCATGTCGGCCTCGTAGCGCGCCCTCGCCGCATCCGGGTCGGCGTACCGTCCTTCCGGCCACCGTTGGTTCACGGGAAATCCCCCATCCGCCGCCCCGCGGCCGAGCCTACCCGCCACCCGCCGACGGCAGCGGTCCCAAGTGTTCTGTCAGGCGGGCGCGGAGGAGTTCGTACTCGGGGTGGCGGCGGGGCAGTGGGCCCGGGGGGCGTGTCACCGTGCGGGGTGGGGAGAGGGTCTCGCCCGCCTGGAACTGTTCCAGCGTCAGGTCGAGGTCGACGCCGTTGGGGAGGCGGTTCCACCAGTGGTAGCCGTGCGGGGAGCCGGCCCGGCGGACGTCGGCGACGAGGAGATCGCCACCGAACAGGTCGTTGACGACCAGCGTCGTGATGTCGCAGTGGCCCACGGACGGGTTGTCCGGGCGCCAGTCGGGCAGGTCGTCGCGGGAGCACGTGTCGGCGGCCCAGCAGGCGCGGAACGCCCTGTCGAGGTCGAGCAGGGACCACGGCCGCCGGGTGGGGGCGTCACGGTTCATGACGCCGCCCGCACCATGCGGAGCTGCCCGATCTCCGTCGCGTTCTTCATCAGCTCCGCGTTCACCCAGGCCAGCATGTGCGCCTTCGTGTGGGACGGGTCGTCGGGCCAGGGGAAGGGCGCCGGGGTGTCCAGGTCGGCGTCCGTGAGTGTGCCGAGGTGGGCGAGCCACTCCGTGTGCAGGGAGCGGAGCCAGGTGAGCGTGGGTTCCCCCGCGCCGGGCCAGACGATCTCGGTCCGCTCGCGCGGGCGCTCCCCGCGCGCGTGGTCCAGCGTCACGCTCCACCACCAGCCGATGTGCCAGCTCACCCACGCGACGGTGGGCACCGGTACGGGGTCGGGCTCGGTGTCCGCCCAGTCGGGGACCCACGCGCCTTCGGGCGACCGGCGGAGCGTCCAGCAGAGCGGGGCGGGCTCCCAGAGGAAGTCCTCCGGCTCCAGACGTTCCAGGTGGTACTCGAACAGGGACCAGGTCAGGTCGAACTGCCAGCGGAGCAGGGCGACCCTTCCGGCGGCGGAAGGGGTGGGTACGGTCACAGTTCCTCGTCGGTGGCGAGCTGCTCCCAGTCCACGTCCAGCAGCTCCGTCTCCGCGTCGTACCCCGAGGGGATGCGCGACGTCGGCTGGAACCAGGCCACGGTGAGGCGGGAGCGGTACAGGGCACGGTCGTGTCCGGGGTCGAGGGGTTCGGACCGGAAGCTGCCCACGCAGGTCACGGCGGGCAGCACCTCCACCGGGCCGAACGCGCCCGCGAACTGGTCGGGGTACTCGCGCGGCGGCGGGATCAGATGTACCGGGGCGCCCGGGTGGAAGCGCTCGGCGGACCGGAGCAGCCCGGCGATCGCGAGGTCGTTCAGCGGCTTGCACGGGTATCCCTCGCGCACGTTCCCGTACGTCGCCGACAGGTGCAGCTCGGTCAGGTCGACGGAGCGGCCCGAGGCGAGGACGACGCGGGAGAGTGCCATGGTCGGCACTTTAAGGCGCTGGTGCATGCGGGTCTTTCGAATTTCGGGCGCGTGCGCGGAAGGGCGTGGGGGGGACGGGGAGGGGAGGGGCGGTCGCCTCAGCGGCCGGTCAGGCGCGCGGCCGACGCGATCGTCGCGCGTGCCTCGCGTTCGGACAGGCCCGTGGCGCGTGCCGCGTCGACCAGGGGATCCGCCAGCTCGGGGCCGATGCCGTCCTCGTAGGCACGGCAGGCCGCCCAGAAGAGCCGGGTGTTGCGCTGGCCCTGGTGCGCCGCGAGCACGAACTGGACCAGACCCTGCCCGTGGTCACCGGCCGACGGGGGCGTCGGGTGGTGGGCGCTGGGCGGCGGCAGGAGCAGGCGCAGCAGGGCGGGCGGGCAGGCGGCGGGCGCGAGGTGTGCGGTGCCGGGGGCGGCCGTGTACGTGCCGTGTTCCGTACGGGAGCCGGGGCCGACGAGGTAGCCGCCGGCGCCGCGGATGTCGATGCCGGGGGCGAGGCGGCCGGCGGAGTTGGGGACGACGACGTCGGGCGGGCCGCTGAGCCAGAGGTGGCGGCCGCCGCTCGGGGTGAGGACGACCACCGTGGGCGGGACGGTGAAGCCGTGCCGGGAGGCGAGGGCGCGGAGGGCGGCGCCGGGGTCGGCGCCGTTCTTCGTGTCGAGGTCGACGCCGATCAGGTGGTGCGGGGGCAGGCCGCAGGCGATGCCGTAGCCGGTCGCGCGGGGCGCGGCGGCGAACAGGGCGCGGATGCGCGCCGGGTCGGTGGTGGCGTCGTACACGCCGTGGCCGAAGCGGCCGCACTCGCCGTGGCAGGGCGGGCGGGACGGGTCGTCGCGGTGGGGGGAGCGCAGGGCCGGGAGCTTGGTGCGGGACAGCGGGATGACGGCCAGCCCGCGTTCGGCGGCTGACAGGGCGTGTGCGAGGGCCAGCGTCGTGGCCTGCCGGTCGGTGGTGGCCATGGCTCTATGTTCGTACACGCGTTCGAAGAAGGGAAGGGGGCAAGGGGTGCCACCCGAGGGTGAGAGCTCCCGCCGGGCGGACGCCGAAACGCTTCCTCCCTTGGGGCGCCGGGGCCGTCGCCACCCCGGGTCGGGCAGGCCCCGAATCAGGGTCGACTCGGGGTTTATCGGCGACTTCTCACGCTTGCGTGCGAATCACGGCTTACAAGGTGGTTCCGCGGCGTCCGGTGGGCAATCCTGATCTTGCGACGTCGTGCACAGCATCAGGGCGGGGGGCCAACTTCCCTGGTGAAAACAGCAGTTCACAGTCGTAGTGCACACATGGACGGCCTTGACCCGGTGCGTCCTTGGTTCTGGAGGGAACACAACATGGCAAGCATCCGTACCGCCCGTGTCATCGCCGCAGCCGCCGCTCTCCCGCTCGCCGCCGCGCTCTTCGCGGGAGTCGCGACGGCGGACAACGGCGTAGGCGCCCTCGGTACCGGAGTCGGCGGGGACAACTTCGGGAACTCCGCCACCACACAGCAGCAGGCCGTAGGGGCCGGCGCCGAGAACGAGAGCAATACCGCCCAGGTCAACGGCTCCGCGTTCACGACCGTCAACCAGGGCGAGGACAACGTGGCCATCAGCTTCGCCCCCTTCTGGTGGCCGGCGCTCTGACCGCGTAGGCATGGGGGAGATCCGGGGGGACAAGGGGGATGCCGGACAGGGGGGGGAGGACGTCGGTCGCGGCGGCGCTTCGGCGCCGCCGCACCGGGCGGCCGGTCCTCAAGGCGGCGCGCCGTACGTCAGGGGGGACCCGCAGGACCCCTCATCCGCTCGTCCACCTCCAGTAGGTGGGGCGGACCCCACCCCTACAACCTGAGGGGGATCCGGCTTCGGGACCTGCGGGCGATCCGCCGGGCGGGGCCCGCTCATAGCGTGGACGACATGACCACACCCGTCTGCACCAGAGCTTCGAACGCCGCTGCTCCGGCGACGCAGACCCTCCCGTACGCGTCCTTCTCGTCGTACATGAGGGCCCGCCAGCCGGTGCTCCTGCGGACCGCCCGGTCGCTGACCGGTAACCCTAGCGACGCGGAGGACCTGCTGCAGACCGCGCTCGCCAAGACCTACGTCGCCTGGGAGCGGATAGAGGACCACCGGGCGCTCGACGGCTATGTGCGCCGCGCGCTGGTGAACACGCGCACCTCGCAGTGGCGCAAGCGCAAGGTCGACGAGTTCGCCTGCGACGAACTGCCCGAGCCCGACCCGTTGCCCGGCGGCGACGACCCCGCCGAGCAGCAGGCGCTGCGCGACGCGATGTGGCGGGCGATCATGCGCCTGCCGGCACGGCAGCGGGCGATGGTCGTGCTCCGGTACTACGAGGATCTCAGCGAGGCACAGACGGCCGAGGTGCTCGGCGTCTCGGTCGGGACGGTGAAGTCGGCCGTGTCGAGGGCGCTCGGCAAGCTGCGTGAGGACGCTGAGCTGGGGCTTGTTCGGAGCTGAGGGGGAACAGGAGGGGAACCTGACGGAGAACGTCGTCCGGCGGAGCGTGATCGATCATCCGCTCCCCTAGTGACATACCGCGCGGTATGTGCGCACAATCAGCGCAACCCGTACCGACGCCAGGCAATGTCGCCCAGGAGGACGCCGTGCTGAGCACCATGCAGGACGTACCGCTGCTGATCTCGAGGATCCTGACCCACGGGTCGTCGATCCACGGCACTTCGCAGGTGATCACCTGGACCGGCGAGGGAGCCCCGCAGCGTCGTTCCTACGCGGAGATCGGCGCCCGCGCGGCCCAGCTGGCGCACGCCCTGCGCGAGGACCTCGGTGTCACGGGCGACGAGCGGGTCGCCACCCTGATGTGGAACAACGCCGAGCACGTCGAGGCGTACTTCGCGATCCCCTCCATGGGAGCCGTGCTCCACACCCTGAACCTGCGCCTTCCGGCCGAGCAGCTCGCGTGGATCGTCAACCACGCCGCCGACCGGGTGGTCGTGGTCAACGGCTCGCTGATCCCCCTGATCGCCCCGCTGCTCCCGCACCTCAAGACCTTGGAGCACGTGGTCGTCTCCGGCCCCGGCGACCGCTCCGCCCTGGCCGCCGCCGACGTCCAGGTGCACGAGTACGAGGACCTGCTCGCCGGCCGGCCCGTCGCCTACGACTGGCCGGAGCTGGACGAGCGGGCCGCCGCCGCCATGTGCTACACCTCCGGTACGACCGGCGACCCCAAGGGCGTGGTCTACAGCCACCGTTCGATCTACCTGCACTCGATGCAGGTGAACATGACCCAGTCGATGGGGCTGACCGACCAGGACACCTCCCTGGTCGTCGTCCCGCAGTTCCACGTGAACGCCTGGGGCCTGCCGCACGCCACGTTCATGTCCGGCGTCAACATGCTGATGCCGGACCGCTTCCTGCAGCCCGCCCCGCTCGCCGAGATGATCGAGAGCGAGAAGCCGACCCACGCCGCCGCCGTCCCCACCATCTGGCAGGGCCTGCTCGCCGAGCTCACCGCACGCCCGCGTGACGTCTCCGCCCTCACCCAGGTGACCATCGGCGGCTCCGCCTGTCCGCCCTCCCTGATGGAGGCGTTCGACAACCTGGGCATGCGGGTCTGCCACGCCTGGGGCATGACGGAGACCTCCCCGCTCGGCACCGTCGCCCGCCCGCCGGCCCACGCCGTGGGCACCGACGAGGAGTGGGCCTACCGGCTGACCCAGGGCCGATTCCCGGCCGGCGTCGAGGCCCGCCTCACCGGCCCCGGTGGCGAACGCCTCCCCTGGGACGGCGAGTCCGCGGGTGAGCTGGAGGTCCGCGGCCCGTGGATCGCGGGCGCCTACTACAACGGCCCCGACGCCGAACCCCTCCGCCCGGCGGACAAGTTCAGCGAGGACGGCTGGCTCAAGACCGGTGACGTCGGCACCATCAGCGCGGACGGCTTCCTCACGCTGACCGACCGCGCCAAGGACGTCATCAAGTCGGGCGGTGAGTGGATCTCGTCGGTGGAGCTGGAGAACGCGCTGATGGCGCACCCGGACGTCGCCGAGGCCGCCGTGGTCGCCGTCCCCGACGACAAGTGGGGCGAGCGCCCGCTGGCCACCGTCGTCCTCAAGGAGGGCGCCACCGCCGACTTCACCACCCTGCGCGCCTTCCTCCAGGAGGAGCGCCGGGTCGCCAAGTGGCAGCTGCCGGAGCGCTGGACGGTGATCGAGGCGGTGCCGAAGACCAGCGTGGGCAAGTTCGACAAAAAGGTGCTGCGCCGGCAGTACGCGGAGGGGACGCTGGACGTCACGCAGATCTGACCGGAGCGGCTGAGGGACCGGATGTGCGCCGGGCGGTGAGCGCGGGAAGCGCCCACCGCCCGGCGCGGTTCTGTCGGGGCCTGCGCCCGGGAGCGGCCGGCCGGCGCGGGTGACCGGCGGCCGGCCAGGTGGTTGCGGGTGCCCGGCGGCCGGCGCCAGAGGTTCCGGGCCCGGCGCCCGGAACTCGGCGCCCGGAACTCGGCGCGGAGCGCGGTGCCAGGCGGGGCGGTGCCGGCGGTTCCCGTGCCCGATGCGGACGCCCCAGGTGAACGGCGCATCGTCGTCCTGCCCGGCGGACCTCATTCGTCCCGGTGCGCGGCGGGACCGTGCCGGCGGTCCCGGTCCTGCGGACGTTCGGTACCGCTACGCGCCTCGGCGAACGGTCAGTCGGTCCCGGTGCTCACGCGGGACCACGTGCTCGGCGTCCGGCGGACGGACGACTGCCGGTGCCGGCACCGGCGTACGGCCAGTTGCTCACAGCGTTCAGCGTCCAGCGGACGGCGGTCGGTCCCGGGGTCCCGGAGTACCGGACCCCCGCGCCCCGGCGGACGTCAGTTCGTGCCGATGCGGGAGAGCAGATCGACGATGCGGTCCTGCACCTCGTCGCTGGTGGACCGCTCCGCGAGGAACAGCACCGTCTCGCCGGAGGCCAGCCGGGGCAGGTCCGCCGCGTCGACGGCGGCCGTGTAGACCACCAGCGGGGTGCGGGTGAGCTGCCCGTTCGCCCGCAGCCAGTCGATGATCCCGGCCTGGCCGGCCTGCCGGTGCACCTGCATCAGGTCCATCACGACCAGGTTGGGCCGGAACTGACCCGCCAGCGCCACCGCGTCGGCGTCGCTCGCGGCCCGCGCGACCTGCATGCCACGCCGTTCCAGAGTGCCGGTCAGGGCCAGTGCGATCTCCGCGTGCTCCTCGACCAGCAGCACGCGCGGCGGGTGCTGCTCGCTGTCCCGCGGGGCGAGCGCCTTCAGCAGCACGGCGGGGTCGGCCCCGTACGCGGCGTCGCGGGAGGCCTGCCCGAGTCCGGCCGTGACGAGCACCGGCACCTCGGCCGCCACCGCCGCCTGACGCAGCGACTGCAGTGCGGTCCGCGTGATCGGCCCGGTCAGCGGGTCGACGAACAGGGCCGCCGGGAAGGCCGCGATCTGTGCGTCGACCTCCTCGCGCGAGTGCACGATCACCGGCCGGTAGCCGCGGTCGCTCAGCGCCTGCTGCGTCGACACGTCCGGTGCGGGCCACACCAGCAGCCGGCGCGGGTTGTCCAGCGGCTCCGGCGGCAGTTCGTCGTCCATCGGCTGCGGACGCGGCGGGTCCGCCACCTCCACGGCGCCGCCCGGACCGTCCAGCGGCTCGGGTCCCTCGGCGGCGTCCGCGTCGGGCGCCCCTATCGCGTACGAGCGCCCGGTGCCCTCGGCGGACGGCGCGAGCCGGGACTGACCGGCCGGCGTCGGCTGCGGCTGTGCCGGGGACTGGGCGACGGCGGTGGCCGGTGCGTGGTCGGGCTGCCCGGGCTCGGCCGTCGGGTGCGGGCGGGCGCCCTGGGTGCCGGGAGTCTGCGGACCGGCGGGCGTCTGGCCGTTCGTGGCGGCAGCCGCGTCGGGACGCGTGCCGAGCTTGCGGCGGCGTCCGGAGCCGCCCGGCTGGTGCGGGGGAGGCGTGGCCGACGCCAGCGGCTGCTGGACCTGGGTGGCCTGCCGGTTGAACGGCACGCCCTGCCCCAGCGTCCGCACGCTGATCGCCCGGCCCTGCGTCGAGTTGGGGTCCACCGGCGCGGCGGCCTCGGCGGGCAGCGGCTGGGCGGCGGGCCGCCGGTCCGGCGCCGGAGCGCCCTCGGGCGGCAGCGGCGTACCGCCGGACGGCGTGGGCTGCGCGGCGTTCGGTACGGGCGTTCCGGCGCCGGAGGTGTCACCGGCGGCGGGCCACTGCTGCGGGGCCGGTGTGCCGGCGGACGGGGTGCCCTGGGCGGGCGGGGCCTCGGCGGGCAGCGGCTGGGCCGGCGGGAGCGGGGCTCCCGCCGCGGCGGGGTTCTGCGCCGGTGCCTGGGCCGCGGCGTCGGCCGGGGCGGGCGCACCCTGCGGGGGCGCCGCCCCCCACTGTCCGGGGGTACCGGGAGCGGGGACGCCGGGTGCCTGCCCCGCGTCGGCGGGAGGGGCGACCGCGCGCCGGCGGCGGCCCGTCGGCGCGCTGGTGGGGTGCGGCTGCGGCGGGGTGTGGTCCTCGGCCTGGTCGTGCGGCACGGCGTCATGACGCCCGGCGTCGGCCGGCCCGGCGGCGGGCGCGGGGGTCCCTGCGGCAACGGGCTGCGCGGGCTGCCCCACGTCCTGCTGCGCCGAGGCGGCGGTCTGCGGCGGCTGCCCGACGGCCTGCGGCACCTGTGCGGCCGCGGCCTGCTGCGAGGCCGGCGGAACGGGCTGCGGAGCCTGCGGGTTCGCAGCGACGGGCTGAAGATGCGGTGCGACGGGCTGGGCCTCGGGCCCGAGAACCCGCGCATGGGGCGGCACAGGCTGCGCCGCCGAAGCGACGGGCTGCGGAGCCTGAGGAACGTGCGGAGGCTGAGGAACGTGCGGAACCTGGGGGATCCGCGGGGCTTGAGGCAGCTGCGAAGCGTGTGGCGCCTGAGGGGCCGTCTGCCCGTCCGGCACGGCACCCGGCGCCACCGGCCCGCCCGCCCGAACCCCCTGAACGTCCTGCACGCCCGCGACCTCACCCGGCGCCACGGGAACCTGCGGGCCCCCCGCGACCTCACCCGGCGCCACGGCACCCTGCGGGCCCCCCGCAGCCTGCGCCGCAGCGCCCGCCCCCTGCGCCGGAACCGTCGCCTGCGGAACCGGCCCGGCACCCTGCTGGCCAGCAACCCCGGCCTGCGGTACCTGTCCGACCACCTCGGCCTGTCCGGCCGGTGCGGTCTGCTCGTCCTGGTCCGCCCCGGCCGGCGGCAGCGCGAACACCGTGCGCGGGGCCGCCTCCTGGGCCGCCGCCCGCTCGTTCGCGGCGGCCAGCGCCCGCCGGCGCCGTCCCGTCGGCTGTGACTGCTGCTGGCCGGGACCGGAGCCCTGCGCCGGGACGTGCACCGCGACCCCTGCCTGCGGTGCGCCGTCGGTCTCGGCGGCCGCGGGCAGCGCCGGTGCCAGCGCGGGCTGGTCACCGTCCGCGCGCCGGGCCCGCCGCCCAGACGGTGCGGGCACTCCCTGCGGCGGTACGGTCCCGCCCAGTCCCGTGTTGGACGCCGCGGCGCCCGCGGCATGCTCGGCGGCGGTGACGACGGCGCCCTCGGACACCCCCGCCCCTCCCGCTCCGGCGAGTTCGACCTCGGCGCCCGCCGCGGCCGGCGCTGTCTCGGCGGGCCTGCCCCGCCGCCGCCCGGTGCCGCCGGACCCGCCCGCGCCCTCGCCGGACGCCTGGGCCGGAAGCTGTGCCTGCGCGGGTTCCGCGGCGGCCGCCCGGCGCCTGCGCCGGCCGGTGGGCTGCGCGGCCTCCGTGGCGGGGGCGTCGTCACCGCCCGGGGTGTCGCTCTCCAGGAAGGCGTCGACGGACGCACGCCGCGCCCGGCGCCGTCCGCCGCTCGGCGCCGGACCGGCGCTGTCGTCGGCGGGCACCGTCGCGTCCTGCTGCGGGGCCGGCACCACACCCGCCCCGCCGCCGATCGGCACCTCGAGCACGAACGCGCTGCCGCTCATCCCCGGCACCTCGTGCGTCTGCAGCACACCGCCGTGCGCCCGGACGATGCCGCGCACGACCGGCTCGTGCACCGGGTCGCCGCCGCTGTACGGGCCGCGTACCTCGATGCGGACGACCTCGCCGCGCTGGGCCGCCGCGACGACGACCGTGTTGTCCAGGTAACCGCCCGCCGACAGGGGCGTGTTGCCGGTCGCGTCGACGCCGGCGACGTCGGCGACCAGATGGGCGAGGGCGGTCGCGAGCAGACGCGGGTCCACCTCGGCCTCGATGGGCGGGGCGTGGACGGCGAACTGCACCCGGCCGGGGCCGATCAGCTCCACGGCCCCGTCGACACCGGCCGCGACGACGGCGTCGAGCATCACCTTGGTCCGGGCGATCTGCTCGGCGCCGGCGTCCAGCCGCTGGTAGCCGAGGACGTTGTCGATGAGGGTGGTGATCCGGGCGTAGCCGGCCGAGAGGTGGTGGAGGACCTGGTTGGCCTCGGGCCACAGCTGCCCCGCGTCGTCGGCGGCCAGCGCGGCCAGTTCGCGGCGCAGTTCGTCCAGCGGGCCGCGCAGGGACCCGCCGAGGAGGGTGAGCAGCTGGTCGTGCCGGGCGGCGAGGGCCTCGTAGCGGTCCTTCTCGCGCTCGCCGAGGGCGGCGTACCGCTCCTCGTACGCGGCGAGTTCCTCCGCGTGCTTCTCGTGGAGCTCCTCCACCTCGGTGACATGGCTCTGCCGCAGGGCGGTCAGCTCGGAGCCGTGCTCCTCGGCGAGCCGCTCCAGCTCCTCGGCGTGCGCCCGCTCGGCGTCCTCCTTCTCCTGGAGCAGCGCGTCGTAGGGGCGGCGGTCGAGGAAGGTCATGACCGCGCCGACGAGCTGGTCTCCGTCGCGCACCGGCGCGGTGGTCAGGTCGACCGGCAGCTTGTCGCCGTTCTTGGCGTAGAGGACCTGGCCGCGCACCCGGTGCTTGCGCCCGGAGCGCAGGGTGTCGGCGAGCGGGGACTCGGAGTACGGGAAGGGGGAGCCGTCGGCGCGTGAGTGCAGGACGAGCGTGTGCAGCTCGCGTCCGCCGAGTTCACCGGCCCGGTAACCGAGGATCTGGGCGGCGGCCGGGTTGACCAGGACGATCCGCCCGTCGGTGTCGGTGCCGACGACGCCCTCGGAGGCGGCCCGCAGGATCATCTCCGTCTGCCGCTGCGAACGGGCCAGCTCGGCCTCGGTGTCGACGGTGCCGGAGAGGTCGCGGACGACCAGCATCAGCAGCTCGTCGCCGCTGTAGCCGTAACTGTCGTACGTGTGCTGGGTGTTCTCCAGATTCGCACTGGTGACCTCGACCGGGAACTCGGTCCCGTCGGTCCGCCGGGCGATCATCCGGGTCGGCTTGGTGCGTCCGCGGGGGTCGATGTGGTCGGGCCGCCGCATGGAGCCGGGGATGAGTTTGCTGTCGAACTCCGGCAGCAGGTCCAGCAGGCCCCGCCCCACCAGAGCGGTGCCCGGCGCCTCGAAGGCCTCCAGCGCGATGGTGTTGGCGTTGACGACGGTCCCGTTGGCGTTGACCAGCACCAGGGCGTCGGGAAGCGCGTCCAGTATGGCTGCGAGGCGAGCAGCGCCTCGGGATGGCCTGCTGCTCACGAGACGCTTCCTCCCTGTTACCGCGACGTGCCGACCGCTCGGGCCATCTTGCCAACCTGCCCGCAACGTGTCACGCGAGGGAGTCTAAGGGCTGGGGTTGCGCCCGCGACGCCGGATGGGACGGACGTCGCACCGTGAGGTGACGGTGATGTGACGCCCGGTGCGCCCGGCACCCGCGACTGCCTGCGCCGACGCCCCGCGAACCTTCGCGGGACCTTTACGCCCTCTGTGCACCGACTGTCCGTCCCGTCTCGGGCAGCAGCGGCACCAGCCGGTCCCAGCGGGCGATCGCGCACCCGTTCGTACGGTCGTACGTCGCGTCGACGGGGCGGCCGGCCCAGGTGCCGGTGATCCGGGCGGTGGCGGGCCCGCCGTACTGCATGGTGCACACGGCGTCCCGCGGCTGCGGCGCGAAGGCCTCCTCCCCCCACCGCGTCTGCCGTCGGACGGCCGCGCAGGCCCCGTCGGGGTCGGGGTGGCTGCCTCCGCTGGGCCGGCACCGCACCTCGTACGTCCCGTCCGCCCCGTCGCCCGCGTCGCGCACGGTCACGGTGAGACGGTCGCCGGGCGGATCCGACGGCCGGGCCTGCGCCGGGGAAGGCGCGGCGGCGAGCGAGGCGACGACCGCGACGAGGGCGGCGCCGGCGGCGGTGAGCCGGCGCTTCGGCGACCGGAGGGCGCCCGGGATCCGGGCCGGGGACATGGCGTGCTCTGTGAAGGGAGACATGCCGTGATCAACGCGCCGGCGCGCGGGACGTTGCGCCACGACGACGTGCCGGTCGGAAGGGCTTTGCCCTGCGGGCTTCCCGCCTAGTACCGTGGGGGGCGATTGGTGACACCCCAAGCGGTTGTGTCATCATCGGCACGCACCACCCACTCGCGCCCACGCGCGGCAGGTTGTGCATGGAGGCGTCGCCTAGTCCGGTCTATGGCGCCGCACTGCTAATGCGGTTTGGGTCTTAAAGCCCATCGAGGGTTCAAATCCCTCCGCCTCCGCCCCGATGACGAAGCCCCGGCCCCAGCGGCCGGGGTTTCGTCGTTGCCGCCCCGACAGTCCGCGTTTCCGCAGGTCACAAGGGGTAGGGCTAACGGATTTCACATGGCGGCGGCAGTCATGTAATGTTCTTCCTGTCGCCGCGAGCGGGCCGAAAGGGCCGGGAAGCGGCGGTAAAACTGAAGAGACAAGCACTCGTAGCTTAACGGATAGAGCATCTGACTACGGATCAGAAGGTTGCAGGTTCGAATCCTGCCGAGTGCACACAGGTCAAAGGCCCCGCCGGTTCGCCCGGCGGGGCCTTTGACATCAGCGGGTGACATCAACGCCTAGATCGGCCGAGCGGGCGACGTCATCAAAGCGTCCGACTACAAAACCTCATCGTTGTCGTCAGGCCCGAGTGCGTCGTCCATCCGATCGGCAGCCGCGCGCAACGTCGTATCCATTACGTGCGCATAGGTGTCGAGCGTCATCGTGATGGTGCTGTGGCCGAGTGTCTCCATGATCGTGCGAGCGTCCACCCCTCGTGAGAGCAGGAGGGAGGCGCACGTGTGCCGTAGATCGTGGACCCTGACCCGCCGCACGTTCGCGTCCCTGCACAGGATCGTCAGCATCCTGTTGAGACTGCGAGGGTCGATGACCCGCCCTGTCTGTGTGGTGAAGATCAGTCCGTCCGGCTGCCCCGGTGCCGGCTGCCACTTCTTGCCTGCGACCTTGCGTTCGCGCTCCTGCTGCTCGCGGTGCTGGGTGAGCGCTCGCACGAGGTGCCGCGGCACGGACACCGTACGGACGGACCGTGTGGTCTTCGGCGTCCCGAAGAGGAGTTCCCGCCGGATGCGCTGCACGTTCCGGCGCACCCGGAGCTGTCGGTTCATGAGGTCGATGTCCGACCACGTGAGCGCGAGCGCTTCCCCTCGCCGTAGCCCGGTCGACACGAGCAGCAGCCACAGGGCGTACAGCCGGTGGGCGCGGGCGGTCTTGAGCAGGATGCGAGCTTCCGCACTGTCCAAGGGGCGCACCTCCTTGGGGGTGACGGTCGGGGTCTCGACGATGCGTGCGACGTTTCGAGCGATCAGCTCTTCGCGCATTGCTTGCTGTAGGGCGGACCGGAGCACCGCGTGTACGTACTGGACGGTCCGAGTGGACGGAAGCCGCTTGCAGCACTTGCCGACCGCGCAGCATCCGCGCTTTTCCTCGGGGCGCTCGTGGTCAGCGCCGCGCAGGCAGCAGAGACAGGAGCCCTTAAACTCGGTCAGGAAGCGGCGTACGTCCGCCGGCGAAAGGCGGTTGAGTCGCTTCTTGCCGAGTGCCGGCCGGATGTAGAGCCGGGTCAACCCCTCGTAGCTGTTGAGCGTGGCGGGCTTGAGCCGTTCCGGGGCGATGGTGGCGAGCCAGTAGGTCAGGTAGTCGCCGAACGCCATCGTTGAGGACGCGGCCGGGATGCCCTGGCGGGTCTTCTCCTGCAATTCCGTGAGCTTGTCTGCCACTTCCTCGCGGGTCTTGCCGTAGACGAACTTCCGCGTTCGCGTCCCATCCGGACGGTAGACGTAGGCGGCAGCGTGGTAACGGCCGTCGGTGCGCTTGGTGATCGTTCCTTCGCCGTTGGCGCGTCGCTTTGCCATCAGGCGGCCTCCTCCAACTGGTTGCGCATGTACTCACGGACGGCGTCGACCGGGATGCGGCGTGCCCGGCCGGCGGTGAAGCTAGGGAGCTGCTTGGAGCGGATGAGGTCGTAGACCTTGCTGCGGCTGAGACGAAGCGCTGCCATGACTTCGGGAACCTTGAGTGCTTCGTGGCTGGCGGGCGTGGCGGTGGTCATGCGGTGGCTCCTCTAGGACTGTCATCGGGGGTCCCTCTGAGGGCCGCTACTTCCGCTACCTCCGCTACCTCGCAGGTCAGGGGCCTGATCGGGGTAGCGGGAAGGGGTAGCGGTAGCGGATGGGTAGCGGCGCGGTAGCGGCAACCGGGGCCGGTTGCCGCTACCGCGTTGGTGCTGGTCAGGCCACGTTTTCGGTGCCCGGTAGCGGAGGTAGCGGACTTTCCGGGGGTGGGGGGCAGTAGCGAGCCCACGCGTCCCACAGATCGGCGGCGTAGTAGCCCTTGAGGACGCTCCCGGCGGTCTTGATGTTGCGGGAGGCGATCGGCTCGTTGTCCGCCGTCATGTACTCCGCGAGCATCCGCCCCAGGCGCCGGTTGTCCAGCGGCTTGCCGTGCAGGTCCGCCCACGGAGCGTCGTCCAGAGCGTTCAGCCGGTCCAGAATTGCGACCGTAGGAAGCCGGTCGATGCCGACCATGACGTGGTCGCGCAGGTCGGTGAGCAGCCGGACGCCGAGACTGCCCTTGTCGTTGACCTTGGACGCGGTGACCAGGGCGACGCAGGCTTCGCGGGCCCGGTCGGGCCAGTGGCCGCCGGCGGCGTCCGCGATCGCGAGCAGCGGTTCCCACACGTCCGCCGGCCGGTCGGTGACCCCTTCCGGCATCTCGGGCCACGCTCCCACGACGGATGCGCGGGCCTGCTCTGCCCAGGTGGCGAGCCGGTCACGAAGCTTGTGTCCCTCGGCCTCGTGGACGCGGGCCCGGAAGGGTTCCACCTTCTCGTTGCGGGCCCGGCGGCGCATGCGGATGACGACGGCCCGGCTCATGATCGTGTCGGGCAGGGAGCCGAGACCGGCGACCGCGACCGCGCAGTACGAGGGGAACGCCTGCACCGTCTGCTGCCCGCCGTCCCCGATGCACCGGTAGGTGACCCCGGTACGGCGGTGGCCGGCGTTGAGAAAACCGCGCAGTTCCTCGTTGTCCCCCGCCTTCGGCCCGAAGACCGTGTCGATCTCGTCGAACAGGATGGTGGGCTTGCCGTTGCCCGCCGAGACCGAGCGGAACAGCGCGGCGGCGGACGCGTTGACGGCGGTCATGGGCTGCGGCACGAGCGTTTCCACGATCTCCAGTGCCCGCGTCTTCCCGGACCCCGGTTCGGGGGACAGGAAGGCGATACGGGGCGTGGAGTCGAAGCAGTCGAGCAGGTGCGCGTGCGCGTCCCACAACGCGACCGCGACGAACGCGGCCTCGGTGGGAAAGACGTTGAAGCGGCGGTGGAAGGCTTCCACCTCGTTAAGCAGCGCGGCGCCGTCGATGGCGGTCATGCGGCGTGCCTCCCTTCACACGGCGGGACGGGCGCCCCGGTGCAGGCGGAGCGGTGGGCGTCGTACTCGGCGACCAGGTCGGCGACGGCGGCCGGGCCGGTGGCGCTGCCGGTCACCCCGCAGACGCAGGCGTAGGCGGCGGTGGGCAGGGCGCCGGGGCGCGTCGACCAGCGGGCGCCGTCGTGGTGGTGCCGGTAGACCGGCGGGGCGAAGATCCGGATACCGGACGCGTCCGGGGTCGGGTCGCCCCCGGGCCGGACCTGGGATCGGTTCGAGAGAAGAGCAGTTACGACGCCCTTACGGGCGGCGCCTTTCGGCTCGCCCACGCCCGTCGCGTCCACAGGCTGTGGAGCGGCGTTCGGGTCGCTCGTGGTCGGGGTGGGGCAATCCAGGGCGGGGGGAGTGGGGGCCGTCATGCCGCCTCCCTTGGGGTGGCATGGGCGATGACCCAATCCAGTGCGCTACGGATGGTCGTGCGGCACTCGGCCGACGGCAGGCCGGTCGCCTCCCCCGCCCCCTGGATTGCCTGCTCCGCCACATCGCGCGGCAGGTCGCCCCACGCGACGAACCGGGCGACCTTGCAGGCGCTCTGGTGCAGGGTGCTGTTGCGCCCGCCGTCGGTCGCGGTGGCGATGACCGCGCATTCGCGTTCCAGCGCCACCCGCGCGGCGCGCGTGCCGTCATGGACCCGGACGGGCACCGGGGCGGGCCGGTCCGGCTCCGTGAGCAGCGCGGCGAGCCAGCCCGGCAGTTCCGCGACAGGCGCGTCGTGGGCAACCTCGTACGCGCCGTCCGGGGTGGTGCTGCCGGGGGCGACGACGTAGCCACCCCATGCCCGGGTGTCGATGTGCGGTCCGAGACGGTCAACGCTGCACTTCAACCGCACCCCAGCGGGGGCGGTGAAGTAGAGGTGTTCACCGCGCGCGGTCCGCACCCGGTAGGTGTCGGGGAGCACCTGTCCGGCGCGCTCGCAGAGCGCTTGCAACGCAGTGGCGCCGTCAGGCGCTCCTTTCGGCTCTTCCGCCTTGATCGGGTCCAGGTCGATGACGAGCAGCCCCGCCGGGCCCGTCGCGATCCCCACGTTGTAGGGCCGGTGCGCCCACGCGGCGTGGATTAGGTTCGGGTCGGTGGTCGCTCGCTCTTCGGGGGTGCGGTGCCCGCCCGTGCACCGGTTGGTGCGGGGGCAGGCCCGTTCGGCGTGTCCGGCCGGGCGCTTGCTGCCGGGGTGCAGGGGGATGACGGGCCAGCCGCGTTCGGCCGCCGTGAGCGCGGACGCGAGCAGCGGCAGGCACGCCAGATCCATCGTGGCGACGCTGGTCATGCCGCCACCTCCAACGCGGGCCTGGCCGTGGTGGCACCGAGCAGCCAGCCGTAGGCGTGGTGGGCCTGGCGAGGCACGACGCCGTTGCCGAGAATCTTCAGTTGTTCCTTGCGGGGGATGCCGGGCACGCCGGTGACCCAGCCTTCGGGCAGGCCCATCATCCACTCGGTGAACAACGGGGACAGGCGCCGGTTGCCGCGCATGCCCGGTTCGGTCGGGCACGGCGCCGCCCTGCCGGTGATGCGCTCCCAACGGCGGATCGCGGGCCCGAAGTCGGTGCCGTCGCTCGCCACCCACCGCTCGTCGAGCGGGACCGGCCCGGACGGTGTGGTGTCGACGCCGGCGAGCAGGTTCACGGCCACCTCGTTCAGCGGGCGGGCGTTGCGCTGCAGGAGGTTCGACGCGCCGGACTTCCAGTCGCGGGCCGCCGGCGTGGGCAGCAGGCTCACGCCTCCGGTGGCGGGAGTTTCGTCACGGCGGTGCGCAGGTTCATGCCGCCCTTGCGCTTCGGCGAGGTGCCGGGGCCGCCAGTGCCGTCCGAGCTGGTGGGGGTCGGCATCAGCGGGATGGGCAACTGCGAACCAGCGGTCGCGCTCGTGCGGGGCGCCGGTTTCGGGGTCACCAGCGCGTACGCATGTCCACCGCAGGTCATACCGGAGCGCGGCCAGGTCTGCGGCGACGACGTCCAGCCCCCGCGAGCGGAGCGCCGCCACGTTTTCCAGGAAGACGAGGCGCGGTCGAAGGTGGCCCACAGCCTCAGCGACGTTTTTCCAGACTCGCGACCACTGCCCATTGATCCCGTCCCTTCGTCCAGCGTTGGAGGTGTTGCGGCAGGGGAAACCGGCGCCGACCACGTCCGGCCGGAACACGTCCCGGACGCGGTCCCAGTCGACGTGGCGGATGTCCCCGAGGTTGGGCACGCCGGGGTGCCGGTGGGCGAACACGGTCGCGGCGTGCGGGTCGTTCTCGGCGAACGCGGCGACCTGGCCGCCGATGCGGGCACGGATCGCAGCTTCCAGACCGCCGTAGCCGGCGCACAGGCCGATGATCGTCGGCGGCGAGCCGGGCACTCGCCGGATGCTGATGGGTTGCGTCATGCTGGGAGACCTCCACAGGTCCGTTGGATGGCAGGTGGAAGGCGGCGGCCCCGGTTCTTGGTCGGATGGGGGCCGCCGTCGTCGTTGTGCGGGTGGTCAGGCGGCGGCGGACTCGTCGCCGCGCGTGACAATCAGGGCGCCGTCCGGGGTGCGGACGACGGCGCCGCTCGCGGTGAGCGCCTTGATGGCCTTGGAGACGGCGCCCTTGGACAGGCCCGTGAGCGTCACGAGGTCCTTCTGGCGGACCGGGGTGTCGGCGGTCTCGATGGCCTTGAGCACGCGGGCGGCGGCGCCGTCCGTGGCGGGTGCCGTCTCGGGCGGGGTGTCTTTCACGAGCGTGAGCGTTGGGGCGCCCGCGGCTTCCACCGTGGGAGCGGTGCTGCGGGACCACGGGGTGCGGTCGGGCAGGGCGATGACCACGGACTTGTCCATGTAGCGGACCTTGACGGGGTCGGGCTTGCGCTTGCCGTCCCGCACGAGCGCCACACCGGGCACGGGCAGCTCGTCGGCGTTCCATCCCTTGGCCTGCGCATCTTCACCGAGTACGACGCGGGCTTCGGCCGGCGTGCGGACGGCGAGGCAGATGGAGACGCCGATCTGCGGGGCGATCTGCTTGGGGATGCCGTCGCCGATGGTGGGCTTCTGGGTCATCCACCACAGGTCGATGCACGCTGCTCGCCCCATCCGGGCGATGGACTCCAGCGCGGGCAGCGCGGACCGCTTGACGGTACGCGTCTTCCCCTCACCGGCCTCAACCTCGTAGGGGACGCCGTCGGCGGCCGTCATGACCTCCGCGCCCTCGTCGACCACGACCGTGATGCGGGGTCGGTCCGCCGTCGGGGTCCAGGTGTCCTGTCCCTTGGGCAGGATGGAGAGCCGGTCCAGCATCTCCGTCTCCAGCTCGTCGGTCACGTCGATGACCTCGTGCGGGGTGGAGGCGACGCGGGCCCGGTGGTCCCACAGGCGGCCTTCCACGCGCTTGAGGTCGATGATGACGAGCGCGTTCGTGGCGCCCTCGGACGCGTCGTACAGCAGTGGCCGGGACGCCACGCTCTTGCCCGCCCCGGAGCGGCCGGCGATGAGCAGCCGTTCCCCGAGCGGCACGGTGACCTGCTCGCCGGTCACGGTGTCGATGCCGAGCGAGCGCCGCTCGGGCGTCCACGTCAGGTCGTCGCCGTCGGCGGCCGAGCGGGTGCGCAGGATCAGTTCGGCCCAGCCGCCTTGCTTGCCTGCCTTGATCTGCATGCGCAGGCTCGTGCGGGCCCCGAGCAGGGCGCGAATGTGGTCTTCAGCGCTGCGGAGCTTGGTCGCGGTCCACGTGCCGTCGAGCCGGACCGCGCACACGATGCCCGCCTCGGTCAGCTTGGGCCGGCCGGTCAGTGTGCCGGCGAGGCCGCGCTGTTCGGCGTGCTCCTTCCAGTGCTGCGGCTGAAGCCGCTTCAGCAGTGCCGACTCTTCAGCGGTGGGCTTCAGGCCGGTGGTGTCGCGCTCACGCACCGCGATCCACACCGACAAGGCGGTGACGGCGGCGACCACGGCGACGGCCGACCACACCCACACACGCACGGACACCTCGGGCAGCCACACGTAGCCGGCGGCGCCGAGGGCGGCGGCGGTCTTGGTGGCGAACAGCCACATCGGGTCCGGGACGCGCCGCTTGGCCGTGCGCAATTCGCGCTCGGCGCGGTGGCGCAGGGGGGTGACGCCCTCGGGGTCGACGGCGCGCGCGGTGGCCAGCGCCCGGCGGGCGTCCCGGACGAGCGGCTTGCGTTCGGCCCGCAGAGCGGAGCGGCGCTCGGATTCCTTGCGCCACCGGTCGGCGGTCCAGCGGGCGGCGGTGGCGGCGTACTGGCGGTGCGTGCGCCAGACTTTGGACTGACTCACGGTGTCCTCTTCTCAGGGGTTCGGTGGGTTGGTGGTGACGGGCCCTGCGACGGCCCGTCACCACGCACGTGTGTTACGCGGAGTGAGCAGGTTTCCGGTTTCCTGGTTTCCGAGGGGCCCCTACGCGCGTGCGCGCGAGGACGGAAACTTCCGTCACCCTGCGTCGCTACGGGGCCTGTGGCGGCCGAACAGGCCTCCGGGGGTCAAACCCCACCCGGAAGGCCCCTCGGGCGCCCTACGGGCCGCCTACGGCCTCGGGGTGTTTCAGCGGCTCTTCCGGCCGCGCCGGCCGGTGCGCTTGCCGCCGTCGGTGACGGAGCGGACCACGGTGACGACGGCCCAGCCGAGCACGAGCGCGATGAACGCGAGCATCGCCAGGTTCGCGGCGATGGCGGTCAGGACGCCGACGAGCAGCGGGCCGAAGTAGACGCCGGCCGCGACCGCCCCGGCACCGACCCCGGAGCCGAGCGCGACGCGCTGCACCGTGCGGTCCGGCGGCGCCTGGTGGATGTGCACCACCTGCGGCCCGGTCGGCTGCTGGACGGGAAGGGCGGCGGGGTCGGCGTAGACGTGACTGCCGTCGGGGAGCTGCACGACGGTCAACGGGCGATGAGCGGGGAGCTGTTCCATGACGCACCCTCCGGGGCGTTGTCGGGGAAAGCGCAGGCAGAGCACATGCCGAGCGACGGCGGGATGACGTATCCCGCATCGCGGCGGCACTCGGGGCAGATGCGGCGGGCCCGGTTCGCGGCGTCCAGTGCCGCCCATCGGGCCGGGGTCATCGGCCGGACGGGCTTGGCCAGATCGACGCGGTAGAGGTAGGCGATCAGCGGTTCACGTCGGCGGCGTGGCCGTTCGAGCTGTGCGGCCACGTCCTGACCGCCGGGCCGCAGCCCGCGGGCGCGGAGTTGACGGCGGGTGGCGTAGCCGTCCGGGGCCAGGTGCCACAGGAACACCGGCAGCGCCCCCATCACACGGCCTCAGCCAGGGCGGCGCGTTCGGCGAGGATCGTGTCCCGCAGCGTCCGCGCGTTCGCGGGCGAGGTGCGAACCTCGCGGCGGATGCCCTCGGCGGTCACCTTTGCGTCGGGCCAGTCGGCCGTCACCTTGCGTGCCTCGGCGAGCAGCTCGTCCGGGGTGCGCTTGGACCGGGGAGACTTCGCCACCTCCGGGACACGGCCGGTGGCGCGGCGCGGTCGGGTCGACTCGGCCGCCACCGCGCGCCGCTCGATCGGCTTGACCGGCGCGACGGGGGCCGGGTCGATCGAGGGAACCGGCTTGGTGGGGAGGGTCGACTTCAGGAAGCCGACGGCCACCGGCCGAGGCAGCGCAGTTGCGTTCGGAGTGATCGGCGCCGGGGTCGATACCGGGAGGTCAGCCGTAGACCGTTTCGTATCGGTCTCGGTCGATTCCTCCGCATTCGCGACCGTGGCCGGGATCGGGACGGGTCGGTGGTGGAGCACCTTGGCAACCAGATCGGAACCGAAGTAGATCGACCCGACCGGCAGCGACGTGGCCAGCAGCACGAGCGCCCAGTTCGCCGGGTCCCACTCCGCCAGCCGCGACCAGTCGACCGAGCGGCCGTGCAGCTCCGGGACCAACCCGTGCACGTAGTTGAGCACAAGTGAGGCGATCGTGTATGCCCCGAGCACCCGCAGGGCGAAGCGGCGGGCGTCGTCGGCGAGCACGAGGGTGGCGACCAGGGCGAGAGCCATCAATCCGTCGACCACGAACGGGTACAGCGTCGCCGCCGTGGCGTCCGCGCCGACCGCGCCGGCGATGTCCCGCAGTGCGTTCCAGGAGACGCGGAAGGCCATGCCGACCACGGCGACCAGGGCGAGCACGAGGGCCGTGCGGCCCTTGCGGTGAAGGCTCATGCCGCACCACCCGGCAGGCTCGCGCCGGCCGCAGCGTTGAGCAGCGCGACCCGGGCGGCGAGTGCACGGCGGCGAGCCCGGCGGATGCGACGGGTGTCCAGCTCGGTCGGCGTGCGGTCCAGCGTGATGATCTGCGCGTCGAGCAGGTCGACGCCCGCCAGGATAACGGGCATCTCCTGCTCGATCGCGTCCAGCTCGGCGTCCGTCGGCTCCATGAAGTCGGCGAACGCGGTAACAGCGTCCTGAACAGTGACGATGTGGTCCATTGGGTCGTGTTCCTCTCACAGGATGGAACGGCCCGAACGCGGCTCCCGGGTGGCACCCCGGGAGCCGCTCGCCGTTGGAGTCAGTTCCGGCTCCCCGCGCCCCCGTCCGTACGTCCTCACGCAGCGCGCGGGACGGACGGGCGGGAGAGGCAGCCGGCCGCAGCATCGACGCTGCGAACCAGGACGGGTCCGAACTAACGCTGGCGCCACCGCCGGTCCCTAACGGCGGCGCCCGAAGTCTTCGTCGTTGCACCGAGGGTTCCTCTCAAGCCAGAACGACAGGGATGAAGCACTGCAAGGGGGACCATGTCCCCACTCTCCGGCCGTTGCTCGCGGTCACCGGGCCACCTCGCCAGTACGGGCCGAAACCCTGTTCAACCTGGCCTTTAGCGGGATTGCAGCGTCCCCGCCCCATGCATCAGCGCAGGCCGGTGCAACTCAAAGGAGTTGCACCGCTTGCTCAGCTTGTTGGTACAAGCTGATGCAGTGATGCTGCACCCACGGACAGTGAGTCGTCAAGAGATTGGAGCCCACATGTACCAACAAGTTGAGCGAGTGAGTCATGATGGGGGCATGAGCAAGCAGCCGAAGTACCGGCAGGTGGCCGATGCCCTACGCCGAGAGATCGACAGCGGCACGTACGCGCCGGGCGCGCGGCTACCGTCGGAGAGCGACCTGATGAAGCGCTTTGACGCGTCGAGGAACACCGTGCGAAACGGGCTAAGTCTCCTGGTCAGTCAGGGTCTCGTCTCGTCTAGCCAAGGGTTGGGCTACGAGGTTCGATCGCACGAGGTGTTCAAGCTCAACGCCTCTCGATTCGAGAACCTGGACTTCCCACAGAACGGCGACGCGTACCGCACGGACGTGATGAACGCCGGCCGTCGACCGCATCAGACATTCCGTGTCGAGATGACCCCGGCTTCTGCGGATGTCGCGGAGCGGCTGAAGGTCGACGTGGGTTCCACCACGGTTCTACGGTTCTGCCACCGGTACGTCGATGACGTGCCGTGGTCCACGCAGGCCACCTGGTACCCGGGGTGGCTTGTGGAGCGGTCTCCGCGGCTCGCTGAGCCGGGCGATATCGAAGAGGGGACCACGCGGTATCTCGCGTCGCATGGGATCGAGCAGGTGGGCTACTTCGACGAGATCGCGGCGCGCATGCCGACTCCCGAAGAGGCACGCCTCTTGGAGATGGGTGCCGGGGTGCCCGTGCTGCTCTGGACACGCACCGGCTACTCGGAGGATCGGCCGATCCGTTGCACGGTCACCACCTTCCGGGGCGACCTGAATCAGATGAACTACGAGATCGGGACCCTGTCCGGCCGGGAAGAGAACGAGGCTCAGTGAGAATCTGCTCGGCAACACCTCACGACCTGGCCAAGCTGCTCGCCTTCCGGCAGGAGGCGGCAGCTTGGCTGTCTCGCCTCGGCACCGACCAGTGGCAGCGTCCGTATCCGGCTGACAAGCTGCTCGCCACCATTGAGGCGGGGGAAGTCTTCATGGTGCGCGACGGTGACGTCACGGCGGCCACGATCACGTTGACCTCGGATGCTGAAGAGGGGCTGTGGACCACAGATGAGCTACGAGAACCTTCCCTGTTCATCAACAAGCTGACCGTGGCGCGGACGCACGCCGGCCACAACCTTGGCGGTCGGCTGCTCGATTGGGCCGGAGACCGTGGCCATCGTGCGGGCGCTGAGTGGCTTCGTCTGGACGCCTGGACGACGAACATCGGTTTGCAGGCGTACTACTTGGGCCACGGCTTCCGGCATGTCCGGACGGTTCACCAGGGTGACGCTGTGAACGGCGGCCCAAGGGTCTCCGGGTGGCTCGCACAGCGTGCAACAAAGCTTGCGGCTCATGGATTTACAGACGAAACGGCTGCTCCGGAGCGAGTGGCCTGATACCACGTGGTACACGATCAGGCGTCGTCTAAAAATCTATCAGCTCAACCAAATGTCGACGGATGGCATGGCCGACCCAAGGACCCTCCGACAATGAGCGTGAGCGATCGCGATGCCGACGCTGGTCAGGTCGAAACTTTTCATTGCTGAGTTCTCCCAGGTCTCGGCGAAATTTTTGAATTCCGGGTCGAGGGATTCGATTTCCGCGTGAATCGCTTCGCCGGAGATGGGATTTGCTTTGAGGAGCTGCTGAAGCTCATTGGCGTGCTCTCCGACGTCTATGGTGGACAGTTTGTTCTCAAGGTCGGCCTGGCTCACCGCAGCGATTTGAAGCTTTGCAGGGTCGCGCAAGCAGCGCATCACGATCCCTTTGTCCTTGAACTCGGAGATCCATGGATACTGATCCTCTTCGAATCCCAACGTGAGGAGGCCGGGGTACCTTTCGAGGAAAAGTTGCGTAAATGTCACCACGCCTAGGCTGATGGACCCGCATCCCGCGTACGCGAGGTGTCCCATATTTGCATCTGATGGCTGGGAGAGGCCCTTGACTAGGGGAAGCCAAAACTTGCGGAGCGTTGCATGTAGTAGCGGAATGCTGTTGGCGTTCACGTTTACATAGCGAGCCATAAATATCGCACCCAGCACCGTGACCTGCGCGCTGGTGAGGCGGGGTGCTGTTTTGAGCGCTTCATTCAGCACTACCTGTCTGAACGATCCTCCAGCTTGCTTAGATCGATCGACAAGCATGTCTACGAGCAGATCGCCCAGGTCTTCGTCGCCGGTAGTAGCAAACTCCTCTTGGACTCTAAAAAGGGCCCGCTGAAAATCGGGGTTCCGTGCATTATTCAACGACTCGGGTGACTCGTTGCTGAGTTTCTCCAGGAACTTGTCACAAATAGCTCTGGCTCGTTCTTCGGCGGTGCTTGCCGCTTCGGTAGCGAGGCGCGTGAAATTCTGATGAAAGACGTCGTCTGCGATTTCCTTAACATCGCGATAGGAAAGCCCAGTGTGTAGGTCCCCAGCGACCTGATAATTGGTGGAGTTATCTCCACTTGTTTGGCGCTGACTCATGGTTCCTGCCGTCGAATTTCGCTGTTTCCGTCCACTCTCATGTTCCCTCCCGCTTGATAGTTGATCGAATCATTTCCAGATTTCTGAACCTGGCGATCCTGATTCTTCTTCCGGTCAAAGTAAAACCAGCCGATCAATGCGATAGGGACCGCTACGCCTACTCCCCCGAAAGCCCACGTGACCCAGCTCATTGGTGACTCCTCTTCGTCATCGGTTTCCTGGGGTGACACATCTGCTGCACTCCGCCCTCACCGCGGCAGGTGGACTTGTGGGTCGGGTGCTGGGATGACCTTGGTAGAGCGAGCGATGTATGTGTTGCGACGGACGGTAGACCATGCCAGTGACAGACAGGGGTAGAACGGCTAACCCGGGCTGACTGACATCAGCCGGTGACATCAACGTCGGTGCACAGCAGCGGACATTGAGGTCCCTCACGGCAGCGTCTGCCCATGGCGGCTGCCATGCAGCCGCCATGGGCACTGCGTGGCTGACAGGAGCGCACCCGCCTACGGATCAGAAGGTTGCAGGTTCGAATCCTGCCGAGTGCACACAGACCGAAGGCCCCGGAGAGATCCGGGGCCTTCGGCGTTTTCGGGTCGGCCGGTTCCGGGTCGACCCGTTTCGGGTCGGACGGCGGTGAGGTGCGGCGGTCAGGTCAGCCCGCCGCCCGTGGCGGCGCCGGGCTGTTCCCGTTCGCGGCGGCGTCGTCGTCCGGCAGGCGGGTGACGGCGAGGGTCGCCGCGTCGTCCTCGAGGTCCTCGGTGTGCCGGAACAGGGCGGTGAGCATGGTGTCCAGGACGGCACCGGGGTTCGCGGGCAACGGGCCGGTGAGCGGCGGGACCGGGTCGAAGAAGACACCGTCGCGGTCGCGGGCCTCGATGATGCCGTCGGTGAACATCACCAGCGTGGCACCGGGAGGCAGTTCGCACCGGTCCACCGGGACGACGGGCCCGGCGAGGTCACCCAGCCCCAGGGGCAGCGCCGGCTCCTCCGGTTCCAGCACGGTCACCTCGCCCTCGTGGACCAGCAGCGGCGCGGGATGCCCACGGTTCGCCATGCGGAACGCGGAACGGTCGGGGAGGATCTCGACGAAGACGGCGGTGACGAAGTCCTCGTAGGGGGCGTCGTCCTGGCGCGCCTTGACGTCCTGCACCTGCACCTCCACGGCCTGGACGACGGCGGGCAGGTCCGGCAGCTGGAGGGCCACCGCGTGGAAGGTGCCCAGCAGCGTGTTGACCAGGGTGACCGCCTGCGTGCCCTTGCCGCGCACGTCACCGATCACCATGCGCAGACCGTGGGGGGTGTCGTGCACCGCGTACAGGTCGCCGCCGATCAGGGCCTCCTCCTGCGCGGCCTGGTACCGGGTGGCGACGGCCAGTCCGCGGACCCGGTCGGGCATCGTCGGCAGCACCGCGCGCTGGACCGCCTCCGCCACCTGTCGGGAGGTCCTCAGCTGCTCCCGTTCACGGGCGAACACCCGGTTGAGGAACCCCGCGACGACGGTGAGGGTGATGAGGGTCGTGAAGCCGATGACGTTCGCCCTGGTGAGCACCTCCTGGCTCTCCCGGAGCGACAGCAGCCAGCCGACCAGGCAGGCGACGGCGCCACTGGCGACCGTCCAGGTCAGGGAGAACATCGGCGCCGCGATCACGGAGACGGTCGCGAGCAGGGGGAAGGTGTTGAACGGGAGCCAGGCGAGGTCGACGACGACCGCGACGAGCAGTACGGCGGCGGGCAGGCAACGCGCCCACGGCAGTTTCCGGGAGCCGCCCTTGTGCTGGTATCGCTCCATCCGCGCGGCCCTCGGTCGTTCCGTCCCGTCCCGCGCCCCAGTCTCCGCCACGCCCTCCCCCGCGACCACCGGGAGCGTCCGTTCGCGGCCCGTCCGGGACGGGGACGCTCACGTGGTCGACGGGGGGATGTTCTGGTTGGCGTGGAAGAGGTTGTCGGGGTCGTAGGCGCGCTTGACCTCGGTGAGGCGGGCGTAGTTGTCGCGGTAGGTGGAGCGGACGCGCTCCGGTCCCTCGGCCTCGCCGATGAAGTTGACGTAGGAGCCGCCCATGGAGTGCGGGTGGAGGTCGGTCCAGTAGTCGACGCACCACTGGCGGACCAGGTCGGCGTTGGCCGGATCCGGGTCGATGCCGGCGACGACGCCCGACCAGACGGCGTCCCGGTACGCCCAGGCCGTCTCGCCCGGGGCGACGTCGTGGGCCGCACCGTCCACGGGGTACAGGTGCATGGTCGACAGGGCTGTGGGCAGCGCCCGGCCGTACCGCTCGTGCACCGCGACCGCCTCGTCGGAGATCGCGTCGAAGAAGTCGCCCCGCCAGTACCACTGCAGGCCCTTGGGGACCAGTTCGTCGAACATCGTCTGCAGGGCGGGATACGGCATCGGCGTGGCGAAGTGGAAGGCGGGCGGGGCCGGCTCGTCGACCACGGAGAGCACGTCCTCCAGGCGTCCGCCGTCCAGGGCGCCGGTGTAGCACCAGATGACGGCGCACATCTTCTGCCCGTGCAGCGGTTCCGGGAAGGGCGGGCCGGGCGGGACGGACATCACGGCGAAGAAGCCGTTGAGGTCCTCCGGCGCGGCGGGCAGGAACTCCCGGTACCAGCGCAGCACCTCCGTCGTCCGCTCGACCGGCCACACGGTGACCGCCACGCCGACCGTGTCCACCGGGTGCAGCTTGAAGGTGAACGAGGTGACGACGCCGAAGTTGCCGCCGCCGCCCCGCAGCGCCCACAGCAGGTCAGGGTGTTCCTTCTCCGTGGCGGTGACGACGCTGCCGTCGGCCAGGACCACGTCCGCGCCGATCAGGCTGTCGACGGTCAGGCCGTACTTGCGGGTGAGGTGGCCGTGGCCGCCGCCCAGCGTGAGACCGCCGACGCCGGTGGTCGAATTGATGCCGGCCGGCACGCCGAGCCCGAAGGCGTGGGTCTCGTGGTCCAGGTCGCCCAGCTGGCTGCCGCCGCCGACCTGGGCCGTCCCGTTCTCCGGGTCGACCCTGACCCAGCGCATCGGGGACAGGTCGAGCGTGAGTCCGCCGTCGACCAGGCACAGGCCGGGGCCGCTGTGCCCGCCGCCGCGCACGGCGAGGTCGACGCCCGTCTGCCGGGCGAAGGCGATCGTGGCCCGTACGTCCGCCGTTCCCGTGCAGCGGGCGATGGCGGCGGGACGGCGGTCGATCATGGCGTTGTAGATGCTGCGGGTCTCGTCGTACCCGGCGTCCTGCGGTGTGACGACAGGTCCTCGCAGGGCCTCGCGCAGATTGTCGAGAGCAGTTGCGTCCATGCCGCTCATGAGCGGACACCCCTTGGGAGCAGTGCGGAACCGGAAACGGGCCGCGTCGGACGGAACCGGCGGGACGGGAGGTCGCGGATCGGGGGATCGGCGGGCGGGAGGTCGAGGTGCCGGGCGTTGGTGGCCGGCCGGTGTCCGTCCGGGGGTCCGGGGGAGAGCGGGTCCCCGGTCGTTCGGGGAGCGCGGTCCCCGCTCTTTTTAGTGTGACGCCGGTCACAGTCCCGCGCGATGTGGGGCGGCGGGGTCAGGAGCTCAGGGCGGACGGCCCGGGTTCCCGTGGTGGCGCAGCGCGTTGCGCAGGTGGTTGGTCAGGGCGGTGGCCGCGGCCGTGAGGAAGATGAAGCTGTAGAGGATCTGCAGGATGGCCACCAGGCGGGCGGACTGTCCGCGGGGGGTGATGTCGCCGTAGCCGACGGTGGCCAGCGTGACCAGGGTGAAGTAGAGCGCGTCCAGGCGGGTCGCGATGCCGTCCAGTTCGCCGGGGCGCTGGGCCAGGCCCTGGTAGGCGGTCGCGAAGACCAGCACGGACAGACACATCAGCGGGGGGATGACCAGTCCCGGACGGACGCCCGGGACGGCCAGCAGCACCCGCGCGACCTGCACCAGCAGCAGGACGGCGATCAGGGCCAGGGCCAGGCCGAAGAGCAGCCAGCTGAGTACCGGGCGGCGTGGCCCCAGCCCGTTCAGCGGCAGCAGGAAGTACGCGGTGACCATCGCGGTCACCCCGGCCACCTGCGCCACCCAGGGCCACACGCCGCTCCGGACGGCGGACGTCCCCTCTACGCCCGGGACTCGCGACGGGGTGCGCACAGGGCCCAGATGATGAAGCCGTCGATGACGATGAGGACGATCGACCACACCGGCTGGTAGGGCAGCCACACGAAGTTGGCGATCATGCTCAGCCCGGCCAGCGCGACACCCACCGCGCGGGCCCAGGCGGCGCCCGTGAACAACGCCATGCCCGCGGCGGCCACCAGCGCGCCGAGGATCAGGTGCACCCAGCCCCAGCCGGTCAGGCTGAACTCGTAGGTGAAGTTGCGGGTGGCGACGAAGACGTCGTCCTGGGCGATGGCGGCGATGCCCTCGAAGATCGCCATGATGCCACCGAAGATCATCAGGAAGGACGCGGCGGCCGTCCAGCTCGCCGCCCAGGGGCTGCGCGCCTCGAAGCCGGCCCCGTGACGACGCGTGCCGCTGACATTGCTGGCCATGTTCTCGACCTTTCGGATGTCCCCGAGCGGTTCGATCTCATTCAGAGTGGCACCCCGGGCGGCACCCGGCACCTCGGTGCCCGGTACCACCGGGCGGGACGTCGTCAGCCCTCGCGGCGGCGTTCCTCGCGGAAGCCTTCCGCCAGCGCGGTCGCGCGCGTGAACCAGTCGTTCAGGACGGCGAGCTCCTCGGCGGAGTAGTCGGCGAACAGCTCGGCGAGGCGCGTGTAGTAGGGCTCGTACAGCCGGGTCGCCAGGGCCACCGCGTCCGGCTGGGCGGCCACGCGCACCCGGCGGCGGTCGGCGGGGTCGGGACGGCGGGTGATGAAGCCGGCCCGTTCCAGGCGATTGAGCACGCCGGTCATCGCGCCGGTGGTGACGTGGACGCGTTCCGCCAGCTCACCGGCCGTGAGGAGGTCCTCCCCCGCCGCGATGACGAAGCCGAAGCAGGTCACGTCGGTGACGTTCAGGCCCATGAGCTGGGCCATCTCCTGCTGGCCGACCAGGTGGGTCGCGATCAGCCGGTCCATCGCCCACATCGCCTCCTGCTGGGTGGCGGGCGGGCGCGGAGTGACGTGCATGACGGGGCTTCCCCTTTTCCCTTAGGTCGTGAGATATTTCTGGTGTTAATCCCTTAGGACGTGAGACATCTCGTCCGGAGGCACGCCGACTGCACGAAGGGGCAGACATGAGCGCGCACCCATATGACCACGGGCACACGGTCGCCGGATGGACCGGTTGCGGGATCGCCGTCGCCGGTACGGCGGTGCTGGGCGCGGGCATCTGCACCGGCTCCGGGCCGCTGCTCGTCGCCGGGGCGGTGGTCGTGGTGGTCGCCCTGCTGGTCACCTGGGCCCTCCATCTCGCCGGATGGGGCAAGCCGTCGGGGCCGCGCCCGAGGGAGCAGTGGGACTGGCGGGTGCGCGACACCGGCGCCCGCGCCGGGCACCCGGAGTGTCTGGGGTGCCGGCTGGCGGGGCGGGGCCGGGTGGCCGTTCCTGACGCGGGCGTGCGGGAACCCGCGCATGTGACCGCGCCCGCGTCGGCGCCGGTGTCGGCGCCGGTGTCCGCGTCCGTGCCTGTGCCGGCCGGCGCGGACTCGGTGGGTGCCGGGAGCTGATCCGGCCGGGCGCCGAGGAGCGGAGCCGTCGCTCCCGGCCGCGAGGACGCGCGAGCCGGAGCGTCCGTACGAAGGGCCGTCGCCCACGACGGCGCCCCGTTGTCAGTGGTCCCCCCTACGCTCGGCGGGGATGGCACAGGCATGGCGGTGTGCGGGGCTGAGCTGGACGGCGGACGGCCCCGTGCTGATCTGGGACGGGGGCCGGCGCTCGGCGCTGACCTGGGGGAAGACGGTGGCCTTCGGGGTCGCGGAAGGGGGAGTGCGCCGCTGCGTCGGAGCGCGGGGGAACGCCTGCCCGCTCGAGGCCCCGGTGCCCGCGCGGAGCACCGGGGCGCGCTGCGAGGAGTGCGCCCGGCTGGACCGCGCGCACTCGGTGGCCGCCGACACGCTCGCGGACGATCCCCGGCCGTACCGCGTGTACCTGGCGTGGTTCGGGCCCGGGATGACCAAGGTCGGCATCACCGCCGAGCGGCGCGGTCCCGCCCGGCTGCTGGAGCAGGGTGCGGTCTGCTTCAGCTGGCTGGGCACCGGACCGCTGATGGCGGCGCGGCGCACCGAGGAGCTGCTCCGCGCCGCGCTGCGGGTACCCGACCGGATCCCCTACGCCGCCAAACGGGCGGCGCGGTCGGCGCTCCCGGCGACCGCTGAGGAACGGGCGGTTGACCTGGCCGAGTTGCACGCGCGGGCCCTCGCCCTGAGTGGCTGGCCGGAGTCGCTCGATCCCGCCCCCTTCGCCCCCGTCGACCATGTGGCGGTGTTCGCCCTGGACCGGGCGCCCGCTCCGGTGGGCGAGGTCGGCGAGCTGGTCGAGGGCGGCGCGGTGAGCGGTGAGCTGGTGGCCGCCGCCGGACCCGACCTGCACCTGGCGGGGGACCGCGGCGTCCTTGTGCTCGACACCCGGCTGCTGCCCGGCTGGGAGCTCGTCCCCGCCGCCGGGCAGGGGGTCGCGGTGCCGGTCAGGCCACTGAAGGAACGGCCGGGCGCCCAGGACGGGCTGTTCTGAGGGACAGGCTGGGCGCCGGGCCTGAGGGCGGGGCTGGGCTGCCGGGGCTGACTGGAGGGCTGGGACGCCGGGTTCGACGGAGAGGCCGGGGCCGCGCCCCGGGTCTGACGGAAGGGCCGGATCCCGGGTCCGGCGGAGGGGCGGGACCCCCAGGCTCGGGGGAAGGGCCGGACCCCCGGGTCTGGCGAAAGGCCCGCACCCCCAGGGCCGACCGAGGGCTGGACCGCCGGGGTGGGTGCGGGTGATCGTGTCGGGCATGAGCGTTCCGCCGGACAGCCCCTCCGACCCCGCCCCCCACCCCCGCGACGAGATCGCCGGCGTACGGCACTTCTGGCAGGAGCTCGGGCTGCCCGGCCTCGTCGACGTGCACACGCACTTCATGCCCGAGCGGGTGCTCCGCAAGGTGTGGGCGTACTTCGACGGTCTAGGCCCGCTGACCGGCGGGATCGAGTGGCCGATCACCTACCGCGCGGAGGAGGCCGAACGGGCGGCGCTGCTGCGCGCGTTCGGCGTGCGCGCCTTCACGTCGATGCTCTACCCGCACAAGCCGGGCATGGCCCGCTGGCTGAACGACTGGGCGGCCGGCTTCGCCCGCCGCACCCCCGACTGCCTGCACACCTCCACGTTCTTTCCCGAGCCCGGTGCCGCGGACTACGTGCGCGAGGCCGTCGAGGACGGCACGCGCGTCTTCAAGGCGCATGTGCAGGTGGGCGGTTACGACCCGGCCGACGAGGCGCTCGACGCCTGCTGGGGGCTGCTCGCCGAGGCGGGCGTCCCGGTCGTCGTGCACTGCGGGTCGGGCCCCGCGCCCGGCAAGCACACCGGGCCCGGGCCGATCGCCCGCGTGCTCGCCCGGCACCCCCGGCTGCGGCTGGTGGTGGCCCACCTCGGCATGCCGGAGTACGAGGACTTCCTGGACCTGGCCGAGCGGTACGCGGAGGTGCGCCTGGACACCACGATGGCGTTCACCGATTTCAGCGAGCGGATGGCTCCGTTCCCCGGGCGGACGCTGCCCCGGCTCGCGGATCTCGGCGACCGCGTCCTGCTCGGCTCCGACTTCCCCAACATCCCCTACCCGTACGCCCATCAGCTCGACGCCCTGGCGGGACTGGGGCTCGGGGAGGACTGGCTGCGGGCGGTCTGCCACGACAACGCGGCCCGGCTGTTCGGCCTGCCGGACACACCGGGGGCGCCCCCCGTCTGAGAGCCGGGCGCCCCGTTCGAGAGACGCCCGTGGGTTTCTCAGCGAAAACACAGAAAGACGAAAGGGCGCTCTCAGAGGAGCCCCGCATCGTGTCCGGTATGACCACGATCTCGCCCCAGGGGCGCTCCGCACTGCTCCGGCCGGACGAAAGCTCCGTCCGGGTGCTGGTGGTGGACGACGAGCAGTCGATCACCGAACTGCTCTCCATGGCCCTGCGCTACGAGGGCTGGCAGATCCGCAGCGCCACCGACGGCCAGGGCGCCGTGCGCGCCGCCCGCGAGTTCCGCCCCGACGTCGTCGTCCTGGACCTGATGCTGCCCGACATGGACGGACTGGCCGTCCTCGGCCGGCTGCGCCACGAGCTGCCGGACGTGCCCGTGCTGTTCCTGACCGCCAAGGAGGCCGTCGAGGACCGTATCGCCGGGCTGACCGCGGGCGGGGACGACTACGTGACCAAGCCGTTCGGCCTGGAGGAGGTCGTCGCACGGCTGCGCGGGCTGATCCGCCGTTCCGGCGCGAGCGACCGCCGCTCCGACGCCGTCCTGGTGGTCGGCGACCTCACCCTGGACGAGGACAGCCACGAGGTGACGCGCGGCGGCCGCAGCATCCACCTCACCGCCACCGAGTTCGAGCTGCTGCGCTTCCTCATGCGCAACCCGCGGCGCGTGCTCAGCAAGGCCCAGATCCTCGACCGGGTCTGGTCGTACGACTTCGGCGGGCAGGCGAACGTCGTCGAGCTGTACATCTCCTACCTGCGGCGGAAGATCGACGCGGGCCGGGAGCCGATGATCCACACCCGGCGCGGCGCCGGCTACCTGCTCAAGCCCGCGGTGTCGTGAACGGGCGCGGGCGGCCGGGTCCCCGCACGCCGCGGACGCGGTTGTCGTCGCGTCCGTGAGGCTGATCGCGGCGGTGCCACGGCCTCACCCGCCCGGCACGCGGCACGCGGGGACCGACCGCCGTACGGAGTCACGTTGTACGCCGTAAGAGCGCTGTTCTACGGTGTACAGCATGACGACGTCCTCGCGGGAGCCCTCCGCCGCGTCCCCCGGCCCGGTTCCTCAGAACGACCGGGCGGCCCAAGCGCACCAGGTGCCGTCCGGTCACGCCCGGCGCTGGCTGATCCTCGGAGTCATCTGCCTCGCCCAGCTCACGGTGCTGCTGGACAACACCGTGCTGAACGTGGCGATTCCCTCCCTCACGCGGGAGATGGACGCCTCGACCGCCGACATCCAGTGGATGATCAACGCGTACTCCCTGGTGCAGTCGGGCCTGCTGCTCAGCGCGGGGAACGCCGCCGACCGCTACGGCCGCAAGAAAATGCTGAACGTGGGTCTGGCGCTGTTCGGCGCGGGGTCGCTGGTGGCGGGGCTGGCCCAGTCGTCGGGTCAGCTGATCGCGGCGCGGGCCGGCATGGGCGTCGGCGGGGCGCTGCTGCTCACGACCACCCTCGCCGTGGTCATGCAGATCTTCACGCCCGAGGAGCAGCCCCGCGCGATCGGCATCTGGAGCGCCGTCAACTCCCTGGGCTTCGCGGCCGGTCCGCTGGTCGGCGGGTTCGTGCTGAACCACTTCTGGTGGGGCGCGATCTTCCTGGTCAACCTGCCGGTCGTGGTCCTGGCGCTGGCCGCCGTCGCGGCGTACGTCCCCGAGTCCCGCAACCGGCAGGGCGACCGGCCCGACCTGGCCGGCGCGGTGCTCTCCACCATCGGCATGACCGCCCTGGTCTACGCGATCATCTCCGGCCCCGAGCACGGCTGGACGTCGGGCCTGGTGCTCGCCACAGCGGCGACGGCGGTCCTGGTCCTCGGCGCCTTCGCGTACTGGGAGAGCCGGATCCCGTACCCGATGCTCGACCCGCACTTCTTCCGCAACCGGCGCTTCACGGGCGCGGTCGGCGGGCTGGTGCTGATCACCTTCGGCATGGGCGGCGCGCTCTTCCTGCTCACCCAGTACCTGCAGTTCGTCCTCGGATACGGCCCGCTGGAGGCGGGACTGCGCACCGCGCCGATGGCGCTGACCGTGGTGGCCCTCAACTTCACCGGCGTGGGCACCAGGTGGTCGGCGAAGCTGGGCACTCCGCTGTCCATCGCGCTCGGCACGGGGCTGATGGCGGCCGGCCTGGTGTCGACAGCGACCCTCACCGAGCACGGTTACGGCGGGACCCTGCTGGGCCTGGTGCTGATCGGCGCGGGCACGGCGATCGGCAGCCCGGTGATGGCGCACGCCGTGATGAGCTCCGTGCCCCGGGAGAAGGCCGGCGTCGGCGCGGGCATCAACGGCACCCTTGCCGAGTTCGGCAACGGGCTCGGGGTGGCCGTCCTGGGCGCGGTGCTCAACGCCCGGTTCGCGGCGCTGGTGCCGGTGGCGGCGACCTCGCTGCCGGTGGCGCTGGCCGCGGCCGGGTCCGACGGTGAACGCGCCGAGATCACCGGGGCGTTCTCCTCCGGCCTGGAGACCAGCCTGCTGGTGGGCGCGGTGGCGGTGCTGCTCGGCGGACTCATCGCGGCGGGGCTGCTGCGCCGGGCCGACCGCGCCGACGCGCGGGCCGCGGACGGCGGGACGGGCGCCTAGCATGAACCGGCGTCGGCGAGTCGAGGAAGGTGCGCCATGGTGAGGGCAGCCCAGCGGTCCGGGAAGGCGCCGCGGCCCAGTGTCTGGCTGGAGGGCAGGGCCCGGGGCGGCGGGCGCGGCGGGCGCCAGCCGTCCGGACTCGACCGGGAGAGGATCACCGACGCCACCGTGCGGCTGCTGGACGCCGAGGGTCTGGCGACGTTCTCCATGCGCCGCCTCGCCGCCGAGCTCGACGTGACCGCGATGTCCGTCTACTGGTACGTCGACACCAAGGACGACCTCCTCGAACTGGCCCTGGACCGTGCCTTCGGCGAACTCGCCCTCCCCGACCCGGAGTCCGGCGAGGACTGGCGTGACGACCTGCGCGCGCTGGCCCGCGGGTACCGTGCGCTGCTGGTGCGCCACCCCTGGCTGTCGGTGCTGGCCGGCCGCTTCCTCAACATCGGGCCTAACGCGCTGCGCTTCTCCGGGGTGATCCAGCGGATCCTCGGCCGCAGCGGTCTGCCCGAGCACGGGGTCACCGGGGCGATCTCCGCCGTGTTCCAGTTCGTCTACGGCTACGGCACCATCGAGGGCCATTTCCACGACCGGGTGGCCGCCACGGGCCTGACCCCGGACGAGTACCACCGCCGCGCCATGAACGAGGTCACGCGGGACCCGGACGCCTCCGACGTGATCGGACGGTCGGCCCGGATCATGGAGGCCCGCGGCGGCGACACCGTCGAGGAGATGCTGGAGCGGGACTTCACCTTCGCCCTGGACCTGCTCGTGGCGGGCATCGAGACGATGGTGGCCCGCGGCCGCGGGTGAGCGTGGACGGCGCCTATTCGCCCTCCGCCAGCCGCGCGGGGAAGCCGCCGGTGGCGACCGGCCCCCAGCGCTGCGGGGTGACCCGGATCAGCGACTTGCCCTGCTTGGCCATCGCCGCCCGGTACTCGTCCCAGTCGGGGTGCTCCCCGGCAATGTTGCGGTAGTACTCCACCAGCGGCTCCACCGCCTCGGGCATGTCCAGGACCTCGGCGGTGCCGTCGATCTGCACCCACGGTCCGTTCCACTCGTCGCTCAGCACGATCAGGCTGACCCGGGGGTCCCGCTTGGCGTTGCGCGTCTTGGCGCGCTCGGGATACGTGGACACCACGATCCGCCCCGAGTCGTCGACACCGCAGGTCAGCGGGGAGCCCTGGGGGCTGCCGTCGGCCCGCCGGGTCAGCAGGACCGCCCGGTGCCGGGGCCGTACGAAGTCGAGCAACTCGTCGAGGGAGACGCTGGTGTTGGTCGCGATGTTCGGTGCCATGGCGTCAGCCTAGGCCGCCATCGCCTCCGGGAGGTTGTCGTACACGGGCACGTCACGGCGCAGGCCGGTCAGTTCCAGCACCCGGCCGGCCACGCTCTCCGGGAGGGCCACCAGGTGCACCCGGGTGTCGGGCAGCAGAAGTCTTCGGGCGTCGTTGATCAGCCGTACGCCCTGGGAGTCCATGAACCGGGTCGCGGACAGGTCGAGGACCATCACCTGGGCGGGTCCTTCGGAGCCGGAGCGGGCCTGATACATGATCAGCGGCAGCAGGCCGTCCGCGTTGCAGAAGTCGATCTCCGACGGCAGCGGGAGCATCACGCGCTCGGAGGAATACGGGGAGAGGGTCACGGCACACACCTGACGGTCGATTGTCCGGATTCGGAAAAAGGCCGCTTCCTGACCCTCCGTCCATTGCACCACGTCCGGGTGTGTGACCGGAAGCGGCTAAAGTTTGTACGTCCTGTGCTCGCAGTCGGGAATGTGCTGCGGAGCTCTCCTGCGCACGGCCGTCCGGTCGTGCTCGCCGAAGAGGTTCGTGGTGGTCTCCTCCCAGTTTTCTGACGCGTGCGGCTTCCCCCAAGGTGTGGACCTGGCGGAGGCCTTGACGGCGGCGGCCCGCCGGCTGCACGAAACGGCGTCGGCCGACAGCACGCTGGACGCCGCGGTGCGTCTCACGGTGGATCTGCTGCCCGGCGCGGAGCACGCGGCCATCTCCGTCATAGAGCGCGACAACCGGCGCCGCCCGCTCGCCTGGACCGACGAGGTCGTCCGCGCCGCCGAGGACGGCGGGCCCCCGGCCGGGCGTCAGCCGTACTGGCAGCGGCTGTGGAACGCGCCGGTGGCCGAGGTCGCGGACAGCGAGGGTGACGAGGGCGAGGACACGCTGTCCGGGCTGGGACTGCGCTCGGTGCTGTCGCTGCGGCTGCGCGCCGACCGGCGGCGGCTGACCGTCCTCACCGCGTACGCCCGCAAGCCGCGCGCCTTCGACGAGGCGGCGCTGCGGGTCGGGCGGCTGTTCACCACGCACGTCGGCATCGCCCTCGACTCGGCCACCGTGCGGGAGCAGCTCACCGAGGCCATGCGCACCCGGGACCTGATCGGCCAGGCCACCGGCATCCTCATGGAACGCATGGACATCGACGCGGCCGGTGCCTTCGACAGCATGGTCCGGGCCTCCCAGCGCGAGAACGTCAAACTCCGCGACCTGGCCCTCCGCATCGTCGCCACCCACGAGAAGCCCTGACGTACCGGCAAGCCCGCGGCCCCACCCGGGGCCCGGGCCGCCCACCGGGGCTTCATGCCACGCCCAGAAGCCCCCCGGCACGCCGGCCTCCGGCCCGCAATCGGTCGCCTGCCGGGGTGCGGGCCACCGCTTTCGAGGGCGTCCCATGGGCGGGCCCCCGTGCAGAGAGCGGGTCCCACGGGCGGGCCCCGTGGAGAGAGCGGGTCCCGCCCCGACCCGGTGCTCAGACTGCCGGCAGGGTCTCGCCCTGGACCGCCTGGATGTCCAGTTCCACGCGCAGGGTGGTGCCGATGGCGGCGATGCCCGCCTGGACGACCTGGTTGTAGTTCATCGCGAAGTCCTCGCGGTGCAGCTCGGTCGTCGCGCGGAAGGCCGCGCGGGTGCCGCCCCACGGGTCGGCGCCGGTACCGAGGTAGGCGAGGTCCAGGTCGACCGGGCGGACCACCCCTCGCATGGTCAGCTCGCCGTGGACGGTCCAGCGGTCGGTGCCCGCCTGGGTCAGCCCCGTGGACCGGTAGGTGATCTCCGGGTGCCGCGCGACGTCCAGGAAGTCGGGCGACCGCAGATGGGTGTCGCGCATCCCGTTGCCGGTGTCGATGGACGCGGCCTGGATGACCGCCTCGACACGGGACTTGGTCACGTCGTCCGGGGCGATCTCCACCGTGGCCGAGAAGTCGGTGAACCGCCCCCGCACGCTGGAGATGCCCAGGTGCTGGGCGACCGCCGCCACACCGGAGTGCGCCGGGTCGACGGTCCACGGCCCGGGCGGCGGCAGCTCCGTGCCCCCGGTGCGGGCCAGCGTCACGGTCCCGACCTCGGCACGCCCGCTCGCGGTGACGAGGGCGCTCGCGGCGGCGGGCGCGTAGCCGACCGCGGTCACGACGACGGTGTACGCCCCCGGCGTCAGCTCGGTGGCGTCCCGGACGGCGCCCTCGGCGTCCGCCTCGGCGCGCAGCACCTGGCTGCCGGTCCCGTCGGTGAGCGTGACGACCGCGTGCGACACGGCCCATCCGTCCCGGGTACGGATCCTCGCGGTCAGTGGCATCCGGTCTTCTCCCTGAAAAAGCTCATAAAAGGTCGTGATACGACCGGCCCGCGGCGGGGCGCGTCTCCGCTACAGGACGCGCGGGCCCGCCACGGGCCGGGGCCGGTGCTACTCGCCCGGGTGGGCGAGCTCGATGTCGTGGTCGTCGGCACCGGTGCCGGCGACCGTCAGCGCGCTCGCCACCGGCGGGTAACCCGTGGCGATGACGGTGTACTCGCCGCCGTCCAGGTCGGCGAAGGCGTACGCCCCGTCCGCCCCGGTGGTCGCCGTGCCGACCACGTTGCCCGCCGCGTCGACCAGGGTGACCCTGGCGTCGGCCAGCGGACCGTGCGGGGCGCGGACCACGCCCCGGACGTGGGCGCCGGTCTCCAGGTCGGCCTCGACCCGGGTGACGCCCGTGGCGCCGATCTCGACCGGCAGGGCGCGCGGCCGGTACCCCGCGGCGTTCACCGCCACGGTCACCGCGCCGGGCACCAGCTCGGCGAACGAGAACTCGCCCTGCTCACCGGTGGTCCCGGTGGCCAGCAGGTCCCCGCGCACGTCGGTGACGATCACCATCGCGTCCTTCACCGGCTGACCGGTGTCCGCCGCGCGGACCACACCGGTCATGCCGCTGGTGCCGCTGAGCAGGATGTCGTAGGCGACCGGCTCGCCGTTCACCACGACCGTGGATGCCTGCGGCTGGTGGCCGTCGGCGGCGGCGATCAGGACGTACGACCCCGCCGAGGGGGCGTCCACCGCGTAGGAGCCGTCGTCCTGGGCCACCGAGCGGCCCAGCTGACGTCCGCCCAGGGAGATCAGCGTGACCGCGGCCCGCGGCACCGGGGTGCTGTCCGCGCCCCGGACGAAGCCGCGCACCGGGATGCCGCCGGAGGCGGGCTCCTCGGGACGGGCCGCGGTGGCGACGGCGGACACGGGCTGGGCGAAGGTGTCCTCGCCGGCCCGCTCGGTCTCCGAGGTCACGGAGCCCGCGGGGGCGGCGCCCCCGGCCGGGACGGTGGCCGCGGCCTCGGCGACGGCCGGGACGGCCGGGTCGCCGGTGACGCCCGCCTGCTCCTGGGCGGCCTGGGCCAGCGCGCCCGTGGTCCGCAGCGGGACCTCCTTGATGAACAGGGTCACCAGGAAGCCGAGCAGGGCGACCGGCGCGACGTACAGGAAGATGTCGGCGATGCCGTGCCCGTAGGCGCTCTCCAGCCAGGTGCGGATGCCCGGGGGCAGCAGGTCCATGTCGGGGAGGGTGCCGCTGCCGGAGGCCTTGGCGGCCGCCGCCTGCTCCTGCGGGCTGAGCGAACCGATGCTGTCCGCCGCGTAGTGGCTGATCCGGGAGGACATCACCGAGCCGAGCACGGAGACGCCCACCGCACCGCCGAGCGAGCGGAAGAAGGTCACCACGGAGGAGGCCGCGCCCAGGTCGCTCGGGGCCACCTGGTTCTGCGTGCAGAGCACCAGGTTCTGCATCATCATGCCGACGCCGAGACCCATCAGCGCCATGAAGATGCCGATGTGCCAGTACGGGGTGTCGTAGCGCATGGTGCTCAGCAGGCCGAGGCCCGCCGTGAGCAGTACGCCGCCCGCCAGCAGCCAGGCCTTCCAGCGGCCGGTCTTGGTGATGACGATGCCGGAGACGGTCGACGATATGAACAGACCGCCGATCATCGGGATGGTCATGACGCCCGACATGGTCGGGGACTTGCCCCGGGCCAGCTGGAAGTACTGGCTGAAGTAGACGGTGCCCGCGAACATCGCGATACCGACGAACAACGAGGCCAGCGAGGCCAGCGTGATGGTGCGGTTGCGGAACAGGCGCAGCGGGATGATCGGCTCGCTGGCCTTGGACTCGACGAACAGGAAGACCAGCGTCAGCAGGATCGCCCCGCCGACCATCAGACCGGTCTGCCAGGACATCCAGGCGTACTTGTCGTCCGCGAAGGTGACCCAGACGAGCAGCAGGCTGACGGCCGCGGTGACGAAGAAGGCACCGGCCCAGTCGACCTTGACCTCCCGCTTCACCAGGGGCAGGTTCAGCGTCTTCTGCAGCACGATCAGCGCGATGATCGCGAACGGGACGCCGACGTAAAGGCACCAGCGCCAGCCGAGCCAGCTGGTGTCGGTGATGACACCGCCGAGCAACGGACCGCCGACGGTCGCGACGGCGAAGGTCGCACCCAGGTAGCCGGAGTACCGGCCGCGCTCACGCGGGGAGATCATCGCGGCCATGATGATCTGCGCCAGTGCGGCCAGACCGCCACCGCCGAGACCCTGGATGGCGCGGGCGATGATCAGCATGCCCGGGTTCTGCGCCGTACCGGCCACGATCGAGCCGATGACGAAGACCACCAGGGCCGTCTGGACCAGGGCCTTCTTGCTGATGAGGTCGGCGAGCTTGCCCCACAGCGGGGTGGAGGCGGTCATCGTCAGCAGCGAGGCCGTGACGACCCAGGTGTAGGCGCTCTGTCCGCCGCCGAGGTCGGAGACGATCTCGGGCAGGGCGTTGGTGACGATGGTCGACGACAGGATGGCGCAGAACATGCCGAGCAGCAGCCCGGACAGCGCCTCCATGATCTGCCGATGGGTCATCGGAGCGTCCTGGGAGGGGCCTCCTCCGTGCTTGGCATGAGCCCGCACACCGTGTGGTGTGGTCGTTGCCATGGACTTCCTTCTCTTATGTGCTTGCGGGTGTACGGGGGGTCTTCTCGAGCGCGGGAGGTGCCTGCCGGGGCACGGTGCGCGGGTCGCCGAAGCTGTCCCGGAGCCGGGCCATCAGCTGGGTGAGGCTGCCGACCTCCTCGTCCGACCAGTCGCTCAGCCGTTCGGCGAGGAGACGGGTCGTGAGCCGGAACATCTCGTCGAGCCGGGTCTGGCCGGCCGGGGTGAGGCGCAGGATGCGGGACCGTTTGTCGGCGGGGTCGGGGGAGCGTTCGATCCAGCCGCGCTCGGCCAGATGGGCGACGTGGCGGCTGGTGACGGACATGTCCACGGACAACAGCTCCGCGAGACGGCTCATGCGCATGTCGCCGTGGCCGCCCAGCAGGGTCAGCACGGCCGCGGAGCCGCTCGGGCAGTCGGCCGGCATGATCCGGTTCATCTCCCGTTTGACGGCGCCGAAGGCGCTGAACTGTCGGACCAGTTCCTCGTACTGTGCCGACTCGGCCATGGCACCTCCATTCGTTGCTTAAAGCAACCGTAGGTTTCGATGGTTGCTGAAGGCAAATAAAAACGGGTCCACCGGACCAAAAACTTGGCAAAGGCAAGTAATCGCGGCAGTAAACCCGCAGGTCGTAGGGGTTGTGCCGGGTCGGCGACGGTCTCCCGTGGCGGGTGCGGCCGCCCGTCCCCGCCCCGCTTGGGGCGCCGGACGGTGATTCGCTAGGGTCTCGTGACATGGCTAACACCCAGGGCCCGCAGGGCAATCACGACCCCGCCGGCAGCACCCAGATGTTCCGCGCGTTCGTCGACGAGGCCCCCCAGGGGCAGCAGGCGACGGCGTCCACGGGCGGGGGGCCGCGGATCGGCCTCATCGTCGGCATCGTCGTCGCCGTGGCGGTCGTCGCCGCGGTGGCCTGGCTCGCACTGAAGTAAGAACGCTCCGGCCGCCGACGCGCACCCCCTCCGGGGCGCTACGGCGGCCGCGCGCCTTTCCCTTCACGCGGGGGCGCTCGCGTGTCCGCGTGAAGGAGTGCCCTGCCGTCGCCGGCACGGTGCTCTCCCTCCCGCACCGTGGCGGGCACGCGCCTTGCCCCCTACGCGGGCGCGTTCGCGTGCCCGCACGGCGGAGCGCGTTGCCGCCGCCGACGCGGCACGCTTCACGTCCAGCGCCGCGAGCGCCTTGCCGCCGACGGCCGACGCGGCGCGTGCGCTGGGGCGTCGTTCAACGCCCTGCCGCCGGCGCGGCGCGTGCGCTGTCGCGTCGCGAGCGTCCTGGTTGCGGCGCGGCTCGTTCCTCTTCGTGCTGCGGTGCACCTCGCTGTCTTCGCGGGCAGGCTCCGTGGCTGCGCACGCCGTGCCCGCTCATGTCTCGCGCTGTGGCGCACCCCGCCACCCGCATGCCGGCCACGCCCGCCCTTCCGGGCTGCGACGCCCTTCGCTCCGCGGCGTCCACCCACGCTCTTTGCGTCCGCGAGCGATGCGGAACCGTTGTCCACAGCTGTGGATAACCTTCTCGATTCCAGGGGCAGGGCCCCACGGTCATGGGTGAGCGGAACATGCGGACCGCGGAACCGCGCTGGGCTGCCGTGCGTATGGGCGGTTCCGGCCGCGAAGCGCCGAGTGGGCGGCGGGAGAGGCGGCGGTTCGGTGCCGGCCTGCGGGTGCTGCCTGTGGCGCAGGGCACCCGGGTCGCCGCGCGGGCAGTGCAGCGGGACGCCCGTACGCGGTGCGGCGGACTGTACGAGCCGAAATCCGCGGCCGTCGCCGCGGAGATCGTGGCCCGGAGCGGACCGCCCGGGTCGCGGACGTGAGCCGGTGGGGCGTCCCACCTGCGGCGCCGCACGCCCTCAGGGCCCGGCGTGAGCCGGTGGGGCGTCCTGACCGGGGCCTCGTAAGCCCGGACCCCGGGAACCATGCGGGCGCTCAGCTCCCGCGAGCCGCGAAACGCCAGCGGTGTGGACTGCCGGTGCCCTCGGACGCGGGTCCGCCCGCGTCGTCCGGCAGGCGCGGAGGTGTCCCGGACCCCAGGGGACCGGGACACCTCCGTAGCGGATGTCGCCGCGTCCGTCAGTCCGAGATGAGCCCTTCCCGCAGTTGCGAGAGCGTCCGCGTGAGCAGACGCGAGACGTGCATCTGCGAGATGCCGACCTCCTCGCCGATCTGCGACTGCGTCATGTTCGCGAAGAACCGCAGCATGATGATCCGCCGCTCACGCGGCGGCAGCTTCGCCAGCAGCGGCTTCAGGGACTCCCGGTACTCCACGCCCTCCAGCGCCGTGTCCTCGTAGCCGAGGCGGTCCGCCAGCGAGCCCTCGCCGCCGTCGTCCTCCGGGGCGGGGGAGTCCAGCGAGGACGCCGTGTACGCGTTCCCCACCGCGAGGCCGTCGACGACGTCCTCCTCGGACACGCCCAGCACGACGGCGAGTTCGCTCACCGTCGGCGAGCGGTCCAGCTTCTGGGAGAGCTCGTCGCTGGCCTTGGTCAGCGCCAGCCGCAACTCCTGCAGCCGGCGCGGCACCCGCACCGACCAGGACGTGTCACGGAAGAACCGCTTGATCTCCCCGACCACCGTCGGCATCGCGAACGTCGGGAACTCCACGCCCCGTTCGCAGTCGAAGCGGTCGATCGCCTTGATCAGGCCGATGGTGCCGACCTGGACGATGTCCTCCATCGGCTCGTTGCGCGAGCGGAAGCGTGCCGCCGCGTACCGCACGAGCGGGAGGTTGAGTTCGATCAGCGTGTCCCGGACGTAGGCACGCTCCGGGCTGTCCTCGTCGAGCACGGCGAGCCGCAGGAACAGGGAACGGGACAGGGTGCGGGTGTCGAGGGCCGCCGTGTCCGGGAGGTCCGGAGCGGGTGTTGCGGCGAGGGCCGGGCCCTCGTCGATGGGGCCGAGTGCGTCGAGAGCATGGGGAGCTGACTCGCTCTCCGCGAGCGTGAGCACCTTCGAGCTGCCCTGTTCTGCGGACATGCCACCCCCTTTGGGTCGCGGGACGGTCGCGGCGAACGCTCCCGATCCGAGGAACGCAGCCTTCACCTGAATACCGGCGCCGAGGCTCCGGCAAACGCGCTTCCGGCAGAATGTCACATGTCGGCAACGCGCTGTAGTGACATGTCGACATGCGAGACGCGAATCAGCCCTGGAAACAAGGGGTCTGACGGGGTATCGGGCAGAAAAACCACAGAAGCGCGCTCGAAGGCGATTCGCTCTTTACGGCTACGCGTCGATCCTGTTTGCGGACCGCAGTCGCTGGAAGCTCCGGGCCAGGAGCCGGGACACGTGCATCTGCGAGACGCCAAGTTCCGCACTGATCTGGGACTGCGTCAGATTGCTGTAGTAGCGGAGCAGGAGGATGCGCTGCTCGCGCTCCGGCAGTTGCACGAGCAGGTGCCGGACCAGGTCACGGTGCTCGACCCCGTCGAGGGCCGGGTCCTCGTAGCCGAGCCGGTCCAGCAGGCCGGGCATGCCGTCGCCCTCCTGCGCGGCCTCCAGCGAGGTGGCGTGGTACGACCGGCCGGCCTCGATGCAGGACAGCACCTCCTCCTCGGAGATGCGCAGCCGCTCGGCGATCTCGGCGGTCGTCGGGGTGCGCCCGAAGGCGGTGGTGAGGTCCTCGGTCGCGCTGTTGACCTGCACCCACAGCTCGTGCAGCCGGCGCGGTACGTGGACGGTGCGGACGTTGTCGCGGAAGTACCGCTTGATCTCGCCGACCACGGTGGGCATCGCGAACGTCGGGAACTGCACGCCGCGCTCCGGGTCGAAGCGGTCGATGGCGTTGATGAGCCCGATGGTGCCGACCTGGACGACGTCCTCCATCGGCTCGTTGCGGGAGCGGAAACGGGCGGCCGCGTAGCGCACGAGCGGGAGGTTCGCCTCGATGAGCGCCGCTCGTACGCGGGTGTGCTCCGGCGTGCCGGGCTCCAGGTTCTTGAGCTGACCGAACAACACCTGGGTGAGGGCCCGGGTGTCCGCCCCGCGGCGCTTGGCGGGGGTCTGGACCGCGTCGGGGGACACCTCGTCCTGGGGCGGCGCGGAACTGGCCGGCACGGTCAACGCCACCTCTTCATCGCTCACATCGTCCGTCAACTCATCCGTCAAAAGCGGTCATAGCATCACAAGACTGACTCACTGTGTGCAAGCACCGCATATTCCGTGTTGAGGGCGAACGGGAGCCGTCGGACGCGCGAAAGCCCCCTGCCGCAGCGGCAGGGGGCCTCGGTGCACGGGGAGCGGACGGGGCGTCAGAACTCGTAGTCGGCGATCACCCACGTGGCGAACTCGCGCCACAGGCCCACGCCCGCCTGGTGGTCGGGGTGTTCCACGTACCGGCGCAGCGCCTCGGCGTCGTCGAACGCCGAGTTGATGGCGAAGTCGTAGGCGATGGGGCGGTCGCTGATGTTCCAGGCGCACTCCCAGAAGCGGATCTCTCCGATCTTTCCCTCCAGTGCGCGGAAGGCGTCCACTCCTTCGACGACCTTCGGGTCGTCGCGGCGGACGCCCTCGTCGAGCTTGAAGAGCACCAGGTGCCGGATCATCACTTGCCTCCCGCGGCCAGCCAGGTCATGAAGTCGCCGACCGCCTTGGCGGCGTCCGAGACGCCCTGGAACCCGATGGTGACGTAGTCGCCGGCGGTCTCGGGATCCGTGATGATCACGTACAGCACGAAGACCACCACCAGATAGACGGCGGCCTTCTTCGCGTTCACCGCCATCGCGGCCCTCCCCTGTCACTGCTGTCACGCGTGCATCGAGCGGGCCCATGATCGCACGAAGGGCCCCGTCTGACGACGGGGCCCTTCAGAAGCGGTAGCGGAGGGATTTGAACCCTCGGTGACTTGCGCCACACTCGCTTTCGAGGCGAGCTCCTTCGGCCGCTCGGACACGCTACCGAGGGAGACCTTACAGCACGGTGGCGCGTGGTTAGAAATCGGTATTCACCGGCCGCGGAAGAACTCCGTGAGCAGCCGCGCGCAGTCCTCGGCGAGCACGCCCTCGATCACTTCGGGGCGGTGGTTGAGGCGGCGGTCCCGTACGAGATCCCACTGGGATCCCACCGCGCCGGCCTTCTCGTCCCGGGCGCCGTAGACGACCCGGTCCACCCGGGACTGCTGGACCGCTCCCGCGCACATCGTGCAGGGCTCCAGGGTGACGACCAGGGTGCAGCCGGCCAGCCGCCACTCCCCGAGCCGCTCGGCGGCCCGCCGCAGGGCCAGCACCTCCGCGTGCGCGGTGGGATCACCGCCCGCCTCACGCTCGTTGTGCGCGGAGGACAGCACGGTGGTTCCGTCCGCGGCCAGGACGACGGCGCCCACGGGGACGTCCCCGCCCGGGACGGCCCGGCGGGCCTCGTCCAGGGCGAGGCGCATCGGCTCACGCCAGCGGTCACGCACCGGGTCCGGGAGACCCGGTGCGGGGGTGGTCGTCGGCACGGTCAGCGGACGGTCTCCAGGACCTCGGAGGCGCCCAGGGCCTCGGCGATCTCCGAGACGGCGTCCGCGGTCATCGACCGCAGCTCCTTCTCGGTGACGCCCAGGTCATCCAGGACCTGCGCGTCCCCGACCGGGCCGTGCGGCACGGACTCCCCGGAAACGGTGGGTCCGGGGGCGCCGTCGGCGTCCTCGTCGTCCGGCTCACCGTCCTCCGTGCCGTCGAGGTCGAGGGCGTCCAGGTCGGGGCCGTCGTCCCCGGGCTCCCGGCCGAGCAGTTCGTCGGTGAGCAGGATCTCGCCGTAGCTGCTGCGGGCCGCCGCGGCGGCGTCGGAGACGTAGATCCGGGGATCCTCCTCACCGTCCACGCGGACGACGCCGAACCAGCCGTCCTCCTGCTCGATCAGCACGAGCACCGTGTCCTCGTCGGGGGAGGCTTCCCGGGCGAGGTCGGCCAGATCCGACAGGGTTTCCACATCGTCGAGCTCTGTGTCGCTCGCTTCCCACCCGTCTTCGGTGCGCGCGAGCAGTGCGGCGAAGTACACCGTGACTCTCCCACTGGTCATAGGCGTGCCGGTTGGGGGTCCCCCCGGCGGAGGTGTGCGGGCGGGTGTTCCGGTGCTCCGAGACCCCGCCCACTGGGAATCGTGGCAGAAACATGGCCCTCAGGGGACGTCTTCCGCTCCCTGTGTCCGGCAGTTTCGATCGCAGTGCGCCGAGTGCGCCCCGGAAGGACTCACCAGCGCACTTGTTGCCGCCACGTCGGGATCGTACGCGGCTTTGCCCGCCGCCCCCGTGCGGCACTCGCCGCCGTCCCGCCGGGGGCGCCCCCCGGCGCCCTCACTCCCCGGCAACAACCGGCCCCCACCCCACACGACCGGCCCACCCCCGTGGCGTGTCGCACCCACCACCCACCAGGCGGCACCCGGCCCCTCGCCTCCGCAGCCACAGACCCGGCCGCCCCCAGGCCGCGCACAGACCCGGCCGCCCCCGCGGTCCGCGGGCAGTCGCGCCGCCGGGGCGATGGGGCGATGGGGCAATGGGGACACCTCCCGCTCGAACGGAGCCGAGAGGGGGGAGGGTGGGCACGGCGGCACCCCGCAAGCGCCGGGCTGTGCGAACAGCCCTCCCCGGCGCACACCCGCACCGGGTCACTGACGCCCCGGCCCCGACCCGCACCGCGTCACAGCGGAAGCCCGCCGCAGCGAAACCGCTACCAGCGAAACGTCCGCATCCGCATCGCATGCCGCAACCGCGCCGCCTTCGCCCGCCGAGGCTGCACCCGGTCCCGCAGCGCACGCGCCTCCGCCAGCTCCCGCAGGAACCGCGCCCGCCGCCGCCGGCGGTCGGCCTCCCAGTCGACCTCCGCCCCGGAGGCCCCGGCCGCTCCGCCCGGGCCACCCGGACCGCCGGGACCGACCGCTCCACCAGGCCCGCCCGGCCCCGCCGACCCGGCCCGGCCACCACGCCCGGCCCGCCCGGCCTGTGCCGTCCGTCCGCCCTGCCCCGTCCGTCCGCCCTGCGCGGCCCGTCCGCCCTGTCCGGCCCGTCCGGCCGGCCTCTTCCGCCCGGCCCGCCCGGGCTCCTCCAGCGCCGACGGATCGTCGCGATCGTCCTGCTCAGGCATTGCCTCACCACCCCAATCCGTCCCTCCCACCTTCCCTCGCACGGGCGGTTTGACGCCAGCGAAGGAGTGACGGACGACCGAGACGCTTGCCACGCGCGGGGACGCCGACCCCTCAGGTGCCGGTTAGTGTTGAGGTCATGCGTCTCCACGTCGTCGACCACCCCCTGGTCGCCCACAAGCTCACCACGCTGCGCGACCAGCGCACCGACTCCGCGACCTTCCGCCGCCTCGCCGACGAGCTGGTCACCCTGCTCGCCTACGAGGCCACGCGTGACGTGCGCACCGAACAGGTCGACATCCGGACGCCCGTAGAGGCGACCACCGGCGTCAAGCTCTCCCACCCCCGCCCCCTGGTGGTGCCGATCCTCCGGGCCGGCCTCGGCATGCTGGACGGCATGGTCCGGCTGCTGCCGACCGCCGAGGTGGGCTTCCTGGGCATGGTGCGCAACGAGGAGACGCTCCAGGCCTCCACCTACGCCACGCGCATGCCGGACGACCTCTCCGGCCGCCAGGTCTACGTCCTGGACCCGATGCTGGCGACCGGCGGCACGCTCGTCGCGGCCATCCAGGAGCTGATCAAGCGCGGCGCGGACGACGTGACCGCCGTGGTGCTGCTGGCCGCGCCCGAGGGCGTCGAGGTGATGGAGCGTGAGCTGGCCGGCACGCCGGTGACGGTCGTGACCGCGTCCGTCGACGAGCGCCTCAACGAGCAGGGCTACATCGTGCCGGGCCTCGGCGACGCGGGCGACCGGATGTACGGGGCCGCGGAGTAACTCCGCGCGTCACCGTCCCCCGGTTCATCGTCCCCGCGCCCTTCAGCAGGAGCGCGGGACCGGTGAACTGCCGAACCGTCGAACCGCTCAGCAGTTCTTCTTGGAGGCGGGCGTCGGCTTCGGGTCGGCCAGTGAGGTCAGCGCCAGGTCGGCGTCCGCCTTCGCCGTCAGCCCCCGGAAGCCGTCGCCGATGATGAGGTCGAGCTCCACGCCCTTGCGGGCAGGGTCGGTACGGCGTTCGGCGCCGGCCAGCTGCGTGCCGAGCACCGGCAGCGCCGTGTCCAGCGCGGCGGCCGGGCCGAGCAGCACGCCGGTGCCCTTGACCTTCTTGTCGTAGGCCGCGGGCGCGTTGGCCACCTCGCCGATCCGGAAGCCGCGCTTCTTCAGCTCGTCCGCCGTCTTCTGGGCGAGCCCGCCGCGGGTGGTGGCGTTCAGCACGTTGACCGTGATCGTGCCGGGGCGGGGGAGTGCCTTGCCGGCCGCCGCCGGGCTGGCCGCGGGGCTCGCCACGGCGGAGCACGCCTTGGTGCCGGCCGCGGAGGCGGAGTCCCCGCCGCCGGTGAACACGTCGATGAGCTGCAGCGTGCCCCAGCCGCCCACGCCGAGCACGGCGACGGACGCGACGGTCAGCACGACGAGCTTTCCGCGCCGCCGAGGCCGGCGCATCCGCGGGTACTTGTCACCCGTGATGCGGTACTGGCCGCCCATGCCGGGTGGAGTGAGCATGCTCATGAGCGCAGCGTAGTGCGCCCGGGCTGCAATGCCTACTAGATGATCATTCGACTGGGTGCAGTCCGACCCGAAAGGGCCAAACCGGCCCGTGAGAGGGTTCGACAGGCCTCAGTCGAGTTCGAGAACGCGCGCGTGCAGCACCTGGCGCTGCTGGAGCGCGGCGCGCACCGCGCGGTGCAGTCCGTCCTCCAGGTACAGGTCGCCCTGCCACTTCACGACATGCGCGAAGAGGTCGCCGTAGAAGGTCGAGTCCTCGGCGAGGAGCGTCTCGAGGTCGAGCTGCTGCTTGGTCGTCACGAGCTGATCGAGGCGGACCGGGCGCGGCGCCACGTCCGCCCACTGCCGGGTGCTTTCCCGGCCGTGGTCGGGGTACGGCCGGCCGTTTCCGATGCGCTTGAAGATCACACGGAAAGCCTACCGGTCGAGACGTTCCGGGCGCAGCCATGGCGACGCAGTACGCCGCCGTAAAAGATGCCGGAAACCGTCGGAAAACGGGCCGCGCGCCCGTCGCGCGCCCTCACGGCCCACCCCGTACGCCACCCACGGCTCAGATACCCGCCCCCGGTCGCCCCGGGTACGCCCCCGGGGCGGACCTGCGGACGACCGCTCACGCCCCCGGCTTCTTCGCGGCCTTGGCCGCCTTCGCCGCCGCCTTCATCTCCTGCTTGTGCGCCCGCACCTTCACCAGGGACTCCGGGCCCGTGATGTCCGCGACGGACCGGAAGGACTCCTCCTCGCCGTAGGCGCCGGCCGCCTCCCGCCAGCCGGCGGGGCGGACCCCGAGCTGCTTGCCCAGCAGGGCGAGGAAGATCTGCGCCTTCTGCTTGCCGAACCCGGGCAGGTCCTGCAGCCGCTTCAGCAGCTCCCGGCCGTCCTCGACGCCCCGCCAGACGGCCTCGGCGTCACCGTCGTAGTGCTCGACGAGGTACCGGCACAGCTGCTGGATGCGCCCGGCCATCGAGCCCGGGTAGCGGTGCACGGCGGGCTTCTCGGAGAGCAGCGCGGCGAACGCCTCGGGGTCGTACGCCGCGATCCCGTGCGCGTCGAGGTCCTCCGAGCCGAGGCGCCGCGCGATCGTCGCCGGGCCCTTGAACGCCCACTCCATGGGGATCTGCTGGTCCAGCAGCATCCCGGTCAGCGCGGCGAGCGGGCTGCGGCCCAGCAGCCGGTCGGCGTCGGGGTCCTGGGCGAGGTGCAGTGTGACGTCCATGCCCCCGATGATCGCGCGTCGCCCCGTTGATCGCGCGTCGCGGGTCAGCTGGGGCGCCAGTACCCGAGCGCCTGCACCCGCTGCTTGGGGAGGGCCAGCTCCTTGCGGACGAACGCGCCCAGCGTGCGGGTGGTCGCGGTGTCGCAGGCGATCCACACGTACGGGTCGGGGCCGGAGCGCAGCACGTCGGGCAGTTCGGCGCGCACCCGCTCGACCAGCGCGGCGCCCGCGTCCCGCCGCGGCACCTCGCGTACCTCGTGGCGCGCGGGGTCGGCGACGCAGGGCAGCCCTTCCAGGGAACCCTCGAACCAGATGGTGGCCGGGGCGTCACCCAGGGCGCCGAGCAGGGAGTTGATGGCGGGCAGCGAGGCCGCGTCGCCGACCACGCAGACGTGGGACGGGGCGGGGCCGGGCTGCTCGAAGCCCGTGCCCTGCACGGTCGCCTCGACGGTGTCGCCGGGCTTCGCGGCCCGGGCCCAGTCGCTGGCGCAGCCCTCGTGCAGCGCGAACTCCAGGGCGAAGGTGCCGGCCTCCGGGTCCGGGTCGACCAGGGTGTACGCGCGCTGGTGCGGCTTGCCCGCGTTGTCGAACCACAGCCGCACCCACATCGTGGGGTGCACGCCGGTCGTCGCCAGCATCCCGCCGTCGGTGAAGGTCACCCGCCGGTAGTCCGCGGTGACGTCGTGGGTGCCCGTCACGGTGAACTCGAAGTCCTTCGCGCGCAGCAGTCTGAGGACCGCGCCCTCCCAACCCCGCCCCTGCCCCATCGCGTCCTCACCCTTCGCGTACGATTCCGCCACGTCACGGTTGACTTAGGGGAGCCTAACCTAAAGTGAAATGAGGGCACAGTGTCCGGTGCGATCTTCCGGGACGCCTGGGGGATTCCCCATCTGCGGGCGGACGACGCGTGTGAACTCGCGCGCGTCCAGGGGCTGGTGACCGCACTCGACCGCGGCTGGCAGATCGAGGTGGAGCGGCACCGCGCCCAGGGCGCCTCGGCCTCCTTCCTCGGCGCCGGTGAGCTGTCCTGGGACGTGCTGGTCCGGCGCGCCCGGGTGACCGACACGGCCCGCCGCTGCTTCGCCCGCCTGGAGGAGTACGACCCGGAGACCGCCGACTGGATCCGGGCCTACGTCACCGGCGTCAACCAGGGACTGGACGGGCTCGACGCCCCGGAGTTCACCCGCGCCGGCATCGTCCCCGGCCGCTGGGAGCCGTGGACCCCGCTGGCGGTGTGGCTCTCCACGCACCTGCTCTTCGCCGGGTTCCCCGCCAAGCTGTGGCGCGACCACGTCGCCGGGCGCCTCGGGCCGGACGCCGTGGGCCTGTTCGCCACCGACGGCCCCGGCACCTCCGGCAGCAACGGCTGGCTGCTCGCGGGGGAGCGCACGGTCACCGGGCAGGCGGTGATCGCCGGCGACCCGCACCGGTTCATCGAGGACCCCGGTGTCTACCAGCAGATACGTCTGTCCTGCCCGGAGTTCGACGTCGTCGGCCTCGCCGTGCCGGGCGTCCCCGGCATCGCCCACTTCGGCCACACCGGCACGGTCGCCTGGGCCATCACCAACGCCATGGCCGACTACCAGGACCTCTACCGCGAGCGGCTGCGGCGCACCGGCGCCGGCGTCGAGGCGCTCGGCCCGGACGGCACCTGGCGTCGGGCCGCCCGGCACACCGAGACGGTCGAGGTGGCGGGCGAGGAGCCCGTCGAGGTGGAGGTCGTCGAGACCGAGCGCGGCCCCGTCGTCATCGGCGGCCCCGAGGGCCTCGACGGCGGGGTGCCCGAGTCCGGCGAACCGCCGCTCGCCGTCGCCCTGCGGTACCCGCCCCGCGTCACCGGCGACCTCGGCTTCGGCGCGCTGCTGCCCCTGCTGCGCGCCCGTCGCGTCGCCGACGTCGACCGCGCCCTTGACCTGTGGGCCGAGCCCGTCAACGTCGTCCTGGCCGCCGACACCGAGGGCGGCACCCTGCACCGGGTGGCCGGCCACGTCCCCGTACGCGCCGAGGCCAACGGCAGCCGGGTGGTGCCCGCGTGGGAGCCCGGCCACGAGTGGCGGGGCCGGCACGGGACACCCCGCGCCGGACTCGACGACGGCGTCGCCGTGATGGCCAACCAGCGCGGGCCCGCCGCCCCCCTCGGTGTGGAGTTCGCCCCGCCGCACCGCGCCGACCGCATCGCCGCGCTGCTCGCGCGGCAGCACCGCTGGTCCGCCGCCGGCATGGCCGCGATCCACACCGACACCCACCTCGCCTCCGCCGCCCCGCTCCTGGACCACCTGGCCGCGCTCGACACCTCGGCCCTCACCGGACCCGCCGTCGCCCTGCGCGAGCGCCTGCTCGCCTGGGACCGGCACATGGACGCCGGCAGCGCCGACGCGGCCGCCTTCGCGGCCCTGCGCGGAGCGGTCGTCCGCCGGCTCGCCGCCGAGCCCGCCTTCGCGGCGGCCGCGGCCCCGCCGCCGTACCCGGAGGTGTTCCGGCCCTGGCTCGCGCTGGTCCCGCGCATCGGGTTCGCCCTCGAACACCTGCTGGCCGCCGAGGACCTGTTCGGCATCGACCGTCCGGCCGTCGTCCGCACGGCGCTGGAGGAGGTGGCCGCCGCGCCGCCCGCCGGCGTCTGGGGCGACACCCACCGCCTCGCGCCCTGGCGGGCGCTGCCGCCCGAGGTGCCGCGGGAGGAGCCCGCCCTGTCCGGCGACCACGACTGCGTGCTGTGCACCTCCGCCGTGCCCGGCATCACCGACCTCGCCGTCCGCGGGCCCGCCGCCCGCTACGTCTGGGACCTGGCCCGGCGCGAGGACAGCCGCTGGGTGGTGCCGCACGGCGCCTCCGGCCGGCCCGGATCACCCCACCACCGAGACCAGCAGCCCCTGTGGCTCGCCGGCGACCTGGCCCCGGTCGTCACCGACTGGGCGCAGCTGACGAAGGAGACCGATGTCTGACCCGTACGCCTCCCGACCGGCCGTCCACGAGCAGACGGTCGACGGCTTCGGCACCGTGCGCGTCCTGCCGCTGGACCCGGCCGCCGACGCGCCCCTGCTGCACCGCTGGGTGAGCGAGGAACGCGCCGTGTTCTGGGGCATGAACGGTCTCACCGTGGAGCGGGTCGCCGAGATCTACGCGCACATGGACACCCTCGACACCCACCACGCGTACCTCGTCGTCAGGGACGGTGACCCGGCCGCGCTGCTCCAGACGTACGAGCCGGAGGCCGACCGGGTCGGCGCGTGCTACCCCGTCGAGCCGGGCGACATCGGGGTCCACCTGCTGCTCGCGCCCGCCGGACCGGGCGAGACCCGCCCGGGCTGGACCGCCGGTCTGGCGGTCGCCGTCGTCACCTACGTGCTGGGGGTGCTGGACCGCCGGCGGATCGTCGTCGACCCGGACGTCGCCAACGAGAAGGCGGTCGCCCGCTTCGTCCGGCAGGGCTTCACCACCGGCCCTGAGGTCGTGCTGCCCGAGGTCGACCTGCCGGACGTGTACCTCCCGGAGAAGAAGGCGCAACTCGCGTTCCTCACCCGCGAGGTAGCCTTCGGCGGGTGACCCCCGACGACCTCGTCGCCCACTACGGACTGGAGCCGATCCCCCGTGAGGGAGGCCGGTTCCGGCAGACCTGGGCCGGTCCCGTCCGCCCCGACGGCCGCCCCGAGGGCACCGCCATCGTCGCCCTGCTCACCGACGCGCCCGGCGACTTCTCCGCCCTGCACCGCCTGCCCGCGGACGAGACCTGGCACCACTACCTCGGTGACCCGCTGCGGATGCTGCTGCTCGCCCCCGACGGCAGCAGCAGCACCCCGGTCCTCGGTCCCGACGTGCTCGGCGGCCAGCACGTCCAGCTCACCGTCCCGGCCGGCACCTGGATGGGCGCCCGGGTGGCGGCGGGCGGCTCCTGGACGCTGTTCGGCTGCACGATGGCCCCCGGCTTCACCTACGAGGGCTACGAGCACGGCGACCCGGCCGAACTGGCGGCCCGTCACCCGGACCGGGCGGCCCTCGTCGCGGAGTTCGGCCGGCCATGAGGCAGCGGGGACTGCTGCACGGCCAGGTCGCCCTGGTCACCGGCGCGGGGGGCGGTATCGGCGGGGGCATCGCCCGGCGGTTCGCCGAGGAGGGCGCGGCCGTCGCGTTGCACTGCCGCACCTCGGTCGCGTCCGCGCGGGAGACCGCCGCCGCCATCCGGGACGCGGGCGGCAGGGCCGTCGTCCTGCGGGCCGACCTCACCGACGAGGACGCCTGCCACCGCCTGGTCGCCGAGACGGCCGAACGGTTCGGCGGCCGGCTCACCGCACTGGTCAACAACGCCGGGGTCCAGCCCGTCCAGGAACTCGCCGGGATGACGGCCGCCCAGTGGCGGTCGGTCGTGGACACCAACCTCACCGCGGTGTTCGCCTGCACCCAGGCGGCGGCGACGCTGATGCGCGACCAGGGCGGCGGCTCCGTCACCCACGTCGCCTCCGTGGAGGCCCGCTTCCCCGCCCCCGGCCACGCGCACTACGGCGCGTCCAAGGCCGCGGTGGTGATGCACGCCCGCTCGGCGGCCCTGGAGTACGGCCCCTGGGGCGTGCGCGTCAACACGGTCTCGCCCGGCCTGATCGACCGGGAGGGCCTGGCGGACGCCTGGCCGGACGGCGTACGCCGCTGGCGGGAGGCGTCCGCCGTGGGCCGCCTCGGCCGCCCGGAGGACGTGGGCGACGCCTGCGTGTTCCTGGCCTCGCCGCTGGCGTCCTGGGTGACCGGGCACGACCTGGTGGTGGACGGAGGGGTGACGTCCCGCCCGACCTGGTGATCCCGCGCCCGTCCCGTTGAGCGGGCGGCGCCCTCCGTCCGTACTCCCTGGGAGGCGAACGGCCGGGAGGCGGGTACGACGTGGAGCGACGGCGCGGTGAGGCGGCGGGCGATCGTGGCGGAGGCGGGTCCCGGCGGCTCCGGGCCCTGGTGCTGCTGGGCACCCTGCTGATCCTGCTGCTCGGCGGCGCGGTCCCGGCGAGCGCCCACGCGGCCCTGCGCGCCAGCGACCCCGAGGAGGGGAGCGTCGTCAAGGCGGCGCCCACGCACATCACCCTGACGTTCACCGAGTCCGTGGGCCTGCTCGAGGACTCCTTCCGGGTCTACGGCCCCGACAACCGCCGCGTGCACATGGAGGAGCCCGCGCACGCGGCCGGCGCCGCCGACACCGCGCGCGCCGAACTCCCGCGGGACCTCGGCGAGGGCACGTACACCGTGGCCTGGCGGGTGGTCTCGGCGGACAGCCACCCGGTGTCCGGCGCGTTCACCTTCTCCGTCGGCAAGCCGTCACCGACCCCGCCCGCGGCCCCCGCCGACCACGCCGAACACCCTGTCACCAAGAGCCTCTACGACACCGGCCGCTACCTCGCCTACATCGCCGCGGCGCTGCTCATCGGCACGGCGGCGTTCGCGGCGCTGTGCCGCCCGCCGGACACGGCGCCGCTGCGGGCGCCGCTGCTGTTCGGCTGGTGGACCCTGCTGGTGACGACGGCCGCGCTGCTGGTCCTGCGCGCCCCGTACGAGAGGGGGACGTCCCCGGCGACGGCGCTGGACCTCTCGTCGTTCCCCGGCACCCTGACCGGCCGCCCCGGCCTCGCCCTCCTCACCCGCCTCGCCCTCCTGCTGACGGCCGCCCTGCTCGTCCCCCTCCTCCGTCGCCGCTCCCCGAGCACCCGTCTGACGGCGGGCGTGGCCCTGTCCCTCGGCCTGGCCCTGACGTGGGCGTCGGCCGAACACGCCTCGGCCGGCATCCAGGTACCGGTCGCCATGACGTCGTCGGTGCTGCACCTGCTGGCGATGGCGGCCTGGCTCGGCGGCCTCACCGCCCTCCTGCTCACCCTCCACCGCGCGAAGACCCCGCCCCCGTACCCGACGGTGGCGCGCTTCTCCCGCCTGGCCTTCGCCTCGGTGACGGTTCTCGTCGTCACCGGCGCCTACCAGTCCTGGCGCGGCCTCGGCTCCTGGTCCGCCCTCACGGGGACGACGTACGGCCGGACCCTGACCGTGAAGCTGGCCGCGACCGTCTTCCTGCTGCTCGCGGCGGCCCTGTCCCGCCGCTGGACGGCCCTGCCGGCCCGCCCGGCGCCGGCCGAGGAACGCGTACCTGCGCTGGTCGGTTCGGCGGGCCCGCCCCCCGAACCGAGGACCACGACCGTGACGACCGCGACCGCCGAACCGGAGGCCCTCCACCGCCGCGCCCTGCGCCGCTCCGTGCTGGCGGAGGTCGTCGTGGCGGTGGCCGTCCTGCTGGTCACCACGGTGCTGACCGGCACCCTGCCGTCCCGCGCGGAGGCGGAGGCGGCCAAGGCCCCGGAGCCGCAGGTGGCGGGCCTGCCCGGCGCGGAGGCGTTCACGGTCCCCTACGACACGGGCACCCCCGGCGGCAGCGGCACGGTCCAGCTCCAGATGGACCCGGGCCGGGTCGGCGAGAACGGCCTCCAGGCGGTGGTCTTCGGCCCCCAGGGCGCCCTGACCTTCGTCCCGGAGGTCCGCGTCTCCTTCACCCTCCCGTCGAAGGACGTGGGCCCCATCGACGCGAAACTCACCGACCGCGGCGGCTACTGGGCCACCAGCGACCTCACCCTCCCCCTGGAGGGCACCTGGACGATGAAACTGACGGTCCGCGTCTCGGACATCGACCAGATCACCGAATCCCGCCAGGTCGACATCACCCGCTGACCGGCGCCCTCCCACCGGGCGAGCAGGGACGCGACGGACCGGCCCACTCGTGTGGGCCGGTCCTGCACTTCCATGGGGTCAGGCGGCCCTGTAGGTCGCCAGCCAGGTGTGTACCTCTTCCGCGTCCATGCGGTCCAGGAGGCCGTTGATCTCCTGCACCAGCTTGGTGTCGCCGGCCTTCTGGGCCTTGCCGAGGACGACGAAGAGCGCGAACCGGTCGTCCTCGGCCTGCGCGAGCGGGTAGCCGGTCTCGAGCCACTCGCGGTACTCCTCGGGGATGTCGCGGTCGAGGAGGTCGTTGATCTCCTGGATGACCCGCCTGTCGCCGTTCTCCCGGGCCCTGCCGAGGATGACGAGGAGCGCGAACCTGTCGCCGTGGGCCTGGGCGAACCGGTGGCCGGTCTTCAGGAACGTGCGCATGTCGTCGACGGTGCCGTTGAGGGCCTGGGTGGCTGCCTCGGTGACGGCCCGGCCGGTGGTCTCGGCCTCCAGGATCGCGGTGATCGCGGCGCGCAGCTCGTCCTCCGTCATTACGTCCACCGGCGTCTCGGACGAGACCGTCGCGGACGTCACGGTGGCGGGTGCGACCGACGGGCCGGCGAAGGCCGGGGTGGAGAGGAGGAGAGCCGGGGCCAGGGCCGTGGCCGCGACGAGCAGGCCTGCGCGGTGCTGTCTCACGAATGTGCCTCCTGTGGTGAGGTGGACACCGTGATCATCACCGCCCGCACTGCTCGAACACACCGCCGTATTCGGGTAACTATCCGGGCACGTTGCTTGCCGCCCCCGCCCCGACCGGCAGGTGGGCCGCCATGTGTCCGGCATCACGCCTGCCGGCCATGAGGTGGCCGGGTACGGCGCCCCTAGAGCTTGGTCATCTTGGCGTACGGGCTCAGGATCCGCATGGGCGCCGAGCCGAAATCCACGAGCACCGCGACTCCGTCCTCGACGTCGACCACCCGGCCGAGGCCGTACACGTCATGGGTGACCTGGTCGCCCAGGGCGAAGTGCTTGGCAGCCGGTGCGACCGGGGCCTTGAAGGGGCTGGTGGGCAGATGGCGTTTCGACGCCGCTGACTTGGTCATGTCTCAGTATGCGCCTCCGTACCGAGCACGACTGTGGCTCGCTCCGTACTTGTGACGCTGGTCATGTTCCACGGGAACAGAGGCGGACAACGTCGAAGGGCCCCACTGCGAACAGTGGGGCCCTTCGACTTCGTGCCCGGTGAGGCACTGGCGGAGGATACGAGATTCGAACTCGTGAGGGGTTGCCCCCAACACGCTTTCCAAGCGTGCGCCCTAGGCCTCTAGGCGAATCCTCCGCCAGGAACATTACATGACCGAGAGGAGTGCTCGCGAACTCGTTCCGGGCCCGGGACATGGGGTAGCCTCTGCGTAGCCCCTCACGCGGCGCTATCTGACTGAACTCCCCCAGGGCCGGAAGGCAGCAAGGGTAGGTTGGCTCTGGCGGGTGCGTGGGGGGCGCTTGCGTTCCCGAGCGGCCGGTCCGGTTGTCGGTGGGCGCCTATAACCTCGTAAGCGTGTCGTCTCTCGCGCTGTACCGCCGCTATCGCCCGGAGTCGTTCGCCGAGGTCATCGGGCAGGAGCATGTCACCGACCCGTTGCAGCAGGCGCTGCGGAACAACCGGGTCAATCACGCGTACCTGTTCAGCGGGCCCCGCGGCTGCGGCAAGACGACCAGCGCCCGGATCCTCGCCCGCTGTCTGAACTGCGAGCAGGGCCCCACGCCCACGCCGTGCGGTCAGTGCCAGTCGTGTCAGGACCTCGCGCGCAACGGCCCCGGTTCGATCGACGTCATCGAGATCGACGCCGCTTCGCACGGTGGTGTGGACGACGCCCGTGACCTACGGGAGAAGGCGTTCTTCGGGCCCGCGTCCAGCCGCTACAAGATCTACATCATCGACGAGGCCCACATGGTCACGTCGGCCGGTTTCAACGCGCTGCTCAAGGTCGTCGAGGAGCCGCCGGAACACCTGAAGTTCATCTTCGCGACCACCGAGCCCGAGAAGGTCATCGGGACCATCCGCTCCCGGACGCACCACTACCCCTTCCGGCTCGTCCCGCCCGGCACCCTCCGGGAGTACCTGGGTGAGGTGTGCCACAAGGAGGGCATGGCCGTCGAGGAGGGCGTGCTGCCGCTGGTGGTGCGCGCCGGCGCCGGGTCCGTGCGTGACTCGATGTCCGTCATGGACCAGCTGCTCGCCGGCGCGGGGGAGGAGGGCGTGACCTACGCCATGGCCACCTCCCTGCTGGGCTACACCGACGGCTCGCTGCTCGACTCCGTCGTCGAGGCCTTCGCCACCGGTGACGGCGCGGCCGCCTTCGAGGTCGTCGACCGGGTGATCGAAGGGGGCAACGACCCGCGCAGGTTCGTCGCCGACCTGCTGGAGCGGCTGCGCGACCTGGTCATCCTCGCCGCCGTCCCCGACGCCACCGACAAGGGCCTGATCGACGCCCCCGCCGACGTCCTGGAGCGGATGCAGGCGCAGGCCGGCACCTTCGGACCCGCCGAGCTCAGCCGCGCCGCCGACATCGTCAACGAGGGCCTCACCGAGATGCGCGGCGCCACCTCGCCCCGTCTCCAGCTGGAGCTGATCTGCGCGCGCGTGCTGCTGCCCGCCGCGTACGGCGACGAGCGTTCGCTCATGGCGCGGCTGGACCGCATCGAGCGTGGCGTGCAGTTCTCCCCGGGTGCGGCGGCCGCCGCGCCCGCGATGGGGTACGTCCCCGGTCCGGAGGCGCACGGAGCGGCGGCTCAGTCGCCCGCGCCCGCCGTCGAGCCGGGGGGCGGTCCCGCCGCCGCCCGGGCCGCCGTACGGGCGCAAGGACCCGCCGCCTCCGCGGCCCCGCCGGCTCCCACGCCTCCGCCCGCCCAGGCTCCGCCCCCGGCCGCCCCTCCGGCCGCACCGACCCCGGCCCCGGCGGCCTCCGAATCCCCGGCAGGCCCCGCACCGGATGCCGCTCCGGCCGCCCCCGCGCCCGGCGCCTGGCCCACCGCCTCCCCCGCCGGCGGCGGTGCGGCCCGGCGTCCCGGCGGCTGGCCCACGGCCGCCCCGGCGGGCAGCGGAAACAGGCCCCCGGCTGCATCCCCCGCCCCCGCCCCGACGCCCGCGCCGCAGGCCCAGCCCGCGCCGTCGCCCGCGCCCTCGGGCGGCGGTGGCGGCCTCGACCCCCGCATGCTCTGGCCGAACATCCTGGAGACGGTCAAGAACCGCCGCCGCTTCACCTGGATCCTGCTCAGCCAGAACGCCCAGGTGACCGGCTTCGACGGCACGACCCTCCAGATCGGCTTCGTGAACGCGGGCGCCCGGGACAACTTCCTCAGCAGCGGCAGCGAGGACGTGCTGCGCCAGGCGCTGGCCGAACAGTTCAACGTGCAGTGGAAGATCGAGGCGGTCGTCGACCCGTCCGGCGGCGGCTCGGGCGTCTCCGCCCCCGCGGGACCGCCCGGCGGCCGCAGCGGCGCCGGTGGCGGCGGTTATGGAGGCGGCGACGGCCGTCGGCCCTCCGCCCCGCCGGCGGGCGCCCCGTCCGCCCCCGCACCGCCCCCGGCCGCTCCACCGGCGTCCGCGCCCGGCCCCGCCCCGGCACCCGCGGCCAGGCCGTCCGCCCCGGAACCTCCTCCCGTCTCCCCCGAGGACGACATCCCGGAGGACGACGACCCCGACCTGAACGAATCCGCCCTGTCCGGCAGGGAGCTGCTGGTCCGCGAGCTGGGCGCGACGGTCGTCGAGGAGTTCACCAACGAGTAGCGGCGTCCGTCCGAGCCCGAGGGCGCCCGCGGCGGTCCCGCCCGCCGTTGGAGGAACGTACGAGCGCCGCCTCCCCGTCCCTTCGGAAGCCCGCACAAAGGGCATACGTCCGCTGCCGTTAGGCTGACCCCCGTGAAGGTCCTCGTCATCGGAAGCGGCGCCCGCGAACACGCCCTGTGCCACTCCCTGTCCCTCGACCCCGATGTCACCGCGCTGCACTGCGCGCCCGGCAACGCCGGCATCGCCGAGGTCGCCGAGCTGCACCAGGTCGACGCCCTCGACGGCGCCGCCGTGTCCGCGCTGGCCGCGCGGCTCGGCGCGGACCTCGTGGTGGTCGGCCCGGAGGCGCCCCTGGTCGCCGGTGTCGCCGACGCCGTGCGCGAGGCGGGCATCCCGGTTTTCGGCCCCTCCAAGGAGGCCGCGCGGCTCGAGGGCTCCAAGGCCTTCGCGAAGGACGTCATGGCGGCGGCCGGCGTGCCCACCGCCCGCTCCTACGTGTGCACCACCGAGGACGAGGTCGACGCGGCCCTCGGGGCGTTCGGTCCCCCCTATGTCGTCAAGGACGACGGGCTCGCGGCCGGCAAGGGCGTCGTCGTCACCGACGACGTCGAGGCGGCCCGTGCGCACGCGGCCGGGTGCGAGCGTGTGGTCGTCGAGGAGTTCCTCGACGGCCCCGAGGTCTCCCTCTTCGCGATCACCGACGGCGAGACCGTCGTCCCCCTCCAGCCCGCGCAGGACTTCAAGCGTGCCCTGGACGGCGACGAGGGCCCGAACACCGGCGGCATGGGGGCGTACTCCCCGCTGCCCTGGGCCGACCCCAAGCTGGTCGACGAGGTCATGGAGTCGGTGCTCCAGCCGACCGTGGACGAGATGCGGCGCCGCGGTACGCCGTTCTCCGGTCTGCTCTACGCCGGTCTGGCGATCACCTCGCGCGGTGTCCGTGTGATCGAGTTCAACGCCCGGTTCGGCGACCCCGAGACCCAGGTCGTGCTGGCCCGGCTGCGGACCCCGCTGGCGGGACTGCTGATGGCCGCCGCCACCGGCAACCTCGCCCACCTGGAGCCGACGCGGTGGAGCGACGAGGCCGCGGTCACCGTGGTCGTCGCCTCGCACAACTACCCCGGCACCCCGCGCACCGGTGACCCGATCACCGGCCTCGACGAGGTCGCCGCCGAGGACGCTCCGCACGCCTACGTCCTGCACGCCGGGACCCGGCAGGAGGGCGACGCGGTCGTCAGCGCGGGCGGGCGCGTGCTGTCCGTGACGGCGACCGGCAAGGACCTCACCGAGGCCCGCGACCGTGCCTACCGTGCGGTGGCCCGCATCGGCCTCGACGGCTCCCAGCACCGGACGGACATCGCGGCGAAGGCGGCCCGGGAGGCCTGACGGGGCCGACGCCTGGCGACCCGGATCTCGCCCGGGCCGCCTCGCGACCCGGCTCCCGCCCGCCCGGCGAGCACCCGGGCCGCCCGCCGTGCCGGCCACCGCAGCGGACCGGCCGCCCGTGCCGAGCTCCCGGACCGCCCGCCGTGCCGGCCACCGCAGCGGACCGGCCGCCCGTGCCGAGCTCCCGGACCGCCCGTCCCGCCCCGCACGTACCGAAGAACCTCACAGGCCCCGGATCCCCGCAGGATCCGGGGCCTGACCCTTGCCGTCCGTCGACCACCTCTCCCCAAAGCCATTCCATCGAGTGAGCGATGTGCCATCCGGCTGACGGGGGCCGGAGCCCCAACTAGGGTGCCGCGCAAGCGTTCCGGCACTTGGCCCACCGGCATTGCGATGTCAGTGGCGGGTGCCACAGTGGGGGGCATGGACAACGCCAGGACAGCGTCAGGCGCAGGGAGGGGGTGAGGCCGGACCATGACCGCGAGCGGAGTGGGCAGAGACACGGGCACTCGGAGCGCGCGCTCCCGGGCACTGGCGGTGCTGCGCATCCGCAGCCGGGCCCTGGCCGTCGCCCTGCTGCCGGCCGCCGCCGCAGTGATCCTGCTGGTCGGCGGGTCCACGGGCCATCTGCCGGGCCCCGGCTGGGACCTCGCCCGCCGGATCCTCACCCCCGTCGCGGTCCTCGTGCTGCTGCTCGCCGCCGGTGTCGCCCTGGTCGTCGCCCGCGCCCGGCCCGCCGTGAGCCCCACCGTGCCGATCGCCGAGGAGGCCGCCCCGGACCTGTACCGCATGGTGCGGGACCTCGCCGACCGCCTCGGTGTCCCCGCGCCGTCCGCGATAGCGCTCACCCCTGACTGCGACAGCTGGCTGGAGGACCGCACCCACCCGGCGCACGGCCCCCCGCCGCCCGAGGAGCACCACGACGTGGCGCGCGCGGGCCGGCCCGCCCGCCGCGCGCCCGCCGCGCCCGTGCTGGTCATCGGTTCGCCGTTCCTGTGGTGGATGCGGGTGGCCGAGCTGCGCGCGCTCCTCGCCCCGGTCGTCGCCGGTACGGGCCCGTCCGCCCACCCCGACATAGCCGCCGCCCGGCGCTTCGTACGCGGCCTGGACGCCGCGGCGGCCGTGACGTCGGCGCCGGACCGCGGGCCGGCGCACCGTGCGGTGCTCGGCGGCGTCGGCTGGATCGTCCGGCTGATGCTGCACGGCAGCCGGGTGCACGCGGCCGAGATGGAGCGCGGGGTCGCCGCGGCCGCCGCCGACCGCGCCAAGGCCGTGGACTACGGCCTGCGGATCGTCGCCCAGGAGCAGGTGGGCCTGGCGTACGCGGGCTGGGACAGGCTGCTGACCCGGGTGGCGCTGCCCGCCTGGCGGATGGGCCGCTGGCCCTCGCGGCTGAACGCGGGCGTGGTCGCCGCCCTCACCGAGCTGTCCCGGCGGGACCGGCTGGCCGAGGGCTTCGCCTCCCGCCTCGGTGAGCGTCCCGCCTGCGACCTCCTCGAGGAGCCCGGCGCGGTCGACGAGGCCACCTCGCTGCTCGCCGCCCGCCTCTTCCACGGCGGCCCGGCCCGCACCGGCCCCGACTGGTCGCCGGTCCACTGGGGCGACTACCCGGAGGAGGTCGTCGACCGGAAGTGGCGTACCGACGCCGCCCGCCTCCACCGGATACTCGACGCCCTCGGCGTGCCGCCGTCGGCCGACGGGCCGCAGGCTCCCGACGGCCCCACCCTCGCCCGGGTCCTGGCCCACCTGGCCGCCCCGCCGGACGTCACCCGCGCCCCCCTTCCGTCCGTCCCCGACGACGAGGACGACCTGGCCGGCGGCACCGCCCACGGCGCCGCCCTCGCCGCCCGGCTCACCGCGGAGCTGGCCCGCGAGGAGGCCGCCGCGGCCTCCGCCTCTCCCGGCACCGCGATGTCCGACCCCGACCCCGTCCGCGACGACGGCGCGCTCCCCCTCTTCCCGCTGCAGCCGCCCCGCACCGGGCGGGAGCTGCTCACCGACCACATCACGGCGATGGTCTGCTGCGCGGCGATGGACACCGTGGGGGCCGCGCCCGGCCTCGACTGGCTCGACGGGCCCACGCTCCTCGTCGGCGGCGCCCGCGCCACGGATCTCCCGCCCCGGGTGCTGAGCCTGATCGAGGAGGGTGACCCCGCGGCCCTGGAGGGATGGCTGACCCGTCAGGGCATACGCGCCGAGAAGCCCGTACGCCTCGGCTGATCCGGAGCCGGCCCGTACGCCTCGGCTGATCCGGAGCCTGGTCCCTCACCTCGCACCGATTCACGACGAACGGTGACGGCGCGCGTGCGGTATGTGATGTGCTGGGGCCGTTCACGCTCGGGGGAGGGGGACGGTCATGACGCCGGAGCGCAAGCGCCATGCGGAGACGCCGGCGCCGGACGGGAGCGACGCCTTCGCACCCGTCACCCTTCCGTGGCAGGCCTTTTCCGACACCGGCACGCCCCGCTCCCCGGCATCCGCCATCAAGGAGGCGGCGGACGGCCGGATCGCGGGCTTCACCTCCGCCGGTGCCGTCGCCCCTGGCACGTCGATCGACTTCCACGTCACCGTCGAACCGCCCCGGCCGTTCCGGATCGACGTCCACCGCGTCGGCCACCACGACGGCCACGGCGCGACCGCGATGACCTCCAGCCCCCTCCTCCCCGGCCTGGCCCAGCTTCCGCCGCTCACCGCCGGGCGCACCGTCTCCTGCCACCACTGGTGGCTGTCCTGGCGGCTGGCGGTGCCGTCGTACTGGAACGTCGGCGCGTACGTCGCCGTGCTCACCACGGCCGACGGGCGCCACCGTGCGCACATCCCGTTCACCGTGCGCGACGACCGGCCGGCCGACCTGCTGCTCGTGCTGCCGGACGTCACCTGGCAGGCGTACAACCCCTACCCGGCCGCGGACGCCGGCGCGAGCCTCGCCCCGGGCCACGACGACCAGGCCCGCCCGCTCGACGGGACCGACGCCGTCACGACCGTCTCCTTCGACCGCCCCTACGCGGGCGACGGCCTCCCGCCGCAGGCCGGGCACGCCTACGACGTCATCCGCTGGGCGGAGCGCTACGGCTACGACCTCGCCTACGCCGACGCCCGTGACCTGCACGCCGGCCGGATCGACCCCACCCGCTACCGGGGCCTGGTCTTCCCCGGCCACGACGAGTACTGGACCACGGAGATGCGCACCGCCGTGGAGGGCGCCCGGGAGCACGGCACGTCCCTGGTGTTCCTGTCCGCCCGCACCCTGCACCGGCAGGTGGAGCTCGCCCCCGCCCCGTCCGGCCCGGACCGCCTGCTCACCTGCGGCCGGCGCCGAGGGCAGAACGGGCCCGCGCTGTGGCGGGAGCACGACCGCGCGGAGCAGCAGCTGCTCGGCATCCAGTACGCGGGCCGGGTCCCGCGGCCCCGGCCGCTGATCGTCCGCAACAGCGGCCACTGGATGTGGGAGGCGACCGGCGCGCAGGAGGGCGACGCCCTGGACGGCATGGTCGCGGGGTGCGCGGACCGCTACTACCCGCGCACCCCGCTGCCCTACCACGAGGAACGGGTGCTGCTCGCGCACTCCCCGTACGGCGACCGGCAGGGCGCCCGGCGCCACCAGGAGACCTCCCTGTACCGGGCACCGTCCGGCGCCTGGGTCTTCGCCTCCGGCACGCTCGCCTGGTCCCCGGCCCTCGACCGCCCGGGACACACCGACCCCCTCGTCCAGCGCGCCACCGCCAACCTCCTCGACCGCATCTGCAAACGGGACTGACCGGGGCCCGGATCCCGGGGCCCGCGCTCCCACCGGGGCCGGGTCCCGGGGCCGGGTCCCCCGCCGCCTCCGCCGCTCCGCCCGGCCCTCCCCGGCCCTCCCCGCACCACCCCGACCTTCGCTCCGTCCCCACATACGGGAGAATCGACGTATCGCCCTGCCCCTCCCGCCACGCCCCCCGGGGAGCCCACGGGAACAGGAGCGCAGCGGGCGTCCCTTCTGTTCGATCACGCGGAGGAACCGTGTCCGGATTCGTCGACAAGCCCGAGCCGATCCAGGTTCCGGGCCTGGTGCATCTGCACACCGGCAAGGTGCGCGAGCTGTACCGGAACGAGGCGGGCGACCTCGTGATGGTCGCCAGCGACCGCATCTCGGCCTACGACTGGGTGCTGCCGACCGAGATCCCGGACAAGGGCCGGGTGCTCACCCAGCTCTCCCTGTGGTGGTTCGACCAGCTCGCCGACCTGCTGCCCAACCACGTGCTGAGCACCGAGCTCCCCGACGGCGCCCCCGCAGACTGGGCGGGCCGCACCCTGGTGTGCAAGTCGCTGAACATGGTCCCGGTGGAGTGCGTGGCCCGCGGCTATCTCACCGGCTCGGGCCTCGCCGAGTACAACGAGAACCGGACGGTCTGCGGGCTGGCCCTGCCCCACGGCCTGGTCGACGGCTCCGAGCTGCCCGCCCCGATCTTCACCCCGGCCACCAAGGCGGCCGTCGGCGAGCACGACGAGAACGTCTCCTACGAGGAGGTCGCCCGCCAGGTCGGCGCGGAGACCGCCGCCCAGCTGCGCCAGGCGACCCTCGCCGCCTACTCGCGCGCCCGCGACATCGCGCGGGACCGGGGCATCATCCTCGCGGACACCAAGTTCGAGTTCGGTTTCGACGGGGAGAAGCTGGTCATCGCCGACGAGGTGCTCACCCCGGACTCGTCCCGCTTCTGGCCGGCCGAGCAGTGGGAGCCGGGGCGCGCGCAGGCGTCGTACGACAAGCAGTTCGTGCGGGACTGGCTCACCTCGGCCGAGTCGGGCTGGGACCGCAGGAGCGAGCAGCCCCCGCCGCCGCTGCCGCAGCAGGTCGTGGACGCCACCCGGGCGAAGTACGTGGAGGCGTACGAGCGCCTGACCGGCACCACCTGGAGCTGACGAGGGCCCGGGGCCGGGGTGGCACGCCCCCGGCCCCGCCACCCCCGCCGGGGCATCCGCCCACGACGAAGGCCCCGGTCATCGACCGGGGCCTTGTTCCTTGAGCGAACGACGAGGTTCGAACTCGCGACCTCAACCTTGGCAAGGTTGCGCTCTACCAACTGAGCTACGTTCGCCTGCGCCGTGGCGCGAGCACCACTATACCCAACCTCGCTCGCGTGCGAGGCGCACCGCGGTGTGGCGGTTCTCCGCGCCGAGCTTGGAGACGGCCGAGGAGAGGTAGTTGCGCACGGTCCCCTGGGAGAGCGCGGCCCGCTCCGCGATCTCGGCCACGGGCGCCCCGTCCTCCGCCAGCTCCAGCACCTCCGCCTCGCGCGCGGTCAGCGGTGAGTCGCCGGCGGCGATCGCGTCGGCGGCCAACTCGGGGTCGACGTAGCGGTTTCCCCCGTGCACGGTGCGGATGATCTCCGCGAGCCGCTGGGCGCTGACGGTCTTGGGGACGAAGCCCCGCACCCCCGCCGCGAGGGCCCGCTTGAGATGCCCCGGCCGTCCGTGACCGGTCACGATCAGCACCTGGCAGCCGGGCAGCTCGGTCCGCAGGGATGTGGCCACCTTCACACCGTCCGCGCCGGGCATCTGCAGGTCCAGTACGGCGACGTCCGGCTCGTGGGCCCGTGCCATGGCCAGGGCCTCCGGTCCGGAGGCGGCCTCGGCGACCACGAGGAGGTCGTCCTCCAGGGACAGCAGGGCCGCCAGCGCCCCGCGGATCAGATGCTCGTCGTCGGCGAGCAGCAGCCGCACCACGTCCGTCACGACGCGACCTCCAGTACGGCCCACGCGGTCAGCGGGACCTCCGCGACCAGCGTGAAGTCGCCGTCGCCGGTCCCACCGGCGTCCAGCGTGCCGTCCACCGCGGACAGCCGTTCGCGCAACCCGGCCAGTCCGGTCCCGCCCGTACGGGCCGGGCCGTGCGGGGCGGCGGCCCCGTCGTTCCGCACCGTCAGCACCACACGCCCTTCCGGTCTGCGCACCGTGACGGTGCACTTCTTCGCGTCCCCGTGCCGCAGCACGTTGGTGGTCGCCTCCCGTACCACCCAGCCCAGCGCGGACTGCACCTCGGCGGGCAGTCCGTCCGTCTCTCCGCTGACCTCGCAGTCGATTCCGGCCGCCCGCAGTACTCCGCGCGCACCGCTGAGTTCGGCCTCCAGGTCGGCCCTGCGGTAGCCGCGCACGACGTCCCGCACCTCCCGCTGGGACTCCTGGGCGATGCGCTGCACCTCGATCATCTGCTCGACCGCCTCGGGCCGTTCGCGTCGCGCCAGCTGCACGGCCAGCTCGCTCTTCAGCGCGATCACGGCGAGGTTCCTGCCCATCACGTCGTGCAGGTCCCGGCCGAAGCGCAGCCGCTCCTCGGCGACCGCGAGCCGAGCCCGGGTCTCGCGCGCCTCGTCGAGGGCGTAGACGGCCTTGAGCAGCCAGATCGAGAAGCCGGAGGTGGCGGCGAAGAAGCCACTGGCGGCCGTCACGAACGCGAGCGTGCCGAGCGCGGCGAGGGCGGGCATGCCGAGCGCCCAGGTCACCAGGCCCGCGCCGACCCCGAACCCGCCGACGAGCCAGACGACGCGCCGCCGGTCCTGCATGGCGAGGGCCATCAGACCCACGCCGTAGCAGAGTGTGACGCCGAACACCGCCCCCAGGACTGTGGCGGTGTCGTCCCCGTGGGAGCCGTGCCGGGCGAAGGCGAGGGCGACGACCGCGAGTGCCGCGGTCGCGGCGCCGAGCGTCCACAGCAGCCGCAACGGCTGAGGCCGCCGGCCGCACGTCCAGTCCAGGGCGCGGGAGGCGGTCACCACGGCCAGCGCCACATGCCCGGCGACCGGGAGCATCAGCAGCAGCCCGGCGCGCACGTCCAGGTGGCCGAAGGCGGTCACGCCGATCACCGTGGGTTCGGACAGCGCGATGAAGTAGAACGACCACCGTGTGTACGTCTCGACCTTGGCGGGGGTGCTCTTACGCCCCCACCAGCCGCCCGGACTGCCCATCCGCCGTGTCTCCCGTCCGTCCCGATGCCCGCGCGCCCTGCGCGGCTTGTCCACGAGGCCGGCGTCCTCGCCCGCTCTCTGCCGGCTGCGGCCCGAGGGGCCGCGTCCGGTCCGAGGAGCTGCCTCCGGTCCGCCGACCGCATGAGCGAGGCACCCCGATCCGCGGCGCCGCCCGCATGAGCGCGGCGCCCCTATCCACGCCGCCCTCCAGCGCCGCAGCCGTCATTCGAAGCCGCGCGCCGCCTTTCGAAGCCGCCCGCCAGCCTCAGCGCCGCGCACGCCGGTCGTCCGCGCTGCCCTACGGGCGCCGCGCACGCTCCACGGCGCCGCGCACGCTCCACGGCGCCGCGCACGCTCCACGGCGCCGCGCACGCCCCTAGGCGCCGCGCACGCCTGCCTCAGCGCCGCGGCTCCCAGCGGAACCGCCGGCGTACAGCAAACACCGCCAGCAGGGTCCAGGCCAGCGCCACCGTGAGCGCACCCAAAGACTCCCCGGCCGACAGGTCGCCGGTCCAGCCTCCGCGCACCAGGCTGACGACCGGGGTCAGCGGCAGCAGCTCGCACATGGACGCCAGCTGGTCCGGGAACAGCTCCAGCGGGACGAACATTCCGGAGCCGAGCATCGACACGATCATCAGAGGCATGGGCGTCACCTGGGCGCTCTCACCGGTGCGGGTGAAGCCGGCGGTGAGGGCGGCGAGCGCCGCGCTCATCACCAGTCCCAGCAGCAGGCCGACGACGGCCAGATGCGGCGCGGACGGCGCCGACAGGTCGAGCAGCACGGTGCAGCCCGCGATCAGCAGCAGGCACTGCACCAGCCCGGTGAGGACGGCCGGCAGCGCGGATCCGCCGAGGATCTCCGCGTCCCGCAGCTCGCCCGTGCGCAGCCGCTTCAGCACGAGTTCCTCGCGCCGGACGACGTAGACGCCGACCAGCGAGGAGTACACGGCGAACAGGAGTGAGAAGCCGACGGCGGCGGGCAGGACCAGCGTGCCGGGGGTGAGCCCGGCCTCCGCGAGGTCCATCTCCTCGGCCGCGGACCGCACGCTCAGCGGCAGGATCAGCGGCACGAACAGGGCGGCGAAGAGGGTGCCCTTGCTGCGTCCGAGCAGGGTCAGTTCGGCCCGGGCCAGGGAGGTCATCCGGCTGACCGGGGTGGTCGTGGGGGTGCTCATACGGCGTACTCCTGCGTGGTCGTGCCGTCCGCCGTGGCGGCCGAGGCGTCCCGGGCGATGGTGAGGAACGCCTCCTCCAGGGAGGCGGAGCGCACGTCGAGCCGGCGCAGTTCCACCCCGGCGTCCCGCGCCCACAGCAGCAGCGCGGTGGCCGAACGCTGAAGTTCGCGGGTGCGCAGCCGGACGGTGCGGCCGTCCACGGTGTGGTCGCTCACGCCGAGTTCGCCGAGCGGCGGGAGGTCGCCCAGGAAGTAGCCGTCGGGAAGGTCGAAGGTGATGCGGGACGGCTCGGTCGCGGTGACCTCGGCCGGGGTGCCGGTGACGGCGATCCTGCCGTCGTGCATGATCGCGAGCCGGTCGGCGAGGCTCTCGGCCTCCTCCAGGTAGTGCGTGGTGAGCAGCACGGTGGTGCCGGCGTCGCGCAGGGCGCTCACCAACTCCCAGGTGTCATGGCGGCCTTCGGCGTCGAGACCGGTGGTCGGCTCGTCGAGGAAGAGCACCTCGGGGTCGCCGAGCAGCGCGAGGGCCAGGTCCAGGCGGCGCCGCTGGCCGCCGGAGAGCTGCTTGACCCGGACGTCCGTCTTGGACTCCAGGCCCACCATCGTCAGCACCTCCCGCGTGGGGCGGGCGCCGCTGACGCAGCCTGCCCACATGCGGGCGGTCTCGGCGACGGTCAGCTCGGAGGGGAAGCCGCCCTCCTGGAGCATCACGCCGGTGCGGTGCCGTACGGCGCCGCGCTCGGTGTAGGGGTCGTGGCCGAGGACCCGGACCCGCCCGCCGGCCGGCGCGGCGAGCCCTTCCAGCAGTTCGACGGTGGAGGTCTTGCCGGCCCCGTTGGTGCCCAGCAGCGCGAAGATCTCCCCGCGCCGCACGGAGAAGTCGATCCCGCGCACCGCTTCGAACCCGCCCCCGTAGACACGTCGCAGATCGGTGACCTCGATCACGTGCTCGCGTTCGGTTGTTTCCATGCCTCGAGCTTCCGGGGCGGCGCGAGCGCCCGGCAGTGCGCCGTGTCATCACCGGACATGACAAATGTCAGACGGCCGGGCGGAGAAGGGGAGGAGAAAGATCGCCGGAAGGACCCGGGGCAGGGGCACACGAAAAGACCCCGGTCCGATGGACCGGGGTCTTGTTCCCGAGCGGACGACGAGGCTCGAACTCGCGACCTCAACCTTGGCAAGGTTGCGCTCTACCAACTGAGCTACGTCCGCATTGCCTCCGACCGGCTCTCACCGATCGGCGCGGGCACCAGCCTACCTGATCCACCAGTGTGGTCGGTACGGCGATGCAGAGCGGGTGACAGGAATTGCACACTGCGCCTTCCCCCTGGAAGGGGGATGTTCTACTACTGAACTACACCCGCATGTACTCCTCGGGCCGGGCCTTTCGGCCTCGCCCCTCGGCGTGCTCCAGACTTTAGCTGATCAGCAGGGGGGCAGCGCAAGTCGGTTGCGTCGAGGGGCCGGTGACCGGCCGTCGGCAGGCCCACCCGAACGGGTCGGGCGGTGCACGCGCGTGCGGTTCACTGCGCCGCGGTGAACGCCTCGTAGACCCTCTTGGGGATCCGGCCCCGGGCGGGGACGTCCATCCGGTTCGCCTGCGCCCAGGCGCGCACGGCCGCCGGGTCGGGGGCGACCTCCGTCTGCCGGTAGGCCTTGCCGGAGCGCGCCCGCTTGCGGCCGGCGTCCACGTAGGGCTCGAGCGCCTCGCGCAGTTTCCTGGCATTGGCTTCGTTGAGGTCGATCTCGTACGACTTGCCGTCGAGTCCGAAGGCGATCGTTTCCGCCGCTTCCGAGCCGTCGATGTCGTCAAAGAGAGTGACCACGACCTTCTGCGCCACGAATATCGGTCCCTTCGTGCGACACCTCTCCGCCCGGACGTCCTTGATGACGTGCCGGTACGTCGCCGAGATGTCGGCTGTCCGCCTGTAATCGGGCAAAGTATCTGCTAATGACAATTCATTTGTACAGTGCCCGGCAATGCATTGTGAAGCCCGACTAAATCTGTCCGCGTGTCCGGGGCGCAATAGCGATGTGCGGGAGAAGGGGGATCTTTCCCGGATCTTTTCCCGGTCGCCTCCCCGCGATGCCGAATCGTGACGGTGCTCACGTAGATTCCTACAACTCTACCCGCGTAGAAATTTTGTGCGGGTAGTCTGAAGGAACCTGCTCAGCACCACACACCGGGAGTGCCAGTGGCACGCGTCGTAGTCGACGTCATGCTCAAGCCGGAGATCCTCGACCCCCAGGGCCAGGCGGTGCAGCGCGCACTGCCGCGACTGGGTTTCGAAGGGATCTCGGACGTCCGTCAGGGAAAGCGATTCGAACTGGAAGTTGACGGGCCGGTCGACGAGGCCGCGCTCGCCCGTATCCACGATCTTGCGGAATCCTTCCTCGCCAACACCGTGATCGAGGACTTCACCGTACGGGTCGAGGAAGTCGCGGAGGCCGCGAAGTGACCGCTCGTATTGGCGTCGTCACTTTCCCGGGCAGCCTCGACGACCGGGACACCCAGCGCGCGATCCGCGTCGCGGGTGCCGAACCCGTCGCCCTCTGGCACAAGGACAAGGACCTCAAGCAGGTCGACGCCGTCGTGCTCTGCGGCGGTTTCAGTTACGGCGACTATCTGCGCGCCGGCGCCATCGCGCGCTTCTCGCCGGTCATGGACACCGTCATCGAGCAGGCGAAGGCCGGTCTGCCGGTCCTCGGCATCTGCAACGGCTTCCAGATCCTCACCGAGGCGCACCTGCTCCCCGGCGGCATGCTGGGCAACGACCACCTGCACTTCATCTGCCGCGACCAGAAACTGCGGGTGGAGAACGCGGACACCGCCTGGACCGCCGACTACGAGTCCGGCCAGGAGATCCACATCCCGCTGAAGAACATGGACGGCCGCTACGTCGCCGACCGGTACACGCTGGACAAGCTGGAGGCCGAGGGGCGGGTCGCGTTCCGCTACCTCGACGTCAACCCGAACGGCTCGCTCAACGACATCGCCGGCATCACCAACGAGGCCGGGAACGTCGTCGGTCTCATGCCGCACCCCGAGCACGCCGTCGAGTCGCTGATCGGTACGGGCCGTACCGACGGCCTGCCCTTCTTCACGTCGATCCTCAAGAAGCTGGTCACCGCATGAGCAAGACGCCCCTGGACACGGTCGAGCACGCGGCCGCGACCCCCGACGTCGAGCTGCCCTGGGCCGAGCTGGGCCTGAAGAAGGACGAGTACGAGCGGGTCGTGGAGATCCTCGGCCGCCGGCCCACCGGAGCCGAGCTCGCCATGTACTCCGTCATGTGGTCCGAGCACTGCTCGTACAAGTCCTCCAAGGTGCACCTGCGCCAGTTCGGCGAGAAGGCCCCCGAGTTCGAGGCGCTGCTCGTCGGCATCGGCGAGAACGCGGGCGTCGTGGACGTCGGCCAGGGCTACGCGGTCACCTTCAAGGTCGAGTCGCACAACCACCCCTCCTACGTCGAGCCCTACCAGGGCGCGGCCACGGGCGTCGGCGGCATCGTCCGCGACATCATCGCGATGGGCGCCCGTCCGGTCGCCGTGGTCGACCCGCTGCGCTTCGGCGCCGCCGACCACCCCGACACCAAGCGCGTGCTGCCCGGCGTGGTGGCCGGCATCGGCGGCTACGGCAACTGCCTGGGCCTGCCGAACATCGGCGGCGAGGTCGTCTTCGACGCCTGCTACCAGGGCAACCCGCTGGTCAACGCCGGTGCCATCGGCGTCATGCGGCACGAGGACATCCACCTCGCCAAGGCGTCCGGCGCGGGCAACAAGGTCATCCTGTACGGCGCCCGCACCGGCGGTGACGGCATCGGCGGCGCGTCGATCCTCGCCTCCGAGACCTTCGACGACGCCAAGCCGTCGAAGCGTCCCGCGGTGCAGGTCGGCGACCCCTTCCAGGAGAAGTTGCTCATCGAGTGCACCCTGGAGGCGTTCGCCGAGAAGCTGGTCGTCGGCATCCAGGACCTCGGCGCGGCCGGCCTGTCCTGCGCCACCTCCGAGCTCGCCTCCAACGGCTCCGGCGGCATGAGCGTCACCCTCGACGACGTGCCCCTGCGCGACTCCACGCTCTCGCCCGAGGAGATCCTCATGAGCGAGTCGCAGGAGCGCATGTGCGCGGTCGTGGAGCCCGACAAGGTCGACCGGTTCCTCGAGATCTGCGACAAGTGGGACGTCATCGCCACCGTCATCGGCGAGGTGACCGACGGCGACCGCCTGGAGATCTTCTGGCACGGCGAGAAGATCGTCGACGTCGACCCGCGCACGGTCGCCCACGACGGCCCGGTCTACGAGCGCCCCTACGCCCGCCCGTCCTGGCAGGACGAGCTCCAGGCGGACGACGCGAACAAGCTGCCGCGCCCGGCGACGGGCGAGGAGCTGAAGGACCAGGTCCTGAAGCTGGTCGGCTCGCCGAACCAGGCGTCCAAGCAGTGGATCACCCAGCAGTACGACCACTTCGTGCAGGGCAACACCGTCCTCGCCCAGCCCGAGGACTCCGGCATGATCCGCATCGACGAGGCGTCCGGCCTCGGTGTCGCGATCGCCACCGACGGCAACGGCCGGTACGCCAAGCTCGACCCCTACACGGGCGCGCAGCTGGCCCTTGCGGAGGCCTACCGCAACGTGGCGACGACCGGTGCCAAGCCGCTCGCCGTCTCCGACTGCCTGAACTTCGGCTCTCCGGAGGACCCGGCGGTCATGTGGCAGTTCGCGGAGGCCGTGCGCGGTCTGGCGGACGGCTGCAAGCAGCTCGGCACCCCGGTGACCGGCGGCAACGTCTCGCTCTACAACCAGACGGGCGAGGCCGCCATCCACCCGACCCCCGTGGTCGCCGTCCTCGGTGTCATCGACGACGTGGCCCGCCGCACCCCGGTCGCCTTCCAGGAGGAGGGCCAGCTGCTGTACCTCCTGGGTGACACCCGCGAGGAGTTCGGCGGTTCGGCCTGGTCGCAGGTGATCCACGACCACCTCGGCGGCCTGCCCCCGAAGGTCGACCTGGAGCGTGAGCGGCTGCTCGGCGAGATCCTGATCTCCGCCTCCCGCGACGGCATGATCGACTCCGCGCACGACCTGTCGGACGGCGGTCTGGTCCAGGCGGTCGTCGAGTCGGCCCTGCTCGGCGGGAAGGGCGCGCGTCTGGTGGTGCCCGACGGGCTGGACGCGTTCACCTTCCTGTTCTCCGAGTCGGCCGGCCGCGCGGTCGTCGCCGTGCCGCGCTCGGAGGAGCTCCGTTTCAACGACATGTGCGGTGCGCGCGGTCTCCCGGCCACCCGCATCGGCGTCGTGGACGGTGACGCGGTCGAGGTCCAGGGCGAGTTCTCCCTCACCCTGACCGAACTGCGCGAGACCCACGAGGGGACGATCCCGGCGCTGCTGGCCTGAGCCGCAGCACCCCTCTCCCGCGAAGCCCCCGCCCTCACCGGCGGGGGCTTCGTCGTGTCCGGCCGCCGGGGCGGGGTGCGGTCGGGCCGCCGGGCCAGGCCGGTCGTCCACAGGTGTGCAAGGCCCTTGCGCGGGATTACGTAGTTACGTAATCTCGAAGGCGTGGAACTCGAAGAGCGTATGACCGAGCTCGAGCGCCGGCTGGCGGCGCTCGAAGGGGCCGACCGTGCCGCTCCCCGCCTGGGCGAGGGCGACTTCTGGGCCCTGGAAGGGCTCAAGGAGCAGCTCGCGGAGCTGAAGGCAGCCGACGGAGGCGTGCTGTTCACCGGCGCGGTGCGAATGCCGACCGGCGAGCGGTACGACTGGCAGCATGGCGCGCTCACCGCCGACCTGATCACCTACGAGTGGCCGGACGCCGCCGAGTCCTTCGCCGCGCTCGGACATCCGGTCCGGCTGCGGCTGCTGCGCGAGATAGTCGGCGGCCGTCGGACCGCCGCCGAACTGGCGGAGCTGGACGACATCGGCACGACCGGGCAGATCTACCACCACCTGCGCCAGCTCAGCGCCGCCGGCTGGCTGCACACCACCGGCCGGGGCCGGCACGAGGTCCCGGCGGGCCGGGTCGTGCCGCTGCTGGTGGCGCTGTCGGCGGCGCGGCCCTGACACACCGACGAGCCCTGGGGGAAGCATGTCCGCGCGCAAACTCCTCAAGACCGCCTATCGCGGGCTCCTGATCACCTTCTTCGGCCTGGTGATCGCCCACGTGGCGCTGGACCTCGGCCACTCGGTGTGGTGGGACTTCCTCCCGCTCCTGCTGGCCTACGTCCTGCTGGTGGCGGGCAACCGCTGGGGCGGGGCCCCGGACAGTCCCCGGGCCGCCCGGGAGGCCGTCGAGGTGGAGCCGCCGGTCACCGGCCGCTGGATCGCGATGAACAGCCCCGCCGACCACACCCCGAGCCACCGCACCCACGCCTACGGCCAGACCTTCGCCATCGACGTCGTGGCCGAGCCCGAGCCGGGCTCCCGTCCGGCGTTCCGCGTGCTGTGGCCCATAACCCGGCGCAACGCCGACTTCCCGGCCTTCGGCGCCCCGTTGCACGCGGTGGCCGACGCCACCGTCGTCCGCGCCACCGACCGGGCGCGCGACCACCTCAGCCGCGGCTCGCTGCCCGCACTGGCGTACCTGATGCTCGTCGAGGCGAACGTCCGGGACTTGTTCGGAGCCGGGAGGATCATCGGCAACCACGTGGTCCTCGACCTCGGCGACGGCGTCTTCGCCGCCTACGCCCACCTCAGGCGCGGCTCCCTCACCGTCCGCGAGGGCGACCGGGTGCGGGCGGGCCAGGTGCTCGCCCAGGTCGGCAACTCGGGCAACTCCACCGAACCCCACCTGCACTTCCAGCTGATGGACGGCCCCGACCCGGACACCGCGCGCGGCATCCCCTTCACCTGGCGCGGCACCGGCGTCCCCCGCAACAACGAGGTGTTCGAGATACCGGCCCGGCGGACCGGCGCCCCCGCATAGGCTTCCGCCATGCCACCGGCCAGGAAACGCCCCCGCTCCTACGACCCCGCCAAGACCCGCGCCGCCGTCCTGGCGCAGTTCGGGAACGTCCGCTCGGCGGTCCGCACCCTCACCCCGGAGCAGCTGGCCCGGCCCACCCGGCTCGGCGACTGGACCGTCCGGGAGCTGGTCGCCCACATCGGCACCGCGCTGCAGGCCGTGGACCGGCTGCTGGACGAGCCGGAGCCCGCCAAGCAGGACGCCAGGCTGACCGACTGGCCCACCGCCATCGCCGCCGACGCCCCCGCCATCGCGGACACCGCGCACCGGCTCGGGGCGGATCACGCCGACCTCGACGCCTACCTCGCGGACCTCGAGCAGCGCTTCACCGCGCGCCTCGACGCCCACCCGGGCACCAGGCTGCTCCCCACCAGCGCGGGCGCCCTGCCCCTCGCGGACTACGTCGTCACCCGCACCGTGGAACTCGTCGTCCACACCGACGACCTCAACGCCGCCGTCCCCGGCCTGGACGTCCCCGTGGACCGGCAGGCCCTCGCCGCCTGCGTCCGGCTGCTGGCCGACGCGCTCGCCGCGAAGGCGCCCGGCGGTTCCACGGAGGTGCGCGTCCCGCCGTTCGCGGTGGTGCAGTGCGTCGAGGGCCCCCGGCACACCCGGGGCACCCCGCCGAACGTCGTGGAGACCGACCCGCTCACCTGGATCCGGCTGGCCGGCGGACGGATCAGCTGGGCGGACGCCCTGGCCACCGCCGAGGTGAGCGCCAGCGGGGAACGAGCGGACCTCGGGCCGTACCTGCCGCTGCTCGGCTGAGCCGCGGACGGCCGAGCCCGTTCCGGACGGCGTGGGCCACCGATCCCGCACGGAGGAGGGGAACCACCCGCTCCGCCCTCCCGTCGAACCGGCATGGACCGACAGAAGCACACCCAGCGCATGACCCTGACGGCCGTCGCCGTGCTCGTCGTCCCGCTCGCGGCGGCCTGCGGCAACGAGAGGGCGGGGGCCGGCAGCGGCACCGCCGAGGCGCAGCAGCCGGTCACCGGCGTCCGCTGGACCGTCGACAGCGTGACCGTCGACGGCACCACGCACCGGGCCCCCGACGGCGCGCACCTCACCCTCGGCGAGGACGGCCGGGCCACCGGCAGCTACGGCTGCAACCTGTTCGAGGCCCGGGTCCGCACCGACGGCGACCGCATCCGGCTCACCGACCCCGAGACCACCCTCAGGGCCTGCTCCGACGCGATCATGGACGGGGAGGGCGCCGTGTCCCGCGCCCTCGGCGACGGCGTGCTGAAGGCCGACGCCTCCGACGGCCGCCTGACGCTGACCACCGGCTCCGGCGACACCGTGCGCCTCAGCGAGACGGAGGACAGCCCGCTGCGCGGCACCCGCTGGACCGTCACCACCCCGGCCGTCGCCGGCCGCGCCCACCTCACCTTCGACAAGGAGCGCGGCGCGGTCTCCGGGAACCTCGGCTGCAACCAGGTGAACGCCGACGCCACCGTGCGCGACGGCCATATCACCCTCGGCGTCCCGTCCCTGACCCGAATGATGTGCGAAGACTCACTCATGGACGCCGAGAAGGCCCTGACGAAGCTCTTCAACGGCACCGCCGACTACGCCATCGACGGCAACACCCTCACGCTGACCAGCGAAAACGGCGCGGAAGTGCGGGCCGTCGCGGCCCGCTGATCCACCGCCGTGGCCGCATCGGGCATTCGGACCAGTGGTCGATCTCGCCTACACTCGGAGACGTGCCACGTGGTGACGGACGACTCAACCACGACCTGCTCCCCGGCGAGAAGGGCCCCCAGGACGCTTGTGGCGTCTTCGGTGTCTGGGCTCCGGGTGAAGAGGTCGCCAAGCTCACGTACTTCGGGCTCTACGCCCTCCAGCATCGGGGCCAGGAATCCGCGGGTATCGCGGTCAGCAACGGCTCCCAGATCCTCGTCTTCAAGGACATGGGCCTGGTGTCCCAGGTCTTCGACGAGACCTCCCTCGGCTCCCTCCAGGGTCACATCGCGGTCGGTCACGCCCGCTACTCGACCACCGGAGCCTCCGTGTGGGAGAACGCCCAGCCGACGTTCCGCGCCACCGCGCACGGATCGATCGCGCTCGGCCACAACGGCAACCTGGTCAACACGGCGCAGCTCGCCGACATGGTCGCCGAGCTCCCCAAGGAGAACGGCCGCGCGCCCAAGGTGGCCGCGACCAACGACACCGACCTGATCACCGCCCTGCTGGCCGGCCAGCGCGCCGCCGACGGCGAGCCGGTCACCGTGGAGCAGGCCGCGCACGTAGTCCTGCCCAAGGTCAGGGGTGCCTTCAGCCTCGTCTTCATGGACGAGAACACCCTCTACGCCGCCCGTGACCCGCAGGGCATCCGCCCGCTGGTCCTCGGCCGGCTGGAGCGCGGCTGGGTGGTCGCCTCCGAGTCCGCCGCCCTCGACATCTGCGGCGCGAGCTACGTGCGCGAGATCGAGCCGGGCGAGTTCGTCGCCATCGACGAGAACGGCCTTCGCACGTCACGATTCGCGGAAGCAAAGCCCAAGGGCTGCGTCTTCGAGTACGTGTACCTGGCCCGTCCCGACACCGACATCGCCGGCCGGAACGTGTACCTGTCCCGGGTGGAGATGGGCCGCAAGCTCGCCGCGGAAGCGCCCGCCGACGCCGACCTGGTGATAGCGACGCCCGAGTCCGGCACCCCGGCCGCCATCGGCTACGCGGAGGCCTCCGGCATCCCCTTCGGCGCCGGCCTGGTCAAGAACGCGTACGTCGGCCGTACGTTCATCCAGCCCTCGCAGACCATCCGGCAGCTCGGCATCCGCCTGAAGCTGAACCCGCTCAAGGAAGTCATCAAGGGCAAGCGCCTGGTCGTGGTCGACGACTCGATCGTCCGCGGCAACACCCAGCGCGCCCTGGTCCGCATGCTCCGCGAGGCGGGCGCGGCCGAGGTCCACATCCGGATCTCCTCGCCGCCCGTGAAGTGGCCCTGCTTCTTCGGCATCGACTTCGCCACCCGCGCCGAGCTCATCGCCAACGGGATGACCATCGACGAGATCGGCACCTCGCTGGGCGCCGACTCCCTGGCGTACATCTCCATCGACGGCATGATCGAGGCGACCACCATCGCCAAGCCCAACCTGTGCCGCGCCTGCTTCGACGGCGAGTACCCGATGGAGCTGCCCGACCCCGAGCTCCTCGGCAAGCAGCTGTTGGAGACCGAGCTCGCCGCGGGCACCGCCGCCCCGGCCGCGGTCGACGCGATCCGCCGCCCGTAACCCTGACGGACGACACGAAAGCTCTCACAGCCATGTCCCAGAACACTGGTGCCAGCTACGCAGCGGCGGGCGTCGACATCGAAGCGGGCGACCGCGCGGTCGAGCTGATGAAGGAGTGGGTGAAGAAGACGCAGCGCCCCGAGGTCCTCGGCGGCCTCGGCGGATTCGCCGGCCTCTTCGACGCCTCCGCCCTGAAGAACTACGAGCGCCCGCTGCTCGCCTCCGCCACGGACGGCGTCGGCACCAAGGTCGACATCGCCCGGCAGATGGGCGTCTACGACTCCATCGGCCACGACCTGGTCGCGATGGTCATGGACGACATCGTGGTGTGCGGCGCCGAGCCGCTGTTCATGACCGACTACATCTGTGTCGGCAAGGTCCACCCCGAGCGCGTCGCCGCGATCGTCAAGGGCATCGCGGAGGGCTGTGTGCTGGCCGGCTGCGCCCTGGTCGGCGGTGAGACGGCCGAACACCCCGGCCTGCTGGGTCCGGACGACTTCGACGTCGCCGGCGCCGGTACGGGCGTGGTGGAGGCCGACCGGCTGCTCGGCGCGGATCGCATCCGTACGGGTGACACGGTGATCGCCATGGCGTCCTCCGGACTTCACTCCAACGGCTACTCGCTCGTCCGGCACGTGCTGCTGGAGCGGGCGGGCCTCGCCCTGGACGCCCGGATCGACGAGCTGGGCCGCACCCTCGGCGAGGAGCTGCTGGAGCCCACCAAGATCTACTCGCTGGACTGCCTGGCGCTGATCCGCACCACCGAGGTGCACGCGTTCAGCCACGTCACCGGCGGCGGGCTGGCGGCCAATCTGGCGCGTGTCGTCCCCGACGGGCTGCACGCCACGGTGGACCGCTCCACCTGGACGCCCGCTCCGGTGTTCGACCTGGTCGGGCGGACCGGTTCGGTCCAGCGGCTGGAGCTGGAGAAGACGCTGAACATGGGCGTCGGCATGATCGCGATCGTGCCCCAGGAGTCCGTGGACGTGGCGCTGGCGACGCTGGCCGACCGTGGCGTGGACGCCTGGGTGGCCGGCGAGATCACCGACCGCGGTGACCACACCACGGGTGCCGCTCTTGTCGGTGACTACGCGAACTGAGCTCCGGGACGCTGCCCGCACGAGGAGCGGGCGGGCAGCGCACCGGCCCGCGAGGCCGGTCCGGGCAGCACTGAACCCGGTGGGTGACCGGAGTCACCGACCGGGCTCATGCACCACGCAAGGTCAGGCGCCGCGACGTTGAGAGGACGGGCCGTCCTCGTCCTCGTCGTCCTCATAGAGGTCGGCGTACCGTGCGTACAGGTCGTCGTCTTGCTCATCGTCCTCGAAACGCTCACCATTCGGTGGCTGATTCGAAGGCGATGCACCCAGCTCCTCGGCCAGGCGTGAGAGGTCAGTCCCACCGCTGTTGTACTTCAGCTGGCGGGCGACCTTCGTCTGCTTGGCCTTGGCCCGGCCGCGCCCCATGGCTCGACCCCCTCAACGACGGGGCTCGACGGCCCCAGAGTCTTGACACGCGTTCATGGTCCAGAACGGGCTCTCCATGGAGAGACCGGTCCGTAGGGCTTCCACGGTACCTGAGCCCGCGCCCATACGGTACGTCGCCCGCATGACGTGCCCGTGCCCAGAACCTTCGAGGCGCCCCGTCCTCGCTGGTCAACGGCGATTTTAACCACTTATCGACGGTCGACCCGCCGGGAGAAGTGAGAGTTCTCTCGAAGTGCCCGCCGACGGGTACCGCTCATGTGTACGAAGGCGCCCCGATCGGGGGCGCCTTCGTACGGACTCACCGCGACGGACGCGCCTCCGCCATCCGCTGCTCGGCGATCCGGTCGGCCGCGGCGGCCGGCGGAATACCGTCCTCCTTCGCACGTGCGAATATGGCGAGCGTGGTGTCGAAGATCTTCGACGCCTTCGCCTTGCACCGGTCGAAGTCGAAGCCGTTCAGCTCGTCGGCCACCTGGATCACGCCGCCGGCGTTCACCACGTAGTCGGGCGCGTAGAGGATCCCGCGGTCGGCGAGGTCCTTCTCCACGCCCGGGTGCGCGAGCTGGTTGTTGGCCGCGCCGCAGACCACCTTGGCGGTCAGCACCGGCACGGTCTCGTCGCTCAGGGCGCCGCCGAGCGCGCACGGGGCGTAGATGTCCAGGCCCTCGGTGCGGATCAGCGCCTCCGTGTCGGCCGCGGCGGACACGCCCTCGGGATGCCGGTCGAGGATCCGGCGTACGGCGTCCTCGCGCACATCGGTGATCACGACCTCGGCGCCCTCGGCCCGCAGGTGCTCCACCAGGTGGTGACCGACCTTGCCCACGCCCGCGATGCCGACCTTGCGGTCGCGCAGCGAGGGGTCGCCCCACAGGTGCTGGGCCGCGGCCCGCATGCCCTGGTAGACGCCGTAGGAGGTGAGCACCGAGGAGTCGCCCGCGCCGCCGTTCTCGGGGGAGCGGCCGGTGGTCCAGCGGCACTCCCGGGCCACGACGTCCATGTCGGCGACGTACGTGCCGACGTCGCAGGCGGTGACGTAGCGCCCGCCGAGGGAGGCGACGAACCGGCCGTAGGCCAGCAGCAGCTCCTCGGTCTTGATCCGCTCCGGGTCCCCGATGATCACGGCCTTGCCGCCGCCGTGGTCGAGACCGGCCATGGCGTTCTTGTACGACATCCCGCGCGCCAGGTTCAGCGCGTCGGCGACGGCCTCCTCCTCGGAGGCGTACGGGTAGAAGCGCGTACCGCCCAGGGCGGGGCCCAGAGCGGTGGAGTGGATGGCGATCACGGCCTTGAGGCCACTGGCACGGTCCTGACAGAGCACGACTTGCTCATGACCGCCCTGGTCCGAACGGAACAGGGTGTGCAGGACGCCGTCAGATACGTCGGTCACGGTGGTGACTCCTGAGTAAGTAGCGGCGGGTGGGACGGGCTCCCGTACGGGTGGCGGGGGCTGTGGCACGAGAGTAGATCCTCGCGCGCCCGACGGCGGCACTGTGTCCCGGATCACCTCCGTCCGGAGTACCGCGTGCGACGATTTGCCGGGGTTTCCCACCCGTCCGGGCGGGGGCCGGACAGGTTTTCGCAGCGGTCCGCGGGGGAGGGAGCAGAGCGTGCCCAAGGTGTCCTCGGTGATCGTCCCCTACGCGACCTACCTGCGCGTGTACGAACCGCTGGCCGCCTTCCCGGAGCCGGAGCGCGGACACTGGGCGCGTTACGCGCGCCGCCCCGACCGCCCCTCCTACCAGGAGGAACTGCGCCGGTCGCTGGCCGGCCTGGCGCCCACCCCACCGGTCGCGGTGCCGGTGCACGAGAGCGACGATGCCTTCGTCCTGGAGGCGGACGGCGTGGTCTGCGTCTGCCCGTGGCGCACCCGGCTGCGCGGCTGGCAGGCGCTGGGCGACCTCGCGGAGGAGTACCCCCTGCCCGTCCTGGACGCCCTGCTGCCCCCGGTCGTACGGCACCAGGCCACCCGGAACTACGAGCGCTGGCTGGCCGAGCACCCCGACGCGCGGCCGTGGATCCGGTCCTCCACCTGGCAGGTGCCGATCAATTGGTTCGTGCTGTTCGACGACGACGAGCGCGAGCACGTGAAGGGCTCCGCCGACGAGGACCCGGTGCTGCGCTACCGGACCCCGATGGTCCAGGCACGGCGGCGTGTGGCCCGCGGGCTGCGGACGCTTCGGGACGCCGTGGACGAGAGCCTGCTGATCGACGGCCTGGTGGACGTCGGCCGCTGGCTGGAGGAGTTCCACCCGCGCTCGCTGGTCGAGCTGGACTACGGGGGACTGGTGCACGCGCTGCCGGCCGGCGTCCTGGAGGACGACCACTCGGCGGCCGACGTCGGCGAGGGGATCGCGGCGTTGCGGCGCGGTGACGAGGAGGGCGCGGGGGAGGCCTACGGGCGCCTCGTGGAGCGCTGGCGCGCCGTGCGCGACCTGCGCTCGGCGAACTGACGTTTGACCAAACGCCCTTCTTGGGGTTTTGTCTTCGCACCTGAGGTGTGTGAAGTCGCGTCAATCCGGACGCGACAACGGACGTAGCAGCCGTTCCGGGCGTTTGTCTCAAGCGTGTCAAGCGTGACGGACCGCACGTACGGGGCTCTTGCGTCCCTTGCCCCTCCTCATGCCAAAATAGGACAAGGAGTCCGGGGAGGGCTCCTCCGTCCTGCTGTGCTCCACTATGGGCGGAATCTCAGCATTGCACGCTTTGGGGGGTCCGGTGACTCCTGCATGCTGCTGTGACTGATCGTCACAGGGGCGTGACTGTCCGCTATGGCATGGTCCATCGGCTTCCGCGGCTGATGAACACCTGGGAGGGCAATTCCATCGGTTTGGCCGACGTGGCTGGACAGATGGTGTAGTTGTAGTGCCGAGGACAAGCCGTTCGTCCTATAACCGACTCGACTCGCGTCCGCCATTTCGGGCAACGCGGGTCAAGGTGCAGAATTTAGAGGAAAGAACCGAGAAGGTTCGGTTCTCCCGAGGAGGCCGCTCATGACCGCTCGCACCCCTGATGCCGAGCCGCTGCTGACCCCCGCTGAGGTTGCCACCATGTTCCGCGTCGACCCGAAGACGGTCACGCGCTGGGCGAAGGCCGGCAAGCTCACGTCGATCCGCACGCTCGGCGGGCACCGCCGCTACCGCGAAGCCGAGGTCCGCGCACTGCTCGCGGGCATTCCGCAGCAGCGCAGCGAGGCCTGAACCTGCATGAACCGGGCAGAACCGGCTGGTCCCCCACCGGCCCCGACGCCCGGGCACACTAGCTCCAAACGACGCGGGGACTGCCCCAACAGGCCCTTCGCCCAACCGAATCAGAGCTTCTCAGGCAACTGAACAACGGGTACGTCGTCGATCGCGCTGGACTCCGCCGGGTCCAGCGCGATCTTTTTTGTGCGCTGGTGTCGGTCCGCTCGCGGGCCTGAGCGGCTCCAACGGCGCGCCGTGCGCGGGCTTGTCGGACTCTGGGGGCGCCTGTGGGGTCGCTGTGGGCTCACCTGCGGGGCGGCCGACGCGGAGCCCTCGGGGCAGTGCAATTGCACATATTAAATTGACCTGTTGTAGGTGGGGCGTAAGTTCCACCCTTGTCAAAATTCATACGGTGACACCCGTCACATACCAGTCGGGTTGTTGAGCCGACGGCATATGCGCTAGACGGAACGCGTGTTGACGGCCGGTTGTTCCCGCGGGTCTTCGGCGGGCTCCGCGGCCTCGGCGCGGTCGCCGGTCGCGGAATCCATCGCCAGACGCTGTAGACGGTGGCAGACCGGGCAGTGGCGGGTGAGGTGCCGGTACGACGAAGCGGCCGCGAGGTGCGCGCGGAGCAGTGCCCGCGTCTCGTGCCTGGGCGATGCCGCCATTACGCCACCTCCGGGACCCCCGTGGGCTCGTGCCCTTGTTCCTGGAGTACCGAGGGATGCGGGGCCCGTCAAGACGGCACAGGGGCCCGCGGCACGGGTTCTGCGCCCCGGTGCGCGGATGCATCCGCCGGCATGCCCTGCGTCGCGCCCGGACGGGCCGGTGAAGGGGGCCGTGCATGCCGAAGGCCCGCCTCCCTCGCGGGGGGCGGGCCTTCGGTCAAGCGGTCCTGACGGGATTTGAACCCGCGGCCTCCACCTTGACAGGGTGGCGAGCACTCCAAACTGCTCCACAGGACCAGGTTTCACGGCGCTTTCTTGCGTTGCGCTGCGAGAAGGACTGTACAGGAGCAGCGGCCCCCTGGTCGAACTCACCCTGCGTGCGGGTCCCGTCACGGCACCGCCGCGTCGATCGCCTTCACGATCCGCTTGTCCGACACCGGGTAGGCCGTGCCGAGCGCGTGGGCGAAGTAGCTGACCCGCAGCTCCTCGATCATCCAGCGGATGTCCCGCACCTGCTGCGGCACGGGCCGCCCCTGCGGCATCTGCTCCAGGAGCCAGGCGTACTCGTCCGACATCTCGTGGACCTTGGCCATGCGCGTGGTGTCCCGCTGCGCGTTCGTCGGCATCTGCTGCAGCCGGCGGTCCGCGGCCACCAGGTACCGCATCAGGTCCGGCAGCCGCCGCAGCCCGGCCTCGGTCACGAAGCCCGGCCGTACCAGCCCGTCCAGCTGCTTCCGGACGTCCTGGAGGTTCGGCAGCAGCGCGGGGCTGCGTACGCCCTTCAGGCGGCGCTCACAGGCCTGCCAGGCGGCCAGGACCTGCTGGACCTGACCCACCGCGCGGACCGTGGTGTCGACGATCTCCGCCCGCACCTTGTCGAACAGCTTGCGGAACGACTCCTCGTCCCACACCGGGCCGCCGAAGTCCGCGATCAGCTTGTCCGCCGCGGCCGTGGCGCAGTCGTCGAACAGCGCCTGCACGGAGCCGTGCGGATTCGCGGACAGCGCCAGCTTCTGAGGGTTGGTCAGTTTCTCGGACGCGAACTTCGCGGGGTTGACCGGGATGCCCAGCAGGACCAGCCGCCGGGTGCCCTTCCACATCGCCTCCGCCTGCTCGGCCTCCGAGTCGAACAGCCGGACCGACACCGAGTCGCCGTCGTCCACCAGGGCCGGGTACGCCTTCACCGGCTGGCCGGCCCGACGCGTCTCGAACACCCGGGTGAGCGAACCTATCGTCCAGTCCGTCAGCCCCCGGCGCTCCAGCGACTCCCCGCCCTCGCGCTGGGCCGTGGCTGCGGCCGCCTGTGACAGCGCCTTGCGCGCCTTGGGCCGAAGCGTGAGTTTGAGCGCCCCCAGGTCCTTGTCCTCGGCGAGCGTCCGGCGCCGTTCGTCGACGATCCGGAACGTCACCTTCAAGTGGTCCGGGACCCGCGCCCAGTCGAAGTCGTCCGCCTCGAACGGCACACCGACCATCCGCTTCAGCTCGCGGGCCATCGTGACGGTCAGCGGCTCCTGCAGCGGCACCGCGCGCTCCAGGAACGCCTTGGCGTAGTTCGGCGCCGGCACGTAGTTCCGCCGGATCGGCTTGGGGAGGGACCGGATCAGCTCCGTGACCACCTCCTCCCGCAGGCCGGGGATCTGCCAGTCGAAGCCCTCGTCCGTCACCTGGTTCAGCACCTGGAGCGGGACGTGGACCGTCACACCGTCCGCGTCCGCCCCCGGTTCGAACTGGTACGTGACACGGAACTTCAGCGGGCCCTGCCGCCACGTGTCGGGGTAGTCGGCCTTGGTGACCGCGTCCGCCGACTCACGGATCAGCATCTCCCGCTCGAAGTCGAGGAACTCCGGCTCCTCGCGCCGCTTGTGCTTCCACCACGAGTCGAAGTGGGCCCCCGAGACGACGTGGTCCGGGATCCGCCGGTCGTAGAAGTCGAACAGGGTTTCGTCGTCGACCAGGATGTCCCGGCGCCGGGCCCGGTGCTCCAGTTCCTCGACCTCGGTCAGCAGCTTGCGGTTGTCCGCGTAGAACTTGTGGTGCGTGCGCCAGTCGCCCTCGACCAGCGCGTTCCGGATGAACAGCTCGCGGGAGACCTCCGGGTCGATCCGCCCGTAGTTCACCTTGCGCTGCGCCACGATCGGCACGCCGTACAGCGTGACCTTCTCGTAGGCCATCACGGCCGCCTGGTCCTTCTCCCAGTGCGGCTCGCTGTAGGTGCGCTTGAGCAGGTGCTCCGCGAGCGGCTCGACCCACTCGGGCTCGATCTTGGCGTTGACCCGCGCCCACAGCCGGGACGTCTCCACCAGCTCGGCGGACATCACGAACCGCGGCGGCTTCTTGAACAGCGCGGAGCCCGGGAAGACGGCGAACTTGGCGTTGCGCGCGCCGAGGTACTCGTTGCGTCCGCCGTCGCGCCGGCCGCCCTGGCCGGAGTCCTTGGACTCCTTCACGTCCTTCATGCCGATGTGCGAGAGCAGACCGGACAGCAGGGAGACGTGGATGCGGTCGGCGGGGGCGTCCTCCTCGTTGAGGTGGATGCCCATCTGCTTGGCGACGGTCCGCAGCTGCGTGTAGATGTCCTGCCACTCGCGGATGCGCAGGAAGTTCAGGAACTCCTGCTTGCACATCCGCCGGAACGACGACGAGCCGCGCTCCTTCTGCTGCTCGCGGACGTACCGCCACAGGTTGAGGAAGGCCAGGAAGTCGCTGGTCTCGTCGCGGAAGCGGGCGTGCTGCTGGTCGGCCTGCGTCTGCTTGTCGGAGGGCCGCTCGCGCGGGTCCTGGATCGACAGGGCCGCCGCGATGACCATGACCTCGCGGGCGCAGCCGTTGCGGTCGGCCTCCAGCACCATGCGCGCCAGCCGCGGGTCGACCGGCAGCTGGGCCAGCTTCCGGCCGGTCTGGGTGAGGCGCTTGCGCGGGTCCTTCTGCGTGGGGTCGAGGGCGCCCAGTTCGTGCAGCAGCTGGACGCCGTCGCGGATGTTGCGGTGGTCCGGCGGGTCGATGAAGGGAAACTTCTCGATCTCGCCGAGGCCCGCCGCCGTCATCTGCAGGATGACCGAGGCGAGGTTCGTGCGCAGGATCTCCGCGTCGGTGAACTCCGGGCGGGAGAGGAAGTCGTCCTCGCTGTACAGCCGGATGCAGATGCCGTCCGAGGTACGGCCGCAGCGGCCCTTGCGCTGGTTGGCGCTGGCCTGCGAGACCGGCTCGATCGGCAGCCGCTGCACCTTGGTGCGGTGGCTGTAGCGCGAGATACGGGCGAAGCCGGGGTCGATGACGTACTTGATGCCGGGGACGGTGAGGGAGGTCTCGGCCACGTTGGTGGCCAGCACGATCCGGCGTCCGCCGTGCTGCTGGAACACCCGGTGCTGTTCGGCGTGCGACAGCCGGGCGTACAGCGGCAGCACCTCGGTGGACCGGTACCGCTTCTTGGTCAGCGCGTCCGCCGTGTCCCGGATCTCCCGCTCGCCGGAGAGGAACACCAGGATGTCGCCGGGCCCCTCCGCCATCAGCTCCTCGACGGCGTCGGTGATCGCGGTGATCTGGTCGCGGTCGGCCTCGTCGGAGTCCTCCTCCAGCAGCGGCCGGTAGCGCACCTCCACCGGATACGTCCGCCCGCTGACCTCGATGATCGGGGCGTCGCCGAAATGCCGCGAGAAACGCTCCGGGTCGATGGTCGCCGAGGTGATGACGACCTTGAGGTCGGGACGTTTCGGCAGCAGCTGCGCGAGATAGCCGAGCAGGAAGTCGATGTTCAGGGACCGCTCGTGCGCCTCGTCGATGATGATCGTGTCGTAGGCGCGCAGTTCGCGGTCGGTCTGGATCTCCGCGAGCAGGATGCCGTCCGTCATCAGCTTGACGAAGGTGGCGTCCGGGTTCACCTGGTCGGTGAAGCGGACCTTCCAGCCGACGGCCTCCCCGAGCGGGGTGTCCAGCTCCTCGGCGACCCGCTCGGCCACGGTACGGGCCGCGATCCGCCGGGGCTGGGTGTGCCCGATCATGCCGCGGACGCCCCGGCCCAGCTCCATGCAGATCTTCGGGATCTGCGTGGTCTTCCCGGAGCCCGTCTCGCCGGCGACGATCACCACCTGGTGGTCGCGGATGGCCTCGGCGATGGCGTCCTTCTTCTGGCTGACGGGCAGCTGCTCGGGATACCGGACCTCCGGCACCCGGGCCCGGCGCGCGGCCATCCGCTCCTCGGCCGCGGCGACCTCCGCCTCGATCTCACCGATCACGGCGGCACGGGCCTCCGGCTTACGGATCTTGCGGGCCCCTTCGAGCCGCCGTCCGAGCCGGTGCGCATCGCGCAGCGACAGTGCGGTGAGGCGGGAGGCGAGGGAGCCGAGGGCGGGGGCAGAGTGCGTAGACATACGGACTCCAGGATCTCAGACCGCGGAAAAACGCGGCGAGTCATTTTGCCGGGGCACACGACAAGGCCCCGATCAGAGATCGGGGCCTTGTCTGCGGTGGCTGGGGCCGGGGTCGAACCGGCGACCTATCGCTTTTCAGGCGATCGCTCGTACCAACTGAGCTACCCAGCCGAGGTGTTTCACGTGAAACACCAGCGGTCCTGACGGGATTTGAACCCGCGGCCTCCACCTTGACAGGGTGGCGAGCACTCCAAACTGCTCCACAGGACCAAGCGTGTCGTACGACAGTGTCGCACAGGGTGGTGCGTGCCCCCAACGGGATTCGAACCCGTGCTACCGCCTTGAAAGGGCGGCGTCCTAGGCCGCTAGACGATGAGGGCTATCGGCCCGCCTGGCGCTTCTCAGCGCGTCGGGGACGTGAGAAGCATATGGGATGGCGGGATGGTTCGCCAAAACGGTTCAGGGGCGAGGTCGCGACGGCGTGGCGGAGGCGGCCGACGGGGTGCTTCCCGACGGGGTGCCGGAGGGGGAGCCGGACGGGCTCCCGGAGGGCGACGGGGAGGTGTCCGCGCCCGGCTGGTTCTCCTCGGGGAGGTGCCGGCTGACCTCCGCCGTGGTCAGACCGAGACCCCCGAGCTCGATCGAGTCCCACGCCTGGAGGCGCCGGGTGTCCCGGTCGAAGTAGAGGATCGACGTCTCGATCGGGTCGGGGTACTTGCCCTCGATCGCGCGCAGCCCGCTGCCGCCGGTGGACCCCTCGACCCGCAGCCGGGTGCCGTACCGCATGACCTCGGACTCCTCGCGGTGGATGTGTCCGGAGAGCACCAGCGGCACGGTGCCGTCGACCTCCCGGGCCGCCGAGGGCTCGTGGATGACGGCGACGTCCACGGGGGTGCCCGCCCTGCGCTGGTCCCGCATCGAGGACGCGAGGCGGGCGCCCGCCAGCTCCTGGGACTGCTCGGCGCCCGTCCGCTGGGTGCGGTCGGGGGTGAACTGCGGATCGCCCATGCCGGCGAAGCGCAGTCCCGCGACGGTCGTCGCCCGGCCGTCGTCGAGGACGTGCACGTTCTTCATGCCCTCCAGGTGGCGCTGGGTGACGAGCGAGTCGTGGTTGCCGCGCACCCAGACGTACGGGGCGCCGAGGTTCTCGACCGGGTCCAGGAAGCCGTTCTCGGCGGCCGTGCCGTGGTCCATCGTGTCGCCCGAGTCCACGATCACGTCCACCCGGTACTGCTCCACCAGCGAGGCGATGATCTTCCAGCTCGCGGGGTTGAGATGGATGTCGGAGACGTGCAGGACGCGGATGGTGGTCGGGTCCGGCTGGTAGACGGGAAGCGTGGAGGTGGCGTCGTAGAGCTTGGTCACGTTGGTGACGAGGCGGGCCAACTCCTGCTGGTAGACGTTGAATTCGGTCACGATGCTGCGCGCGTCGCCGACCAGGGAGGGCGCGGAGGACAGCAGCCCGGAGAACTTCGGCTCCAGCACCGAGTCCGGGTTCCAGGTGGCGTACGCGGTGCCGCCGGACGCGGCCAGCAGGCCTAGGGCGAGACCCCCGGCGGCGAGGGCGCGGCGCGGGCGGCGGTAGACGAGCAGCCCGAGCGTGGCGGCGCCGGTGACGACGGCGACGCAGGACCGCACGGCGAGGTCCGCGGTGCCGCGGGCGATGTCCTGCGTGACCTCGTCCTGCAGGCCGGAGAGGCGTTCCGGGTGGTCGACCAGGGCCCGGGAGCGCTCGGGGTCCAGCTGGTCGACGTTGACGTCCAGGCGTACCGGGGCGATGTGGCTGTCGAGCTGGAGCGCGCCCAGCGGCGAGACATTGATCTTCGTGCCGCCGGTGAAGGACGGCCGCAGGGTCATGGTGGTGTTCATGGGGCCGACCGGCACCCGGACGTTGCCGACGACGAGCAGGCCGAGCCAGGCGCCGAGCAGGACCACGGCGACCAGCCCGAAGGCCCGCGCCCAGGGGCGCGGCCGCGGGCCCAGGGCGGCGGCCGGTACGGCCGGGGGACGGGTGGAGCGGCGGTGGGTCAGGGCCTGCGGGAGCCGGGGGACGCGGTGGAACAGGTTCATGACGGCAGTCGGGACGCGGGCCATTGATCCCCTATGCCCGTACGGGCGGCCGGATATGCGGGCGTCGCCCGCCTCTCGTACGGACCGATCGTCCCCGACAATGGCATCGTGCTGGAGATGACGCGCGAGGAGTTCGAAGAGCTGGTCGCCGAGGCGCTGGACCGGATCCCGCCGGAGCTGACGCGGCTCATGGACAACGTCGCGGTGTTCGTGGAGGACGAGCCGCCGGCGGACGACCCGGAGCTGCTCGGGCTGTACGAGGGGACGCCGTTGACCGAGCGGGGCGAGTGGTACGCCGGGGTGCTGCCCGACCGGATCACCGTCTACCGGGGGCCGACCCTGCGGATGTGCGAGTCCCGGGAGGACGTGGTCGCCGAGACCGAGATCACGGTGGTGCACGAGATCGCGCACCACTTCGGGATCGACGACGCCCGGCTGCACGCGCTCGGCTACGGATAGGCCGTCCGCGTGTCTTCTTGCGGGTGGCGGGAGTTGGGGTTGTCGACCCTGCACTCCAACCGGAGGTGGCCCCGTGCGCCGCTTGTACGTACCCGTCCGCCTGGCCGCCACCGCCCTGGCCGTCGCCGCTGCCGCCGGATGCGTGAGCGTGGGTGACGACGGCGCCGGCGGGAAGGCCGGTCCGTCCCACTCCGCGGGCCGTCAGGGCGGTGAGGCCCCGGACGGCGGCACGGCACGGTCGGGCGATGGCGCCGGGTACGGGGCCGCGGCGGCCGACGGCGAGCGCGGGAACGAGGGCAAGGGCAAGCGCGGGAAGGGCCGGAAGAAGGGCGAGGACGCCGAGCCGTCCCCGTCCGGTGAGCGGCCGTCCGCGGGGGCGAGCCGCAGCGCACCCGCCGACGGGCCCGGCGAGCCCGCGCGTCCCACCCCCGACGACCGGCCCGACCCGCCTGAGCCCACCCGGACACCGGACCCGCAGCCCTCCGCCACGCAGCCCGACCCGGGGCCCTCGCACGAGCCGACCCAGGCCGAGCCGTCGTCGTCCGCCCACCAGCCGCCCGACACCCAGCTGGCGCAGCGGGAGCCCGCGCCGAAAGCGGGCGCGCCGGCGTAACCTGGGCAGCGGCCCCGCCGCTCAGCGGCACCCCGCTCACCTGCCAGTTTGCATTCGAGGGGCCCGAGTGCGTATGGTGGCAGATCGTTTGATCCTATTTGCCCGGCGCCACTGCAGAGCGCGCCGTGTGGCGCGTACTCTCTCCCTTGCCGTGGTGGACCGCATTGAGGCGGTCGTAATTGCGAACTGCGAATCACGGAGTTGACGGGCGCGTGCCGAAGAGACTCCGGAAGGTTTCGCATTCGTATGCCCATCGCCAGTACTGATCACGTCGTCGTGCCCGAGAACACCGAGGACACCGACACCACCGCCGCCACCGAGGCGGCGGCCCCCGAACTCACCTTCGCCGATCTCGGCCTGCCCGAGGGCGTCGTGCGCAAGCTCGCGCAGAACGGCGTGACCAGCCCCTTCCCGATCCAGGCCGCGACCATCCCGGACGCCCTGGCCGGCAAGGACATCCTCGGCCGCGGCCGCACCGGCTCCGGCAAGACCCTCTCCTTCGGTCTGCCGACCCTGGCGCAGCTCTCCGGCGGCCGCACCGAGAAGCACAAGCCGCGCGCCGTCATCCTGACGCCGACCCGCGAGCTGGCCATGCAGGTGGCCGACGCCCTCCAGCCCTACGGCGACGTCCTCGGCCTGAAGATGAAGGTCGTCTGCGGCGGCACCTCGATGGGCAACCAGATCTACGCCCTCGAGCGCGGCGTCGACATCCTCGTCGCCACCCCCGGCCGCCTGCGCGACATCATCAACCGCGGCGCCTGCTCCCTGGAGAACGTGCAGATCGCGGTCCTCGACGAGGCCGACCAGATGTCCGACCTGGGCTTCCTGCCCGAGGTCACCGAGCTGCTCGACCAGGTCCCGGCCGGCGGCCAGCGCATGCTGTTCTCCGCCACCATGGAGAACGAGATCAAGACCCTCGTCGACCGGTACCTCAAGGACCCGGTCCACCACGAGGTCGACGCGGCCCAGGGCGCGGTGACGACCATGTCGCACCACATCCTCGTCGTGAAGCCCAAGGACAAGGCGCCGGTCACCGCGGCCATCGCCTCCCGCAAGGGCCGCACCATCATCTTCGTCCGCACCCAGCTCGGCGCCGACCGCGTCGCCGAGCAGCTGCGGGACGCCGGCGCGAAGGCCGAGGCCCTGCACGGCGGCATGACCCAGGGCGCGCGTACCCGCACCCTGGCCGACTTCAAGGACGGCTACGTCAACGTCCTGGTCGCCACCGACGTCGCCGCCCGGGGCATCCACGTCGACGGCATCGACCTGGTCCTCAACGTGGACCCGGCCGGCGACCACAAGGACTACCTGCACCGCGCGGGCCGCACGGCGCGCGCCGGCCGCACCGGCACGGTCGTCTCCCTGTCGCTGCCGCACCAGCGGCGCCAGATCTTCCGGCTGATGGAGGACGCGGGCGTCGACGCCACGCGCCACATCATCCAGGGCGGCGCGGCCTTCGACCCGGAGGTCGCCGAGATCACCGGCGCCCGGTCCATGACCGAGGTGCAGGCCGAGTCGGCCGGCAACGCCGCCCAGCAGGCCGAGCGTGAGGTCGCCCAGCTCACCAAGGAGCTGGAGCGGGCCCAGCGCCGTGCCACCGAGCTGCGCGAGGAGGCCGACCGCCTGCTGGCCCGTTCCGCCCGCGAGCGCGGCGAGGACCCGCAGGCCGCGGTGGCCGAGGCGGCCGTCGTGGCGTCCGCCGAGGCCGAGGTGACCCTCCCGGAGCAGCCGGCCGCGCCGGACGTCGAGCGAACCGAGCGCACGGAGGCCGCGGCCCCGTACGAGCGGCGCGAGCGCCGGGACGAGCGGGACGACCGCGGTGGCTTCCGCCGTGACGACCGTGGTGACCGTGGTGACCGGGGCGGCGACCGTGGCGGTTTCCGCCGCGACGACCGTGGTGACCGTGGCGGGCGTTCCTTCGAGCGCCGTGACGGCGGCGACCGTGGCGGCTTCAACCGCGGTGACCGTGACCGCGGTGGACGTTCCTTCGAGCGTCGCGACGACCGCGGCGGCTTCCGCCGTGACGACCGCCGTGACGGCGACCGCGGTGGCTTCCGCCGTGACGACCGTGGCGGCTTCCGCCGGGACGAGCGGGACGACCGCGGTGGCTTCCGCCGTGACGACCGTGGTGACCGTGGTGACCGGGGCGGCGACCGTGGCGGTTTCCGCCGTGACGAGCGTGGTGACCGTGGCGGGCGTTCCTTCGAGCGCCGTGACGGCGGCGACCGTGGCGGCCGTTCCTTCGAGCGTCGTGAGGGCGGCGACCGCGGCGGCTTCCGCCGGGACGACCGCACCGGCCACCGGGGCAGCGACCGCCCGTTCAACCGCGACCGTCAGGGCGACCGCCCGGGCTTCCGCTCCGGCGGCCACGACCGCCCGTACGGCCGTCGTGACGACCACCGTGGTGGCGGCTCCTTCGGCCGCCGCGAGGACAAGCCGCGCTGGAAGCGCAACGGCTGACACCGCCTCATCCGCAAGCCCGAGGGCCCGCGCGACACTCCGTCGCGCGGGCCCTCGCGCATGTGTGCGGCATGTGTCCGCCACGCGCCTGCCCGATACCCGATCGGCTCCCCGGCCGCGTCCGGCTATGCTCGGGGAGGCAACATCGCCAGGGGCCCTTAGCTCAATTGGCAGAGCAGTGGACTTTTAATCCATTGGTTGTGGGTTCGAGTCCCACAGGGCCTACTTCCCGCGGGAGGGGCGCACCCCCTCCGACGCGCGAGACGGCGCTCGTACCGGCCCGGCCGGTACGAGCGCCGTCGTCGTCGCGCGGGCGGTTCAGCGACGCGACGGGCGGCGGACGTCCTCCTCGCCCGGGCGCCGGTAGGGGTCGATGAGCTGCACGCCGATTCCGCTGGTCACGAGGCCCGCCGCGATCAGCAGTCCGTCGGGGACGACGATGCCCGCGACCAGCATGCCCAGCCCGGCGATCAGCACCCACCAGGCGCCGGCGCGCCGGTACTCGCGCGGACGGGCCGGACGGCCGGCGGCGAGGGAACGGGCGAAACGGGGGTCCTCGTGTTCGAGTCGGGCCGCGAGGTCGACCAGACGATCGTCGTCGGACTGGGGCACGGCTCCTCCTTCCCAGGGGGTGGCCGCCCGGTCACACCGCCGACGGCCGTCGCTCCGAGCACCGGGACATGCGCGAACCGCCGGCTTGCCGCGAACTCGGGCCGGTTTCAAGGAGTTTGCCCGTGCGCCGACGTCGTCACCCGCCCGGTACGGTGCCTCCACCCTCGCCCGGCGACACCCCCCGGGGCCATCCGTCGCGGGCCCCATCCTCATGGGGGGCCGGTATGCAGGAGACGCGGGGCACGGGTCGGCGGACGACCGGAAAATGGGGACTGTCACCGATGGCGCCGCCCCGGCGGGAGGCGGAGGCTGGACGGTGACGGCCCGCGCCGCGCCCCCGGTCGCGGGCTGTCGGAGCCTTGTGAGCATACCGACGGCGAGGAGGCGGAACTGAGTGCCTCTGTTCTGGCGCATCTTCCTGCTGAACGCCGTCGTGCTCATCGTCGCCACCGCCCTGCTGCTCGGACCCGTCACCGTGTCCACCCCGGTGCTGCTCACCGAGGCCGCGGTGCTGACCGTCGGGCTGGCCGCCATGCTCGTCGCCAACGCGCTGCTGCTGCGCGTCGGGCTCGCCCCGCTGCAGCGCCTCACCCGCGCCATGACCACCACCGACCTGCTGCGCCCGGGACACCGGCCGGCCGTCGGCGGGCGCGGGGAGATCGCCGAGCTGATCACCACGTACAACACGATGCTCGACCGGCTGGAGGACGAGCGGGCCACCAGCAGCGCCCGCGCGCTGTCCGCGCAGGAGGCGGAGCGCCGCCGCATCGCCCGCGAGCTGCACGACGAGGTCGGCCAGTCGCTGACCGCCGTGCTGCTCCAGCTCAAGCGGGCCGCCGACCACGCACCGGCCGGACTGGGTGACGAACTGCGCCAGGTGCAGGAGACCACCCGGGACTCCCTGGAGGAGATCCGGCGGATCGCCCGCCGGCTGCGCCCCGGCGTGCTGGACGAGCTGGGGCTGGCCAGCGCCCTCAAGGCCCTCGCCACCGAGTTCGGCGGGCCGGGGCTGGGCGTGCAGCACAGTCTCGACCCCGACCTGCCCGAGCTGGACCGGGAGTCCGAGCTGGTGCTCTACCGGGTCGCCCAGGAGGGCCTCACCAACATCGTCCGGCACGCCGGTGCGCGCCGGGCCGAGCTGGCCCTGCGGCGCGCACCCGGCGGTGTCGAGCTGCGCGTCCGTGACGACGGCCGGGGCATCGGCGGCGCGGACGAGGGCGCCGGCATCCGCGGGATGCGCGAACGGGCCCTGCTCGTCGGCGCCGACCTGACCGTGGAGCCCGGGCACGGCGGCGGCACGGAGCTGCGGCTGGCCGTCCCCGTCCCGGCGCGCTTCCCCGCGCACGTCCCCGTTCCCGTACGGCCCGTACGGGAGTCCGCCCCCTCGAAGACCCCCGCCGTCCTGCGCCGGTCCGCGCCCGCGCACGCCCCGCCCCCGTGACCGATGTCCCTCGACCGGAAACGCTGAACCATGACCGACCCGTCCCCCACCCGCATCCTCCTCGCCGACGACCACGCACTGGTCCGCCGGGGGGTTCGACTCATCCTGGACGGCGAACCGGATCTGACCGTGGTGGCGGAGGCCGCCGACGGTGCCGAAGCCCTCGAACTGGCCCGGGAGCACCGCCCCGACCTGGCCATCCTCGACATCGCCATGCCGCGCCTGACCGGTCTGCAGGCGGCCCGTGAGCTCTCCCGCACCGCGCCGGAGACCCGGATCCTCGTACTGACCATGTACGACAACGAGCAGTTCTTCTTCGAGGCGCTGGCCGCCGGCGCCTCGGGCTACGTCCTGAAGTCGGTCGCCGACCGCGATCTCGTCGAGGCCTGCCGCGCGACGATGCGCGGCGAGCCCTTCCTCTACCCGGGGGCCGTGAACGCCCTCATCCACAACTACCTCGACCTCGCACGGGAGGGCCGCTCCCTGCCCGCCAAGGCGATCACCGACCGCGAGGAGCAGATCCTCAAGCTCGTGGCCGAGGGCCACACCTCGCAGCAGATCGCGGACATGCTGGTGATCAGCCCCAAGACGGTGGAGCGGCACCGCGCCAACCTGCTGGCCAAGCTCGGCCTCAGGGACCGCCTGGAACTGACCCGCTACGCCATCCGCGTGGGCCTGATCGAGCCCTGACCCGCGGCCCGTGGGACCGGGGCGCGGCCGGCTCCCCGCCGCACGGGTTGCCAGACTGGAGCCGGACCGCGCAGCGGTCCCGCCGCCGCCCCGCACCCGGAGAGCCCGCCGATGCCGCATCCGTACGTCCTGCTGTCCGCCGCCGTCTCCCTCGACGGCTACCTGGACGACTCCGGCCCGGAGCGGCTGCTGCTGTCGGGCCCGGCCGACTTCGACCGCGTCGACGAGGTACGGGCGTCCGTGGACGCCATCCTGGTCGGCGCCGGCACGATCCGCGCCGACAACCCCCGCCTGCTGGTCAACTCGCCCGAGCGCCGGGCCGCCCGGGTCGCGGACGGCCGCCCCGAGTACCCGCTGAAGGTCACGGTGAGCGGCTCGGGCGACCTGGACCCGACGGCCAACTTCTGGCACACCGGCGGCGAGAAGGTGCTCTACACCACCGACGAGGGCGCCGAGCGGGCCCACGCCCTGGGCATCGCCGCCGACGTCGTGCCGCTCGGCACGGAACTGGACTGGCGGCGGCTGCTGGAGCACCTGCACGACGTGCGGGGGGTGCGGCGGCTGATGGTGGAGGGCGGCGGGCGCATCCACACCCAGCTGATCACCCAGGGGCTCGCCGACGAGCTTCAGCTGGTCCTCGCCCCGCTGTTCGTCGGCGACCCGGACGCCCCCCGCCTGTTCGGCCCCGGCCCCTACCAGGGTGGGCGGCTGCGCCTGGTCGAGACCCGGCCCGTCGGCGACGTCGTCCTGACGCGCTACGAGCCCACCGCGCCCGGCACCGGTCCGCTGCCGTCCGCGGCCGACCACCACTGGCTCGCCCTCGCCTGCGAGCTGGCGGAGCGGTGCCCTCCCTCACGGACCGCGTTCAGCGTGGGCGCGGTCGTGGTGGCCGCCGACGGCACCGAGCTGGCGCGGGGGTACTCCCGTGAGGGGGACGACCCCGTGGTGCACGCCGAGGAGGCCGCGCTGGCCAAGACCGACCCCATGGACCCCCGGCTGGCCGGTGCGACCGTCTACTCCAGCCTGGAACCCTGCGCCCGCCGCGCGTCCCGGCCGGCGCCCTGCGCGCGGCTGATCCTGGACGCGGGGGTGCGGCGGGTGGTCACGGCCTGGCGGGAGCCGGACACGTTCGTGGCGGACGCCGACGGCAGCGCGGTACTGGCCGACGGGGGCGCCACCGTGGTGGTGCTGCCGGAGTACGAGGAGCGGGCCAAGGCGCCGAACGGGCATCTCCTGGGCCGCTGACCGCGCCCCCCGCCCGAGGGGTGTGCGACCTGCCCCGATGATGCCGTACACTTGTGTTCAACGACGCGGGGTGGAGCAGCTCGGTAGCTCGCTGGGCTCATAACCCAGAGGTCGCAGGTTCAAATCCTGTCCCCGCTACTGAAGGCCGAGGGCCGGAATCCGAAAGGGTTCCGGCCCTCGGTGTTTCCCGGTCTCCTGCGTGCTCTGCCGTCGCGCGTCACCGAACGTGATCGTGTGGAGTCTCAACGCATAACAACTGACGAACCGTCAGGTTTGCCCGGTCGCCTGAGGGGCGGTCAACTCGCCCGTTTTCGCCCGCTCGTGGCGCTTAAGTCCGGGCGGAAATCGTTAATGATCAAGAGGAACGGCTTGGAATCCGCCCCCCGGGTCTATTAACGTTCGATAACGCAGCGCGGTCGTCCCAGCCGTCACAGAAGTCGGCTCCGTGCGCACGCGCCGAATCCCGCGAGGGAACCGGGGAACCACCTCTTGGGGTGAATCGTGCGGATACCGCCGTGGAGACACGGCTCGTATACGCGCGTAGGAGACCTTCCTGCTCCGAACCCGTCAGCTAACCCGGTAGGCGAGAAGGAAGGAAAGGAGCGCGCCCACGTGGCGTCCAACCCGCCTGCCCCCGAGGCCCCGTTCAAGCCGAGCGACACCTTCGCCTACGGTGCCGAAGAGGGACCCTTCGAGGAGTGGAACCCCACCGCGGAGTCCGTTCGCCCGGTACGCGGCCGGCACCGCGTCGCCAAGCAGCGCGGGGGCGGACTCGCCCGCAGCTCCACCGTCCTGGGCGTCGGCGTCATAGCCGCCGTCGGCGCCGGCGGCATGGCCAGCGCCCAGACCGGCAAGCCGCCCGTCTCCATCTCCATGCCCGACCTGCCCAACGTGGGTTCCCTCATCTCCGACGAGGAAACACCCAAGGGCTCGGCCACCCCCCTCAGCAGCATCGGCATGACCGGTGCCGACACCGAGGAGGGCGCCGCCGACGCCGGCGAGGCGCTGCGCGCCCGCATCATGGCCCAGGTCGAGCAGCAGCAGGGCCAGGCCCAGAGCAAGGCCGAGGCCGCCGCCCTCGCCGCCGCCGAGAAGGAGGCCGCCGACGCGGCCGCCAAGGCGGAGAAGGAGGCCAAGGAGAAGGCCGAGGCGGCGAAGAAGAAGGCGGAGGAAGAGGCCGCGAAGAAGGCCGAGGCCGAGCGCCTCGCCGAGCTGGCCAAGCAGTACGCCCTGCCGACCTCCTCGTACACCATCACCTCGACCTTCGGTCAGGCCGGCGCCTACTGGTCCTCCGGCTACCACACCGGTCTCGACTTCGCCGCCCCCACGGGGACGCTGATCAAGGCCGTGCACACCGGCACGATCACCTCCGCGGGCTGGGACGGCTCCTACGGCTACAAGACCGTGCTCACCCTCGAGGACGGCACCGAGATCTGGTACGCCCACCAGTCGTCGATCAACGTCAGCGTCGGCCAGAAGGTCAGCACCGGCGAGGTGATCGGCCGCGTCGGCGCCACCGGCAACGTCACCGGCGCCCACCTCCACCTCGAGGTCCACACCGGCGGCTCCTCCTCCGGCATCGACCCGGCGGCCTGGCTGGCGGGCAAGGGCCTCAGCATCTGATCCACGGGCGGCCGGTCCCGGCCGTCCACGCCGTGAACGCCGGCAGTCCCGACGACGACCCCCCGACGTCAGGGCTGCCGGTCACGCATGTCCGGGGCGCCGCCCGTGCGGTCAGCGACGGTAGGGGTTCTCGCCGCCGGGCCCGGATACGGCCCGCCGTGGGGCGGCCGCCCCTGCGGGGGCGGTCCGTAGGGGAACGGCGCGTGCGAGGGCAGTCCGTACGGGGGCTGTCCGTGCAGGGCGGGCTGTCCGTGTGGGGCCTGCCCGGCCTGCCCGTAAGGGGTCCGTCCGTACATCCCGTGCGGTGCCTGGCCGGTCCACGCGGCGCCGTACGGAACGCGGGGCGCCGTGAGGCGGGCCGCGTGGTCCAGCGCCGGGCGGGCCGCCGCGCGCCGGTGCCACAGCTCCAGCAGCAGCTGCCGCTCCCGGGTCACGAAGTCCGCCCCGGCCTTCCCCGTCCGGCCCCGGTGCCGCAGGAACGCCAGCGAGGTCGCGTACGCCTCGTACTGGGCGACCGCGCGCGCCGCCGGTTTCCCGCCGTGCTCGCGCGCGTACCGCCGGGCGAGGCGACGGGCCCGCATCGAGCCGAGCGCGAACGGCTCCGCGGGCCTCAGCCAGCCCGCGATCGCGTACGCGGGCAGCTCCGTGCGCACGGTCCGCAGCTCCCGCTGCCGCGTCCACACCACCAGCCAGGTCAGCAGCCCGAACGCCGGCACCATGAACGCCCCGTACACCGCGATGAAGCCGAACTGGCCGAGCGTCGCGGAGCCGTTCCACAGCGCGTGCATGCCCATCGCCAGGAGCAGCCCGGCGAGCGGCAGCAGCACCCGGCGCACCCGCTGCCGGTCCGTGGCCAGCGCGGCGACACCGAAACCGATGCCGGTGAGCACGGTGAACAGGGGGTGCGCGAACGGCGACATGACGATACGGACGAAGAAGGTCGCCGCGGTCACCGAGGCGATGCCGCTGCCGCCGGTGAGCTGGTCGGCGCCGAAGGCGTTGCCGAGGTAGAGGACGTTCTCGGTGAACGCGAACCCGGTCGCGGTGACCCCGGCCACCACCACGCCGTCGAGGATCCCGGTGAAGTCGCGTCTGCGGAAGAGGAAGAGCAGCAGGACCGCCGCGGCCTTCGCGGACTCCTCCACCACCGGCGCTATGACCGTCGCGCCCAGGGTGTCGGCGCCGGCCGGGTCGGCGGTCGTCGTCGCGATCCACCGGGTGGCGAAACTGTTCGCCACGATGGCGATGAGCGCCGCCGCGCACGCTCCCCAGGCGAAGGCGAACAGCAGGTTCCGCCACGGGGCCGGCTCGACCCGGCCCAGCCAGCGGAAGGCGGCCAGGAGCAGCGGGACGGGCAGCACGGCCAGTCCCAGCCCGACCAGGAAGCCCCGCGTGCCCGTCTGCTCCCGCACCAGCGCCAGGATCACCAGCCCGGACAGGGCCAGCAGGGTGACCAGCGCCGCGTAGCGCACCGCGGGTCGCTGCCACCAGTGCGGGTGCCGCGGACCGGGGCCGGGCGCTGCGCCGGGGTACGGCGGGTACGGAGGGCTGCTGGCCACGGGATCGACCCTAACGAGGGAGGGGCAGGGCGGCGTGCCGGCTCGGGGCCTCGGGGGCGCGGGGTCTCAGGGACGGTCCCCGTCCCGGTGCCCGGCAGGGTGGTCGTGCGGTACGCGGCGGAAGAGCAGGTCGTTCACCACGTGCCCCTTGTCCAGGCCCTGACGCTCGAAACGGGTGAGCGGCCGGAACTCCGGACGCGGAGCGAAACCGCCGTCCGCCCGGGTGTTCTCGAAGGCGGGGTGCGCCGTGAGCACCTCCAGCATCTGCTCCGCGTACGGCTCCCAGTCCGTGGCGCAGTGCAGCACGGCCCCCGGGGCGAGGCGGGTAGCGGCGAGGGTGAGGAACTCGGGCTGGATCAGCCGCCGCTTGTGGTGCCGCTTCTTCGGCCAGGGGTCGGGGAAGTAGACGCGCAGCCCGCTCAGGGCGTCCGGCGTGAGCATCTCGCGCAGCAGGATGATCGCGTCCCCGTTCGCCACGCGGACGTTGCTCAGCCCGCGCTCCTCGGCGAGGTGCAGCAGATGGCCCTGGCCGGGGGTGTGCACGTCCACGGCGAGGACGTTGGTCCCCGGGTCGGCGGCGGCCATCCGCGCGGTCGCCTCGCCCATGCCGAAGCCGATCTCCAGGACGACCGGGTGGTCGTTCCCGAACAGCTCGGCCAGGTCCAGGCGGCGGCTGCCGTCGATGTCGAGCCCCCATACCGGCCACAGCCGCTGCAGGGCGTCCGCCTGACCGGCGGTGACCCGGCTGCGGCGCGGCTGGAAGGAGCGGATGCGCCGCTCGAAGTGCGACCCGGCGGGGTCGGCCTTCGGGCCGTCGGGGAAGCGCGGCTCCCCCTTCGCGCGGGCGCGGTGGGCCGGCTCGCCGGCCGGCATGTCGGCGTGCGGTGCTTCGGGGGTGCTCATCACGGATTCAGACACAGTGCCCTCGATTTTACGGGGACGGCGCGGGCGGCGGCCCGGGTCTCATCGCTCGCTCGCGGCGAGGCCGTCCAGCGCCCGGCGGGCGATCTCCCGGCCGATCGGCAGCGAGGCCGTCGCGGCGGGCGAGGGGGCGTTCAGCACGTGCACCGCGCGGGGGGCCTCCCGGATCAGGAAGTCGTCGACCAGTGTGCCGTCCCGCAGCACCGCCTGCGCCCGCACCCCGGCCGCCGTCGGCACCAGGTCCTCGTCCCGCACGGCGGGCAGCAGCCGGCGCACCGCCCGGGCGAAGGCGGGCCTGGACAGCGAGCGGTGCAGCTCGCCGGTGCCGTACCGCCAGTGGCGGCGGGCCAGCTGCCAGGAGCCCGGCCAGCCCAGGGTGGCGCCCAGCTCGCGCGGACGCACCGTCCGCCAGTCGTAGCCCTCGCGGGCCAGGGCCGGGACCGCGTTGGGCCCGACGTGCACCCCGCCGTCCGTGCCGCGGGTGAGGTGGACGCCGAGGAAGGGGAACGCCGGGTCGGGCACCGGGTAGACCAGGCCCCGCACCAGGTCGGGGCGGGCCAGTTCGTAGTACTCGCCACGGAAGGGCACGATGCGGGCGCCGGGTTCGTCGCCCGTGAGCAGGGCGATCCGGTCACAGTGCAGTCCCGCGCAGTTCACCAGCATGCGGGCGCGCACGATGTCGCCGGCCGCCGTCAGGACGGCCACGCCCCGGTCGGGGCGCCGGTCCACGCGGACCACCTCGGCGCCGTAACGCAGGCCGGCGCCGGACGCCTCCGCCAGCCGGCGGGCGACCGTGCCGTAGTCGCAGATGCCGGTGGTGCCGACGTGGATCGCGGCGAGGCCCTCGACCTCCGGTTCGTACTCCGCGATCTGCGCGCCGCACAGCTCGCGCACCGCGAGGCCGTTCTCCCGGCCGCGCTGCACCAGGGCGTGCAGCCGGGGCAGCTCCTCGCGGGCCGTGGCGACGATCAGCTTGCCCGTCACCGCGTGCGGGATGTCGTACTCGGCGCAGAACTTCACCATCTCCGCCGCGCCCCGCACCGCGTACCGCGCCTTCAGCGAGCCTGGGCGGTAGTAGATGCCGCTGTGGATCACCCCGCTGTTGCGGCCCGTCTGGTGCCGGGCCGGGCCGGGCTCCTTCTCCAGCACCGTCACCCGCGTCCCGGGGGCCGCCCGCCCGAGGGCATACGCCGTCGACAGGCCGACGATCCCGCCGCCGATCACCACCACGTCACAGTCGTACGACCCCGCCACCACCTGTGCCACCTCCCGTGTCGATAGTGCACTGCGCCACTGACAACGGCTTCAAACCAGGGGGAGGCCCGGGCCGGACGGTCCCGCCGTGGCCGGCGGAGCGGTCAGGCCGTCGTCATCAGCAGCGGGCGGGCGCGCTCGCGCAGCTCGACCACGCGCGGCTCGTCGCCGTAGGGCTCCAAACGGTGCAGCAGGTCCCTGACGTACTCCGTGGTGCGGGCGGAGGAGATACGGCCCGCCACCTCCACGGCCCGTACGCCCTGCTCGCAGGCCGCGTCCAGGTTGCCGGACTCCAGTTCGGCGACCGCGGAGACCACCAGGCGCAGGCCGTGCGAGCGCACGAACTCCTCGGTCGGCTTCGACAGCGCCTGCTCGGTGAAGCGGCGGACCTGGCGGGGCGCCTTCAGGTCGCGGTAGCACTCCGCGGCGTCGGCGGCGAAACGGTCGTAGGAGTAGAAGCCGAGCCAGGTCGGGTCGCTGTCGCCGGGGCGGGACCGTTCCAGCCAGCTCTCCGCCGCCTTCAGCGCGGCGCCGGCCGCGTGGGCGTCACCGGCGCGTGCGTGCGCGCGTGCCTCCACCAGACGGAAGAAGCTCAGGGTGCGGGCGGTGGCCAGGCCCCGGTTGCGCTCCAGTGCCGCCTGGGCGAGGTCCACGCCCTCGTCGCCGAAGCCGCGGTAGGTCGCCTGCAGCGACATCGAGGCGAGGACGTAGCCGCCGAGCGGCACGTCGGCCGCCGCGCGGGCCAGCCGCAGGGCCTGGATGTAGTAGCGCTGGGCCGCCTCCTGCTGACCGGTGTCGAAGGCCATCCAGCCCGCGAGGCGGGTGAGTTCGGCCGACGCGCCGAAGAGGGAGCGGCCCACGTCGTCGGAGTAGGAGCCGAGCAGCAGCGGGGCCGCCTCGACCCTGAGGCACTCGGGCACCATCGACGAACGCCAGTCGCCGCCGCCGTACTTGGAGTCCCAGCGCCGGGCGTCCTCCGCGGCCTCACGCAGTTTCCGTACGTCGCTGTGGCCGACTTTGAGCGGTGCGCCGGAGCCGTCGGACGGGCTCACCTCGCGCGCCACCGAGCTGTCGGCCGGGGTTATCAGCCACCGTGAGGCGGGGGTCGCGTACGCGCTCACCGCGAACGACCCGGCCAGGGACTGCCAGATGCCGCCGGAGCCGGCACGGCGGCCCGCGAGGTCCAGCCGGTACAGCTCCGTCGCGCTGCGCACCGCCTGGCCGACGTCACGGGGGAAGGCGAGACCCACCTCGGGCGCGGGATCGGCGTCCGCCAGACCGATCTCGTGCAGCGGCACGGGACGGCCCAGCTTCTGGCCGATGGCGGCGGCGATCAGGTGCGGGGCGGCACCCTGGGGCACCATTCCCTTCGACACCCAGCGCGCCACCGACGTCTTGTCGTAGCGAAGCGTCAGTCCTCGCTGTGCGCCAAGGTCGTTGACGCGCCGCGCGAGGCCGGCGTTCGAGATTCCCGCGAGGGCGAGAACGGCGCCGAGTTTTTCGTTCGGCCCGCGTTGCTCCCTGGACATGCGCCACCCCTCGACACAGACGGCTGCCGCACTGGCATAACCACGCGGCATTCGTAAACCCAGCGTAGTTCGCCGCATCCCAAGCGTTAAGGGGCATTCTTCCGGATGGCGGGATTGTGGTCCGTACTGAAGTACGGGTCCGATACGCGCAGTTGCGGCGTGCTCCCGGTGTGTGGCCGTGCGCCCGTCCGTGCGCTCTTCTCCGGCCATCACGGGAGCGGTTCCATGGTCGGTGCGTGGGTCGGCCCGCTGTACTGGATCCAGTGGGCTGGGGGAACACCGCCGCCTACATCCCCGCGGGCGGCGGAACGGTCCGGGAGGCGTGCTCCGCCTCCCGGACCGTGCGCCCCGCGGTGGTGCGCAGAGCCTGCACGGAGCGTGTTCGAGTGTGATCTCACCGCTTCGAAATGGCCGAAAATCGTTGCCACTCTTTTCGGCGTATCCGCCTTTCTACCCAGGTAGTTGAGGGCGCGTTGGTGGCTTTGGGGGCGCGCTACGGGGGCGCATTCGCGTCGAAGTGGCCTGGTGGGCGGCGGGCGCCCTGACGTCGATCTCCCTGTCTCGGGCGGGTGTTCGGGTGCGCACCGGGTCAACGCCCGCGGAGGGTGGGTGTATCCGCCGGGGCGCATTCGGCGGAGCACACACCGCTCCGGCGGCGTTACCGAGCGCCTCCTTCATGGCAGCATGGGGAACCGGTTCGTACGGTGCACTGGTTGTCCACAGCTTGTGGAGGCGGCGATGCGGTGGTTGGTGGGATGGAGCAGCACCGCCGCGGCGGCCGGGGGCTACGGCCCCGTCGGCTCCGCCGGTGCCACCGGCGTCGACGGCGAGACCGTGCAGCCGGTCGGCTCCCACCTGCTGTGGGGCGACCCCGATCCCCTGTGGGCGGTCGGCGACTGGCGCCCCGACGAGGTACGGGTGGTCTCGTCCGACGCGCAGACCCGCATCGCCGTCCTGGGCACCTGCGGCGCCTCCGACGAACAGCTGCGCGTCGCCCTCTTCGCCGCCCGGGGCGGGGCGCTGCGGCACCTCACCGCCTGGCCGGGCAGCTACACGGCCGTCGTCCAGGTCGGCCGCCGGGTCACCGTGTGCGGCGACCTCGCTGGCGCCCGGCCCGTCTTCTACACCCCCTGGGCGGGCGGCACCGCGTACGCCACCGCCGCCCTGCCGCTCGCCGACCTCGTCGAGGCCAACCTCGACTTCGGGCACCTCGCCGCACTGCTCGCGGCGCCCGACGTGCCCGCCGCGCTGCAGGACTCCACCCCGTACGACGGCGTGAAACGCATTCCGCCGGGGCACGCGCTGATCCTGCGTGCCGGTGCCCGTGAGGTCGCCGGGTACGAACCCGTTGCCTCGCTGGCCGTCGCCGCCCCGCCCGCCGACCCCGATCACGCGGTGGACGCCGTGCGGGACGCGCTGGTGGAGGCCGTACGGACCCGGCTGGCCGCTCCCCGGCACGTCCCCGGGGCCGACATGGACCCCGGCCCCGTACCGGGGATGGGGCCGGCCGAACGGCGGGCGGCCCGGGGCACGCCGGTCGCGGGGATCGGGGCCGACCTGTCCGGCGGGCCGGCCTCGGGGGCGCTCGCTCTGCTGGCCGCCGGGCTCCCCGGGATGCCGGGCACCGTCCTCGGGCACGGCACCGGCGCGGGGGAGCGGCTGCTGGCCGTCACCTTCAACGACCTCGCGGCCGGCGACGCCGGCGGGCGCGACGAGGGCGAGCTGGAGCGGGCCGGTGCGCTGGCCGCCAACCCGCGGCTGCACCACGTGGTGGTCACGGGCGGCGAGTCGACGCTTCCGTACGTCGAGCTGGACGGGCCGCTGACCGACGAGCCGGGGCCGTCCCTGGTCGCTGCCGCGCGGCACCGGGCGCGGCTCGCGGCGGGCAGCGCGGACCACTTCACCGGGTACGGCGCCAAGCAGGTGCTCGACGCGCACCCGGCGCGCCTGGCCGACCTGCTGCTGGACCGCAAGCGGCGGCACCTGGTGCGGCCGGTCGCCGCCCTCGCCAAGGCGGACGGGTCCGTGATGGTGCCGGCGCGCGTCTACGCCGCGGCGCGGCGGCTGGCGCGGACGCCGTACCGGACGGGGCTGGAGTCCCTCGCGGAGCGGCTGCTGCGGCGGAAGCTCGGCGACGACGGGCCGGGCGGGGCCGCGGACGCCTCGCTGGCAGCGCTGACCTGGGGGAGACCCGGGCCCGCGGCGCGTTGGCTGACCGGTGAGGCGCTGGCTGAAGTATCGGTTCGCCTCCAGGCGTCGACATGGCGGTCCGAGGTCGGGCCGGGGCAGCGGCCGGGGGACTTCCGGGCGCGGGCGGCGCTGGCGCGGTACGCGGCGGACGTGCGGGTGCTGGAGCAGGCGGCGGAGATCCGGTCGCAGCGGCTGCACACGCCGTTTCTCGACAACCAGGTGGTGCGGGCGGCCCGCGCCCTGCCGGAGGCGCTGCGGGTGCAGCCGGGGGCCCGGGCGTCGATCCTGCGGTCGGTGCTGGAGGGTGCGGGAGTGCGGGATCTGCCGGCGGGGTGGGGGACGCCGGGGGTGGCCACGTCGGCGGTCGCGGCGCGGACGGGGCTGCGGGTGGCGGCGGGAACGCTGATCTCGCTGTTCGACACGCCGTTGCTGGCGGAGGCGGGGCTGGTGGAGGCGCGGGTGGTGCGCAAGGCGTTGCGGGGGGCGGCGGAGGGGGAGGCGCTGCCGCTGGACGGGCTGGCGGATCTGGTGGCGCTGGAGGTGTGGCTGCGGAGGCTGCTGGCGCGGCGGGGGACGTGCTGGACGGGGACGCCGGCGCGGCAGCGGGCGGTGCCGGGGGGGATCGCGCCGCAGCGGGGGGCGCTGGGGGCGGGGGCAGCGGGGTCCCGTTGAGGGGGCTGCGCTGAGGGCTGTCGCCGAGGGCTGCCGCCGGGGCTGGTGGACCGCCCACGGTGGGGTGGGTGGTGCGGGGCCGGGGGGGGGGTGGTCGTCCTCGGTCTGGCGCGATGGGGCGTGTCTGTGGGGTGCGGGGTGTTGACGTGCCGGCCGCTGCGGGCGCCCACCCCCACCCCGTCCCCTCCCCGCCGTACGCGGCCACAGCACCGCTAGCCGCGGGCAGTCGTGCCGCCTGGGGCTCACGTACGCAGGCCGGCGCCCGGGGGGGGGGTATGGGCCCCGCGGGTGCCGGCCTGGGTGGCGGAAAAGTGACCCTGGGTCAGGAGGGGCGGCTGCGGAGGCCCTCCAGGAGGATGTCCAGCAACCGCGCCGACGCCGCCGCCTGCTGCGCCGCATCCGGCAACGAAGGCGCCGACGTGGCGATCACCAGCAGCACGTCCGACACGGACACGTCCGCCCGCAGCTCACCCGCCGCCCGCGCCCGGTCCACCAGCTGACCGACGACGTCGAGCAGCTCCGCCGCCCCCGCGTCGTCCTCCGCCCGCTCCTCCGGCACCAGCCGCAACTCCCCCGCCGGCTGCGTCCGCTGCTGCGGCAGCCGCGCGTGCTCCGGCAGACCCCGCTCCTCCGCCACACCGACCCGCAGCACCTGCGGCGGCAGCAGCCGCCCCGCGCCGGAGGCGACCGACGTGCGCAGGAAGCGGGACAGCGCCGACCACGGCTCGTCCTCCTGGCCCAGCGCCGCACGCGCCTGCTCGGTCAGCCGGGAGGTCTCCTCCTCGGCGATCCGCCGTACCAGCACGTCCTTGCTCGGGAACCGCCGGTACACGGTGCCCACACCGACCCGGGCCCGGCGGGCCACGTCCTCCATGGGCGCGCCGTAGCCCAGCTCGCCGAAGACCTCACGCGCGGCGCGCAGCACGTGCTCCAGGTTCCGCTGCGCGTCCACGCGCAGCGGTGTGGTGCGTCCGCCGTCCGGGCGTCCGCCCGAGGCCGCGCTCATCGTGGCGCCGGCGGCGACAGCGGACGACCAATGAGAGTCCTGAACATGCATGTGTATTCCCCCGGTAATGACGTCTCCCCCCGGAGACTCTCCCCGCCATTGACGACCGGGGCGTGTGGAACGGGACCGGCCTGTCGGTCCCGCCCGTCGCGGACCCGATGAGCACATCCCCCTGCACCCCGTCGACACACGAACATAGTTGAGCGGGAGTCAATTCAGAAGGGGCACGTTCCGCACGGAGCGCCCCTCGATCGGAGCACGAGTCGTATACGTCCTGAATGTTCCCCCGAATGGGTGGCGATCATCCGGTGTGACCTGCGGAAAGGGGGTGTGGGTCGGTAAATCGGCCAACCACGGCCGGTGAAGTCCTCCGGTCACACAATTCGTCGAGGCTGTGGACAAACGGAAGCGACGGGTGCGTCATGGGATGGTGAAGGAACGTGCGCGCATTCTCGTTGTCGGCGGCGGCTACGTCGGGATGTACACGGCCCTGCGCCTGCAACGAAGGCTGAAACGGGAGCTCGCGAGAGGCGACGCCGAGATCACGGTCGTCACGCCGGATCCGTACATGACGTATCAGCCCTTCCTTCCCGAAGCGGCCGCCGGTGCCATTTCCCCTCGCCATGTCGTCGTACCGCTGCGTCGTGTCCTCGACCGGTGCCGCGTCGTCATCGGGGAGGCCACCGCCGTCGACCACGCCGCGCGGACGGCCACCGTGCGCACGCCGGCCACCGACGAGGAAGGCACGGACGGGCAGCGGATCGCGTACGACGAACTGGTCCTCGCCCCCGGCTCCGTGGCGCGCACCCTGCCGATCCCGGGCCTCGCCGACCACGCCATCGGCTTCAAGACGGTGGAGGAAGCCATCGGACTGCGCAACCACGTGCTGGAGCAGATGGACATCGCCTCCTCCACGCGCGACCCCGCCGTCCGGGACGCCGCGCTGACGTTCGTCTTCGTCGGCGGCGGCTACGCGGGCGTGGAGGCGCTCGGCGAGCTGGAGGACATGGCCCGGTACGCCGCGCGGTACTACCACAACCTCCGCCCCGAGGACATGAAGTGGATCCTCGTGGAGGCGTCCGGCCGGATCCTGCCCGAGGTGGGCGAGGAGATGGGCCGCTACACGGTCACCGAACTGCGGCGGCGCAACATCGACGTACGTCTGGAGACGCGCCTGGAGTCCTGCGCCGACCGGGTGGCCGTACTGAGCGACGGATCGCGTTTCCCGACGCGGACGGTCGTATGGACGGCCGGGGTGAAGCCGCACCCGGTGCTGGCGGCCACCGACCTGCCGCTGAACGAGCGGGGCCGGCTGCGCTGCACCGCCGAACTGGCCGTCGAGGGTGCCGCCCACGCCTGGGCCGCCGGTGACGCCGCCGCCGTGCCCGACGTCACCGCGGGGGAGAAGGGGCGGGAGTGCGCCCCCAACGCGCAGCACGCCCTGCGCCAGGCCCGGGTGCTCGGTGACAACGTCGTCCACGCCCTGCGCGGCGAACCCCTGGAGACGTACGCCCACAAGTACGCCGGTTCCGTCGCCTCCCTGGGGCTGCACAAGGGGGTCGCCCAGGTCTACGGGCGCAAGCTGAAGGGCTACCCCGCCTGGCTGATGCACCGGACCTATCACCTCAGCCGGGTGCCGACCTTCAACCGGAAAGCGCGCGTGGCCGCGGAGTGGACGCTCGCGGGGCTCTTCAAACGGGAGATCGTCTCGCTCGGTTCACTCGAACATCCTCGGGCGGAGTTCGAACTGGCGGCCGGTGGAAAGCCTTCCCAGGACCCACCGCACGACCCGAAGGGGTCGTCCTGACCGGACCCAGGAACTCTCGCGGCCGGACCGGCGTCTAGCGGATGTCGGCCCGGCCGGACCCTGCCAGACTGGGCCACCACCGCGGGGCGGGACGGCCCGCCCCCGGTGCGGCCCCCGGGCCCCGGCCGGTCCCGGTATCCGGCCGCCGACAACTACACGAGGCAAACATTCGTGAACTTCACGCGCTGGAGCGCCCGGCTCCCCGGAACGCAGCGCCGCGCCGCAGCGCGGACCGAGCAGACGGTTTCCCCGGACCGGCGGGGAGAGGGCTCCGTGCCCGCGGCCCGCGCCGAACAGCTCACCGACGGCGAGCGCCCCGCGCCCGCGGTGGACGAACTCGCGGTGCGCGAGGTCCTGGACCGCGTCCCCTACCTCGTCGCCCTGGTGCACGGCCCGGAACACTGCATCGCCTACGTCAACGACGCCTACACGGCCGCCTTCGGCGTCCGCCCCCTCGGCGCGCCCGCCAGGGAAGCGCTCCCGGAACTCGACGAGCTGGGGCTGCTTCCCCTCCTCGACCAGGTCCTGCGCAGCGGCAAGCCCCGCACGGTGAAGTCACGCAAGGCCCCCGACGGCCGCTCCTACACGTTCACCTGCACCCCGGCCGGCGAGGGCGACGGCCGCGGGGTGCTGGTCTTCGCCACCGACGTCACCGACCACGCCGAGGCCGCCGAGCGGCTGCGCGCCAGCGAGCGCAGACAGCGCGAGACCGCCGTCACCCTGCAGCGCTCCCTCCTCCCCCAGGAGCTCGAGGAGCCCGACGACCTGCGGATCGCGGCGACCTACCACCCCGGCGGCACCGAGGCGGCCGTCGGCGGCGACTGGTACGACGTGATCACGCTCGGCGGCGGCCGCACCGCCCTGGTCATCGGCGACGTGATGGGCCGGGGCGTGCGGGCCGCCGCCGTCATGGGCCAGCTGCGCACGGCCGTCCGGGCCTACGCGCGCCTCGACCTCCCGCCGCACGAGGTGCTGCAGCTGCTCGACGGCCTCGCCATGGAGATCGACGCCAACCAGATCGCCACCTGCGTGTACGCCATCCACGACCCCAACGAGGGACGCCTGGTGTACGCCTCCGCGGGCCACCTCCCCATCCTGGTCCGGGACGAGAAAGGCACCGTGCGGCGCGCCGACGAACCGACCGGCCCCCCGCTCGGCACCGGCGGCTGGATGCACTCCTCGGGGTCCGTGCCGCTCGGCCCGGGCTCGACCGCCGTCCTTTACACCGACGGGCTCGTCGAGCGCCGTGACGAGGACCTCGACGAGGGCATCGCCGCCCTGGAGCGGGCCCTGGCCGGAGCCACCGGCAGCCCTCAGGTCGTCTGCGACCGCCTGGTCCGCTCGGCCGGCGTCACCCCGGACCACGACGACGACGTCGCCGTCCTGGTCCTGCAGCATCCCGCGCGTACGGGGGCGGAGAGCGAGCTGTTCCGCAACGCCGCGCTCGAACTGCTGGGCGGGGTCGAGGCGGCACCCCGCGCGCGTGCCTTCGCGTCGGGCGTGCTGACCAGCTGGCGATTCCCCGCCGAACTGCACGACCTGGGCGTGCTGGCGACCAGCGAACTGGTCGCCAACTCCCTCCAGCACGGCACACCCCCGATGCGGCTGCGGCTGCGCCGCACAGACCGCCGTTTGATCATCGAGGTCACCGACGGCGACGACCACCTGCCGAGGCGCCGTCGCGCGGAGCCCGGCGACGAGGCCGGCCGGGGCATCGCCATCGTCGCGACGATCGCCTCCACCTGGGGCAGCCGGCGCACACCGGGTGGCGGCAAGGCGGTCTGGTGCGAGTTCCTGCTGCCCCAGCCCGCCGGCGTCGCCGTGTGACAGGTGGGGCGTGCGGTCAGGCGCGCGCCGCTGCCTGCTCCGCACCGCCCTGCGCCACCACCCGGCTGCGCGCCATCGACGGATGGTCCTGCACCTCGGTGAGCTGCCGCCCCAGCCGCACGGCCAGCACGGTGATGCCCAGCGAGAACAACAGGAAGACCACGATGTACGGCGCGTGCAGCGAGGCGCCCAGCGGGCCGCCCACGGCCGGTCCCACGGCCAGCGCGAGCTGCTTCACCAGCGCGAAGGCCGAGTTGTACTGACCGGCCATGCCGGTCGGCGCGAGATCGGCCACCAGCGGCGCCAGCGTCGGCGAGAGCATCGCCTCCCCGAGCCCGAAGAGCGCGTACGTCGACACGAACGCGGCGGTCGCCATCGTCTGGCTCCCGTGGCCCAGGCCCGCGTACCCGGCCACGGCCCACGCCACGGCCCAGATGAGACCGACCGAGGCGATCACCCGCGACCGCTTGCGCCGCTCCACGAAGCGCAGCACCGCGAACTGCGCGACGACGATCACCAGCGTGTTCGCCGCCAGTGCCGTCCCCAGCGCGGACGTGGAGATCCCGGCGGCCTCGACGCCGTAGGCGCTCAGGCCCGACTCGAACTGGCCGTAGCAGGCGAAGAACAGCACGAAGCCCAGCACGCACAGCTGCACCATCGCCCGGTTGCCCAACAGCTGCTTCCAGCTGCTGCCGCCCGACTGGGCGGGGGCGCCGTCGAGCCGCGGCGAGCGCGGCGTCCGCACCGTCGCCATCACCACGACGAGCAGCAGGAACATCGCCGCTTCGAGGGAGAAGAGAAGGGTGAAGGAGCCCGCTTTGCTCGGGTCCACCAGGTGACCGCCGATGAGACCGCCGACGCCGAGCCCGAGGTTCTGCAGGAAGAACTGCATGGCGAACGCCCGGGACCGGGTCTCCGGACCGGAGCACTCCACGATCATCGTCGCGAGCGCCGGCTGCATGACCGCCTGTCCGGCACCGAGCGCCGCCGCCGACAGCAGCACGGTCGCCGCGCTGCCCGACAGTCCGAGGCTCAGCGCCCCGATCGCGGCGGTGACCAAGGCGGCGAGCAGCACCGGAAGCGGGCCACGCCGGACGATGGCCCGCCCGGCCAGCGGCAGCACGATCAGCGCGGCCACGGCGAAGACGGCGAGGACGAGCCCCGCCGTCACCGGTCCCAGCCCGCGCACCTGCGCCACGTAGACGTACAGGTACGGGACCGTGAAGCCCAGCCCGAAAGCGCTGAGTGCGTTGCCCACGTGAATCCGGCGCATCGCTGCGCCCATCGCCCTGGTCACGTTCACCTCTCTCACACGTTAGGAGTGAAGACTTAGAAGCTAAAGTTCGAAGCTAAAGAGTACATAGAGAAGGACTTCAAGGCAAAGAAGGGTCGTGCCATACTGCGGGGCATGGGCGACACCCCCGGCGTCGAAGAGCCGACACTCGAAGAGCAGATCGCCGCCTACCAGCGCGAGTTCCAGGACCTCGACCCCCAGGTCGAGAAGATCGTCAACGCGCTGTCCCGGCTGAACCGCCGCATGAACGTCGCCTACGGCCGTCAGACCGCCGAGCTCGGCATCACCAACGCCGACTGGGAGGTCCTCAAGGCCCTCGTCCTCTCCGGCGCCCCCTACCGCATGGGCCCCAGTGACCTGGCCAAGCGCCTGGGTCTGACGCCGGCCGCCATGACCCACCGCATCGACCGCATGGTCACGGAAGGTCTGGTCACCCGGGAGCGGGACGAGAACAACCGGGTGCGTGTCATCGTGGAGCTCACCCCGGCCGGCCGGGAGAAGTGGCAGGAGGCCATGCGGATGGCCACCGTCTTCGAGGCGGACCTCCTGCAGGACCTCGACCACGACGAGCGGGCGACCCTCGGCGACGTCCTCACCCGCCTCCTGCGTCGGGTGGAGGACGCCCAGCCGGACGCCGGCGGACGCCTCACCGACCTGGACTGACCGGGGCTCGACCCCGGTACGAAAGATCTTGGGCGTGGGTACTTGACGCGCCCCCACCCGATCCGTAAGGTTCTTCGGGTTGCCACGGGGCCGTAACGGTTCTCCGGCAGCACTTCCGCCGCGACAGCGGCATCACACCTCAGTACGACCTCCCAGCGGGATCGACATCGGCATGTCCGAATTCAATTCCGCACTCCCGATTTGGGGAACACGGAGAGAGTCCGCTAAGGTTTGAGACGTCGGAACGGCCCAACGGCCGGGAAGACAAGCCCCGCTGACTGGGGGTCAGAGCGAGAAACTGGATCTGATAAAGTCGGAACCGCCGGAAAGGGAAAGCGCGAAAGCGCTGGCGCTGGAAAGCACCGAGGAAATCGGATCGGAAAGATCTGATAGAGTCGGAAACGCAAGACCGAAGGGAAGCGCCCGGAGGAAAGCCCGAGAGGGTGAGTACAAAGGAAGCGTCCGTTCCTTGAGAACTCAACAGCGTGCCAAAAGTCAACGCCAGATATGTTGATACCCCGTCCATCCGGTTTCGGATGGTCGAGGTTCCTTTGAAATAAACACAGCGAGGACGCTGTGAACGTCGGGACTATTCCTCCCGACGTTCCGCTCTCGTGATGTGTGCACCGGATTACCGGTAAACATTCACGGAGAGTTTGATCCTGGCTCAGGACGAACGCTGGCGGCGTGCTTAACACATGCAAGTCGAACGATGAACCACTTCGGTGGGGATTAGTGGCGAACGGGTGAGTAACACGTGGGCAATCTGCCCTGCACTCTGGGACAAGCCCTGGAAACGGGGTCTAATACCGGATACTGATCATCCTAGGCATCTTGGATGATCGAAAGCTCCGGCGGTGCAGGATGAGCCCGCGGCCTATCAGCTTGTTGGTGAGGTAATGGCTCACCAAGGCGACGACGGGTAGCCGGCCTGAGA